>JBDTKZ010000078.1:0-21779 GCA_039935075.1 Bradyrhizobium sp.
AACCGTTAAAACCATTGCGCGGGGAATGCCGGACGTTTCCGGCGTGACCGTGGTGACTAACGCGTGTGCTTACTACCACTACACACGCGGCTGCGGACGCGCCGAGCGTCCGGCATTCCCTGCTCCCCTCTTGGGGTAGCACTGCGCCCTCTTTTGCGAAGGGCGAAACGAGCAGGCCAAACCTCGCGCGAAACCCGCAGCGAGATCGCGAAATTGTGCGCTGTTTGAAATTCGAATCCGAAGGTTTCCCCGACCGTCATCACCCGCGAAAGCGGGTGACCCAGTATTCCAGAGCGTCAATGTTCGACCATCAGTGCTCTGGAATACTGGGTCGCCCGGTCAAGCCGGGCGATGACAAGAGGTCAGGCACGTTCTTTCACTCCGTCGTCCAGCCTTCGCCGGGACGACAGATGCGAAAATTCAGCCCACCGCCATGCCGGAGCGGATCTCGGCGCGGAGTTCGTCGATCAGCTTGAGACCCTTGTTGGTCTCGACATGCCAGAAGGTCCAGCCGTTGCAGGCACCGGAGCCCTGCGCCACCGCGCCCATGCGATGGATCGAGCCGACCTTGTCGCCGAGCATGATGGCGCCGTCGGCGCGCACCAAAGCGCCGTGGCGCTTCTTGGAATCGACCAGTTTGGTGCCGGGCGAGATCATGCCGCGCTCGATCAATTCGGAGAACGCCACCCGCGGTGCGTCGCGCGCGGTCATAAAGGGGGCGAGCGTTGCTTCCGGCAGCGGTTCGATCGCCGCGATCCGGGCTTCCGCCGCCGCCGCATAAATCTTGTCGCGCTCGAAGCCGATGTAGCGGCGGCCGAGCCGCTTGGCGACCGCCCCGGTGGTGCCGGTGCCGTTGAACGGATCGATCACGAGATCGCCGGGCTTTGACGACGACAGCAGCACCCGCGCCAGCAGGCTTTCGGGCTTCTGGGTCGGATGAACCTTCTTGCCGTCCTCGCCCTTGAGCCGTTCCTCGCCGGTGCACAGCGGGATCAGCCAGTCGGAGCGCGCCTGCACGTCTTCGTTGGCGGCCTTCAGGGCTTCGTAGTTGAAGGTGTAGCCCTTGGCCTTCTCGTCGCGCGCGGCCCAGATCATGGTCTCGTGGGCGTTGGTGAAGCGGCGGCCACGAAAATTCGGCATCGGATTGGTCTTGCGCCAGACGATATCGTTGAGCACCCAGAAGCCGAGGTCCTGCATGATGGCGCCGACGCGGAAAATATTGTGGTAGGAACCGATCACCCACAGCGTCGCCGACGGTTTCATGATGCGGCGGCAGGCCAAAAGCCAGGCGCGGGTGAAATCGTCATAGGCGGCGAAGGATGAAAACTTGTCCCAGTCGTTGTTGACGGCGTCGACATGGGATTCGTCGGGGCGCTTCAGATCGCCCTTGAGCTGCAGATTGTACGGCGGATCTGCGAACACCAGATCGACCGAACCAGCCGGGAGCTTCGACATCTCGGCGACGCAATCGCCGACGACAATACGTGTGCTCTCTTCGGACTCAAATTTAGTGCGGGGCGCCCTTGCAGACGCCCCGCGACGCGACACAACCATGACTCAATTACTCTGACTCAGGCGACGCTGTCGGCGACGCGGGACTAAACAACCGACTGACCACACCTTGACCGGGCAAAGTAAAAATCGGCTTAACCGGGTAATTCTTTCACGCTAGGCAATTTTTGCCGGGCGGGTTATTGATTAAGGGAATGGAAATTTTGGGTTCTCGTCGTATTGCAGGTCCGGTCTTGCTGGACAGAACTGGAATGAGGGAAAAACGCCATGCGTTACGATGATTTCCGTCGCAGCGACGATATCGATGACCGTCGCGATGACAGCGGTGGCGGCGGTGGTGGCGGAATGGGCTTGCCGATCGGCGGCGGCGGTCTCGGCATCGGCACGGTCATCGTGCTCGGCCTCATCAGTTACGCCTTCGGAATCGATCCGCGAATCCTGATCGGGGGCGCGGAAATTCTCAACGGCGGGAGCGGTCAGGCGCCGACCACCCAGACCGATCGCCGCACCACATCGACGACAAAGACCGGCGCACCGAAGGATGAAATGGGCAGCATGATCGCCGGCATCCTCGGCGAGATCGACGATCGCTGGAGCGAAATCTTCCAAGCCAGCGGGAAAACCTATTCCGGTCCGCGCATCGTGCTGTTCCGCAACTCCACCAATGGCGGGCGCTGCGGCATGGCGCAATCGGCGATGGGGCCGTTCTACTGCCCGCCCGACAAGCAGATTTTCCTCGACACCGGATTCTTCCGCGAGGTCGAGACCCGGTTCCATGGCTGTTCGGGCAATGCCTGCAAGTTCACCGCGGCCTATATCATCGCCCATGAAGCGGGCCATCACATCCAGAACCTGCTCGGCATCCTGCCGCGCGTGACGCAGTTGCAACAGCAGGCCGGCAACAAGGCCGAGGCCAACGCGCTGCAGGTCAAGGTCGAGCTGCAGGCGGACTGCCTGTCGGGCGTCTGGGTCAATCGCGAAGAGAAGAAGCGTCCGGGTTTCCTGGAAGCGGGCGATATCGACTCCGCGCTGACCACGGCGTCGGCGATCGGCGATGACACGCTGCAGCGGCAGGCGACCGGCCGCGTGGTGCCGGATTCCTTCACCCACGGCTCGGCCGCGCAACGCAAGCAATGGTTCATGACCGGCTATCAGCAGGGCACGGTGCAGGCCTGCAACACCTTTGGCGCCGGAGCGTTGTAACGAAACAGAGCTAGACGTCATCCTGAGGTGCGAGCCTCTTCGGCGAGCCTCGAAGGATGAGAAGCGAGTTCCTGTGGCCATCCTTCGAGGCGCGCAAGTGCGCGCTCCTCAGGATGACGCTGGCGAAAAGGTTGAAGCCATGTCCGTCATCGAAGAATCCCACATCTTCATCCCGCTCAACATCGCGGTGCTGACGATTTCCGACACCCGCTCGCTGCAGGATGACAAATCCGGCACCACGCTCGCGGATCGCTTGACCGCGGCGGGCCACAAGCTCGCGGCGCGCGAGATCGTCACCGACGACGTCGATGCGATCCGTGTCATCATCAAGCGGTGGATCGCCGATGCCGGCGTCGATGCGATCATTACCACCGGCGGCACCGGCTTTACCGGCCGCGACGTGACGCCGGAGGCGATCGAGCCGTTATTCGAGAAGCGGATGGACGGCTTCTCGATCGCCTTCCATATGCTGAGCCACGCCAAGATCGGGACCTCGACGATCCAGAGCCGCGCGACCGCGGGCGTTGCCGGTGCGACGTTTATTTTCTGCCTGCCGGGATCGCCGGGCGCTTGCCGCGACGGCTGGGATGGCATTCTGGCGGCGCAGCTCGATTATCGGACGCGGCCGTGCAATTTCGTCGAGATCATGCCGCGGCTGGATGAGCATCTGCGGCGGCCGAAGGCGACGGGGGCAAGCGCTTGATGGCCGTCAGCGCCGGCGGATCAATTTTACCGCCAGCGCCAGCAAAGCGCGCCCCAGGTTGCGATAGGCTTCGGCGCGAAGCTGATGCGCCCTTTGCTTGTACATAGCCAACAGTTCAGGGGTGACGCGGCGCGACGAATCGCGACGCCGTGGCCTCACAGTTCGCGCTCCCAGGTTTCGCCGACGAGATCGACCCCAAAGCTATGGTGCTTCTCTTGGCTGACGCATTGAAATCCGGCGCGCTGATAAATTCCCCGCGCGGCAACCAGGATGCTCTGGGTCCACAGCGTGACGGAACTATAGCCGGCGTCCCTGGCGAATCGCAGGCATTGCTCGACCAGCGCACGTCCGACGCCGAGCCCGCGGGCTTTTTTCTCCACCAGCAGCAGGCGTATTTTCGCGACGTCGTCGGATGCCCTGACCAGGAAGATCGAGCCGACCGGTTCGCCGCCGATCTCGGCGATCCAGCACTGCTCGCGCGCGGGGTTGTAGGACTTCAGGAATTGCGCGGTGATTTCGGCGGCAAGCGCCTCGAAGCTGATGTCCCAGCCATATTCCTGCGCGTAGATCGCGCCGTGCCGCGACACGATCCAGCCGATATCGCCGGGGCGATGGTTCCGCAGCATGAAGCCCGCGGGCTTTTGCGCCGGCGGCTCCAGCACCTGCTCGATAACACTCATGGCGTTGACGATGGCGGCGCGCTCGCGATCGTCCAGCCCGGCCAGCAAGGCCCCGACCTCATCGCGCGACCGTCTTTCGAGTTCGGCAAAGGCGGCGCGGCCCTTCGCGGTCAACGCCAGTTCATTGGCGCGGCGGTCGGCCTTGGAGGGTTTTCGCGCCACGATCTGGCGGCGCTGCAGGGCCTGCAAGGTGCGGCTGAGAAAGCCGGCATCGAGACCGAGGGTTTGAACCAGATCGGTCGCAGTGCAGCTGTCGTGCTGCGCGATCTCGTAAATGATCCGCGCCTCCTGCAGCGTCCAGGGGCTCGCCAGCAGCTTCGGCTCGATGATGCCGAGCTTGCGGGTATAGAACCGGCTGAAACCCCGGATCGCGGCGATCTGGCCTTCGAGTGCGGGGTTGAGCGATATAATTGATTTCATCAATCTATTATTTGATAGAATCAAATATATTGCAAGCGCCGCGTTTTCACGCGCGTTGCGTGACGCGAGCCGGTAGGGGGGTAGCGGCGCCTCAGGCGACGATGATCCGGCTGCGCAACAGCGTGCGCGAGGAGCGGCCGAGCTGCCGTAGCAGTCTGGCCTCGGAACGGCGGACGTCCGGGGCGTAGCCGCCGAGCCGGTCATAATGATCGCGCGCGATCAGCAGGCCCTGTTCCGCCGAGGGGCCCGCAATCATCCGCGCGAGAAACTTGAGGCCATCGCGCAGCCGCGGATCGGCATAGGGCGAACGGGCGTAGCGGAAGATCCCGGCGCGGGGCCGGCCGCTGTTGGCGACGCCCTGGATGAATTGCGTGGTTTCCTCGATCCAGCCCGAGTCGAGCACCGCGCCGGCATGCAGGAACATCAGCCACGGCGAGCGCGCCTGCCGGGCGCCTGCCGCCAGTGCCGCCGCGCGCGTGCCCTGAAACGCCAGGAAGTTGCAGCCCGCTACATCGGCGACGCGCTCGATGGTGTCGGTGCCGGCGCGATCGACCAGCAACACTTCGCGTATCACGCCTGCCGCGGCGCCCGGCACCAGCGCTGCAAGCGTGGCGACAGCGGGCTGTTCGACACCGTCGGTCGGAATGATGACGCTCAGCATCAATGAGGCTTCAATGGCTCAATCGTTGAAAACGCTGCACTGTTATCACCTTGTCATACGCAAAACAGCCGTCCGTTTGCAGCTTTTTGCGGCAACTACGGGTGACTGCGCCGATATCGAAATCCCGCGCTCAATTGTGGATGATCTCAGTCAATGTTCTTGATTTGTTCTTATAGCGTGTTATGTTCTCGCCATGAGCCGAGCATCCTCACATGCCCTCAAGCACCCGCCGGTCACGGCGCCCTCCGAGCCGGCGGGTGCATCTTCCCCTTTTCCGGAAATCGCGGTTGCGATCGAGCGTGACAGGCGGCGCGGCCGCGGCGCGCAATCCAACGCCAGCGGCCGTTTCGAGGCTGAAGCGCGCGTCGCCTTCGACGACGGCTGGCAGAGCCTCGACGAATTGCCGCCGTTCAAGACCACCGTGGCGCTCGACACCGCGCGCAAAGTCATTACCCGCAACGACTCGCCCGATATCGGCTTTGACCGGTCGATCAATCCCTACCGGGGCTGCGAACACGGCTGCGTCTATTGCTTCGCGCGGCCGACCCACGCCTTCCTTGGCCTGTCGCCCGGGCTCGACTTCGAAACCATGCTGTTCGCCAAGCCCGACGCGCCGGCGTTGCTGGAAAAGGAATTGGCGGCGCAGGATTACGAACCGCGCATGATCGCGATCGGCACCAACACCGATCCCTATCAGCCGATCGAGCGCGAGCGGAAGATCATGCGCGGGATTCTCGAAGTGCTGGAGCGCGCCGGCCACCCGGTCGGCATCGTCACCAAATCGGCGCTGGTGACCCGCGATATCGACATCCTTTCGCGGATGGCGAAACGTAACCTCGCCAAGGTGGCGCTTTCGGTCACGACGCTCGATCCAAAACTGGCGCGCACCATGGAGCCGCGGGCGTCAACGCCGCCGAAGCGGCTGGAAGCGCTCAGGCAATTATCGGAGGCGGGAATTCCGACCACGGTGATGGTCGCGCCCGTCATCCCGGCGCTGAACGATTCCGAGATCGAGCGCATTCTCGACGCTGCCGCCCATGCCGGCGTCAAGGAAGCGAGCTATGTGCTGCTGCGGCTGCCGCTGGAAGTGCGCGACCTGTTCCGCGAATGGCTGATGGCGAATTATCCGGACCGCTACCGGCACATCTTCACGCTGATCCGCGACATGCGCGGCGGCAAGGATTACGACTCGCAGTGGGGCGCGCGGATGAAGGGCTCCGGGCCGATAGCCTGGATGATCGGCCGCCGTTTTGAGATCGCCTGCGAGAAGCTTGGCCTCAACAAGCGCCGCTCGAAATTGACCACCGATCATTTCATCCGGCCGGAGCGCAGCGGGCAGCAGCTCAGCCTGTTCTGACGCAATAATTGGCAATCGTGATTGCGAGTGAAGCGAGGTAACCCGGAGATGGTTCAACGATTGCTGGACTGCTTCGTCTTCCTCGCATGCCAGGCAAGAAAGACAGGAGAGATACGTGAGTAAAGGATTGTCGCCGCCGGTTCCGCGACTCACGGTCATTACACTCGGCGTCGGTGACATGCGCACCAGCATCGCCTTTTACGAAGCATTGGGTTTTACGCGAAAATATCGTGCGACCGGGGAGATCGTGGCATTCTTCGACACCGGCGGCTCGGTGCTGGGACTTTTTCCCTGGGGGGATCTGGCAAAGGACGTCACGCTTGACGAAAATCCGCGACCGTTGGCGTTTCGCGGCACGACGCTGGCATGGAACTGCCGCACGGCGGAAGAGGTCGATGCAGTGCTGGATTTCGTCCTCTCGAAGGGGGCGTCGCTGATCAAGCCGGCACACCAGACCAATTATGGCGGCTATTCCGGATATTTTGCCGATCCTGACGGGCATCCCTGGGAAGTGGTGGTCGCGCCGGGCATTGAGGTCGGCGAGGACAGGCGCGTTCACCTGCCGGATTAAGTCCACCGAACCAGGCATCCAATAGATAGCGGGAATTGCGCACGGTTCCCGGTTGCGCCGCCGGGGACGCTTGCGCACCATCCCAGCATGATTCGCAAAACGTCTGAAACAAAACCGGCAGATCAACCGGCGAAACTTCCCAGGGGCGTCATCGCGGTGGCGGCGCCGAGCTTTCGTCGCGAACGCGCGCTGATCAAGCGCGGCGTCTGGCCAGTCGCCGGCTGCGACGAGGCCGGGCGTGGGCCGCTGGCCGGCCCGGTGGTGGCGGCAGCCGTGGTGCTCGATCCCAAGCGGATCCCGAAAGGCATCGACGATTCCAAGCGGCTGTCCGCCGGTCGCCGCGAAGAATTGTTCGAGGAGATCTGCACCACCGCGTCGTTTGCGGTCGCCTTTGCCTCGCCGGCGCGAATCGATCGCGACAACATCCTGCGCGCCTCGCTGTGGGCGCTGGCGCGCGCGGTCCATGCGCTGCCGGAAATGCCGAAACATGTGTTCGTCGATGGCCGCGACAGGCTCGACACCCCCTGCGATTGCGATGCCGTGATCGGCGGCGACGCCCTGGTGTTGTCGATCGCCGCGGCATCGATCGTCGCCAAAGTGTCACGCGACCGCCTGATGTGCGCGCTGGCGCAGGATTGTCCAGGCTACGGCTTCGAGCAGCACAAGGGCTATGGCGTGCCGGATCATTTGGAGGCTTTGAACCGGCTCGGTCCGACCGTGCATCACCGCCGCTTTTTCGCGCCCGTCGCGGCCGCCCGGGAAAGGCATCGGGCGGGGACGATCGCTGCCGGCACGCGCGCGATCGAAACGACGGTCGATGTCGAGATTTCCGCCGCCATCTGACGCCAGTTGCCTCGGCGGCTGACGCGCTCTATCAAACGTTCGAGATCGGACAGCGCGGCCTGCCGGTTCGATCAGGGGCATTCCGGGCGGTTCATGCGTTTCACCTCGCTGATTGTCGAATTGATCCGCGCCCGGCCGCGGCTGGTGGTCTGGATTGTGGTGCTGGCGCAGGCGGCGTTGTGGCTGATCCTGCCGCTATTGCTGTACCGAAGCCCGCCGGGCGATCTCGCGACCGTGCTGGCCTATGGCCGCGAATACCGGGTCGGGACTGATTTGGGTCCGCCATTGGCGTTTTGGCTCGCCGACATCGCGTTTCGCGCCGTGGGCAACCACATGTTCGGCGTCTATCTGCTGGCGCAGCTTTGTTCGGTCGCGGCGTTCTGGGCGCTTTACCTGCTGGCGCGCGCCGTGGTCGGCGGGCAGCAGGCGGTGCTGGCGATCCTTTTGACCATGACGGTGACCGCCTTCAGTTCGCCCGGCGTCGAGTTCGGGCCGCTGGTGCTGGCGCGACCGCTCTGGGCGCTGTTGCTGCTGCATTCCTGGCGATTGATCGGACAGGGCCGCCGCAACGCCTGGTTCGCCTGGTCGATCGAAGCCGGGCTGTTGTTGCTGACGACGTCGGCGGCGATCGGCCTGTTGCTGCTGGTCGCGGCGTTCGCGCTCGCCACCGAACGCGGCCGGCGCACGCTCAGATCATTCGATCCGCTGTTCGCGCTGCTGGTGATCGTGGTGCTGGCGCTGCCTTATCTGATCTGGCTGGTCCGCGCCGATACCCTGATGCTGCCGCATTGGCCGGCGCTGTCGGATCTGAACGCGCGCGCGCTGCATTGGGCGCGGCTGCTCGGCGGTTTGCTGCTGGCGGTGTCGGGCATCGTCGTGCTGGTGGCGCTGGATAGCGGCTGGTTCAGCCGTACCACCGAAGAGGCGCCGATCATCTTCCGGCCGCCGGTCGATCCACTGGCCCGCAACTTTGTTTATTTCTTTGCGATTGCGCCGGCGCTGGCCGGCAGCGTGGTCGCAGGTCTGTTTGATCTCGATCGTGTCGTCGGTGGTGCCGGGATCGCGCTGTTGTTGACGGGACTGGCCGTCATCGTGACATCGGGCGATCTGGTTCAATTGCGGCGGCAGCGCGTGCTGCGCGCGGTCTGGGCGGCGGCGATCGCCGCACCAGCGCTCGCAGTGTTCGCGTCGGCGGTTTTCCTGCCCTGGACCGGCAGCGGAGAGGCCGCGACCTCGCTGCCCGCCAAAGCGATCGCGGGGTTCTTCGGCGACAGCTTCCAGCGGCGCACCAATCAGCGGCTGCGTGCGGTGGCCGGCGACGCGCAGATTGCCAGTCTGGTTTCGCTCGATAGCGGCCGGCCGCATCTGTTTCTCGACAAGACGCCGGAACGGACGCCGTGGCTGACGCCGGAAAAATTCAACCAGATGGGCGGCGTTGTGGTGTGGCGCGCATCCGATACCGACGGCACGCCTCCGGCCGATATCGCGCAGCATTTTCCCGGCCTGGTGCCGGAAGTGCCGCGCGCCTTCGACTGGCTGGTGAATGGCCGCCAGCCCTTGCTGCGGATCGGCTGGGCCATTGTGCGGCCGAAAGGACCTTAATTTTTCAATCCGGTGATTTCAAAATCGAGGCAATTTCAAAGTCGAGGTGCGAGATGGATTTGAATCCGCCGTCAGGTTCAAAGATTTCGATTGTCGAGGATGGCGGGGATCCGACCGTCGTCATTCCCGTGGCCGGCGGTTTCAGCCGTTATTTCATCGGGCTGTTCCTGCTGTTCTGGCTCGGTATGTGGCAGATCGGGTTTCGCGACGCGGCCTCAAAAGTGCTGGCGGGAAACGCCCCGGCTTTCCTGATCTTCTGGCTCTGTGCCTGGACCCTCGGCGGGATCGCCGCCGCGTACACGCTGTTCCGGGTATTCCGTCCCTCGGTACCGGAAACATTGACGCTGCGACGAAGCAGCGTCGCCTATGATTCCGGTATCGCACCGCCCCAGTTCAGCTCGTACAGGCGAAACCAGAATCCGATCGTCGCCTGGCGTTCGGCTTTTCCAAAACGGCTCCAGGCCGATCTCGACCCGAGTGAGCTAAAATCCTTGCGGCTGCGTGAAACCGCATCCGGCAATCGCTTGACTGTCGATGTCGAGGCCCAACGCATCGAGATCGCGTCAGCCGCAAGCGAGGTTGAGCGCGAGTGGTTGGCCCGGCTGCTGGCACGCCGCTATTCGCTGCCTCAGGTGCTGGGCAGTCCCGCTGCCGACGGCACCTGAGCGCGGCCCACCCTACGAAGTGGTCTGCTCCAGCGCCTTCGCGATCGCGCGCAAATCCAGCCAGGACATGCGCTTGTAGGACGGCGAGCGCAACAGATAGGCCGGATGGAAGGTGGCGATCGCGCGGATCGTGCGGCTGCCGGTATTGTAGTCGGACCATTTGCCTCGGGTCCGCATGATGCCCTCGCGGGTCGACAACAACGTTTGCGTCGAGGGATTGCCGAGCGTGACCAGCACGTCCGGGTTCACCAGTTCGATCTGCCGCTGGATGAACGGCAGGCAGATTTGCGTTTCCTGCGGCGTCGGGGTGCGGTTGCCGGGTGGCCGCCACGGAATCACATTGGCGATATAGGCCTTGCTGCGATCGAGCCCGATCGCCGCGATCATGCGGTCGAGCAACTTGCCGGAACGGCCGACGAACGGCAGGCCCTCGATGTCTTCGTCACGTCCGGGGGCCTCGCCGACGAACATGATTCGCGCCTGCGGATTGCCGTCGGCGAACACCAGTCGGGTGGCGGTATTTTTCAGCGCGCAGCCGTCGAATTTTTCCAATAGCGTCCGCAGCACTTCCAGCGACGGCGCGGTGCGGGCCGCTTCCCGCGCCGAGGCGATCGCCGCTTCCGGTGCCGGGGTGGCTTCGCCGCGCGGAGCCGGAACGGCTGGTGGCGTCGGGCGGAGGGGTCTGGGCGGCGCCGGCTCGCTTAAGCCAGGGACTGTGACCGCGGGGACCGCGGCGGGATCGGACAGCCGGTTGACCGGCTCATCGGTCAGCGCGCAATCGACTCCGGCCTCCAGATAAAAGGCGAGCAATTGCCGGATGGTAGGGGCGGGTTCGGGCGTCATGGGCGGAAGCTGTGCGACATCAGCCCAACTTAGGATGCATTGCGCCATGACGAAACACCCCAAGAGGTATTTCCATGGTTGTTCTCCGCCGAAAAATCGGAAACAACGGAGCTTTAGAAGCGTTCTCAACCGGGCTGAGACCAGATCATGAGCACTGAAGAACTTCCGCCGCGTGAGTCCATGGAATTCGACGTCGTGATCGTCGGCGCCGGACCGTCCGGTCTGGCTGCGGCGATCCGGCTGAAGCAGCTCAATGCCGATCTCAGCATCGTCGTGGTCGAAAAAGGCTCGGAAGTCGGCGCGCATATCCTGTCCGGCGCGGTGATTGATCCGCTGGCGCTCGACCAGCTCATTCCGGATTGGCGCGAGGATGCCGACTGCCCGCTGAAGACCCAGGTCAAGGTCGATAAATTCTACTGGATGACTTCAGGCAGTGCGATTCCGCTGCCGGCCATCGCGATGCCGCCGCTGATGAACAATCATCACTGCTATATCGGCTCGCTCGGCAATGTCTGTCGCTGGCTGGCGCCGAAGGCCGAAGCGCTGGGCGTCGAGATCTATCCGGGTTTTGCCGCGGCCGAGGTGCTTTACGACGACAAGGGCGCGGTGCGCGGCATCGCCACCGGCGACATGGGCATCGCCAAGGACGGCTCTCACAAGGATTCGTACACCCGCGGCATGGAACTGCTCGGCAAATACACGCTGTTCGCGGAAGGCGCACGCGGCAGCCTCTCCAAACAGCTGATCGCGAAATTTTCGCTGGATGCCAACAGCGAGCCGCCGAAATTCGGCATCGGGCTGAAGGAAGTCTGGGAGATCGCTCCTTCTAAACACCAGAAGGGCCTGATCCAGCATTCGTTCGGCTGGCCGCTGAACAATTCGACCGGCGGCGGCTCGTTCCTCTATCACTACGACGACAACAAGGTCGCGGTCGGCTTCGTCGTGCATCTCAATTACGACGATCCGTATCTGTCGCCGTTCGATGAATTCCAGCGCTTCAAGACCCATCCGGCGATCCGTACGCTGTTCGAAGGCGGCAAGCGGCTGGCCTATGGCGCGCGTGCCATCACCGAGGGCGGCTATCAATCGGTGCCGAAATTGAGCTTTGCCGGCGGCGCGCTGATCGGCTGCGCGGCAGGGTTCGTCAACGTGCCGCGCATCAAGGGCGTTCATAACGCGATGGGCAGCGGCATGCTGGCGGCCGAACATGTCGCGGCAGCCCTCGGCGCCGGGCGCGCCAATGACGAGCTGATCGAATACGAGAACGCGTGGCGCGCCTCGCCCGTCGGCAAGGATTTGTACCGGGTCCGCAACGTCAAGCCGCTGTGGTCGAAGTTCGGCACCATCCTCGGCGTCGCGCTCGGCGGCATCGACATGTGGTGCAACACGCTGGGCTTCTCGCTGTTCGGAACCCAGTCGCACGCCAAGCCCGATCGCAAGACGCTCGATCCGGCGAAAGCCCACGCGCCGATCGCGCCACCAAAGCCGGACGGCAAGCTGACCTTCGACAGGCTGTCGTCGGTATTCCTGTCCAACACCAACCACGAGGAGGATCAGCCGGTCCATCTCAGGGTTGCCGACATGAACCTGCAGAAGACGTCCGAACACGATGTCTATGCCGGCCCGTCCAACCGCTATTGCCCGGCGGGAGTTTACGAGTGGATCGAGGAAAGCGCCGGTCCGCGCTTCCAGATCAACGCCCAGAACTGCGTCCATTGCAAAACCTGCGACGTCAAGGATCCGAACGGCAACATCACCTGGGTTCCGCCGGAGGGCGGCGGCGGACCTAATTACGAGGCGATGTGACCAATTTTGCGTGAGCCGGTGAGGCGAATAGCGTTTTCAAGCGAACTGGGTATCGGTTGGCCTCAAGAAAACGCTTGAGAAAACCAGCAGCTGCCTTCCGGGACCCCGATCGGTCCGGAACGGGCTGCCGCGGCGCTTGGCCACGATACCGCCACACTGAAAGCGCTTTGAGGCGGCACTGGTTGAATCTGCTGGTGAAATTGGCAGTCATCGAGGCCTCAATGCCGATCGAGTGACCGCCCATATCCTTGCGGTTGAACGCCAAAAGCGGCATGGTCGCCATGCTTGGTCGAAGGGCTTGATGCCGACGATTAGAGATCGCGTCCGAGACTGCCCGAAATCCTGCCACAAATTCCTGACACCATTCCTGGAGCTAGGCGAACCGTGATGCTTTCCATTCGTTTCAATCGCTGGACCTTTGCCGCGCTCTCCGTCGCCATGCTCGCGGTGCCGGGCTCACTCTCGGCCCAGACGCCGGATCGTCTCGCCGACAACTCCGCGCAATTTCCGTCCAGCCGCGATGTGAAATCGCTGACCACGTCAGGCAGCTATCTGGCCGCCCGTCATGCCAGCGTCGAGCGCGACGCGACCTCGGCCGCTGCCTTCTATCGTTCGGCGCTGCGCACCGATCCCAAGAACAACGAACTGCTCGACCGCGCGTTCATTTCGTCGGTCGCCGATGGCGATATCGATGAGGCGGTGAAGCTCGCCGAACGTATCCTGACCATCGACAAGAACAATCGGGTTGCCCGCCTGGTGATCGGCGTGCGCGATCTGAAGGCGAAGAAATACGCCAGCGCGCAGCTCAACATCAATCAGTCCATTCGCGGGCCGATTACCGACCTGGTCGCGACGCTGCTGTCAGGCTGGGCCAGTTACGGCGCCGGCGACACCAAGGCGGCGGTCGCCAATATCGACAAGCTGACAGGACCGGAATGGTATCCGCTGTTCAAGGATTTGCATGCTTCCATGATCCTGGATCTCGCAGGCAAGGAAAAGGACGCCGGCGTGCGGTTGGAGCGGGCCTACAAGCTCGACGATTCCATGCTGCGGGTGGCCGACGAATATGCGCGCTGGCTGACGCGCAACAAGGATGACGCGGCGGCCAACGCGATCTATGAGGCGTTCGACAAGAAGCTGCCGCGCCACCCGCTGGTGCTGGAAGGCCTGCGCGACACCAAGGCCGGCAAGAAGCTGCCGCCGCTGGTCGACTCGGCGCAGGCCGGTGCGGCCGAAGCGCTATATGGCATCGGCGCGACGCTGACGCGCCGCGGCGGCGAGGATCTCGCACTGGTCTATCTGCAGCTCGCGCTCTATTTGCAGCCCAATCATCCGCTGGCGCTGTTGTCGCTGGCCGATCTCTATGAGTCGGTGAAGAAGCCGCAGATGGCGATCAAGATCTACGAGCGCGTGCCGGCCAGCTCGCCGCTGAAGCGCAACGCGCAGATTCAGCTCGCCACCGATCTCGATGCCGCCGACCGCAGCGACGAGGCCATCAAGATCCTGAAGGCCGTCGTGTCCGACGATCCCAAGGATCTCGAAGCCATCATGGCGCTCGGCAATGTCGAGCGCGGCCGCAAGAAGTTTGCCGACTGCGCCGAAACCTATTCCAAGGGCATCGATGCGCTGCCGGATCCGTCCGACAAGGCCAACACCGTGTATTATTACTACCGTGGAATCTGCGAGGAGCGCTCCAAGCAGTGGCCCAAGGCCGAAGCAGACATGAAGAAGGCGCTCGAGCTGCAGCCCGATCAGCCGCACGTGCTCAACTATCTCGGATATTCCTGGATCGATCAGGGCATCAATCTCGACGAAGGCATGAAGATGATCAAGCGTGCCGTCGATCAGCATCCGGACGACGGCTACATCGTGGACTCGCTCGGCTGGGCCTATTTCCGCATCGGCAATTACGAAGAAGCGGTGAAGAACCTCGAGCGCGCGATCGATCTCAAGCCCGAGGATCCGACGATCAACGACCATCTCGGCGACGCCTATTGGCGCGTCGGCCGCACGCTGGAAGCAAAATTCCAGTGGGCCCATGCCCGCGACCTCAAGCCCGAGCCGGACGATCTGCCGAAGATCGAGGCCAAGATCGCCAACGGCCTGCCTGATATCCCGCCGTCGACCGATACCTCGGCGGCCTCCGCGGACAAGAAAAAAGAAGACGGCAAGGGCGGCTGATCGAAGCGTTTGGGGGCGGTCGCCGATGCCGGCGTTATCTGAAGACGGGCGCGCCAAGGTCAATTTGACCTTGCGGGTGGTTGGGCGCCGTACCGACGGCTATCACGACATCGAAAGCGTGGTGGCGTTCGCCGATTGCGCCGATCATTTGACGCTGACGCCCGGATCCGAACTCGATCTCCAGACATCAGGACCGCTGGCGCAGGCCTGCGGCGCGACGTCGGATAATCTCGTGATCAAGGCAGCGGATTTGCTCCGGGAGCGCGTGCCTGGCCTCAAGGTCGGCAGCTTCACGCTCGACAAGGTGCTGCCGGTCGCGGCCGGGATCGGCGGCGGTTCGGCCGACGCGGCGGCGGCGCTGCGATTGCTGGCGCAATTGAACGGGCTGTCGCTCGACGACGAACGGCTGCACGAGGTCGCATTGGCGACCGGCGCCGATGTGCCGGTCTGTCTCGCATCGCGCCCCTGCGACATGACTGGCGTCGGCGAGAGTTTGCTGCCGCTCAGCCTGCCGATCATGCCGTGCGTGATGGTCAACCCGCGCGTTCCCGTGGCGACCCGGGACGTGTTCAATGCGCTCGGTTTGCGCAACGGTGAATTGCTGGTCGGCGCCACCGATGTTTTCCGGGGCACCGCATGGCCTGAAGCCGGCGGCTCGGTCGAAGACTGGGTGGAAGTGCTGGCAGCAAGTTCCAACGATCTGGAAGCGCCGGCTACGCGTATCCAGCCGATCATCGGCGACGTGATTTCGGCGCTGTCGGCGACCAACGGGGCTTGGCTGGCGCGGATGTCGGGCTCGGGCGCGACTTGTTTCGCAATCTACGAGAACACCGCCGATGCCGGCCGCGCGGCAGATAAAATCCGCCGCGATCACCCCGAATGGTGGGTGCATGCGGGGACGCTGAGCTAAGAAAGATTTTGTAGGATGGGTAGAGCCAACGGGTCGCGCGAATGCGCGCCCGCTGATCAACTCCGCGATACCCATCAGTCGCATGCACCGAAGCGATGGGTATCGCTGCCCATCCTACTGCCTAGATCAGTGTGATCGCGCCAGACAGAACGCCACCACCTCTTCGAGTGCCGTCTTCATCGGCGATGCCGGGAACAGCGCCAGCGCATCGACCGCCATCGCGCCGTAGTGCTGGGCGCGGCTGATGGTGTCCTCGAGCGCGCGATGCTTGGTCATCAGGCCGATGGCGTGATCGAGATCGGCGTCGCCGATTTCGCCGCGCTCCAGCGCCTTGATCCAGAAGGCGCGCTCTGAGTCATTGCCGCGGCGGAACGCCAGCACCACGGGCAGGGTGATCTTGCCCTCGCGGAAATCGTCGCCGATGTTCTTGCCGAGCTTGGCGGCCTTGCCACCATAGTCCAGCACATCGTCGACCAGCTGGAAGGCGATGCCGAGATTCATGCCGACCGAGCGGCACGCGGTCTGCTCGGCTTTCGGTCGATTGGCCAGCACGGGTCCGACCTCGCAGGCCGCGGCGAACAGTTCGGCGGTCTTGCCGCGGATCACGGCGAGATATTCGTCTTCGGTGGTGGCGGTGTTCTTGGCGACGGCGAGCTGCATCACTTCGCCTTCGGCGATGGTGGCCGCGGCGGATGACAGGATATCCAGCGCGCGCAGCGAGCCGACCTCGACCATCATGCGGAAGGCCTGGCCGAGCAGGAAGTCGCCGACCAGCACGCTGGCCTCGTTGCCCCACAGCATCCGCGCCGACAGCTTGCCACGGCGCAATTCGCTCTCATCGACCACGTCGTCATGCAGCAGGGTCGCGGTGTGCATGAACTCGACGGAGGCGGCGAGCTTGATGTGGCCGTCGCCGGAATAGCCGGTGAGGCTCGCCATCGCCAGGGTCAGCATCGGACGCAGCCGCTTGCCGCCCGATGAGATCAAATGGTTGGCGACCTCGGGGATCATGGTCACTTCCGAGCCGGTCCGCGACAGGATGGTGGCGTTGACGCGCTCCATGTCGGCGGCGACGAGCTGAACCAGCCGATCGATCGACGCGCCCGCAGGGCTCTCGAAGGGTACTATAACCGCCACGCCGGTCTCCACATTTGCCCAAATCGCACGATGCTGGCGCCGCCGATTTGAAGTCTTGCTCCAGCTGCGGCAAGATCGCATCAGGAGCTTCAAATTGGAAGCGACGCCAGAAACTGTATGCCTGCCAGCGCCCCTTTATTCCCGAAGCCGGATGCTCGCCAACTTCGGAAATCAGGCACTGTCCTATAACAATATAAAGTGCAGTGCAGCGCGGCAAGAGCGCGAAGTGGTTGACATGCGCCGTGGCGACACGCCGGGTCGGTAAAGGAGAACCTTAAGTTGCGGGAATTGGTTCGGACCAACGATATCGTACTGGTTTCAGCTGTCGGCGCGTTGCTCGACGGCGCCAATATCCATCATCTGGTGCTGGACCAGAACATGAGCATTATCGAGGGCTCGCTCGGGGTGATCCCGCGCCGGATTCTGGTCCATGAGGACGATAACCGTGAGGCCCGCCAGCTCCTGAGCGACGCCGGCCTGTCCCACGAACTGCGAGCCGATGACTGATCCGGCCCATGAGCTGACCGAGGATGCGTTTCTTGGCGGGCAGTTGCGCCTGCGGCAGCGCAAGTCCGGTCATCGCGCCGGTCACGACGCCGTGTTGCTGGCGGCGGCGACGCCGGTGCGACCAGGTCATCGCGTGATCGATTTCGGTGCCGGTGTCGGCGCCGCGGGCCTTTCGGTGGCCCGACGCGTCGCCGGGCTAGAGCTTGTGCTGGTCGAGATCGACGCCGGGCTCGCGGAACTGGCGCGCGACAACGCCCGTTCAAATGCGATTCCGGCCGAGACCATCGTGCTTGATTTAACCGCCGGCGCCGAGGCCTTCGCAGCCATCGGCCTGATGCCCGATAGCGCCGATGTCGTGCTGATGAACCCGCCGTTCAATGATCCGGCACGGCATCGGGCCTCGCCGGAAAAGACCCGCGAGATCGCCCATGTCGCGACCGCGGCGACGCTGCAGGGGTGGATCCACGCGGCGCGACGGACGTTGAAATCCGGCGGGGTACTCAGCCTGATATGGCGCGCCGATGGACTGGCCGAAGTGCTGGCGGCGCTCGATCGCGGCTTCGGCAGCCTGGCGATCCTGCCGGTTCATGGCGATCCCGCGGCGCCAGCGATCCGGGTGCTGGTTCAAGCTATCAAGGGCGGCAAGGCGCCGACACGGCTCCATGCGGCGCTGATGCTCAATGATCAGTCAGGCGCGCCTAATAAACAGGTGCAGGAGGTTCTGGCCGGGAAGGGGGTTTTGCCATTGGCGATCCCCTGAGTGCCCCCGATCGCTCAAGTCGTGAGCAGGGCGGTTATCGAGCAAGCGGCTATCGAGCAAGCCGTTATCAGGCAAACCGCTATCAAGAAAGCGTTTTCGAACCCTGTTCGGGCGGCGAGGTGAAATGAACCGCGGTCAAGAGGGCGCCGATCAGCAGGATCAGAAGATAGATTTTCATGTTTTTCTCCGCTGCGCCATCGCAGCTACTATACCGCTGCGATGCAAATGGCGTTCCATCTCTTCCATGACACTTGCGTGATAAAGAATGGTTAACCCGAGGTAACGACATGAACGATCAAACGGACGGCACGCAGGCGACAGGCCTGATCGACAGGTTGAAGGCGCTGCTTCCCGCGCGTTTTCAACCCGGAACCGCCGTGATCCCGGTGGTCCGGCTGTCCGGCGTGATCGGCGCGGTGACCCCGCTGCGGCCCGGAATGTCGCTGGCCGGCGTCGCCAAGACGCTGGAGCGGGCCTTCGCCACCAAGCATGCCAAGGCGGTCGCGCTGGTGATCAATTCGCCCGGCGGTTCGCCGGTGCAGTCGCGCCAGATCTATCTGCGGATTCGGCAGCTCGCCACCGAAAAGAAGCTGCCGGTGCTGGTGTTCGTCGAGGACGTGGCAGCGTCCGGCGGCTACATGATCGCCTGCGCCGGCGACGAGATCTTTTGCGATCCCTCTTCGATTCTGGGATCGATCGGCGTGGTCGGCGGCTCCTTTGGATTCCAGGAGTTGATCAGGAAAATCGGCGTCGAGCGGCGGCTGTATACGGCAGGTGCCCACAAGGCGATGCTGGATCCGTTCCTGCCGGAAAACCCCGACGATGTTGCACGCGTCAAGGCGCTCCAGCGCGAGATCCATGCGATCTTCATTGCGCTGGTCAAGCAAAGCCGCGGCAGCCGTCTGAAGGGCGGCGATGACGTGCTGTTTACCGGCGAGTATTGGGCCGGCGAGACCTCGATTTCGCTGGGATTGGCGGATGCGATCGGCGACCTGCGCTCGACCTTGCGCGCGCGCTATGGCGACAAGGTCAAGACCCCGGTGATTGCGCCCGCATCCGGCATGTTGTCGGGCCTGTTCGGGCGCAAATCGGCAAATGCGGCCACGCTGAATTCGCTGCAAGGTCTGTCAGGGCTGCCGGACGAGCTGATTTCGGCGCTGGAGACCCGGGCAATTTGGGCCAAATTCGGGTTTTGACAACGTTGTGATTGCGCCATTTGGTCCCGGACAAGGCGATTGCGGGCGGCGCCGGCCTGCGCAACAATGTGGCTTGGGGGCTTGACGTATGAAGCTGAAGGATCGACCGATGCCGCCGCTTGTCGCATTCGCGGGTGCCCTGGGTGGGCTTGCCGTGGTTCGCTGGGCTTACCGGACCGCGCTCCGGGTCAACAAGGAACTGGAAGAGGCGAGGCTATCGCGCGCCGCCCAGGTTGCGCGGTCGCACGATATTCCGACCTTGCGGCAAGACCCGATCACCGGGGCTTACCGGCCGGGCTAATCAGCCTCCGGGTTAGTCAGTCTCACTGCGGCTGACTCGGTCCTGGAATCACTTGCGCCGGCCCCGGGGTCGGGCATGACCCCTGTTCAGGACCGGCGAGCAAGCTTGGAGGCGGGTTCGGTTGGTCGAACCCTTTCGGGCGCGATGATTGAGCATCCGAATGCCCCCGTGATAGCGGCCAATTGCTAACGATCTCGCATCGCTTGCGACGGCTTCGCGCCGATGGTTAGCGCGCGCTCACCCGGGTCTGCGCAATTGTGTCCGTCATGGTGATTTGGAGGCGAATCCGGCCGGACATTGCCTTGATTCCCCGTCCCCTCGCCGATACGGTCCCGCGCTCTGCCGAGCCCTCTCACGCATTCGAATCGGACGATGGACGAGATACCCCCCCACATGCGCCCGGAACGCTCGTTCCAGGGCTTCATCCTGGCGCTGCAGCGGTTCTGGGCCGAGCAGGGCTGCGTGATCCTGCAGCCCTACGACATGGAAATGGGGGCGGGCACGTTCCATCCGGCGACGACATTGCGCGCGCTCGGGCCGAAGCCCTGGAAGGCCGCCTATGTGCAGCCATCGCGCCGGCCGAAGGATGGCCGTTACGGCGAAAATCCCAACCGCATGCAGCATTATTACCAGTTTCAGGTCATCATGAAGCCGTCGCCGCCGAACCTTCAGGACCTCTATCTCAAGTCGCTGGCCGCGATCGGTCTCGATTCCGCGTTACATGACATCCGTTTCGTCGAGGACGATTGGGAAAGCCCGACGCTCGGCGCGTGGGGGCTGGGCTGGGAGTGCTGGTGCGACGGCATGGAAGTGTCGCAGTTCACCTATTTCCAGCAGGTCGCCGGTGTCGAATGCGCGCCGGTCGCCGGCGAACTCACCTACGGGCTCGAGCGTCTCGCGATGTACGTGCAGGGCGTCGACCGGGTCTACGATCTCAATTTCAACGGTCGCGACGGCGCCGACAAGGTGACCTATGGCGACGTGTTCCTACAGGCCGAGCAGGAATATTCGCGGCACAATTTCGAATATTCCGACGCCGACATGCTGTTCAGGCAATTCACCATGGCGGAAGACGCCTGCAAGAAATATCTCGCGGCCGGCTGGAAGAACGGCGGCAATCAGAAAGAACATCTGATGGCGCTGCCGGCCTATGACCAGTGCATCAAGGCCAGCCACGTCTTCAATCTGCTCGACGCTCGCGGCGTGATTTCGGTGACCGAACGCCAAAGCTACATCCTGCGCGTCCGCGAACTGGCCAAAGCCTGCGGCGAAGCCTGGATCCACACCGAAGCGGGCAGGGCGGGTTAGTCAAATCGCGCGTTCACAAGCCGTGCCGGTTAGGTGAGCGTTTCGTAATTTCGACGACGCCCCTGCTCCCCTCCCCCTTGCGGGGAGGGGTCGGGGGTGGGGGTCCACAGGCGATGACGAATATGCTTGGATCGCACGCGATGACAGATCGCCAGCGACAATTTGCGCAGCGAATGCGGGCGCAGCCGACCGATGCCGAGCGTCTGCTCTGGCAGCGGCTTCGTCATGACATCGCGTTGGCGGGATCCCATTTTCGACGGCAAGCTCTCGTCGGCCCGTTCATTGTCGATTTTGCCAGTCGCAAGGCGAAGATCGTCATCGAACTGGATGGCGGACAACATAATTGGCAGCAGGAATCGGATTTATTGCGCCAGCGCCAGATTGAAGCCGCCGGCTACCGTGTTCTGCGCTTCTGGAACAATGATGTGCTCGGAAACCTCGAAGGCGTGTTGATCGAGATTCAGAGCGCGTTGCCCCCCACCCCCGACCCCTCCCCGCAAGGGGGAGGGGAGAAGCGACCGCGCCGTGTTCGCCAGCCGCGCCGTCCGCGCAAAGAGTTCAATTGATGCCCGACCTCCTCCTCGAACTATTCTCCGAAGAAATCCCCGCGCGC
>JBDTKZ010000079.1:0-151304 GCA_039935075.1 Bradyrhizobium sp.
AAAGCCCGGTCCAATGGTGATGCGATTGGGCCTCGAAGCCTTCCGCCGCATCAAATACGGTACCACTCTGAGGCTCAGAAATGTGTGAATCGAATAGCCGGTGATCGGGCTTTCTTGCCACCGTCGCCCTCAAGAAGCTTGCTTCTCAAGAACTTGACACCAGCGTCGAGGTGTCAGGACCACACGACTTCGCCGTCCGCTTCAGCGCTGTTCGTCAATAGCGCGTCCACGTCCACCGCATCCCGTCCCACGTCCGTGACGATCGCGAAACGCCCCTCTTGCGGGACGGGATGGCACGGAATGAGCCGGTGATTTGGGTCAGAAGTGAAGCAGAATATTTTTCGCCGAGGGGCTGGACAGCTTTTGGTGATTTGCCCGACGGGTCAATTGGTCGCAACCGAAAACGGCAGTTCGTCATTGCGAGCCAACGGCTGGCGCGCAAATCGCGCACGATGAGAGGCTCCGCGACTTGTCCGCCGTAGCTCGTCGAGCAAAGACGGAAGCGATCCATAGTGTCGCTTGGCTTGGTGGCCGTGGATTGCTTCTGTGCAGGAAGTGCGCAGCCTTGGCAGCCTTGGCAGCCTTGGGGCATGTTCATCGGCCGGTTTAGTGCACTGTCACCGGACGCGGGATCGGAGAATCCGTTCGGTGCCGTTCGCGGGCCGTGTCATGCGAGTCACAAAGGCGAACCAGGAACCTGTTCTCCATCGGAGGATTGGGGGCTTTGAAAAAGGGCCAACCTAAAAGTCAAAAGGGACCAAATTGTTGGGGCTGGAAAGGGCCAGTACCTGCTTTCCCCCAAGCGTGATGCAAATCACAAAGACTGATTTGGCCCGTGAACGCGATCCGGGATCCCCGCAACTACCGTCTGTAAGAAGCGGCGCAGCGCTGCTTCAACCAGCAAAAGGGATGACGAAGATGACCAGGACCGAACTCAACACCGAAATTCTGAGCGACAACGAACTTGATGGCGTTGCCGGGGGCTACATCAACGACGGGGGCTGCATTGGTCCGTGGACAAAGCCCGATGGCACGATCACGAACCGCCAGCCCATGGGCCCGAATCCCTGGCTCCCGGGCGGCGTCTTTCACGGGTGATCCGCATCCAGTGCCGCTTGTGGCCGTTTCGTCCATCCAGGGCGAGAGCGCCGAATGAAAATCGATCTCAAAAAAGAGGCCACCTCCCGGGGTGGCCTCTTCCTTTCAGCCCGTAGGGCGGATCAGCAAAGCGTGATCCGTCGCTTGCCAGCGTGAAGGGGCGGATTGCGCTAACGCTAATCCGCCCCACGAACTCAAGCTGGCGATCGAGCGCAGTCATGCCGAGCTGGGGAGCCGCTTCCGCCAGGCGAACCAGCCGACGGCTATTGATAGTGTCGCCACGACAAGCGGCGGCACCCCGTGCCCGTATTCGCCGTGGAGGGTGACGGTCGCGAGCGCCGCCAACATCACGGTGCAGCCGAGCGCCGAGCCCCACAGCCGCGTCCGTGCCCGCGCCAGCAGAACGGCGGTCGTGAGTTCCAGCGATCCGGTCACGAAATGGAACCATGGCGGGTATCCCCACCGCAGATATTCCTCGTAGATAGACCCAGGGGCGAAGATATTGCTGAGCGATCCCACGACGAAGAAAGCTGCAAGTGCCAAGGCCGAGACTTGGTGTGCCGAGACTTGGTGTGCCGAGACTTGGTGCCAGGAAATCTTTGACATTTGTCCATCCTTTTCTGATGAGGGCGCCGCGGAGGACCTGTGTGGTCGCGTCAAGAGACGGCCGGCCGCGACGCATTCATTCTGAAGGAGATGCGAATTTCCGGAGCAGGTCGGAAAGTCGCATCTCATCGCTGATCCGCGGACCTACGCCGTGGCGGCCTTCTGGGCCGCCGCGAAGACATCGCGGGGAAGCGTTGTGCCGGCGACGTGCTCCGTGCCAGCGACGCCGAGGTCCATCCAGCCCGCGTTGACGGCCTCGAACATCGCTTCAGCCGGTCCGGTTTGGCCCTTCGGGATGCCGAACTGCTCGAACGCTGCCGGCCAACCGGCCCGCGGGACGGCAAAGGCTTTGGCGTCGAGCTTCAGGACTTCCCCCAATTGGGCTGCGACTTCATCCGCGCTGACCATCGAACCAAGTTCGATAACGCGATGCCCCGACCACGCCGGCCCGGTCAGCAGCGTCGCCACCTCGGCACCGATATCGTTCGTCGCGACCATGGT
The DNA here is from genome assembly GCA_039935075.1 of Bradyrhizobium sp. Lineage (GTDB taxonomy): Bacteria > Pseudomonadota > Alphaproteobacteria > Rhizobiales > Xanthobacteraceae > Bradyrhizobium. Next base: position 2,206 of record JBDTKZ010000079.1, read on the forward strand.
CGATTTCCGGTTGGTAGGGTTGTAGTAAACGGGGAGCGTGCCGCCCTGGGCGACGTGCAGGCCGTAAAGGAAGTTTTCGAAAAACCCGCCGGCGCGCACGACAGCGACGGGCGACGCCAGGTCGCGAAAGCCTTGCTCCAGCAGCGACAGGGCGGTGATCATTCCCAACCCGCTGGTCCGGTTCGCCCCCATCGACGAGAGCGCGACCACACGCGGCGGCGCGGCCTTGGTCAGCGCCTCGATATAGTTCGCGATGACGCCCTTGGCTTCCTTGAAGTCCGGCGAGGGGGCCCAGACGGCCGGCAGCATGACAAACGCGCCGTCGACGCCGTCGAGCGCCCGCTCGATGGCGGCCGCATTGTTCCAGTCGCCGCCGACCAGTTCGACGCCCTGGTCCGCCCAGTTTGCCGCCTTCGCGCGGTCGCGAACCAGCGCGCGTACTTTCTTACCTTGCGCCAACAGATGCCTGGCCGTTGCGCCGCCTACTTTTCCCGTAATTCCCATGACTAGAAACATGCGTATTCTCCTGGTGTTAAATGGTCTATATTCTAGGGTAGGTCTCATATAAAGACCTTGGACCTGCACCGTAAGGAGGCAGTTTTTTGTAACCAGGAGAGAAAAAGGGAACCCGCATGAGCGACGCATTGAGCGCGATCGAGCGATTCAGCCGATATCAATCGGACGACGCCAAGTCAGTAGAACCCGTCCATTGCCCGGTGCGCGACGTGCTCGACAGCATCGGCGATAAATGGAGCATCCTCATGATCATGACCCTCGCGACGCGACCGCGGCGCTTCAGCGAGCTTCACCGAGCCATCCGCGACATCTCCAAGCGCATGCTCACCCAGACGCTACGCGACCTGGAGCGCGACGGACTTGTCACCCGCCATGTCTTTCCGACCAAGCCGCCGAGCGTTGAATATTGCCTTTCCCCGCTAGGCCAATCCCTGCTGGACCCGATGGCGAGCCTGATCGATTGGGCCGACCGTCGTTATTCCGATATCCATGCCGCGCGCGTCCGCTTTGACGGAGCACCCTGTGATGTCCAGCGCTAGTGCGAAGGTTCGCGGACGCCGGCCCCGGTGTGCGCCGCGCCACCATCATGGGGCCGCCATCCGCAAACCTTCACAAACACGGACTTGCGCGTGTCAATAAAGGTGCACGGGAAGCGGGACACCGGCCGGACCGGCCAGCAGGCCCAGGCCTGGTCGGCGGCGACCGCGAACTCCCGGTTCTGCGCCGCGCCGCTACCCACTTTCCCTTGAGCGTGACGCAAATCACAGAGACCAATTTGACCCGTGAACGCGATCCGACATCCCCGCAACTACCGTCTGTAAGAAGCGGCGCAGCGCTGCTTCAACCAGCAAAAGGGATGACGAAGATGACCAGGACCGAACTCAACACCGAAATTCTGAGCGACAACGAACTTGATGGCGTCGCCGGGGGCTACATCAACGACGGGGGCTGCATTGGTCCGTGGACAAAGCCCGATGGCACGATCACGAACCGCCAGCCCATGGGCCCGAATCCCTGGCTCCCGGGCGGCGTCTTTCACGGGTGAGCATCCAGCCCGGGCGGATCAGCGAAGCCTGATCCGCCGTTTGCCAACCTGAAGAGGCGGATTACGCCGGAGCCTGTCATCGGGCCGCGCTTTGCGCGGACCCGTTGGGCCAATCCACTCTACGACCTCCCCGCGCTGCCAAAAAAAAGCCCCGGAGCGAGGAGCGCCGGAGCCGAGTTGGGGAGGTACCGGGAGAACCTGGTACCGGGTGCCCAACCGGCCACTATCCAAAGCGTTCCTTAAAAACGCGGCCCCAGCTTGGGGGGCCCAGTGGGACCGCGCGGCTAGGGATTAAATAGCCTCATGCGTTTCGGCGGGAAACGCATTGCAAAGCAAAGTTGCTCGGGTGGCGTTCGTTCCTATTCCTGTCGGTGGCCTGTTTTGATTCCCCGAGTAGCCTTGAAAATCGTGGCGCGTGACCGACGAAAGCGCGATTGGCTGGCGGCACCGGCGATGGATGAGGTGAGCGCGCTGGGTTGACTGCCGCTGGCGTCGTCCGGGCGCTGGAGCAGGGTCGGCTTCCGGCTTCCCGAACACGTGATCCCGGAGTTAGGAACGGTTTTTGTCCAGCAAGCTTGTCCGGCAAGGAAATGACTTGTCCCAATAGGGAGTCCAATGCGCAGGCGGCGTGGAAGCCGGCGGCATTGCGATCAATTTTCCGAATGCGTTTTTTGAGCGAAACCGGCCGGGAGATTGATTGCTCGGATGAACGAACGATCAGGGTTTTCGTCAACGGAAGTCAGCGATGCTTATCACCCTTATCGCCACTCTCTGCAATGGCCAGATATGTCTTGAGAAGGTCGTCACGACCAGTGATCTGTCGGGCATCACGATGACGGCCTGTCAGATAAGCGCGCAAATCGGCATTGCCGACTGGTTAGCAAGCGGTCCCTACCGCGAATGGAAGCTGAAAAACTACAAATGCGTCGCGGGCACCTACATTCCCAAAAGCTCAATATGACGTCCGCCATCCCACTCGTAGACTGGAGATTAGAATGGGCGAAGTAGTCAAATTCCAAAAGTCCAATCCGGAACGCGATAGAGCCAGACTTATTGAAGAGGCTCGCACACTCTATGAAAGCGTGTTCCCGACTGAAGATGGCCCTGCCAGCATCCTGCCGCACCCGCCAGCACCACTTCCGTAATCCGCCATTTGCCAACGTGAAGAGGCGGACTACGCGGAGCCTGGCATCGGGCCGCGCTCGCGCGGACCCGGTGGGCTAATTGGCTCCAGGAATTGCGACGGCCTCTTGATTCTTCACGCTTTCGCTTTTTGAAAACTGAAGATTTTTGACCAGCTGTCCCAGATCAGTGTGCCTCCAAGAAGCCGTTCATTGGCCGCGTGATCTCAATCACGAAGTCGAGCCGACCCTGGAATGATCGCGAACCGCCCGCCAGGTTCGGATCACGTCCACGCGCGCCGCGCGCCTTTGACGCATATCGCGCGGTCGCATCACGCGCATGTGTGACGAACCAAGGCAAAGCAGTCGCGTTGGTCCGGCACACATCGAGTTGGAAAGTTTGGATTAGAAAGGTTTGGCCATGAAAAGATCATCTGCTATTTTTGCGACGGTTGGCGCGTTGGCGCTGGCCGGAATTGCCTTCACCATGCCCGCCGAGGCCCGAGGCGGCTTTGGCCCAGGTATCGTCGGCGGCGTGATCGCGGGCGCTGCCGTCGCTGGTGCCGCGTCTTCGGCGTATGCATGGGCACCGGGTCCTGGATACGGTCCCGCGTACGGAGCTTATGATAGCTATCAGGGTGGACCCGGCTATTACGCGCGCTATGGCAACTCATACGGTGGCTACGACCAGTCGCAGCATGGCGGACAGCCTGATTATGGTTACGGGCACTGATTGCAGCATTTGGCGACGCCGGGCTTAGGTTTTTGGCTTAAGTCCTGGCTTGCCGTCGCAGGCAGGCTCGCCGCCGCAAGCAGCCCCATTGATCGAACACATGATCGATCTCGAGAGACCGCCGCGCAGGCGGTCTTTGCGTATCAGCGCTTTGAACCAATCTCGCTGAGCGAGGTTTAGAGTACGCACCGCCGGGTGACAGCCGGACGCAATAGGGATGTTGGCCGTGGAGCATTTTTCCGGTTTCTGCCCGCGACATCGACGCATCGGTAAGCGTTGACAACTAACCTGTTCCCGGCGAGTGCAACCTTTTCTCATTCGATGGTTGAAAGATCGCCTCGGATGGCTCAGCGTCGCGGGCGCAAAAAAGTTTCGCTGCGCGGTGCCGTAGCGCCGAAAACGAAACGCTCAACTGAATTACGACGGCGGACGATTTGCTCGCCGAGCCCTGGTTCGCCGCCAGCCCTGGTTCACCGCCAGCGCTGGTTCCCGCCACGGCGGTCGAAGGCGTAGCGTGGGTTTACGCTGCAATAGGCGGCGCGACCGGAGGCCGAGGCCATGCATTCCCGATAGCTGCGATATTGGCAGTCCCCGGGAACTCCGGTCTGTCTGCCCTGCAGGCAGTACGGGTACTCTGCCGCCGAGGCGGGGGACGGGATCGCCGCTCCGATGCCCAACACCGATACCGCAGCGAGCGCGATTGCTAAATGACGCATCATTGGTCTCCTGTTTGATTTGATGGATAACGCCGCTTTGCCGCAACCTTTCCAAACAAACTGAGTACCGGGCGGGTGGCGAACAGAGAGGAATCTACTCGCCGCCCGCTCATTTCACTTCTTCACCAACGAACACGCCGGGTCCGGCGGCCCGAATGCGTCTTCGCCGGAAATCTTCGTCAGCACCTTGTAATAGTCCCACGGATATTTGGATTCTTCCGGCGATTTGACCTGGACCAGCATCAGGTCGTGCACCATCAGATTGTCCTCGCGCAGTTTGCCGTTGCGGGAGAAGAAATCCTCGATCGGCTTCTCGCGCATCTTGGCGGCGACCTTGAGCGGCTCGTCGGTACCGCTATCCTTGACGGCGTTGAGATAGTTCATGACCGAGGAATAGACGCCCGCCTGCCACATCGTCGGCATCCGGTTCATCTTGGCGAAATAGCGCTTTGACCATTCGCGGGTCTTGTCGTCCATGTCCCAGTAGAATGATGTGGTCAGCAGCAATCCTTGCGCCGCCGGCAATCCCAGCGAATGGATGTCGGTGATCAGCACCAGCAGGCCGGCCATCTGCTGGCCGCCCTTCATCACGCCGAACTCGCCGGCGGTCTTGATCTCGTTGGTATTGTTCGGCGGACCGCCGGCAATGCCGATGATCTTGGCCTTCGAGGCCTGGGCCTGCAGGATGAACGACGACAGATCCGGGGTGGCGAAGGGGGGCTTCACCGAGCCCAGCACCTTGCCGCCGTTCTTGACGATCACGGCCGACGCATCGCGTTCCAGCGAGTGACCGAACGCATAGTCGTCGGTGATGAAGAACCAGCTGTCGCCGCCGCGTTTCACCACTTCCTGCGCGGTGCCGACCGCGAGCGCATGGGTGTCGAACACCCACTGGATCGCGTAGGGCGAACAGAACTTGCCGTGGAAATCCGCCGAGCCGGTCGAATGCACGATCAACAGCCGCTTCTTTTCATTGGCGATGTTCTGGACCGCGAGGCCGACGGCGGACACCGGCACGTCCACGATCAGATCGACCTGTTCGGTATCGTACCAGCGCCGCGCGATGCCGACGCCGATATCCGGCTTGTCCTGATGGTCGCCGATGATCACGGAGATCGGCTTGCCGAGCACCTTGCCGCCGAAATCCTCGACCGCCATTTGCGCCGCCGTCACCGATCCCTGACCGGTCGGCGTCGAGGCCGGCCCGTTCATGTCGGTGAGCACGCCGATCTTGACCACATCATCCGACACCTGCGCCAGCGCCGCCGATGACGACAGCGCCGCAGCCGCGAACGCAGCGAATAGCGATATTTTTCTGGATAGCATTCCGTCCCTCCCGTGATGGCCCGGCGCATTGGCCGTGTTGCTTGGCCGGGAGCCTAACTCAGCCGGCCGGTCTTTTTGCTATCATTCGACGGTCCGCGTCAACGCGGCCAATGGCTAAGGACAAGCCGGGCGGGTAGCGGCTGTTTATTTCCGGCCTGATTCAGTAGATATCCGGGATGGAATCCACACAACGCCTGCCGGCTTCATTGACCCCGCTCGAAAGTGCGCTGCACGGGTTACTGCAACGTCTCGCGGCGGTGCCACCAGTTGAAGTACCGCTGGCGGAGGCCCTGGGCTGCATCGCGGCGGATATGCCTGATCTCGCGGCCTTTCCGCCGACCGATATCGCCGCCGCCGATGGCTGGGCATTGCGGGCCCGCGACCTCGTCGGTGCGTCCTCCTATACGCCGCTGCCGCTGGCCAAGCCGCCTGTCTGGGTCGAGGCCGGCGATGCGATGCCTGATGGATGTGACTGCGTGCTCGATTCCGATGCCGTCGACCTGAGCGGCCCGATGGTTCAGGTTTTGGCGGATGCGATTCCAGGGCAGGGCGTGCGCCGCATCGGCGGCGATGTCGCCGCGGGAAGTTTTGTCGCTCTGGGCCGGCGCATCCGCCCGCTCGATCTGCTGGCCATGCGCGCCGCCGGGCTGAAAGCCGCGATCGTGCGTCGTCCGCGGCTGCGCATCGTCAACATTCCCGCGACATCAGGCGAGGCGATGACGGCCGAATTGATTTCGGCGAACGCCCGCGCTGAGGGCGCGGAAGTCATGGTCACCGGGGCGTCTTCGCGCGACGCATCCGGCATCGCGGCGGCGCTCGACCCCGATGGATGCGATCTCCTGATCACGATCGGCGGCAGCGGGGTCGGCCGCAGCGATGCCGCGGTCACAGCTTTGGCCGAACGAGGCCAGGTCGAGGCGCATGGTATCGCCGTGCAGCCCGGCCGCACCACCGCCGTCGGCCTGATAGCAACGACTTCAGTCATTGCGCTGCCGGGCGCGCCGGATCAGGCGCTGGCGGCGTGGTGGATGCTGGCGCTTCCCGCGCTCGATCGATTGTCAGGACGATTGCCGCGACAGACCGTCACGCTGCCATTGGTTCGCAAGATCGCGTCCAGCGTCGGCATCGCCGAAATCGCGCTGCTGGCGCGAAACGAAAGCGGCTGGATGCCGCTGGCGGTTGGCGACCTGCCGATCGAGATCATGGCGCGCGCCGATGGCTGGGTTGCGATCCCGGGCGGCTCCGAGGGCCATGCTGCGGGCACGGCGGTGAATGCCTATCTATTGCGGGACTGATATGGATTTCGAGATGAGCAACACGTCCCTGCCGAGCCGCGACGGCGTGGAACAGGACCAGTTCCTGACCGTCCTGTCGCGCGAGGACGCGCTGGCGCGCTTTGAGGCCGCGTTGTTTCCGCGCGCGCTGCCAGGCGAGCCACGGTCGCTGGCCGATGCGCTCGGCTGCGCGCTGGCGCAGGACGTGGTGGCGCCGATCGACGTGCCGCCATTCGATCGCTCCAATGTCGACGGCTTTGCGGTGCGTTCCGCCGATCTCGCGGCGGCCGGCGAAGCCACGCCGGTCCGTCTGGTGCTCAACGATGAAGTGATTGCTTGCGGCGTCGCGCCGACACATCCGGTGCTATCGGGCGCGGCGTCAGCGATTGCGACCGGTGGTCCGGTGCCGCGTGGCGCCGACGCCATCGTGATGGTCGAACACACCCAGCCCTTAGGCGCTGGCGCGATCGAGGTTCGCCGCGCCGCGTCACCCGGACAATTCGTCTCCTATGCCGGTTCGGACATCGCGCGCGGCGAGGCGCTGCTGCGCGCCGGCACCATGATCGGTTCGCGTGAGATCGGCATGCTGGCGGCCTGCGGCATCGCGACCATTTCGGTGGTGCGCCGGCCGCGCGTCGCGGTGCTCTCGACCGGAGATGAACTGGTGCAGCCCGGCGGACCATTACGGCCCGCGGCGATCTACGACACCAATGGGGCGATCGTCACCGCGGCGATCTCGGAGAATGGCGGCGAGGCGGCGTTCCTCGGCGCCATTCCCGATGACGAAGAACAACTCGAATCCGCGATGCGCAAAGCGCTGGCGGTCAGCGACATGCTGGTGTTGTCGGGCGGCACCTCAAAGGGCGCCGGCGATGTTTCTCACCGCATTATCGCGCGGCTGGGAAAGCCCGGCATCCTCGCCCATGGCATCGCGCTGAAGCCGGGCAAGCCGTTGTGCCTCGCGGTCTGTGACGGCAAGCCGGTAATCATCCTGCCGGGCTTTCCGACCTCGGCGATGTTCACCTTCCACGACATGATCGTGCCGGTGCTGCGGCGGATGGCGGGACTGCCGCCACGTTCCGACGCCAAGGTGAGCGCGAAAGTCCCGGTGCGGATCGCGTCCGAACTGGGGCGTACTGAATTCGTCATGGTGTCGTTGGTCGAGGGCGATGACGGCCTGATCGCCTATCCCACCGGAAAAGGCTCGGGTGCGATCACGTCTTTCGCGCAGGCCGACGGTTTCCTGCGGATCGATGCGTTGGCCGACCAGATGCCGGCGGGTACCGAAGCCGAGGTGACGCTGTTCACGCCGCATGTGCGGGTGCCGGATCTGGTGATCGTCGGCAGTCATTGCACCGGGCTTGATCTGGTCACCGCGCCACTGGCGCGCGCCGGTTTGCTGGTGCGATCGATAGCGGTCGGCAGCCTCGGCGGGCTCGCGGCGGCCAAGCGCGGCGAATGCGATTTCGCGCCGATCCATTTGTTCGATGAGCGGACCGAGACCTACAACACGCCGTTTCTCGGCGCCGGCCTCGAACTGCTGCCGGGCTGGCGGCGGATGCAGGGCATCGTGTTCCGCAAGGATGATCCGCGTTTCGAAGGCTTGAGCGCGCAGGATGCGGTGCGCGCGGCGCTGGCCGATCCCGCCTGCATCATGGTCAACCGCAATCAGGGCGCGGGCACCCGCATCCTGATCGACCGGCTGCTCGGCGAGGCGCGGCCCGACGGCTACTGGAATCAACCGCGCTCGCACAACGCGGTTGCCGCCGCGGTGGCGCAGCATCGCGCCGACTGGGGCATGACGATAGCGCCGGTCGCGCATGCTGCCGACCTCGGCTTCATCCCGCTGGCGGAAGAGCATTATGATTTCGCGCTGGTGACGGCGCGCAAACAACGCCCGGCGGTGCAGGCCTTTTTCGACGCGCTGGCGTCGGACGAAGCCCGCGCAGCGCTGACGCAGGCGGGATTCAGGCCGGCCTGAGAATAAAGATTTCCTAGAACTGGTAGCGGCGAAGCCCGCCATCGACGGGGATCACCGCGCCGGTGATGTAGCGCGCGAGCGGCGAGGCGAGAAACACCACCAGCGCGGCGAGGTCTTCCGGTTCGCCCCAATAGCCGACCGGTATTTCCTCCTCGGCGAATTGCTTGCGATAATCTTCCGGGTAGTTGCGGCGGATCTGCTCGCTCATGATCCGGCCGGGCGGAATGCAATTGACGGTGATGCCGTGCTCGCCGATTTCGCGCGACAATCCCTTGGCCCAGGCGTGGACGGCGGCCTTGGCGGCGAACGCGGCGTTGAGGCCCTCGGGTTCGGATTTTCCGGTGATGTTGACGATGCGCCCCCATCCTTGCTTGATCATCTGCGGCAGCAGCGCGTGGGTGACCTGCCGGTAGCGGGTGAAATTCAGTTCGATGGCCTCGTCCCAGGCGCTGTCGGGCGCATCGATCGGCAATGGCCGGCTGCCGCCGGCGTTGTTGACGAGGATGTCGACGTGACCGAGTTCGGCCAATGCCTTCGCCGCCAGCGTCTTCGCTGCGTCTTTCTCCATGATGTCCTGGACCAGCGGAATCACCTCTCCGCCGTTTTCCGCTCGCACCTCTTGCGCAAGCTGTTCCAGCAGATCTTGCCGCCTCGCCAAGGCAACGACCCGCACGCCCTCGCGCGCGAGCCCCTTGGCGACGGCGCGGCCGATACCGATGCTGGCTCCGGACACGACGGCGGTTTTGGATTTGAGCTGAAGATCCATGTTTGTTGTCTTTCTCTTGGTTTTGTCATGCCGGCCGTGGGCGTTCGTGTCAAATCTGGGAAAATGCTCTGTCTAGCGCCAGTATCCGGGATTGACGCTGCGCGTTTGGCTCCGCAGTTCTGAATTTTCTCCGCAGGATCTCTTGAAATGGCGCACCGTCAGTGGTTCGGTGCGGCTTCGGGCGGAAATCAAGGAATATCGAAGATGGCATGGAATCCGCAACAGTATCTGAAATTTTCCGGGCACAGGCTGAGGCCGGCGCTTGATCTTCTGATGCGCATTCCGGATTTCCCGGTGCGGAGCATTGCCGACCTCGGCGCAGGCGCCGGTAACGTCACCAAAATGATCAAGGAAAGATGGCCGGCCGCCGCCGTCACCGCCGTTGAAGGTTCGGCCGAAATGGTCGCCACCGGCAAGAAGGAAGCGCCGGAGGTCGAATGGCAGCATGCCGATCTGGGGTCATGGCACCCGGCGCGGCACTATGACCTGATTTACTCCAATGCGGCGCTGCATTGGCTGCCCGGTCATGACAGGCTGTTTCCGTCATTGCTGGAACTGGTCGCACCGGGTGGAATTCTCGCCGTGCAGATGCCGCGTAATTTCGAGGCGCTGTCGCATACCCTGATCGCGGAAACGGCGCTGAATGGACCGTGGCGCGCGAGAGTGGAACATCTGGTGACGCCGCCGCCGGTCCAGCAGCCTGCATTCTATCATGACCTGCTCGCGCGACAATCTGCCAATCTCGATATATGGGAGACCGAATATCTTCAGGTGCTGGACAGCGAGAATCCGGTCAAGGAATGGACCAAGGGCACCTGGCTGATGCGATATCTCGACGTCCTCCAGGGCGACGAGAAAGCAGCGTTCGAGGCGGCCTATGGCGAACGAATCGCAAAGGCCTATCCGCGGAATTCAGCGGGCCAAACGCTGTTTCCGTTCCGGCGCCTGTTTATGGTGGCGCAACGAAAGGCCTGAAACACCTCCCGCGTCACGTCCCGGTCGGCCGCAAACGACGCATGCGTCGTTGTGCCCGGTTGACGTTGGCCGTGCCAATCCGGCTTTGGTCTAGTTGTTGGAATGGCGGCTTAGTGCAACACCCAGCCGAGCGAAGGCCTCGACAGAAGGCCTCAGCGCCGGTTTGGAGGAGGAATCTCATGCATAAACTGATTTTGGCGGCGGCCGTCTCCGCCGCGGTTCTGGTGGCTCCGGCAATCGCCATGGCCCAGAGCCCGATCGTCATCAAGTTCAGCCATGTCGTCGCCGAGGACACGCCGAAGGGCAAAGGCGCGCTGAAGTTCAAGGAATTGGCCGAGAAGTACACCAACGGCAAGGTCAAGGTCGAGATTTACCCGAACTCCTCCTTGTACAAGGACAAGGAAGAGATCGAGGCTCTGCAACTCGGCTCGGTGCAGATGCTGGCGCCGTCGACCGCGAAATTCGCTCCCCTCGGCGTCAAGGAGTTCGAGGCGCTCGATCTGCCCTGGCTGTTCAAGGATGAAGACACCTATACCAAGGCGATGAAGGGCCCGGTCGGCAAGTGGCTGTTCCAGAAGCTCGAGGCCAAGGGCATCACCGGCCTCGCCTATTGGGATAACGGCTTCCACATGACTTCGGCCAACCGTCCGCTGTTGATGCCGGCGGATTTCCAGGGGCTCAAGGTCCGCATCTCCGGTTCCAAGATCGCCGACCGGTATTTCCGCGACATCGGGGCGATTCCGCAGATCATGGCGTTCTCGGAAGTCTATCAAGCGCTGCAGACGGGCGTGGTCGACGGTTGCGAGAACACCCCTTCGAACTATCTGACCCAGAAGTTCTATGAAGTGCAGAAGGACATTACGGTCTCCTACCACGCTCACCTGCAATACGCCGTGATCGTCAACTCCAAGTTCTGGAGCGGATTGCCGCCCGACATCCGCCAGCAGCTCGACAAGGCGATGGATGAGGCCACCGACTACACCAACTCGATCGCGGTCAAGGAAAACGAGGATGCGCTGGCCGAGATCAAGAAGTCCGGCAAGACCACGCTGCATTATCTCACCGACGATCAGCGCAAGGCCTGGCAAACCGCGATGCGCCCGACCTACGCCTGGGCCAAGGGCCGCGTCGGGCAGGAGGTGCTCGATCTGCTCGGCAAGGAACTTGACATCAAGATGAACTGACCGCTGGCGGTCGCATCACAAAAACAACGCGGCCGAGAGTGATCGCACTCTCGGCCGTTTCGGTTTGAGACGAGGGGGACTTACTTGCTTAACGCACTCAATCGAGGGCTCGACCATCTGGAAGAGTGGCTGATCGCAGTCCTGATTGCGGCGGCGACCGCGCTGATCTTCGTCGCCGTGCTGCACCGCTACGGCACCGGCCTGTCGATCGACATATCGAAATGGGCGGCCGCGCGCGGCCTGCCTTTGCTGCCCTGGATTTTCAAGGACATCTATTCGTTTCTTTCCGGCCTCGATCTGTCGTGGGCGCAGGAACTCTGCATCTACATGTTCATCTGGATGGCCAAGTTCGGCGCCGCCTACGGCGTGCGCACCGGCATCCACGTCGGCATCGACCTGCTCGTCAACCGGGTGCCGGTAAGATCGCGCAGACAAGTCATCCTGTTCAGCCTGCTGTGTGGCGCATTTTTCACCGGCATGATCGCGACATTCGGCGGCTCGTTCGTGTCCGAAATGTTCAGGACCGGCCAGCAATCGAACGATCTCGAAGCGCCGATGTGGATCGTCTACCTGGCGATCCCGCTCGGTTCCGGCCTGATGTGCTTCCGCTTCCTCCAGGTGGCGTGGTCCTACTACTGGACCGGCGAATTGCCGCACCACAATGAAGCGCATGTGGATGGCATCGACGCCGATGTTCCGGACTTGCACCCGTCGGCGGGCTCCGCCAAGGAGGCCGACAGCCGCAAGGTGAGCGTGCTGGCGTTGATCCTGATCCTGGCGCCGATCCTGATCTTTGCGGTCTGCCTCGGCGAGAAGGCCGGCTTCATCGTGTTGCCGCCGGCGCTGCGTGCGGGCACGATCTTTGCGCTGCTGATCGCGCTGATGCTGACCGGCATCCCGGTCTCGATCGCGCTTGGCCTCACCGTCCTGACGTTCATGTTCACCCTGACCGCGGTCCCGATCGAAGCGGTGTCGATGAAGCTGTTCACCGGCATCGAAAGCTTCGAGATCATGGCGATCCCGTTCTTCATTCTGGCCGGCAACTTCCTGACCCATGGCGGTGTCGCACGGCGGATGATCAACTTCGCGACCTCCCTGATCGGGCACTGGCATGGCGGCCTGGGACTGGCCGGCATCGTGGCATGCTCGATGTTTGCGCTGGTGTGCGGATCGAGCGTGGCTACGGTCGCGGCGATCGGCGCGATCGTGCTGCCGGAAATGGTGAGGAACGGCTACCCGATGCGATTCGGCGCCGGCATCATCACGGTGGCCGGCTCGCTCGGCATCCTGATGCTGCCGTCGATCCCGAAGATCATCTACGCGATTTCCACCAACACATCGATCGGCGCGCTGTTCGTGGCTGGCCTGCTGCCCGGCATCCTGCTGACGATCATGCTGTGCGTGGTCACATGGTTTCTGGCCAAAAAGCGCGACTATCCGCGGATGAAGAAGGCGAGCTGGGCCGAAAGCTGGTACGCCTTCAAGGAAAGCCTCTGGGGGCTGATGCTGGTCGTCATCATCATCGGCGGCATCTATAGCGGCCTGTTCACGGCGACGGAAGCCGCCGCCATGGCCGCGGTCTATTCGTTTTTCATATCGGTGTTCGTATACAAGGCTCTCGATTTCAAGGACGTGCCGCGCGTATTGCTGAGGGCGGCGAACACCAGTGCGATGCTGCTCTATATCGTGACCAACGCCGTATTGTTTTCGTTCGTTCTCAGCAACGAGAATATTCCCTCGGCGCTTGCCAACTGGATCACGGCTCAGGATCTCGGCTGGGTCGGCTTCCTTCTGCTCGTCAACGTGTTGCTGCTGCTGGCCGGCAATTTCATGGAGCCGACGTCGATCATCCTGATCATGGCGCCGATTCTCGCACCGGCCGCGAAGCGACTCGGTATCGATCTGGTCCATTTCGGCATTGTGATCGACGTCAATATGGAAGTCGGGCTTTGCCACCCGCCGGTCGGTCTCAACCTCTATGTCGCATCGATGATAGCCGGCATGCGCATCACCGACCTGGCCGTGGCCGTCATGCCATGGCTGCTCACCATGCTGGTGTTCCTCGGGATCGTGACCTATTGGCCCGCGCTGACGCTGTGGCTCCCGCATGTGCTTGGGATGCACTGACGTTCCGTGGTGCGGAACCGATAAGGCTCTAACCGCCGTCGAGCGCCGCCAGCCGCTCTGCCTCCGCAATGTCGTCCATGGTGTTGGCATTGAAGAACGGATCGAGTGGCTCGGTCGGCCAGGTCACGGTGGCGAGTTTGTAGCGGGCGGTCCAGCGGTCGATCTTCCTGATATCCTCGTGCACCAGCGCGTGGCGAAGCTCATCGCGCAAGGCGACGCTCCATAATCCGATCACCGGATGCGACTGTCCGTCGGAGGCGGCGACGGCGAGTTGGGCGTTCTCGTTCACCAGCGCCTCGGTCAAGCGCGCGACCAGATCGCGCGGCAGGAACGGGCAATCCGCCGCCGCGCTGAACACCCGCGAAATCCCGGGGCGATGGGCCGCAGTCCAATCCAGTGCGGCGAGAATGCCCGCCAGCGGGCCCGGAAAATTCTCCACATTGTCCGCAATGACAGGCAATCCGAAGCTCACAAAACGCGCCGGGTCGCCATTGGCATTGAGAATGAGTTCGTCGCATTGCGGCTTCAGCCGGGTAATGACGCGCTCAAGGATGGTGCGGCCGCCGATCTGGCGCATCGGTTTGTCGCCGCCGCCCATTCGCCGCGCCAGTCCGCCGGCGAGCAGCACGCCGATCAGTTCATTCGTCACGGTCTTCACCCTTGCGCTTGTGCCGCACGGATTCCTCTTCGACGAACGCGAGATTCTGATCGTAGACGATGCGCTGCTGGCCCGCGAGCGCGATGAAGCGTTTGCCGCGCGCGCGTCCGACCAGGGTCAGGCCGACCTGCCGCGCCAGATCGACGCCCCAGGCGGTGAAGCCGGAACGTGAAATCAGGATCGGAATGCCCATCCGCACCGTCTTGATCACCATCTCGGAGGTGAGCCGGCCCGTGGTGTAGAGGATCTTGTCGCCGGGATCGACGCCGTGGCGATAAATCCAGCCTGCGATCTTGTCGACGGCGTTGTGACGGCCGACGTCCTCGGTGTAGCAGACCGGCGTGCCCTCCTTGCACAACACGCAGCCATGGATCGCGCCGGCCTCGAGATACAGCGACGGCATGGTGTTGATGGTATGCGTCATCTGGTAGAGCCAGGAGGTACGCAGTTCGGCTTGCGGAAGGGCCACGCTTTCCACCGCTTCCAGCAGGTCGCCGAACGCGGTGCCTTGCGCGCAGCCCGAGGTCTGGGTGCGCTTCTTCAGTTTGGCTTCGAAATTGGTGTGGTGATCGGTGCGCACCACCACGACCTGCAGATCGTCGTCATATTCGACCTCGGTGACGACGTCGTTGTATTTCAGCATATTCTGGTTGAGCAGATAGCCGAGCGCGAGATATTCCGGATAGTCCCCGATCGTCATCATGGTGACGATCTCCTGCGCGTTCAGATACAGCGTCAGCGGCCGCTCGACGGGAACCTTGATCTCGACCGATGCGCCGGCCTGATCGGTCCCGGCGACCCGTTCGGTCAGCCGCGGATCCCCGGGATTGGGCACGATCAGGGGAACCGGCGTTTTTTCGATTTTCATCATGTCGGCAGGTTAGCATGACAAGCCGTGTCAGCCGATATAAAGGATTTCAGCGTAAATAAACGAAATGTCGCCAAGCTCGTCATTGCGAGCGCCGCGAAGCAATCCAGAGCCACCGAGAAAGACTGGATTGCTTCGTCGCTAGCGCTCCTCGCAATGACGGTGGGTTGTGGTTCCGGAGCGCAAGATGAATGTGATTGGCCTCTCGGGATGGAGCGGCGCCGGCAAGACCACCTTGCTGTCGCGGGTGATCCCGCATTTGCTGGGCCAGGGCCTGCGCGTCTCCGTCATCAAGCATGCCCACCACGAATTCGATGTCGACGTCCCCGGCAAGGATTCCTGGATCCACCGCCAATCCGGCGCGACCGAAGTGCTGGTGTCCTCCACCCGGCGCTGGGCGCTGATGCATGAATTGCGTGGCGCCGGCGAGCCGCGGTTGCCGGAACTGCTGAGCAAGATGTCGCGGGTCGATCTCGTGGTGATCGAAGGCTTCAAGCGCGAGCCGCATCGCAAGATAGAGGTGCATCGGATCGCCAACGACAAGCCGCTATTGTTCACAGGTGACCCTGATATCGTCGGCATCGCGACCGATGCGGTGGTTGAAACCACGCTGCCGGTAGCCCATCTCGATGATATCGAGGCCATCGCCGCCTTGATGCAGCGCTCGGCGATCCCGGTCGAACAGGTGCTGGCGAGAAGCTTGAGCGAGGGCTGAAGCCCACATGGCGCAATTGTCAGATGATTGCTTTGCCTTCGGCGGACCGATGATGTCGGTCGATGAAGCCGTCGGTATCATCGCCGCGCGCGTCACGCCGGTGCGGGATATCGAAACCGTAGGCCTCATGCAGGCCGATGGGCGCGTTCTCGCGCGCGAAATTGCCGCGCCGCTGCCGCTGCCGCCATTCACCAATTCGGCGGTCGATGGTTATGCGGTGGCGAGCCGCGATCTTCCGCAAGGCCAGGCGCAGGCATTGACCGTGACGGGCCGGGTTCAGGCCGGCGCGGCGGCGAGCGGAGCGATCCAGCCGGGGCAGGCGATGCGGATCTTCACCGGCGCGCCAATGCCTGACGGCGCCGATACGGTATTCATGCAGGAGGATGTGCGGCTCGAGGATGACGGCAAGGTGGTGCTGCCGGCCGGATTGCGGTCCGGCGCCAATGTTCGCCCGGCCGGTGAAGATGTTGCCGTCGGGCATGCCGCGTTGTTCGCGGGCCAGCGCCTGCGGCCGCAGGATGTCGCGCTCGCGGCCGCGTTTGGGTTGACGCAGCTGGATGTCGTCAGGCGCCTTCGCGTCGCGGTGTTTTCCACCGGCAACGAACTGGTATCGCCGGGCGGCCATCGTGCCGCGGCGCAACTATTCGATTCAAACCGCTTCATGCTGATGGCAATGCTGGCGCGGCTCGGCTGCGACGTCAGCGATCTCGGCATTATCAGGGACGATCGTGCATCGCTGGCGGATGCGCTCAAAAAGGTCGCCGCGGACCACGATCTGATCCTGACCACCGGCGGCGTGTCGACCGGTGAGGAAGACCACGTCAAGGCCGGCGTCGAGAGCGTCGGCAAGCTGGTGCTGTGGCGGATGGCGATCAAGCCCGGACGTCCCGTCGCGATGGGAATTATCGGTGGCACCCCGTTCATCGGATTGCCGGGCAATCCGGTGGCGAGTTTTGTCACCTTTGTGCATGTGGTGCGGCCGACGGTGCTGGCGTTATCGGGCGCGCTGCAACAGCCGCTGCTGCCGATGCCGGTGCGCGCCGGCTTCAGCTACAGGAAGAAAATCGCCCGCCGTGAATATGTCCGGGTCAGTCTGCGCAGAAACGAGAACGGCGGGCTCGAGGCGATCAAGTTTCCCCGCGAGGGCGCCGGACTGTTGTCGTCGCTGGTCGATACCGATGGTCTGGTCGAGCTCGGCGAGGAGATCATTCGGGTCGAACCGGGACAGACCGTCGGGTTTCTGAGCTATGCGAGCCTGATCTGACTGAAACCCGGTCCGACGGAATCTCCGCCCGTTGACGATGCGGGCGACGTTCGCCATGTTCGGACCATGGCCACGACAAAACTCGATCTCACCGGACTTAAATGTCCGTTGCCGGCTCTGAAGACCCGGAAGGCGTTGAAGTCGGTATCGGCGGGCGATTTTCTGGAAGTGCACTGCAGCGATCCGCTCTCGGTGATCGATATCCCGAATCTGATCCGGGAGACCGGCGACAAGGTCGAGATAACCGAGCGCGCCGAGCGCCGGATCGTGTTCCTGATAGAGAAATCAAATCGGCCGTTCGGTTCTGCCAATCAATCTTAGTTTGCTGATATCTACCTTTTGCCTATCGACACCCGCTCTGGCTTCTGTCCCAATCGGGCTTCTCCGCGGGGACTCGGAGGTTTGATCGTGCCTGTGACAGGGCGCGCGTTGGGAATGCGACACTTTCAAACCGGGGCCGGCCGCATCTGGCGGGCATATCGCGTTGTGTCGGGGGTTGGAATTCTTTGAATGCGCTTAGCGATCCTGGCGCATTTCAAAAATGGTGCGGGGCAGCAATGTGGCGGCTGCCCAGCGTGATGGGCTGAGGACGGGATCGCGCACGGTAGACACACCCGCAAAGGGTGGCTGCAGGGGAGGAAAAGTGATGGGTGCCTTATCGTTTCTTGATCGCGATCATACGATTGCGAAACCGGGATATAGCCGGTGGATGGTGCCGCCAGCGGCGCTGTGCGTGCATCTGTGTATCGGTCAGGCCTACGCCTACAGCGTTTTCAACCTGCCGATGACGAAGCTGATTGGCATCAGCCAATCGGCACCGGATGACTGGAAACTCACCGAGCTCGGCTGGATATTCTCGATCGCCATCTTCTTCCTGGGCGTTTCGTCGGCGGTGTTCGGCCGCTGGGTTGAGGAAGGTGGCCCGCGCAAGGCGATGTTCACCGCCGCATGTTGCTGGGCCGGTGGATTCTTCATCTCCGCGATCGGCGTTTATGCTCACGCACTCTGGCTGATCTATCTGGGCTACGGCGTGCTCGGTGGCATCGCGCTCGGCATCGGCTACATCTCGCCGGTCTCGACCCTGATCAAATGGTTCCCGGATCGCCCGGGCATGGCAACCGGCATGGCGATCATGGGTTTCGGCGGCGGCGCCTTCATCGCATCACCGCTCTCGGTGTGGCTGATGAGCAAATTCAACACCGCAAGCCATATCGGCGTTGCCGAGACCTTTATCGTGCTCGGCGTCGTCTATTTCTTCTTCATGGTGGTCGGCTCAATCATCGTGCGTGTGCCGGCGGCGGGCTGGAAGCCGGCCGGCTATGTCGCGCCGACTGAATCGAAGGGCCTGATCACCCGAAACGACGTCTTCGTCTACGATGCACTGAAGACGCCGCAGTTCTGGCTGATCTGGTGGGTGCTCTGCCTCAACGTGACCGCCGGCATCGGCGTGCTCGGACAGGCATCCGCCATGAGCCAGGAAATGTTCCCGGGCCACATCACGCCAATCGCGGCGGCAGGCTTCGTCGGCCTGATGAGCCTGTTCAACATGGGCGGCCGGTTCGGCTGGGCGTCGATCTCCGACTACATCGGCCGCCGTAACACCTACTTCGTGTTCATGGTGCTCGGTTTCGCGCTGTATTGCACGGTGCCTTACACCGGTTCGGCCGGTAGCGTGGTTGGCTTCGTTGTCTGCTTCCTGGTCATCATCTCGATGTATGGCGGCGGCTTCGCCACGGTCCCTGCCTACCTGCGCGACATGTTTGGCACCCGCTATGTCGGCGCCATCCACGGCCTGCTGCTGACGGCCTGGTCGATGGCCGGCATCTTCGGGCCTGTGCTCGTCAACTATATCCGCGAGTACAACGTCACGCATGGCGTGCCGAAGGCGCAGGCCTACAACACCACCATGTACATCATGGCCGGCCTGCTGGTGATCGGCTTCATCTGCAACTACTTCGTGAAGGCGGTTGACGCTCGCTTCCACATGAAGGCCAACGACAATCGCGGCACCGAACCGGGCAGCGCAAATGCGCCCACCCCGGTCGCTGCCCGGGCATAAGGGGAGATCGGTCATGGATACGGAACATCAGGAAACCACGACGCTGCAACTCGTGCTCGCATGGGGCTTCGTCGGCATCCCGCTCGTGTTCGGCGTGGTGCAGACCCTCATCAACTCGATGAAGCTGTTCCAATAGGGTTCCGCTTCGCCGCAATCGGACCCGGCCTCCTCGTGAGGCCGGGGCGTTACGATGGCAGCTTCGCCCGGGTTTGTGACGCCGCCGGCGGAGGACAGCAACGGCCTGCTCGTTTGCCGACCGACGAACCGGGTAGGTCCGCGCTGGCGTTTTGTGCTTTGATCCCGTTCGACGAACTCCTATACTAATCCTTGGCATCTGGCATGCCAGTGACTGAGTCGCTCGGGAAAACGGGACTTTCGATGGTTCATGATGTGCAGCAGGTCCGCCCGTTCGAGCACCCGGGCGAGGGACGCAAGCGGGCGAGATCGACCCCAAAGGGGCGCCAGGTCGATCCGACCGCCGCGCACGAGATCGAACTTCTGCTCGGCGACCGGCCGCGGCGCCGCGATCTCCTGATCGAACATCTGCATCTGATCCAGGATCGATATCGTCAGATTTCCGCAGCTCATCTGGCGGCGCTGGCCGATGAGATGAAGTTGTCCTTTGCGGAAGTATTCGAGACCGCGACCTTCTACGCGCATTTCGACATCGTGAAGGAAGGCGAGCCGGATATCGCGCCGTTGACCATCCGGGTCTGCGATTCCCTGACCTGCGCGATGCTTGGCGCGGAAAAGCTGCTGCACGAATTGCAGGATCGCGCCGGCCCGGGCATTCGCGTGGTGCGCGCGCCCTGCGTCGGCCGCTGCGACACCGCGCCGGCGGCCGAGGTCGGTCACCACTTCGTCGACCACGCCACGGTCGCCAACGTGCTGGCGGCGGCGAAAAGCGGCGACACCCACGCGCATCTGCCCGAATATGTAGATTACGACAGCTACATTGCCGGCGGCGGCTACAAGCTGCTGGCGCGCGTCCGCTCCGGCAATCTGCCGAAGGAAGATCTGCTGAAAGCGCTCGACGACGCCAGTTTGCGTGGGCTTGGCGGCGCCGGTTTCCCCACGGGGCGCAAATGGCGCTCGGTGCTGGGGGAGCCTGGCCCGCGGCTGATGGCGATCAACGGCGACGAGGGGGAGCCCGGCACCTTCAAGGACCGCTATTACCTCGAAACCGATCCGCATCGCTTTCTCGAGGGCATGCTGATCGGCGCGCATGTGGTCGAAGCGACCGACGTCTATATCTATCTCCGCGACGAATATCCGGCGTCGCGCGAAATTCTCGAGCGCGAGATCGCCAAGCTGCCGCCGGGCGGACCGACGCTGCACATGCGCCGCGGTGCCGGCGCTTACATCTGCGGCGAGGAATCCTCGCTGCTGGAGAGCCTGGAAGGCAAGCGCGGCTTGCCCCGGCACAAGCCGCCATATCCGTTCCAGGTCGGTCTGTTCGGCCTGCCGACCCTGATCAACAATATCGAGACGCTGTGGTGGGTGCGCGACATCGTCGAGAAGGGCGCGGAATGGTGGAAGGGCCACGGCCGCAACGACCGTCACGGCCTGCGCTCTTATTCGGTATCGGGCCGCGTCAAGAACCCCGGCATGAAACTCGCCCCCGCCGGCATCACGGTGCGCGAACTGATCGACGAATTCTGCGGCGGCATCGCCGATGGCCATGTGTTTCACGCCTATTTGCCGGGGGGTGCCTCCGGCGGCATCCTGCCGGCAGCGATGGACAACATCCCGCTCGATTTCGGCACGCTGGAGAAATACGGCTGCTTTATCGGTTCGGCCGCCGTCATCATCCTGTCCGAGCAGGACAGCGTGAAGGGCGCGGCGCTGAACCTGATGCGTTTCTTCGAGGATGAGAGTTGCGGTCAGTGCACGCCATGCCGGGTCGGTACCCAGAAGGCGGCGCTGCTGATGCAGAAGCCGGTCTGGAACCGGGAACTGCTCGACGAATTGAGTCAGGCGATGCGCGATGCGTCGATCTGCGGTCTTGGCCAAGCGGCCTCGAATCCGCTGACGACAGTGATTAAGTATTTTCCGGAAGAGTTCCTTCCCAAGGAAGCCGCGGAATGACCAAGATCAATTTCGAACTCGACGGCAAGCAGGTCGAAGCCGACGCGGGCGAAACCATCTGGCAGGTCGCCAAACGCCAGGGTCGTGAGATCCCGTATCTGTGTTATTCGCCCGAGCCGGATTATCGGCCCGACGGCAATTGCCGTGCCTGCATGGTGGAGATCGAAGGCGAACGTGTGCTGGCGGCCTCCTGCAAGCGCACGCCAAGCGTCGGCATGAAAGTCAAATCGGAGAGCGCCCGCGCCGTCGCGGCGCAGAAAATGGTGATGGAGTTATTGGTCGCCGACCAGCCGGCGCGCGCTACCTCGCACGATCCGGAGTCCAAATTCTGGCACTGGGCCGAAAAAATCGAGGTGACCGAAAGCCGGTTCCCGGCGGCGGAGCGCTGGGAGGGCGATGCCAGCCATCCCGCGATGCGCGTCAATCTCGATTCCTGCATCCAGTGCGGCCTGTGCGTGCGCGCCTGTCGCGAGGTGCAGGTCAACGACGTCATCGGCATGGCCTATCGCAGCCATGACGCCAAGATCGTGTTCGATTTCGACGATCCGATGGGTGAATCGACCTGCGTGGCCTGTGGCGAGTGCGTGCAGGCCTGTCCGACCGGCGCGCTGATGCCATCGGTGATGCTGGACGAGAACCAGACCCGCGTCACCTATCCCGACCGCAAGGTGGATTCGCTCTGCCCGTTTTGCGGCGTCGGCTGCCAGGTCACCTATCAGGTCAAGGACGAGAAGGTGATCTATGCGGAGGGCCGCGACGGTCCGGCCAACCACAACCGGCTCTGCGTCAAGGGCCGCTTCGGCTTCGATTACATCCATCATCCGCATCGTATTACCAAGCCGCTGGTGCGGCTGCCGAATGCGAAAAAGGATTCCAACGATCAGGTCGATCCGGCCAATCCGTTCACGCATTTCCGCGAAGCCTCCTGGGACGAGGCGCTCGATATCGCCGCCAAGGGTCTAGTCAAGATCCGCGACGAGAAGGGCCCCAGGGCGCTGGCCGGATTCGGCTCGGCCAAGGGCTCCAATGAGGAAGCCTATCTGTTCCAGAAACTGGTCCGCACCGGCTTTGGCTCCAACAATGTCGACCACTGCACGCGGCTGTGCCACGCCTCGTCGGTGGCGGCGTTGATGGAGGGGCTCAATTCGGGCGCGGTGTCGGCACCATTCTCGGCGGCGATGGATGCCGAAGTCATTATCGTGATCGGCGCCAATCCGACCGTGAACCATCCGGTGGCGGCGACCTTCATCAAGAACGCGGCCCAGCGCGGCGCCAAGCTGATCGTGATGGATCCGCGGCGGCAGACGCTGTCGCGCCACGCCTACAAGCATTTGCAGTTCAAGCCCGGCAGCGACGTTGCGATGCTGAACGCGATGCTGAATACCATCATCACCGAGGGACTGACCGACCAGCAATATATCGCGGGCTATACCGAGGGCTTCGACGAACTCGCCGAGCGCATCCAGGAATTCTCGCCGGAGAAGATGGAACCGATCTGCGGCATCCCGGCCGAGACCTTGCGTGAAGTGGCGCGGATGTATGCGCGCTCGCGGGCCTCGATCATCTTCTGGGGCATGGGCATCAGCCAGCATGTGCACGGCACCGATAACGCGCGCTGCCTGATCGCGCTGGCCTTGATCACGGGACAGATCGGCCGGCCCGGTACCGGCTTGCATCCGCTGCGTGGCCAGAACAACGTGCAGGGGGCTTCCGATGCCGGCCTGATCCCGATGTTCCTGCCGGATTACCAGCCGGTCGGACGCACCGATCTGCGCGAGCCGTTCGAGCATCTGTGGCACCAGCAGATCGATCCGGAGCGCGGGCTCACGGTGGTCGAGATCATGACTGCGATCCATGCCGGCGAGATCACCGGCATGTATATCGAGGGCGAGAATCCGGCGATGTCGGATCCCGACCTGCAGCATGCGCGCCAGGCGCTGGCCAAGCTCGATCATCTGGTGGTGCAGGATTTGTTCGTCACCGAGACCGCGTTCCACGCCGACGTCATCCTGCCGGCGTCGGCCTTTGCGGAGAAGTCCGGCACCTTCACCAACACCGATCGGCGCGTGCAGCTGGCGCGCGAAGTGATCAAGCCGCCCGGCGACGCGCGGCAGGATTTGTGGATCATCCAGGAGATCGCCAGACGGATGGGTCTTGATTGGCGCTACGAGGGGCCGGCCGACGTCTTTACCGAGATGACGCAGGTGATGCCGTCGCTGAAGAACATCACCTGGGAGCGGCTGGTGCGCGAGGGCGCGGTGACCTATCCGGTCGACGATCCGCATCTGCCCGGCAACGAGATCATCTTTACGACGGGCTACCCGACCGAAAGCGGCCGCGGCAAGATCGTGCCGGCGCATGTGTTGCCGCCCGACGAATTGCCCGACCACGAATATCCGATGGTGCTTTCGACCGGGCGCGTGCTGGAGCATTGGCACACGGGATCGATGACCCGACGCTCCCATGTGCTGGACCAGATCGAGCCCGAGGCGGTCGCGTTCATGTCGCCCAAGGACATGCGCCGGTTGCAGGTGTGGCCCGGCGATTTCATCCGGCTGGAGACGCGCCGTGGCGCGGTCGAGGTCAAGGTGCGTTCCGACCGCGACGTGCCGGAGAACATGGTGTTCATGCCGTTCTGTTACGCGGAGGCGGCGGCCAATTTGCTGACCAATCCGGCGCTCGATCCATTCGGCAAGATTCCCGAATTCAAGTTCTGCGCGGCGCGCGCCGAGAAGGCGGAACTCCGGTCGGCGGCGGAGTAACCGAGGCCGCGGCAATCCATCCCCGATTTTCGAGGATGGTCCGCGTTCAGCGGCGCCGCATCAAGCCGAAAGACCGATGGGCGCCGGGCCCAAAGACACGAGAATTCGTGCGGCGAAGGATGCGCCGGCACTCAGTTCGTGCCGCTCCCGGTGATCGCCGGCGGCGCGGATTTGTTCTGCGCCACGATGGCTTCGAGCCGGGCGATGTTCTCCAGCAGGCGCTGGCTGGTCAGGACCAGGAAGTAATAGCCGAATTGCGGGTCTTGAAAGTAGATCTCGAGCAATTTGTCATAGGTGATGGTCAGCACGTGCCCGTCTTCGGTGCACTCGACCGTCGCCGTGCGCCGATTATTGGGTGACAGGAAACCGAGTTCGCCCATCAAGCGGCCCGGCGGCACCACGACGTCGATTTCTGTGACGAGGAATTGTCCGGTGACGGTCAGGAACATCTCGTGCGCCGGATCGTCCCTTTTGAACAACACGTCGCCCTTGCGGAATTTTCGCTCGGTCATGAATGGCTTGAGCCATTCGATCGACATATCGCCCTTGGCGGCGTTACGCGCCTTCTTGACGAGATTGAGCATTTGGTGAAGGCGAAGGCCGTTGATGGGCAGCAACAGAAGATACAATAACAGGGTCTTGATATCCCCTGAGAGTACGCCAAAGCCGGCAAAAAACGCGCAACCGAACATGTTGGAAACACGCAGCGGCACCATGGTCCGGGTCAGCAGGGTGGCGACAAAGAAGATGGCGCCAACCAGCGCGCACATATTGGCCAGGGTGATATTGGCCAGCACGATTTCCAGCAGCCGATTGAATATCGCATCGTAGGAAATGTTGTTGGGATCGAGGCCCAGTTGAACCAGGATTTTGGCGATCCGCAAATTGTCCGCGGCCGCGTTGAGAATGCGATCCAGCGCGGTGGAGAGGTCTGCGTGGCTGGCGTACATCGGATCTCCCGGGCGGCGGCTTGAGAGGCTTCAAACGACGGTTTCGGCCTGAGCCAGATAAAGCGCAATCGGCACGCTGGCAACCGTAGGAAGCGTCATATGTGCGCCACCGCCTTCCTCAGAAGGCCGCCGGCCAATGGGCGGGCAGCCGCGCTCCCCGCGTGGGGGTGGCTGATCCCTCCGTTGATGGAAACCGGGCCCGTCAGCCACGGTGCGCGCCGGCGATGCCGCCCGGCGGCGTCATTGATTAAAATGCGAAAGATATATCTCGGTCTTCAGCGCAATGATGGCGGCCAGCACAGCCGTGATCAGGAAAATCGTGACGGCGAACCTGAAAAACCGGCGCATCACGCTTTCGCGCGCCGCGTCGGCCGGCGCTTGAGCGCGATCAATCTTTCGGTTCCGCCGGACCGGATAATACGAGCTGCCGTGGTCATGGGTGAGAAGCGTCATATTGGCCTCCGGGACCGCGCCAATTTTCGGATCATGGCCGTCAACCGCAACGTCGGGCGCATCAGCCAGCGTTTAACGGCGCCGAGATGGCCAGGAAATGGATTGCCGCTATTCCCGAGATCGAGTTCGAAACGAGCCTGCGGAAACACCGCGGCGCATCCCGCGGGCGCGGCGTTTACCCTGGCAAAGCGAAGGGCGGCGCTCTTGCGCCAGAACAGGCCGCCGAACTTTCCGTCCGCGTCGCGTGCGACCCAGACGCCATCGCGGTTGCGGCCGATGAAGACCACCGCGATGGCCCGGCTCAGGACGTCGGGTCCCGGCCGTTGAAAGGATGTGGCCGCGTGTTCGAGTTTCGGAAGCGCGTCGGACTCCGGCGGCCCCGATGACAATTTCTGTCCGGCCGCCGTTCCAAGCAGGTCTTCGCTGTAAGTCATCGCGTTCATGGCAAATGCCGGTCCTGTATGAGCGCTACCCGTTGGCGGCGTTCGCATCCATACTTGGGCCGGACTGCATATGAATTCGAGGCGGCTCGGCCGGCCATCGCATAGGGATGGTATAAAGGAGGCTGGTGGCGCGGCGTTCCTATATCGCGACTATGCCGTCGCCGGAGCGGTCCTCTCGAATTCATATGCGTGCTTACGCATCTTCCGGTCAGAACGCGGCGGATCGGCCGCGACGGAGACGCAAGATGATTCGCCTGACCTTCACCAGGGATCGGCAGTTCGACCTGACATTGGATCGCGCTTCGGAGGACGATTCGAAAGCGCGAACCGGCGGCTACCGTTTCGGATCAGCCGCGAGACCGCCCGTTCGTCATCATGTCCATCGCTTCGCCAGCCGCGCGAAGGCGCTGTTCGACGCGATGATGCAGATCATCGCCATAGCAAAACTTCGCCGCATCGAGCGGGAGCTGCGAATCCGTGGACCTCGCCACGATTGGCTCCGGATCGACGACGATCACTTCACGCCGATCGAGCGTTAAAAGCTTTCCCCGGTTCGGCGACAGCCGCTATCGCCTGGGCGACCATTTTTCGCGCGTCGTCGCTGAGCCCGGCCAGCGGCAATCTGACCGCCGGCTTCATGAATCCCAGCAGGCCCATGCCGTATTTCAGGACCGCGACCGGCGAATCCCCCGCGAGCAGCGCACCAAGCGGTGCCAGGCGCGCCGCAACGTCCCGCGAGGAGATTAAATCGCCCATGATGCAGCCTTCGTGGATGTCGTCGCATAGATCGGGGAACAGATTAGCCATGCCGGAAATGCAGCCGTCGCCGCCGCTCGCGAGATAGCGCAGCGCGTCCGCGTCGCCGCCGCACGTCAGCCGGAATCCTGACGGAAGCCTGGACCGCAGGCGAAACAGCCGCGCCACGCTCCCAGTCGCATCGTTCAGGCCGACAAACTGCGGCGATTCCGCGAGCCGGATGATCGTCTCGTCAGACATCTCGCGCGCGGTCCGGGAGGGGACGTCGTGCAGGATGATCGGAAGACGGGTCGATGCTGCGACGCTTTGGAAATGCGCCAGGATGCCGGCCTGCATCGGCTTGTTGTAGTAAGGCACCACGGACATGATCGCATCGGCGCCCTCGCGTTCGGCGATCGCGGTCAGCTCGATCGCCTGACCAGTGGAATTCGAGCCCGCACCGGCAATCACAGCGATCCGCCCGCGCGCCAGCCTGACGGCGGCGCCGATGATTTCGCCGCGTTCTTTCCGGCTGAGGGTCGAAGCTTCCCCCATGGTCTCGCCGACGATCATTGCCGTCGCGCCCGATCCGATCTGGTGCTCACACAGCATCTCGAATGCCGGCCAATCGATCTCGTCGGCGTCGTCGAACGGCGTCGGCAGATCGGCGACATATCCGCCCAGCCAGTGTGATGGCTTAACGCCCGAGCTGATCTCGCGCATGGTCATGCCACATTCGCGATGGCGCCGAAGTGCTGGCCGAATTCCTCGCGATGCGCCGCCAACACAAAGCCCTGATGACAACGGGCGCCGGCTTCGATCCGGAATCCGAGTTGTTGCAGTTTTGCGCTTACTTTGCCGCCGAGGCCGCTCTCCTGCGATTCGATCGAGATCGTGAGGCTCGCAGCGGCGTAGAGATGCCGGAATATCTGATTGATCGCGGCCTCGATCGCTTGATAGGAGCGGTCGCCGGCGATCAGGCCGGCCGAGTGCTGGCCGGAGGGTCCGCGGCAGGACGAAGCGAGCGAGCCATAGGTGAATCCCCGCCGCCTGAGCGCCAGATAAAGCTCGACGCTATCGCTTCCGGCGACGACGATCCGGTGCGATTTCGACAGATGCGAGAGATTGATCATGGTATCGACCAATTCGTCTCGAGGCGAGAGCAGGGGCTGTCTTGACATGGCGGTATTCTCGGCGATGTTCCAGTTGATCGGGGTGCGGTCGCCTACGCGGCGCGGCTCTGAAGCGAGCTATCGGTATCCATGGTCACCTGCGAGGAGGACGACGCTTTGCGATGCATGTCGAGTTCGACGATGTTGGTCGTCAGAATAATGGTTTCCGGATGATGTCCGTTTTCGAACAACGCATATTTCATCGCCTGCGCGCGGCTGACGAATAATCCGCCGAATAATCCGTTCTTTTCCTGGGCAACCCAGTTGCCCCGGCTGTTGCGTCCGACGATGACAAGGTTGGACGTGCACGATGGCGGTTCATCAATCTTTTCCACCAAACGCTCCTGTTGGCCGGCGCGATGCGGCAAGAGCCGTCGCGCGCGGTGTCGCGATTGATTTGATATCGAGGAGATCGCATATGAATTCGAGAGTGAGGCGGTCGCGATCTCATAAGGGGGGCGTAAAGGTCTGGAGCCGGCAAGCAACATGTTCGCGGTTCGTCTGCTAGGCCGGCGCGAGATCGCTGAAGCCGAGATGGCTGACGGCATGAACCAGGCAGAACAGCGCGGTGTAGGCAACCGTCTCATCCCAGTGATTGAGAATGGTGTCGAACGGGCGCTCGCGCTTCATGGCGGCGACGACGGCGCTGAGGACGATGGTCATCCACAGCAGCGCGGCGAGGCTGCGGGCAAAGCCGATAGCGCCGAAGCTGGCGAAGCCGACGAGAATCGCCATTCGCAGTGAAAATCGAACGAGCACCTGCGTCGATCTCAGTTCTTGCGAGGGATGAGGAAGTTGCATTAATTCGAAGCTCGAGCCCCGCGATATCGCGGCGTTACGCGAAGTTATCGCAGCAAAGCGGTTCGTAGAGCGCGCCGGCTTCGCGCTGGACCATGGGAACGCTGGTTCTGGTCGATGGGGCGCTGACGCGCTGGACATCGACAAACGCGCTCAGGATAGCCAACGGCAGGTCCGTATGATGGGATTCGATCGACTGATCGAGCCATTCCGGCAGTTCGCGCTCACGGGACAGCGCGCAATGCCATTCGCCTTCGTCATAAACGATACGGCGAATCTGCCACTGCGGCAGCTCCAGATCGATCAGCGCCAGCACGGCGTCGGTCCATGCCTGGGATGCGATCAACCGCTCGATCTTGGCGGTCTTTTCGGCCTGTCCCGCTGAGGGGAAACGCCGGCACGCTGCCGAAATAACGGTTGCAATGAGCTCTGGCGTCACCGCATTCGCGTCGCGAAGCCGGTCGTCAAGCTCAAGTACATCGAGAGATTCTGAAGGGAGTGGCATGGCGTCATCTCGTATCGGGCAGGGCCGCCACCGGCAGCCACCTCCGCAAGATGGATAAAGCGCCATTTGAAAGCGAGATGGAGCCGGGCCGTCCAATATAGGAATTTCATAAGTGCAGCGAGGCGGGGGCCTGGCCTTTATGGGATTCCTATAATTTCGCCATTGCGATCGTCTCGAAAACCTATGCGCCGGGTGGCACTTCTGCTCCCAACGCAGCGGGGTCTCTTTGGCTCCGCGGATCACATCGCATAGGAGCATGCCATGTTGGATATTTTCATGCTGGCCCTCGGGCTCGGCTTCTTCGTGGCGGCGATCGGTTACACTTACGCCTGCGAACGGCTTTGAAGGAGCACCGCCATGATCTTCGATTATTCACTCGCCGGTCTCGTCTCGATAGGCCTGCTGTTCTACCTCACCTACGCGCTGCTGCGGCCCGAGCGGTTCTGACCGTTCACGCAACTTATTCCGCTCAAATCCCTAGGGCATACTCCGATGACCGTCATTGGCTGGATTCAAATTCTTCTCTTCTGTGCGATCGTTGTCGCGCTGGTCAAACCGCTCGGCTGGTACATGACACGTGTCTTCAATGGCGAGCGCACGTTGCTTTCGCCGCTGCTGCGACCGGTCGAGGCCGGGCTATACTGGATCGGGGGGGTCGATGAGAAGCGCGAGCAGCATTGGCTGACCTACACGGTCGCGATGCTGCTGTTCCATGTTGGCGGTTTTCTCATTCTTTATGCGGTGATGCGCCTGCAGGCGATATTGCCGTTCAATCCGGCGGGTCAATCCGCGGTTGCCGAAGACCTCTCCTTCAATACCGCGATCAGCTTCATCACCAATACCAACTGGCAGAACTACGGCGGCGAAAGCACGCTGTCCTATCTCGTGCAGATGCTCGGGCTGACGCACCAGAATTTCCTGTCGGCGGCAACCGGCATCGCGCTCGCGGTGGCGTTGATCCGCGGCTTTTCGCGCTCCTCGATGCGGACGATCGGTAATTTCTGGGTCGATGTGACGCGTTGCACGCTCTATGTGCTGCTGCCGATCTGCGTCGCTTACACATTGTTTCTGGTCTGGCAGGGCATTCCGCAGACGCTCGGCGCCTATGTCGACGCCACCACGCTGGAGGGCGCCAAGCAAACCATCGCGGTCGGTCCGGTCGCATCGCAGGTCGCGATCAAGATGCTTGGCACCAATGGTGGCGGCTTCTTCAACGTCAATGCCGCGCATCCGTTCGAAAATCCGACGGCATTGTCGAACTTCGTGCAGATGATCTCGATCTTTGCGCTTGGTGCTGCCTTGACCAACGTATTCGGCCGCATGGTCGGCAATCAACGTCAGGGCTGGGCGATCCTGTCCGTGATGGGCGTGCTGTTCATCACAGGCGTCGCCGTCACCTATTGGGCGGAGGCTAACGGCACCTCGGCGCTGCAGGCGCT
Organism: Bradyrhizobium sp.; assembly: GCA_039935075.1. Taxonomy (GTDB): domain Bacteria; phylum Pseudomonadota; class Alphaproteobacteria; order Rhizobiales; family Xanthobacteraceae; genus Bradyrhizobium. The sequence goes on from JBDTKZ010000079.1 coordinate 32,879, forward strand.
GGGCCTGACCGGCGGCAACATGGAAGGCAAGGAAATTCGCTTCGGAATCGTCGCCTCCAGCCTGTTCGCGGTGGTTACCACGGCGGCCTCCTGTGGTGCGGTGAATGCGATGCACGACAGTTTCACGGCATTGGGCGGCATGATCCCGCTGATCAACATGCAGCTCGGTGAAATCATCATCGGCGGCGTCGGCGCCGGCCTTTATGGCATGCTGCTGTTCGTCGTGCTGGCGATCTTCGTCGCCGGCCTGATGGTCGGCCGCACGCCGGAATATGTCGGCAAGAAGATCGAAGCGCGTGAGGTCAAGATGGCGATGCTGGCCATCCTGGTGCTGCCCTTGATGTATCTGGGCTGGACCGCGGTGGCGGTCGTGCTGCCGTCGGCGGTGGCTTCGATGGCCAATGCCGGCCCGCATGGTTTTACCGAGGTGCTCTATGCCTTCACTTCGGCGACCGGCAATAACGGCTCGGCCTTCGGCGGCCTTTCCGGCAATACCTTCTTCTACAATCTGACGCTGGCCAGCTCGATGTTCGTCGGTCGCTTCTTCATGATCGTCCCGGCGATGGCGTTGGCAGGCTCATTAGCGGGCAAGAAGTCGATCCCGCCGTCGGCCGGCACCCTGCCGACCACGGGTGGCCTGTTCGTCGGCCTCGTCGTCGGTGTGATCCTGATCATCGGCGGGCTGACCTTCTTCCCGGCGCTGGCGCTCGGACCGATCGTCGAGCACCTCGCTGGCAACGCCAACACCTTGTTCTGATCGCACGCTGATCGATTTTTCTTACGGAGCTACGTCCATGGAAGCCATGAAATTACAAAAACGCGTTCCGGTCTCGGCGATGCTCGATCCGAAGATCGTTGTTCCCGCCATCGGCTCGGCGTTCGCCAAGCTCGACCCGCGGTTGATGATCAAGAACCCGGTGATGTTCGTGGTCGAGATCGTCGCAGCCCTGACCACGGTGATCTTTCTGCGCGATCTCGTCACAGGCGGAGCCAACCTCGGCTTTACCTTCCAGATCATCCTGTGGCTGTGGTTCACGGTGCTGTTCGCCAACTTCGCCGAAGCGGTCGCGGAAGGCCGCGGCAAGGCGCAGGCTGAATCGCTCAAGAAGACCCGTACCGAGAGCCAGGCCAAGTTGCTTTCGGGATCCGACAAGACCTATCGGCTGGTATCGGGCACCAGCCTGAAGGTCGGCGACATCGTGTTGGTCGAGGCCGGCGACAACATTCCCTCCGACGGCGAAGTGATCGAGGGCGTCGCCTCGGTCAATGAAGCCGCGATAACAGGTGAATCCGCGCCGGTGATCCGTGAATCCGGCGGCGACCGCTCGGCGGTCACCGGTGGCACCCAGGTGCTGTCCGACTGGATCCGTGTTCGCATCACCGCCGCCCAAGGATCTACCTTTATCGACCGCATGATCAAGCTGGTCGAAGGCGCCGAGCGGCAGAAGACGCCGAACGAGATAGCGCTGAACATCCTTTTGGCCGGCCTGACCATCATCTTCGTGTTCGCCACGGTCACGATTCCGAGCTACGCGGCCTATGCCGGCGGTTCGATTTCCGTCGTCGTGCTGGTCGCGCTGTTCGTGACGCTGATTCCCACCACCATCGGCGCGCTGCTGTCGGCGATCGGCATTGCCGGCATGGACCGTCTGGTGCGCTTCAACGTGCTGGCGATGTCGGGCCGCGCCGTCGAGGCCGCCGGCGACGTCGATACGCTGCTGCTCGACAAGACCGGCACCATCACGCTTGGCAACCGGCAGGCGACCGCGTTCCGTCCGGTGCAGGGCGTCACCGAGCAGGAACTCGCGGACGCGGCTCAGCTCGCTTCGTTGGCCGACGAAACCCCCGAAGGGCGCTCGATCGTGGTGCTGGCAAAGGAGAAATACGGCATCCGCAGCCGCGACATGGCGGAGCTTGCCGCGACCTTCGTGCCGTTCACGGCGCAAACCCGCATGAGCGGCGTCGATGCCGGGGCGTCGTCGGTGCGCAAGGGCGCGGTCGATGCGATCCTCAATTATGTCGGTGGCGGCACCGCGCAAACCATGGCGTCCGGCAACACCGTCCGCGCGTTGCAGCCGTCGGTCAATTCCGACGTCGCCCGGGAAATTCGGGCGATCTCGGATGAGATTGCAAAGGCCGGCGGCACGCCGCTGGCGGTGGCCAAGGATGGGCGTTTGCTCGGCGTCGTCCAGCTCAAGGATATCGTCAAGGGCGGCATCCGCGAGCGTTTCGCCGAGCTGCGACGCATGGGCATTCGCACCGTGATGATTACCGGCGACAACCCGATGACGGCGGCGGCGATTGCCGCCGAGGCGGGGGTCGACGACTTCCTGGCCCAGGCGACGCCCGAGGACAAGTTGAAGCTCATTCGCGACGAACAGGCCAAGGGCAAGCTGGTCGCAATGTGCGGCGACGGCACCAATGACGCGCCGGCGCTGGCGCAGGCCGATGTCGGCGTTGCCATGAACACCGGCACGCAGGCGGCGCGCGAAGCCGGCAACATGGTCGATCTCGACTCCAATCCGACCAAGCTGATCGAGGTCGTCGAGATCGGCAAGCAGTTGTTGATGACGCGTGGCGCGCTGACCACGTTCTCGATCGCCAACGACGTCGCGAAATATTTCGCCATCATCCCGGCGATGTTCCTGGCGTTCTATCCGCAACTCGCCGTGCTCAACGTCATGCATCTGGCGAGCCCGCAAAGTGCGATCCTGTCGGCGATCATCTTCAACGCACTTATCATCATCGGGCTGATCCCGCTGGCGTTGAAGGGCGTGGCCTATCGCGCCATCGGGGCCGGCGCGCTGCTGCGCCGTAACCTGCTGATCTACGGCCTCGGCGGCATCATCATTCCCTTCATCGGCATCAAGGCCATCGACCTCGTCGTCGCGGCGTTGCACCTGGCTTGAGGTTGTCATGCGAAGACTCTCACGTTCGTCATTCCAGGGCGTCGCGAAGCGTCGAACCCGGAATCTCGAGATTCCGGGTCTGGTGCTACGCACCATCCCGGAATGACGAACGCGAAGTACTTGCCGCGTTTCGGAATGACGAAAGAACTAAACTCTAAGGAGAACTGTCATGTTGAAAGAAATTCGTCCCGCCATCATCGTGCTGGTCGTGCTCACCCTGATCACGGGCCTGGCCTATCCGCTGGCGATGACCGCGATTGCAGGCGTAGTGTTTCCGAAGCAGGCCGAAGGCAGCCTGATCGAACAGGACGGCAAGGTCGTCGGCTCCGCTCTGATCGGGCAGGAGTTCAAGAGCGACAAATATTTCTATGGCCGGCCTTCGGCAACGACTGCGGCTGATCCGGCCGACGCCACCAAGACGGTGCCGGCGCCCTACAACGCAGCCAATTCTGGTGGCTCCAACCTCGGCCCGACCAGCAAGGCGCTGAACGACCGGGTCAAGGAAGACGTCGATAAATTGAAAGCGGAAAATCCGTCAGCTTCCGTCCCGATCGACCTCGTCACCACCTCGGCCAGCGGCCTCGATCCCGATATCTCGCCCGCGGGCGCGCAATTCCAGGTGCCCCGGGTCGCCAAGGCGCGGAATATGCCGGAAGATCGCGTCCGCCAACTGGTGACGGAGAAGACGGAAGGCCGCCTTGCCGGGTTGCTCGGCGAACCACGCGTCAACGTTTTGGCGCTCAATCTGGCACTGGACGCGGCGGCCGCGAAATAGCGCCGCTAGGCTTGGTCAGGGTCGAGGACTATAATGCCTTATGGCAAATCATCGCCTCGATCCCGATAAGAGACCCTCGCCGGATGCGTTGTTGGAGACCGTCCGGCGCGAGAACGATCAGGCCGGTCGGCTCAAGATTTTCGTCGGCGCCGCCCCCGGCGTCGGCAAGACCTACGAGATGCTGCAAAGCGCCCACGCCAAATTGAAGACGGGCGCCGATGTCGTGGTCGGCGCGGTCGAAACCCATGGCCGGGCGGAGACCGAGGCGCTGCTGAAGGGCCTTGAAGTGCTGCCGCGCAAGCGGCTCAGCTACAAGGACCAGACGCTGGAGGAGATGGACCTCGACGCGCTGATCGCGCGCCGTCCGCAAATCGCGCTGGTCGACGAACTGGCCCACACCAACGCGCCGGGCAGCCGCCATCCCAAGCGTTATCTCGACGTCGAAGAGCTGCTGTCGCAGGGCATCGACGTCTATACCGCGGTCAATATCCAGCACATCGAAAGCCTCAATGACGTGGTCGCCCAGATCACGCATGTGCGGGTACGTGAAACCGTGCCGGATTCGGTGTTCGACGGCGCCGATGCCATCGAACTGATCGACCTCACGCCCGATGACCTGATCCAGCGCCTGAAAGAGGGCAAGGTCTATGTGCCCAAACAGGCCGAGCGGGCCCTCGACCATTATTTTTCGCCGGGCAATCTGACCGCGCTGCGCGAACTGGCGTTGCGGCGCACGGCGGAGCGCGTCGACGAGCAGTTGCTGACGCACATGCAGGCCAACGCCATCGCAGGTCCCTGGGCCGCCGGCGAACGCATCCTGGTGTGTCTCAGCGAAGATCCGCGCGCCGCAGGGCTTGTCCGCTACACCAAGCGGCTGGCGGATCGGCTGCACGCGCCCTGGACCGCGATCAGCATCGAGACCAGGCGTAGCCTGCAATTGACCGACGAGCAGCGCGACCGGCTGGCCGATACGATGCGGCTCGCGGAAGCGCTGGGCGGCGAAGCGGTCACGATTCCCGGCGTCGGCCGCCGTATCGCCGATGACGTGATCAGTTTCTCCCAGGCCAACAACGTGACGCAAATCATCATCGGCAAGTCGACGCGGTCGTGGTGGTTCGAATTGATGCGGGGTTCGGTGGTGCACGATCTGGTGCGTCGCGCCGGCAATATCAGCGTCAACGTGATCGCCGGCCACGAGCTGCCCGCCGGAGGCGCGGCCAAGGCCAAGGTTCAGACCGAAGCGCGGCCCGAGCCGTTCGACCCAAAGCCCTATCTGATGGCGCTGGCGTTCGTGGCGATCGGCCTCGGCGCTGCGAAGCTGATTCAGCCGGTATTCGGCATTGAAAATGTCGATCTGGTGTTTCTGACCGCCGTGGTCACCGTCGCCGTTCGCTTCGGCTTGTTGCCGTCGCTGTTCGCCAGCGTCGTTGCCTCGCTGTGCTACAATTTCTTCTTTTTGCCGCCGGTCTATACCTTCACGATCACCGACCCGACCAACGTCGCGGCATTTTTCTTTTTCATGTTGATCGCAATCCTGGTTTCCAACGTCGCCGCGCGGGTCCGCACCCAGGCGGTCGCTGCGATCGGCAGGGTGCGGACGACGGAATCGCTGTACGCCTTCAGCCGCAAGCTCGCGGGCACCGCGACGTTGGACGACGTGCTATGGGCGAGCGCCTATCAGATCGCGCTGATGCTCAAGGTGCGGGTGGTGCTGCTGCTGCCCGAGGACGACATCCTGACCGTCAAGGCCGGCTACCCTCCGGAAGACCAACTGGACAAGGCGGATCTCGCCGCCGCGAACTGGGCCTGGGGCAACGATCGAACCGCGGGCCGCGGCTCGGATACGCTGCCAGGTGCCAAGCGCCTGTTCCTGCCGATGCGTACCGGACGCGGCCCGATTGGCGTCATCGGCATCGATGATGACCGCACCGGGCCGCTGCTGACGCCGGACGCGCGACGCTTGCTCGATGCGCTGGTGGACCAGGGCGCGCTCGCGATCGAACGCGTGTTGCTGGTTGAGGATATGGATCGGGTGAAGCGCACGGTAGAGTCCGATCGGTTGCGTTCGGCGTTGTTGACCTCGATCTCGCACGACCTGAAGACGCCGCTGGCGTCGGTGCTCGGCGCCGCCAGCACGATGCGCGATCTCGGAGGCGACCTGAATGAAACCCAGAAGCGCGATCTGCTGGCGACCGTGATCGACGAATCCGAACGCCTCAATCGTTTCATCGCCAATCTGCTCGACATGACCAAGCTGGAATCCGGCGCCATCGTGCCGAATACGACGCGGCAGGATATCGGCGAGATCGTCGGCAGCGTGTTGCGGCGCGCCAGCAAGATTCTGGCGCATCACAAGGTCTCGCTCGTGCTTGCCGCCGACATGCCGATGCTGGAGCTTGACGCGGTGCTGTTCGAGCAGGTGCTGTTCAATATCCTGGATAATGCGGCGAAATATGCGCCGGCCGGCACCACGATATCGATCCGGAGCCAGCGGGATAGGACCTCGATGACGCTGCAGATCATCGACGAAGGTGACGGCATTCCGCCAACGGAGCTCGAAAGCGTGTTTGACAAGTTCTATCGCGCCCAAAAAGGCGATCACGTCCGTCCCGGCACCGGGCTTGGGCTGGCGATCTCGCGCGGCTTTGTCGAGGCGATGCGTGGCACGATCACAGCCACCAACCGCACCGACCGCAGTGGCGCGGTGCTGACCATCCGGTTGCCGATCCCGGCCGAGACCAACGCGCTGGATACCGCCGCATGAGCGCCACTCCTGTCAAAGTCCTTGTCATCGACGATGAGCCGCCGATCCGCAAGCTGTTGCGGATGGGGCTGACCACGCAAGGCTATGAGATCCTGGAAGCCTCGAACGGCAGAAACGCGCTGGAATTGCTGACGCAGAACCCGGCGCTCATCATTCTCGATCTGGGCCTGCCGGACATTCAGGGGCATGAACTGCTGCGCATGATCCGCGGACGCAACGACAGCGTCCCGATCGTGGTGCTGTCGAGCCGTGGCGATGAAGCCGGAAAAGTCCAGGCGCTCGACCTCGGTGCGGACGATTATCTGACCAAGCCGTTCGGGATGGATGAGCTGCTGGCCCGCATGCGCGCGGCGCTGCGGCATCAATTGCAGGTTCATGGCGAGCGGCCGGTGTTTCGATCCGGCGATCTTTCGGTCGATCTGGTGCGGCGCATCGTCAAGGTCGGCGACAAGGACGTCAAGCTGTCGCCCAAGGAATACGAATTACTGCGCGTGCTGGTGCAGCATGCCGGCAAGGTGCTGACGCACAGGTTTTTGCTGAAAGAACTCTGGGACGAATTGACCGATGCGCAATATCTGCGGGTCTATGTCCGCCAGCTGCGCCAGAAGATCGAAGTCGATCCCGAACGCCCACAATTCGTTCTGACCGAAACCGGCATCGGCTATCGGCTGCGCGGGGCGGATTAGCCGCTCGCTGGAAAATTGGAACTTTCGCCGGTGGCCCAGATTGATTTCCCGCCAACGGGAGAGCCATCATGGCACGAAAAGCACGAAAATATTCCAGGAAGGCATCCGCCGACGTTGAACGCGTGATGAAGAAGCGCAAGGCCGGCACATTGAAGAGCGGTCGCTCGGGCCGCAAGGTCACCAGCCGCAAACAGGCCATCGCGATCGGGTTGTCCGAGGCGCGGGCCGAGGGCAAGAAGGTGCCGAAGAAGGCGACGAAGAAAAAGACAGCGAAGAAAAAGACGACGGCGAAGAAGTCGAAGCGAAAGGCGAAGAAGTAACAGTCGTCATTCCGGGATGCGCCACTTGGCGCAGGCCCGAAATCCATAGCCCCTGTAACTAAGTTTGGGGTTGAACATTACCACAGGGGGTATGGATTCTCAGATGCGCAATTGCGCATCGTAGCTCGCGCAAGAGCGCGCCCCGGAATGACAGCCCCTACACTTAACCTCACCCCGCCTTCCGCGCCCGTGCCGCCGAACGATGCGCCTTCTTCGCGGGACGGCGCTGGCCCGCCCGCCGCGCCGGCGTATGGGCCGCGCGTTTGACCGGCGGCTTGCCCTTCAGGCTCTGCTTCAGGGCGTCCATCAGGCTGATGACGTTGTCGGGCGTTTCCCCGCGTTCGGCGGTTTTAACCGGCTTGCCGGCGGCCTTGCGTTTCACCAGCGCCTTCAGCGCATTCTCGTACTCGTCCTTGAATTTGGCGGGATCGAAATGCGCGGCCTTGGTTTTGAGGATATGGCCAGCCAGCTCGATCATGTCTTTCGATATCTTCGGGCTCTTGATGTCGTCGAAATATTCGTCTTCGTCGCGCAGCTCGTAGGGATATCGCAGCGTGGTGCCAAGCAGGCCCTTGCCCAACGGCTCGATGGCGATGACGTGTTCGCGATTGGTGAGCACGATGCGGGCCAGCGCGACGCGCGCCTGGTCTTTCATGGCGTCGCGAATTACCGCGAAAGCATCGACGCCGGCCTTGCCGTCGGGGACGATGTAATAGGGATGATTGAGATAGCGCTTGTCGATCTCCTCGCTCGGCACGAAGCTGTCGATGTCGATGGTATGATTGCTCTCGATCTGGACGGCGTCCAGTTCGTCCTTTTCGATCTCGACATATTCGCCCTTTTTCAACTCGTAGCCGCGGCCTTTTTGATCGGCTTCCACGACGTCGCCGGTCTCGGCGTCGACCATCTGCTGTTTCAGCCGGTTGCCGGTCTCTTTATTGATCATATGGAAGCGGGTTTTGTCCGCCGAAGTCGAGGCCGGATACAGCAGCACCGGGCAGGACACGAGGGAAAGCTTCAAGGACCCTTTCCAATAGGCACGGGCGGCCATTATTATCTCCGACGTAGTTGGCTGAGAGGCGCTTGGGAACTTTCAACCGCCATTAAGGGTTTTGGTTCCGGGTCCGCATCGCCACGCAGGACACGATGATTTCTGTGGAGTTTGCACTTTCCTGGAGTTTGATCTTGCCGACTGGAAATCTCACCACCTATCGGAAGAAGCGCGATTTCGAGAAAACCGCCGAACCCAGTGGCAAGGTCAAGGTCACGCGGTCGGAGGCGCGGCGTTTCGTGATTCAGAAGCACGCTGCGACCCGACTGCACTACGATCTGCGGCTGGAATTCGATGGCGTCTTCAAGTCCTGGGCCGTGGCGCGCGGCCCCTCGCTCGATCCGCATGACAAGCGATTGGCGGTCGAGGTCGAGGACCATCCGCTCGACTATGGCGATTTCGAAGGCACCATTCCCAAGGGGCAGTATGGCGGCGGCACCGTGCAGCTATGGGACCGCGGCAGCTGGGAGTCCGATGATCCGGAACGCGGATTCAAGAAAGGGGACCTGAAATTCACGCTGCATGGCGACAAGATGCACGGCAGTTGGGTGCTGGTTCGCATGCGTCACGACCGCAATGGTGGTGGCCGCACCAACTGGCTGTTGATCAAGCACCGGGATGAATTCGCCAAAGAAGGCAAAGCCAACACGATCCTGGAGGAGGACCAGTCCGTCGCTTCCGGCCGATCGATGGAACAGATCGCAGCGGGCAAGGGGAAGGCGCCAAAGCCGTTCATGACGGCGAAATCCAGCCGCACCAAAGCGGACGCGGTGTGGAATTCAAATCGGGGCGAGGCCGCCGAAGCGCGGGCCGTCGTCAGAAAAACCACGTCGAAAGCCGCGCCGGCCGCGAAGGCGGTCCAAGGCGCCAAGGTCGCGGCGATGCCCGATTTCATCGCGCCGCAACTCTGCGCTTCGACCGATCGTCCGCCCAATGGCGACGGCTGGTGTCACGAGATCAAGTTTGACGGCTATCGCGTGCAGATGCGGATCGAGAATGGCAACGCCGTTCTCAGGACTCGAAAGGGGCTCGACTGGACCGATAAATTCCCGGCGATCGCCAAAGAGGGCGGCGCGCTGCCGGATATGCTGATCGATGGCGAGATCGTAGCGCTAGACGATGAGAATACGCCGGATTTTTCGACGCTGCAGGCGGCAATTTCCGACGGCAAGACCGACAAGCTGATCTTCTTTGCGTTCGACCTGTTGTTCGCCGATGGTGAAGACCTGCGTCGCGTCCCGCTCGCAGACCGCAAGGCGCAGCTGAAGCGGATGCTTGCGGCACGCAAGGGTAGGACCGGAAAAAGCCAACCAAAACTGATCCAGTATGTCGAGCATTTCGAGGAAAGTGGCGACTCCGTCCTGCAATCGGCGCGTAAGTTGTCCCTTGAGGGCATCGTCTCGAAAAAACTCGCCGCGCTCTATCAATCCGGCCGCTCGGAGAGCTGGACCAAGACCAAGACCCGGGATGGACAGGAAGTCGTCCTCGGCGGCTGGAAGACCACCAATGGGAAATTCCGCTCGCTGATGGCGGGGATCTATCGCGGCGATCATCTCGCTTTTGTCGGCATGGTCGGCACCGGCTTTGGACAGGATACCGTGCGGCGGCTGATGCCGTCGCTGAAGGCGGCAGCGTCCGACAAGAGCCCGTTCGGCGGCAAGGATGCGCCGCGCAAGACCCGCGATGTGCATTGGCTGAGACCCGAACTCGTCGCCGAGATCGAATTCGCCGGCTTTACCGAGGGTGGCAATATCCGGCAGGCCGCGTTCAAGGGCTTGCGGCAGGACAAGCCGGCCAACGAGGTCGAGGCGGAGACACCTTCGATGGGAAAGATCGCGAAACCTTCCGCAACAAAGTCAGGCAAAGCGGTAACGGGCATCATCCGAAGCGCAAAGCCCTCGGCCGGAAAATCCGCTGAAGTGATGGGGGTCGTCATTTCAAAGCCCGACAAGGAGCTGTGGCCGGCCGGCGGCGACGGCAAGGGCGTCACCAAGCTCGATCTCGCGCATTATTTCGAACAGGTTGGACCATGGATGATCGGTCATCTCAAGGGACGGCCGTGCTCGGTGGTTCGCGCCCCGGATGGCATCAATGGAGAGACCTTCTTTCAGCGCCACGCGATGACGGGCACGTCTGATAGGCTCGAATTGGTCAAGGTCTCGGGCGACCGCAAGCCGTATCTGCAGATCGACCGCGTCGAGGGGCTCGCGGCGGTGGCGCAGATCGGCGGCCTCGAACTGCATCCCTGGAATTGCGTGCCGGATGCGCCTGACGTGCCGGGACGGCTGGTGTTCGATCTCGACCCCGCGCCGGAAGTGGATTTTGCCGAAGTGGTTGAGGCCGCCAAGGACATGCGGCAGCGCCTGACCGCGCTCGGCCTGGAGAGCTTTTGCAAAACCACCGGCGGCAAGGGACTTCACGTGGTGACGCCGCTGCTGCATGGCGCCAAAGACAAGGTGAAATGGAAGGAAGCCAAGGCCTTCGCGCAAGGCGTTTGCCAATGGATGGCCGCGGATGAGCCTGAGCGCTATCTGCTCAACATGTCCAAGAAACTGCGCAAGGGAAAGATTTTCCTGGATTATCTGCGCAACGATCGCATGGCGACGGCGGTTGCCGTGCTGTCGCCGCGCGCGCGCGCCGGCGCGACCGTCTCGATGCCGCTGACATGGACGCAAGTAAAGGGCGACCTTGATCCGAAGCGCTACACGGTCAGAACCGTGCCGGCGCTGCTCGCCAAGACCAAGGCATGGGATGGCTACGACGATGCGGCGTCGTCGATCAAGGCAGCGATCAGGAAGTTGGCAGCACAGAAATGAATGTTGAGAAGGGCGCATCGACGGTCACGCGCACATTATCATCGTCATCACCCGCGGAGGCGGGTGATCCAGTATTCCAGAGCACTGATGAAAGATCGCGAGCGCTCTGCAATACTGGATACCCCGCCTTCGCGGGGTATGACGATCCGTTGAATGCGATGATCGGGAGGTTTTCGTCAGGTGGGCTAAGCGAAGCGAGCCCACCCTTTTGTTGTTGGCCGTAGTCGGTGGGCACGGCGCAAGCGCGCCTTTGCCCACCGTACGCGCTGAACTTACAACCTGCCCATCAGCAGCAGGATCACCAGGATGACGATCACGATGCCGAGGCCGCCACCGCCGTAATAGCCGGTGCCGTAAAACGATCCGCCACCGATGCCGCTGAATCCGCCCAGCAGGGCGATCACCAGAATAATAAGAATGATTGTTCCAATAGACATCTAAATCTCCTCCAGCCCGGCAGGGGGCACCGTTGCTCTGCCTTCGAACTAAAAAACGAACGGGAACCGCCAAAGTTCCATTTTTGGATCACGATAATCGTCCGCACCCTTCTTTTGGGAACCATGTGCGATTACATGCAGTTAGGTCCGCAGAGGAATTTATAATGCCCGCACCGCTTGTCGTTTCGATACCGCATCGGCTTGGCCGCGAAGAGGCGACGCGCCGGTTGAAGGCTGGACTGACGCGCGCCGCTTCCAGCATTCCCGTGCTGAAAGTCGATGAAGAGCGGTGGGACGACAACCGCATGGTGTTTCGCGTGCGCGCGCTGGGGCAAGCAGCGTCGGGGCACCTCGATGTCGCGGATGACCATGTCCGGCTCGAAGTGACGCTACCGTGGCTGCTGCAGCGATTTGCCGAAGTCGCTCAAATCGCGATCCGAAATCGCGCCAGTTTGCTGCTGACAAAGCGGAGCTGATCAGCCGCCGATGTTGCTCCGCAACAAAGAAGAGCTGTGAAAAGCGCGGCCGCGCGGCTGGTGACGTAAGCTTGCTGGTAACGAATGTGCTGGATCATTTGGACTTGCGGAGGAGGGAACCGACCTGAGTGAGGCCGGCACGACATCCGCCAAACCGTCCGGCCGTAGATCCCGGACGGCTTTCGCGTTTCAGGTCACACCTAACCGCGGCGCCGCTTCGGCTTTGCGGCGACCTTCGCCTTCAACACCGCCACCGGCAGATGCTGCATCAAAGTCGAGAGCGGCACCTCGGCGTTACGTGCGCCATCGATACCCTCTATCGAATATCCCCTGAGATTCAACGCAGCCTCAAAACCTTCCGAGCGTGGCCAGGTCCGCCCGCCTTGCGACAAGGGCGCCAGCGATTTCGTGACGATCGTGATCGCCGCGTCGTGGCCGCGACGTCGCGCGAAAGCGATGAAATGATCGCGATGCGGCCCGGTAACCTCCAGCGGCTGATAATCGCCGTCGGCAAATACATCAGCCAGCTCAGTCCGTAGTTTCAGCTGATGGCGGGTCCAGGCCAGCTTCAAATGGCCGTTGGGCCAGCTTTGCACGAGGCTTTCCCAATTCGGCGTTTCGATCTTTGTCAACACGGCAGCGCGGGCGGCAAAATCCACCAGGCGCCGGTTATCGGGGTCAACCAGTGAAAGATCCCAGAACTCCGTGCCCTGATAGAAGTCCGGCACGCCGGGCATCGTCGCTTTCAAGGTGATCTGGCTGAGTGAATTCAGCGCCCCCAGCAGCGCGACCCGCCGAGCCAGCGCCTCGAGGGCATCAAGGAAGTCGGTGGAAACCGAGGAATCCAGAATGCGCGCGATGAATGTCCGCAATCCCGCTTCATAGGCCTGATGCGGGTTGAGCCAGCTGGTTTCCTGTTTGCCCTCGCGTGCCGCTTTCAGCGCATAGGCCTGTATCCGCTCCACGAACGCATCGTCGCGCTCGCCCAATGGCCACGCGCCGAGCAGGGCCTGATACAGCATATATTCAAATGTCGCCGACGGCGCCCGCATCTCGCCCTCGATCACCAGATGCGGTGCGTTGAGGATTTTCCACCGCCCCACGGCGCTGGTCCAGTCGCCGGTGATTTCGGTCAGCGCGATCAGGCGGGCACGGGCATCCTCGCCGCGCTTGGTGTCATGCGTCGCGGTTGCCGTCATGCCATGCGGCCATTCTTTGGCGCGGGTTTTCATCGCCTGATGAAACGCATCCGTGGAGAGCGCTCCGGCTGCCGGGTCGCCGCCGACTTCGTTGAGGGCCAGCGAACGGTGATAGCGATAGAAGCTGGTGTCTTCGAGCGACTTCGCCATCACCGGGCCGGTGAATTGCTGGACCTTGAGCGCGAAGCGGCGAACGCGCGGAGCGCTGTGCGGCGGACGGCCGGGTGCGATCAAATCCATCGTCAGCGTGTCGCGCAGGAAGTCAAAAATGCCCTCGTCGGCGGCGAACCAGTCGGCGCGGGCCTTTTCGATCGTCTCCGAAATCAAGGCGCGATCGGACGCGGTAGGAGCCGTCGTCGTCAGGTAGGTGCGATAGACCGGGAAATGCAGCACATAGAGTTCGAGCGCCTGTCGCAGGCTGTCTTCGGAATAATCGCGGGTGGAATAATGACCGCTGGCGATGCGCGCGAGCAGTCGCGTCAGCACGATGAATTCGCTGGTCAGCAAGGTCTCCAGAACCCGGCATTTGGCTTCTTTCAGCACAGGTGCGAGCTTCGGCGGCATGTTGCTGATCTGGCGCCAGATCTCGTCGAGCGCACCGAGGCCGTTGCCGTCGATCAGCACTTGCGTGATGACGTTCAGCCATTCATAGCCGGTGGTGCCCTGCACACCGATGAACGAGGGCAGCTCTTCGTGCTCGCCGAGGATTTTCTCGATCACCATGTAGAACGGCTTGGTGGTCTTGCCCTGGGCGTCCCGGATCAGCCGGCGCAGGCGCTGGAAATATTGCGCGGGATCGCGCAAGCCATCGATATGATCGAGCCGCAGGCCTTGCAGCCTGTCTTCGGCGATCAGTCGCTTGACCAGGACGTGCATGGCATCGAAGGTGGCGGCATCCTCGACGCGCAATCCAGCCAGGGTGTTGACGTCAAAGAACCGCCGGTAGTTGATGTCGCTGGCAGCCAGCCGCCAATGGCCGAGTTTGTAGTGCTGGCGTTCCAATAGATGATGCAATGCCGTGATCTGCACTGAGCGTCCGGGTCCGGCGCGATAGGCGTCCAGTCCGCGCGCGATGATATCGGCACTTTCCGGGTTGTCTTTCAGTTGTTGTTTGAACGCTGGTGCTTCGTCGCGATTGGGATGGCGCAATCCCTTGTAGCGCGACGCGAGCGCGAGCAGCGCCTTTCCTGCCGCGCTGTCTTCGGCACCGGCTTGCTTCACGATCGTGCGCAGGATTTCGCTGTAGCGCTCGGGCGCGATCGGCAGCCGATGCTCGAAATACCAGGCCGAGAAGCCGCCTTCGGCAGGATCGTAGCGCAGTTCGATATCGCCGTTTTCCAAGGCCTCGCCGTAGGACGATCCGATGATCGGCAGCAGCACGCCACCGCGCGCGCGGTAGGGCAACTGGTCCCAGTCGATGTCGAACGAGGCGGCACGCGGCGAAGCCTGGCCCCATTCGAGCACGTCAAGCCACCATGGATTGTCGTCAAAATGCACGCCGACATGGTTCGGCACAAAATCGAGGATAAGTCCGAGATCATGCTGCTTCAGCGCCGCGCTCAGGCGCTCAAAGCCGGCCTCGCCACCAAGCTCGGGATTGAATTTGGTGTGATCGACGATGTCATAGCCGTGGGTGCTGCCTTTGCGCGCCTTCATGAAGGGCGAGGCATAGAGATGGCTGATGCCGAGATTCTTCAGATAGGGGACGACCGCCGCGGCGGCGTCAAAGTTGAAATCCGCGGTGAGCTGCAGGCGGTAGGTCGCAATCGGAACGCTAGGCGGCATTTTTTGATCCGATGCGCCAGAACACCGCCCAAGGCGGGATGCTCTGGCTCAACTCGGCGCCCCAGATCAGAGTTCCCTCGATTTCGCTTGTTGTATGGGAGACGTCACGATCCGACAGGTTGGCGATCAGCTGGAGTGTCGTGCCGTCGCCCATCGGCCAATACGCCGTCAGCAGGCCAGGATCGATCGCATCGGCCGCGCCGAAGCATGCGCCTGGCAGCCGCGGCACAATCTCCTGCCGGCGAATCCTGAGCAACTCCTGCACCAGCTTCAGCCGTGTGCGGCCGGGCTTGGCATCGGGTTCGGTCCAATCCAGCGCCGCGGCTTGAACAGTCGATAGCGCCAGCGGATCGGGAATCTCGTCGCCATATTTGGCATAGGCGCCGGCGAATTCCCGGCGGCGTCCCTGACGAACGGCCTCGGCGAGGTCGCCGTGAAAATCGCAAAAAAAAGAAAACGGCGATTTGGCGCCCCATTCCTCGCCCATGAACAGCATCGGCACCATCGGCGCCAGCAAGGTGATCGCCAATGCCGCTTCGATCGCGCGGGGCTCGACCTGGCCTTCGAGCCGGTCGCCGAGCGCGCGGTTGCCGATCTGGTCGTGGTTCTGCAGAAAATTGACGAACGCGGTGGGCGCGAGCTTGCCGCTGGGCTCGCCGCGCGATCGGCCACCGCGATGCTCCGAAGCCTTGCCCTGATAGACAAAGCCCGAACCGAGAGCGCGGGCGATATCATCGAGCGGTGAGTGCCGATAGTCGCCGTAATAGCCGTGGGTCTCTCCGGTCAGCAAGACGTGCCAGGCGTGGTGATAATCGTCGTTCCACTGCGCGCGGTATTTACCGTCAGGCGGGTCTTCATTGGCGTCGAGAAGGCGTACGGCATTGTCGTCGTTCTCGAGCATCAAATGGATATGACGTCCGGTCTCGGCGGCCAATGTGCCGACCGCGCGGCTGAGTTCGCCCAGCATCGAGGTCTCGCCCTGCTCGGGGATCGCATGCACCGCATCGAGCCGCAGCCCGTCAAAGCGATAGTCGCGCAGCCAATGCAGCGCATTCTCGACCGCGAAGTCGCGAACCTCTTTCACACGGTAGTCGATCGCGCTGCCCCATGGCGTCTGCGTGTCCGTGAAGAAGGCCGGCGCATATCGGCCAAGGTAATTCCCGTCGGGACCGAAATGATTGTAGACCACGTCGAGAAACACCATCAGGCCGCGCAGATGTGCCTCGTCGATCAGCGTCTTGAGGTCCTCGGGGCAGCCGTAAGCGCTGTCGGGGGCGTACCACAGCACGCCGTCATAGCCCCAGTTGCGGCGGCCCGGAAAATCCGCCAACGGCATCAGTTCGAGTGCGGTGATCCCGGTCGCCACGAGATGATCGAGCCTGTCGATCATGGCGTGGTAAGTGCCATCGCGCGTAAACGTGCCGACATGGGTTTCGATCACGACCGTTTCCGGCCAAGGGCGCCCGCGCCAATTGCCGGCACGCCACGTGTAGGCCGCGTGATCGATCACCTCGCTGGGGCCGGCGACGTCGTCAGGCTGAAAGCCTGAGGCCGGATCGGGCACGTTGATCTCGTCATCGATCCGGAATTTGTAGCGTGCGCCGGCCCTGACGCCGGCGATGTCGGCGGAAAACCAGCCATCATCGCCACGGTGAAGCGGATGAGACTTGTCCAGCAGCACGTCGACACGTTTTGCGGCCGGCGCCCATAGCCGAAACGATGCGCCCTCGGAGGTCAGCCGTGGTCCGAAGGTCCGCTCATTCATGCGGAGCCCGCGAACGCGAGGACAGCGCGCGGCGGCGCCTTGGCTTGCGCGCCCGAGGCGAAGTTGGCGGTCGCCTGTTTGATCTCGGTGGTGTTCAGCACTTGCTGCCAATTTTTGTATTCGGGCATTTTGGGCAATTCGAAGGTAATTTCCTCAGGCGCGGCATTCAGAACAATAAAGATCGGCGCGTGTCCTGGTTCCGCGGGGCTGAGCACATAGGCGAGAAACCGGCCTTCAGGAAAATTCCAGTCAGATTCCTTCATCTCGTCGGCCGATGGCGTCAGCCACAACACGCCAAAGGAGCCGTCGGCGCGGCGCCCGTCGAGCCAGCGCAGCGATCGGATCTGCGGAAAGCGCGCGCGCAATCCGGTCATGTGGCCAACGAAATCGGTCAAATCATCGCCCTCGTGACCGAGGTTTTCCCAGCCGACCCAGCCGGTTTCGTTATCCTGGCAGTAGGCGTTGTTGTTGCCGTTCTGGGTATTGCCGACCTCGTCGCCGGCCAGGATCAGCGGCAGGCCCTGCGCCAGCAACAAGCAGGCGAGCTGGTTCTTCCGTAACTGGCGCCGGAGCGCGGCGATGGCTGCGTCATCCGTCGGGCCCTCATGGCCGCAATTGTTGCTGTGGTTGTCGCTGGAGCCGTCGCGATTATCCTCGCCATTGGCTTCATTGTGCTTCTCGTTGTAGCTGAACAGGTCCGCCAGCGTAAAGCCGTCATGCACGGTGATGTGGTTGACGCCGGCGCGTTGGCTGCGGCCGTCATGGTTGAACACGTCGGAGGAGCCGGTCATGCGGCTCGACACCTCGCCGATCAGGCTGCCTTCGCCGCTCCAGTAACGCCGCATCGCGCTGCGATAGCGGTCATTCCATTCCGACCATTGCGAGGGAAATGCGCCGACCTGATAGCCGCCCATGCCGAGGTCCCATGGCTCGGCCACCAGCTTGACCGTCGCCAGCACGGGATCCTGACGGATCGCGGTCAGGAACGAGCTGTTGCGATCGAAGCCGTTCGGCCCGCGCGCCAGGGTGGTGGCGAGATCGAACCGGAAGCCATCGACATGGCAGATCTCGACCCAATAACGCAGCGAGTCCATCACCATCTGCAGCACGCGCGGATGGGTGAGGTTGACCGAGCTGCCGCAGCCGGTGAAGTCGTCGTAGAACCGCGGGTTTTCCGGCTTCAGCCAGTAATAGGAGGCGTTGTCGATGCCGCGGAACGACAGCGTCGGGCCCATATGGTTGCCCTCGGCTGTATGGTTATAGACGACGTCGAGCATCACCTCGATGCCGGCGTCGTGCAGCCGCGCGACCGTGGTGCGGAACGCATCGAGCGGATTGTCCAGTGAATAGCGCGGTTCGGGCGCGAAGAACGACAGCGTGTTGTAACCCCAGTAATTCGCCAGCTTCTTTTCGACCAGCACGCGATCGTCGACGAAGCCGTGAATCGGCAGCAGTTCGACCGTGGTGACGCCGAGGCGCTTGAGGTGATCGATCATCGCGGGCGACGACAGGCCGCCATAGGTACCGCGCAGGCCGGGGGGCACATCGCTGCGCTTCTGCGTCAGGCCTTTGATATGGGCTTCGTAAATGATGGTGTCTTCCCAGGGGATATGCGGGCGGATCTCGCGACGCCCCCAGTTGAAGGTCTCATCCACCACGACGGCCTTGGGCATACCGCGGGCATTGTCGCGCCGGTCGAAGGAAAGATCCTCGCGGGCGCTGCCGGTGCGATAGGCGAAATGCGCATCGCTCCAGACCAACCGTCCGGCCAGCCGCCGCGCATAGGGATCGAGCAGCAGCTTGTTGGCATTGAAGCGGTGGCCATGCTCGGGCTCGTAGGGCCCGTGAACGCGGTAGCCGTAGAGTTGCCCGGGCGAGACGTCGTTCAGGTAGCCATGCCAGACATCCTCGCTGCGCTCCGGCAGTTCGATGCGCTCCAGTTCGCGGCGGCCCTGGCTGTCGAACAGGCAAAGCTCGACCTTCTGCGCGTTGGCGGAAAACAACGCAAAATTGGTGCCCCGACCGTCCCAGCTTGCGCCAAGGCGTGAGGACGTGCCTGCGGACAATCGCATGCGCTAGCCTTCAGGTACGAGAAATATAGCGGCCAAAGGCGGGATGGTCAGATTGAGTTCCGGCACGAGGCCGTCCAGGGTCTGGACTTCGCCGACATTGCCGACATTGCCGCCGCCATAATGCGCGGAGTCGGAATTGAACACCTCGTGCCATTTGCCGACAAACGGCACCCGGACGCGGTAGTTATGATACACATTTGGCGAAAAATTCACGACCACGAGGCATCGCGCGCGGGTGGCGTTGCCCTTGCGAATCCAGCCGAACACATTGCCGCCGGCGTCGTCGGTGATGATCCATTCGAAGCCGGCAGGATCGCAATCCAGTTCGTGCAGCGCGGGCAGGGTGCGATACAGCCCGTTGAGATCGCGGATCAGGCTTTGGATGCCGGCGTAGTTCTTTTGATCGAGCAGGTGCCAGTCGAGCGAGCGGTCATGGCTCCATTCGCGCTCCTGGGCGAATTCGCAGCCCATGAACATCAGCTTCTTGCCGGGATGTCCGAACATGAAGCTGTAATAGGCGCGCAGGTTGGCAAAGCGTTGCCAATTGTCGCCGGGCATGCGGCCGATGATCGAACGCTTGCCGTGCACGACTTCGTCATGCGACAGCGGCAGAATGAAGTTTTCCGAAAACGCGTAGTGCAGGCCGAACAGGATGTCGCCATGGTGATGCTTGCGGTGGATTGGATCCTTGCTGATGTAGTTCAGCGTGTCGTGCATCCAGCCCATGTTCCATTTGTAGCCAAAGCCAAGTCCGCCATACTCGACCGGGCGCGACACCTGCGGCCAGGCGGTTGATTCTTCCGCCGCCGTGGTGGCCTGCGGGAAGCGCGCAAATACCTCGGTATTGAAGCGGCGCAGAAAATCGACCGCTTCGAGATTTTCCCGGCCGCCATATTTGTTCGGAATCCAGCCGCCGGCGGGCCGGCTGTAATCGAGATACAGCATGGAAGCGACCGCATCGACCCGAAGCCCGTCGATGGCGTAGCGTTCGAGCCAGAACAGCGCGTTCGACACCAGGAAGTTCACCACTTCGGTGCGGCCGTAATTGTAGATCAGCGTGCCCCAATCGAGGTGGCGGCCCTGCAGCGGGTTGGCGTGCTCGTAGAGCGCCGTGCCGTCGAACCGGCCGAGGCCGTGCGGATCGTCAGGGAAATGCCCGGGCACCCAGTCCAGCAATACGGCGATGCCTTCACGGTGGCAGGCATCGACCAAGGCGGAGAAATCCTCAGGGCTGCCGAACCGGCTGGTGGGCGCGTACATGCCGGTCGGCTGATAGCCCCAGGAGCCGTCGAACGGATGCTCATTGACCGGCAAGAATTCGATATGGGTGAAGCCGAGATCGCGGGCATAGCGCGGCAGCTGCTCGGCCAGCTCGCGATAGGTCAGCCACTCGTTGTTGTCCTTGCGCCGCCAGGAGCCGAGATGGACCTCGTAGATCGACATCGGCGCGCCCAGCGCGTTGATATTGGCCGGCGCGGGACGCGGATGCGGCAGCTTGGTCTCGTCGAGTACGATCGAGGCGGTGCTCGGACGCATTTCGGCGGCAAATGCCATCGGGTCGGACTTCAGCGCCAATTGCTGGCCCCGCGGTCCCACGATATTGAATTTGTAGTGGTCGCCCGCTGCCGCACGGGGAATGAACAACTCCCAATAGCCACTGCCGCGCACGCGCATCGGATGCCGTCGCGCATTCCAGAAGTTGAAGTCGCCGACCACGCTGACCCGCCGCGCGTTGGGGGCGAGCACCACGAACGCCACCCCGTCGACGCCGTCGAGCGTCATCGGATGGGCGCCGAGCTTGTCGTACAGCCGCTGATGGGTGCCTTCGCCGAGCAGATAGAGATCGAAATCGGTCAAGACAGGCGGAAAACGGTAGGGATCCTCGAGTTCGACGACGTTATCGCCGAATCTGGCGCGCAACTGGTAGCGCGTGGAGCCGTTCGGTAGCGCGCCTGCGAACAGACCGGCATCATGAATGCGGGTCAGTTCCGCGGCGTGGCCATGCTCATCGATCGCATCGACATGCGATGCTTCCGGCAGGAACGCGCGCACGACGCTATGGTCGCCTTCGGTGTGGAGGCCGAGATAGTGGAATGGATCGGAGTGGCGGCCTTCGATAATTGCGTAGGCCTCGGCGGACAGTTTGGTCATGAGGCCTCGTTCGGGGACTGGGACAATATTCTAAGCATTCCGGTCAGTGGTACCCGCAGCCAATCGGGCCGGTGGGCCAGCTCATATTCGATCTCGTAGAAAGCTTTTTCAACAAGGAAGAAATTCAGCATCTGATCGGCGGCTTGCCGGTCGGCTGGCCACAGCCGCGGATTGGTGGCGGCCTCGCGATAGGCAGCCAGAAATGCCTCGGTCGCGCGATCGCGCCATTCCGCCAACGCGACCGCCAGTCTGCCCTGTTCGTCCGGCGCCGCCTTGAGCGCGCGCTCCAGCGCCGCGGTGGCCGAATAGTCGATCGAGCGGATCAGGCCGGCGACGTCGCGCGCCGCGGGCGCCTTGCGACGGCGTTCACTGTGGACACGGCGGGGCTCACCCTCAAAATCGATAATGAAGATGTCATCCTTGACGATCAACATCTGGCCGAGATGGAAATCACCGTGGTGACGGATGTTCAGGCTGTCGATGTTCCGCGGCAACAGTGCCTTCAGATGGTCCGGCAGCACCGCGCGTTGCGCCAGGATCTGATCGATCAGCGGGCGATCCGCTTCCTTGAAGGCATCACGGCGATGCGCCAGCGTGTCGAAGATGCGTTCGGCGCGGGCCAGGATGTCGTCAACCCAGCGCTGCGCATCCTCAGGTCGGATCGGCTCCGGTGCGAAATCCGGCATGTCGCGGCTGCTTGCGAGCGCCGTGTGCATCTCGGCAACGCGCCGTCCGGTCTGTGAAATCAGGCGCAGATAGGGAACGAGTTGATCGTCGCCTTCGCTGGCATGCCCGCTGGCGGCCAGCATGCGCTGTTCGTCGACATAGCGGTCGAGATAGGCCGATGTCACAGTCCAGCCGTCGCCCTGATTTTCGACGAAGGCATGAATGATCGCGATCGCGCTTCTCTTGTCGCCTTCGATCAGCTCGACGCTGCCGAGCAGCGCCGGCGTATTGGCGAAGCCAGCCACTTCGGTCAGGAAGCGCCCCATTTCGATCTCGGGATTGATGCCGGGTTCGAGCTTGCGATAGAGTTTTACCACATAGTCGCTATCGACCAGCGCGGTGCTGTTGGATTGCTCGGTCTCGACCGCCCGGATGCGTTGCGGCTGCCTGACGGGCTTGTCGGAAAACTTGCTGGTCGGCCTGAATTCAAGCTGCAGGCCGCCTTCGTCGACGGTGAGGGATTGCCGGAGATTGCGCAGCAACAGCGCGATGAAAATCTGGTCGGTTGCGACGTCGAGCAGGGTGCCCTCGCGCGCGCCCTGGCGCACGGCCGCGAGGGCGCGCGGATTGTAGCGCTCGCGATCGAAGCGCACCCACTCGATCTGCATCGGCAGCACGTAGCGTGTTGTAGCTCCGCGCTGGGTGGTCTCGAAAAAGGCCAGCCACGGCCGGTTGTCGCCGATGTCGCAGAACGGAATGGCGTTGACGAGCGTCGGCAGGATCGCCTGCGGCGACCGTTCCGGATACCAGCGGGTGCGCGCCAGATGTCCGGGCAGCACGTCGCGCTCGAACACGCCGCGGGTGCGCGCCAACGATACCCAGGTGGCGCCAAGCGGCACTACCAGGGTTTCGAATTCCGGCACCGCCGACGGGGTCACCGGTTGCGATTTATCCGGCTCCTGCAACTGAAACCAGTAGAAGCCGTAGGGCGCCAGCGTGATCATATAGGGCAGTTCGCCGATCGCCGGAAACGAGGTGCGGCCCAGCATCTCCAGCGGCACGCGTCCCTTCCAGGCCGACAGATCGAGTTCGGTGGCTTGCGCCGACCGCGACAGATTGGCGACGCACAGGATCACCTCGTCGCCATATTGCCTGACATAAGACAGTATCGCGCGATTGAGCGGCCGGATGAATGTCATGGTGCCGCGGCCGAACGCCAAGGTCGACTTGCGCACCGAGATCAGCCGCTTGGTGGCACTCAGCAGCGACGACAGGCTGCGCGACTGGGCCTCGACATTGACGGACTCATAGCCGTAGACCGGGTCCATGATGGTCGGGGCGTACAGCCGCGCCGGATCTGCCCGGGAGAAGCCGCCATTGCGGTCCGGTGTCCACTGCATCGGCGTTCGCACGCCATTGCGGTCGCCGAGGTAGATATTGTCGCCCATGCCGATTTCGTCGCCGTAATAAATGATCGGCGTACCCGGGAACGACAGCAGCATCGAGTTCATCAGCTCGATCTTGCGCCGGTCGTTGTCCATCAGCGGCGCCAGCCGGCGACGAATACCGACATTGATACGGGCGCGCGGATCGTTGGCGTAAGTCGACCACAGATAATCTCGCTCGACGTCGGTGACCATTTCGAGCGTCAGCTCATCATGGTTGCGCAGGAACAACGCCCACTGGCAGCTCGCGGGAATATCCGGCGTTTGTCTCAGGATATCGGTGATCGGGAAGCGATCCTCCTGCGCGATTGCCATGTAGATCCGCGGCATCAGCGGGAAATGATAGGCCATGTGGCATTCGTCGCCGCGGCCGAAATATTCCTGCACATCCTCCGGCCATTGATTGGCTTCCGCCAGCAACACCTTGCCCCTGGAGTAGGCGTCGAGTTCGCCGCGCAGCTTCTTGATGATCGCGTGCGTCTCGGGCAGGTTCTCGTTGTTGGTGCCGTCGCGCTCGCACAGATAGGGGATGGCGTCGAGCCGGAAGCCGTCGACACCGGCGTCGAGCCAGCGCTTCATGACCTGAATGAGCGCGCTGACGACGCGTGGATTGTCGAAATTCAGGTCGGGCTGGTGCGAGAAGAAGCGGTGCCAGTAGAACTGGCCGGCCTCGGGATCCCAGGTCCAATTCGATTTCTCGGTATCGGTGAAGATGATCCGCGTGCCCTGGTATTTCTGGTCGGTATCGCTCCAGACATACCAGTTGCGCGCGCTCGATTTCGGATCGCTGCGGCGGGCGCGCTTGAACCAGTCGTGCTGATCGGAGGTGTGATTGACCACGAGTTCGGTGATCACCTTGAGGCCGCGCCGCTTAGCCTCGACGATAAAGCGCCGAAAATCCTTCATCGAGCCGAAATCGGGATTGATGTCGCCATAGTCGGCGATGTCGTACCCGTCGTCGCGGCCGGGCGAGGGGTAGAAAGGCAACAGCCAAAGCGCGGTAACGCCGAGTTCCTGCAGGTAGCCGAGCTTCTCGGTCAGGCCGGCGAAATCACCAATGCCGTCATTGTTGCTGTCGGCAAAGGCCTTGACGTGCAGCTGATAGATAATGGCGTCCTTGTACCAGAGTTGATCGACCGTGTCGGTCCCCGGCAATTCCTTGGCATCGATCGATGACATGACGTTCATGGCGTTAATTCTCACGCCAGGCAGCGGAACAGCAGCGCGGGATCGCGCGTCGGGTCGATCCGCAGGTGAATACCGCCCCATTCGACCGGATGTCGTTCGCCCGTGACCACGTTTTCGACCGCGGCGACGTGACGACGGTCATCCGCCATGCCGACCTGGACATCGCCGAGCGGCAACCAGAATTCATGCGGCTCGCGTGACAGCGCGATGGCGACCACGACGCTATTGGTCTGGTTGACTGATTCCTTGACAAAGCCGATGACGTTGCCGTCTTCGATCGGAAGAAACCGCAGATTGCCGGTCTGTTGCAACGCCGCATTTTGCCGGCGGGCGCGATTGAGTTCGCGGATATAGGGTTTGATATTGCCGGGCTTGTCCCAATCCCGCACCTTGATCTCGTACTTTTCGGAATCGAGATATTCTTCCTTGCCCGGGATCGGGTCGTGCTCGAGCAACTCGAATCCGTTATAGATGCCATAGCTGCTCGACAGCGTCGCGGCCAATGCGACGCGGGATTTGAACATCCATTCCTCGCCGCTGTGCAGATGGTAGGGCAGGATATCGGGCGTATTGACGAAGAAGTTCGGACGATAGAATTCGCGCTCCGGATAGGCCGTGAGTTCTTTCAGGTACTGCTCCAGCTCCCATTTCTGCGTTCGCCAGGTGAAATAGGTGTAGGATTGCGAGAAGCCGAGTTTTGCCAGCCCCTTCATCAGTTTCGGCCGCGTGAAAGCTTCGGCGAGAAACAGCACGTCAGGATGGCGGAGCTGAACGTCGCGGATCAGCCATTCCCAGAACGGGAACGGCTTGGTGTGGGGATTGTCGACGCGGAAAATGCTGACGCCCTGGTCGACCCAGAACAGCACCACGTCGCGCAGCGCATTCCACAGCGCGCCGGAGTCCTGCGATGAAAAATCGGGATTGACGATGTCCTGGTATTTCTTGGGCGGGTTTTCCGCGTAGCGCATCGATCCGTCCGGCCGGCGCTTGAACCATTGCGGGTGCTGCTTCAGCCAGGGATGGTCGGGCGAGCACTGCACGGCGAAGTCGAGCGCGACCTCCATGTCGAGCGATTTGCACGCGGCGACGAAACCGCTAAAATCCTCCAGCGTGCCCAACTCCGGATGCACCGCGTCGTGGCCGCCTTCGGCCGCGCCGATCGCGTAGGGACTGCCGGGATCGCCTTCCTGCGCCATCGCCGCATTGTTGCGGCCCTTGCGGTTGGTGTGGCCGATGGGATGGATCGGTGTGAAATAGACGACGTCAAAGCCCATCGCGCCAACATCAGCCAGCCGCGCGATGCAATCCTGGAAAGTGCCGTGCTGGCCGGGCGTCTTGCTTTGGCTGCGTGGCACCATCTCGTACCACGCGCCGGAACGCGCCCGCGGCCGGTCCGCGACAAACGGAAACAGTTGTGACCGCGTCAGATCGGGCCGCAACTGGCTTTCGGCCATGGCGTCCTGCAATTCGTCGGTCAGCAGCGGCGCGGCATCGCCGGTCTGCAGGAAATCCTCGCATTGACGCAGGATCACGGCCGCGGCGGCCTGGCCACCGGCCTGGGCCTTGGTCAGCATGCCCGCGCCTTCGATGGCCTCCAGGGTGAGATCGGCGCCGGCTTGCTGCTTCAATTCGAAACCGTGCCGCCATGTCGCGAATTCGTCGGTCCAGGCCTCGATGGCGTAGACATAGCGCCCGGGCTGGTCAGGCACGAACGCGCCGGCCCAGCGATCATTGCTGTGATGGATCATCGGCGCGCGCTGCCATTCCCGGTCCTTCTCAAGGCGCCAGACCACCGCGCAGGCAATGCGGTCGTGTCCGTCGCGGTAGACATCCGCCCAGACTTCGACGCGTTCGCCGACGATACGCTTCACAGCAAAGCGACCGCCGTCGACCAGCGGGTAAACATCTTCAATATGGAAAACGCCGCTTAATGCAGCGCTCTCGACAGTTTGAGCGGTTTTGTTCACGGTGATGCCACTGATTTAGAAACGATGTCCTTGGAAACGACGTCCCGTTTCGTTCGCGGGAAAAGAGACGCTTCGGACCTATATACAAAGCCGTTCGACGGGCATTGGTTCCCGTGGAACACGATAGGCAGCGGAGAGTTAAACACGGCTATCCTCTTCCTGCATTTAAAGAATTTCGCGACGTTCCCTGACCCCTGCCGTGCAAACAGCGTGCCGAATGGACCTTTTTTCGAAAGCCAAAGAGCTCGGAATCCAGGCCGACTATATCGATGGGCAGGGTCACCGGCATGTGACGGACGCGGCAGCCCTCAAGATTATCCTGGATGCCCTGCCGGCCGAATTGCCGCGCCGGTTGCTTGAACAGCCTGCCGTCGTCAGGTCCGGCCACCCCTCGCGGACCCGGCTCGGGCAGGCTGCCACTTTTCCGGCGCGCTGGAAAATCGTTGCCGGGCTTAAGGTTATCGCGGATGGCCATACCCGGGACGGCGTGATCGATTGGCCGGCGGATTTGCCCCCCGGCACCTGGCGGCTGCAGCTGACCGATGCCTCATCCGTAACCGAAGAAACGCCTTTGATTGTGACGCCGCCGCGGGCATTCGGCGGCGATTTCGGCCGCTGCTGGCTGGTCGCCGTCCAGCTCTACGGCGTCCGGTCGGCGCGCAACTGGGGGATCGGAGATTTCACCGATCTCGAAGGCTTGCTCGAGTTGGCCGCCGGCCTCGGGGCTGACGGGGTCGGGCTGAACCCGCTGCACGCCTTGTTCGATGACCGCCCGACCGATTGCAGTCCCTATTCGCCGAACAGCCGGCTGTTTCTCAACCCGCTCTATATCGATGTGGCGAAATTGGCCGGCGTTTCGCTGCCCGGCGGCGACGCCATCGCCCGGTTGAGACGCAGCGACCTCGTCGACTATGTGGCCGTCGCCAAACTGAAGTGGCAGGCACTGCGTTCGGCATTCGCGGCATTCAAGGCCGAGGCATCCATCGGGAAGCGCGAGGATTTCGAAGCCTATCGCACCGAACGCGATCCGTTGCTGACGCGCTTTGCCTGCTTCGAAGTGCTGCGGCATAAATTCAACGCGGCATGGTGGGAATGGCCCGAACGATGGCGGCAGCCGGATGAGGCCGAATGCGCGCGCTTGCGCGAAGGCCCTGACGGCGTCGAGATCGAGTTCATCGAATTCGTGCAATGGATCGCCGACCGCCAGCTGCGGGCCTGCCGTGATCGCACCAATACGCTCGGCATGAAGGTCGGGCTCTACCTCGATGTCGCCGTGGGCGTGCAATCCGGCGGGTTCGACGCCTGGAATGAGCAGACGGCGATCTCGCGTCATCTCTCCGTCGGCGCGCCGCCGGACGCCCTGAACACTGCCGGCCAGAACTGGGGCCTCGCGGGATTCAATGCCGCGGGTCTCATGATGCAATCCTTTGAGCCGTTCCGGGAGATGCTGCGAGCCTCGATGCGCTACGCCGGCGCGATCCGGCTCGATCATGTGCTGGGCCTGAAGCGGCTTTATCTGGTGCCGCACGGCTATGCCGCCCGCAATGGCGTCTACGTCAGCATGCCGTTTGAGGCGCTGCTGGCGGTGACCGCGCAGGAAAGCATGGCGCATCGGTGCGTGGTGATCGGCGAAGATCTCGGTACGGTGCCGGAGGGATTTCGCGAGCAGATGGCGGATTGGGGCATCTGGTCATATCAGGTGATGATGTTCGAACGCGACGATGCCGGGATCTTCCGCGGCATCGATCATTATTCGGCCAACGCGCTCGTCACCTTCAACACCCACGACCTCTCGACCTATGCGGGGTGGCGCTCCTTTGGCGATCTCAGGCTGAAGCGTTCGATCGGGATCGATCCCGGGGAAACCGACGATGCGCGCTGGCACGCGCTGACCATGCTGAGCGATATCCTGCGCCATCACGCCATCGATGGGATCGATTTCTATGCGGTCATGCGGTTTCTGGCGCGCACCCGATCCCGTCTGCTGACGATATCGCTGGAGGATCTCCTTGGGTTGCCCGACCAGCCCAACATTCCCGGCACGGTGGATGAGCATCCGAACTGGCGGCGGCGATTGCCGCTGGCGATCGACGAGGTCTCCGCCGCGATCGACATGTCAGCGCTCAAGACCGCGATGCACGGTCGTACGCACGATAATATCTGAAATGCGATGCTCCAACCGGTGATCATCATTGCCCTGCAAGATTGAAGATTATGGCCTGATCGGCGATTGCGAAACCGCGGCCTTGGTCGGCCGCGACGGATCGATCGACTGGCTGTGCTGGCCGGCATTCGATTCCGACGCTTGTTTTGCGGCTATCCTCGGCACCGAAAAGCATGGGCACTGGAAGATCGCGCCCGCGGACGAGGTGACCAGGATATCGCGCCGCTATTGGGGCGACACGCTGATCCTGGAGACGCGTTTCGAGACCAAAAATGGCACCGTCGCCGTGATCGATTTCATGCCGCCGCGCGGCAAGGCCTCCGACATCGTCAGGCAGGTGCGCGGAATCAGCGGCCGGGTGAAGCTACGGATGGATCTGGTGATCCGGTTCGGCTTCGGCACCGATATCCCCTGGGTCAAGAAGAACGAGGATGGTTTGGAGCTGCTCGCGATCTGCGGGCCGGATATGACCGTGCTGCGAACGCCGGTCGAGACCCGCGGCGAGGATATGACCACGGTGGCCGACTTCGAAGTCGGCGAGGGCGAAACGGTTCCCTTCGTTCTCACCTATGGTCCGTCACATTTGCCGATTCCGGCGCCGATCGATCCCGCGCAAGCCCTGCAGGAAACCCAGGATTTCTGGACCGAATGGTCTGGCCGTTGCACCTATCGGGGCGACAGCCGCGATCTCGTGATGCGGTCGCTGATCACGCTGAAGGCGCTGACCTATGCGCCGACCGGCGGTATCGTCGCAGCGCCGACGACCTCGCTGCCGGAGATATTCGGCGGCGGCAAGAACTGGGATTACCGGTTTTGTTGGCTGCGCGACGCCACGTTCACGCTGCTGGCGCTGATGAACAGCGGCTATACCGATGAAGCGACGTGCTGGTACAACTGGCTGCGAAGGGCGGTTGCCGGCGCGCCGGCGCATATGCAGATCATGTACGGCATCATGGGCCAGCGCCGCCTGCTGGAATGGGAAGCCGACTGGCTGCCGGGTTACGAAGGTGCGCGGCCGGTGCGGATCGGCAATGCCGCGCACGCGCAGTTGCAGCTCGATGTCTATGGTGAACTGATGGACGCGTTCCATCAGGCGCGGATGGCAAAACTGTCGCTTGACGACGATACCTGGGACATCGAATGCAAAGTGCTGGAACATCTTGCCGGAATATGGAATTTGCCCGATAGCGGCATCTGGGAGATGCGCGGCGACGGCAAGCACTATGTCTCGTCGAAAGTAATGACCTGGGTCGCGTTCGACCGCGCCATCAAGAGTGCCGAAAAATTCGGTTTCAAGGCGCCGCTCGAAAAATGGCGGGAATTGCGCGACACCATCCACCGCGACGTCTGCGAGAAAGGTTTTGATCGCGACCGGAACACGTTCGTCGAATCCTATGGATCGCAATTGCTGGATGCCAGCATCCTGCTGCTGCCGGCGGTGGGTTTCCTGCCCGGCGACGACCCGCGGGTGCGCGGCACGCTGGCGGCGATCGAGAAATTCCTGATGCCCGACGGATTCGTGCTGCGGCACGATCCGCGTCGTGCCGCGGATCAAAAGCCGCCGCGGGAGGGCGCATTTTTGGCGTGCAGCCTCTGGCTGGCGGATGCCTATGTGCTTTCGGGCGAGATCGCCAAGGCGCAAGCGTTGTTCGACCGCGTGGTCGCGGTGGCCAATGATGTGGGATTGCTCGCGGAGGAATATGATCCCGTCACCCGGCGCCAGGCCGGCAATTTCCCGCAAGCCTTGACTCACATCGCGCTGATCAATACCGCGCATAACCTCAGCGACGCCAGGAAGCCGGCGATGCAGCGGTCGGAGTAGGAGCCTCTGGTCGTCCCGGCGCAGGAGGCTGTGAAGCAATCACCGACGTCATCCTGAGGAGCGGCGCCTTCGCCGTGTCTCGAAGGATGGTCGCGAGTCCCTGCGTTGCGTCCATCCTTCGAGACGCGGCCAAGTGGCCGCTCCTCAGGATGACGGTCGAGATAGCTTCATAGGGGATGACGCAAGCTGTTATTTACCTTCGTTATTCTTCATCACGATATCCATCGCACCCGCAAAACCCTCGTCCTGGTTCGAGGTCGTGACATGGGTGGCTTGCCGCTTGATATCGTCGGCCGCGTTGCCCATCGCGATCGACAGGCCGCTTGTTCGAAACATCGCAAGATCGTTGTGCATGTCACCGACCGTGGCAACGGCATCGGTGGAAATGCCCAGGCGTTTGGCTATCGCCTGCACGAAGGTGCCCTTGTCGTAGCCGGGCGGGGTGATGTCGAGATAATAGCTCTGCGAGCGGACCGCGGTGGCCTGCGTCCCGACCGCGTTTTGCATCGCGGCGTCGCAACGCTGCAGCAGCGCCGCATCGGAGGTCGAGCCGACGATCTTGCAGGCGGCCGACAGATAGGGCGCGAAATCGTCGACGATGACAGGGGCGACCTTGATAGTGCGTTTCTCAAACGGATTGTATTCGCCGTCGGCGTTTCGCGCGAACCACTTGTCGTGGGTAAATAGCCAGATATCGACGCCGAATTGGTTCAGCACGTCGATGCTGCGTTGAGCGGCCGATGCCGGGATCAGATGCTGTTCGATCGGGTTCATCTGCGGATCGGAGATCGAACTGCCGTTGAAGGAGCCGACCGGCAGGGTGATCCGGAGCGGATCGACCAGAAACCGCATGCCGATCGTGGGCCGACTGGAAACGATGGTGAAGCCGACGCCGGAATCTTCCAACTGCCGCACCGCGCGGGCGGTTTTGTCGGTCAGGGTCTTGTCCTTGGTCAACAGCGTGCCGTCGACATCGGAAACCACGAGGGCGATGCGGGTCATGGGTGGTTCCTGCTGATGGGGCCGTTGCCGGCCGGCGTGATGCCGAGCTGATGCACGATATCGTCGACGATGGCTTCGACCGGCGCATCGATTGAGGCCGTCACCGGATTCTCGTCGTTGCCCGGCGGCTCCAGGGTCCTGAACTGGCTGGGCAACAGGTCCGATGGCATGAAATGGCCTTTGCGTTTGGCAAGCCGGTCCGCGATCAATTGCTGGGTGCCGTCGAGATAGACAATGCGAACGTCGCCACGGCCGTGCACAAGGATATCGCGATAGACGCGCTTTAGCGCGGAGCAGGCGATCACCAGATGTTCGCCGGCCTGGCAGACCCGGTCGATCTCGGCTGCGATGGCGCGCAGCCAGGGCCAGCGATCCTCGTCGGTGAGCGGGTGGCCGGCCTTCATCTTGGCGACGTTGCTGGCCGGGTGGAATTTGTCGCCATCCTCGTAGCTCCAGCCAATTCGTTTGGCGAGCAGATCCGCGATGGTACTCTTTCCCGATCCGGATACGCCCATCACGATCAGCGCGCATGGCGTGGCGCGCGCGACCTCACGCACGGAAATTCTCCGGCAGCGCCGCTTTGTCCAGCAGCCAGACGGTCTCGCCTTCGGAGTGCGCGCGGTGCGCCGGCAAATCTTCGCCGTCGAATACACGGATCACGATCGCACGCTTTCCGGCGCCGCTGGCCTCGAACAGCATTTCGCGGCAGGAGGCGAGAACCGGCAATGTCAGCGATATCCGCGGCACGAACGGCTCGACATGCGCCTTCGGCACGTCAATGACCCAACGCGTGGTCTCGTCCACGGCGGGATATCCCGGAAACAGCGAAGCGGTATGGCCGTCAGGCCCGACGCCGAGCAATACGACATCGAACAGAGGCCGCTCCGGGGCTAATTGGTCCGAGCCATAGAACGCTTTCAGCTCAGCCTCGTAGCGGCGCGCGGCCTCGGCGGGATCGGCGCTATCGATCGGGATCGGATGGACATTGGCTGATGGCGCGCACTGGTCCAGAAACGCCTTGCGGGCCATCGACATGTTGTTGAAGGAACTATCAGCCGGGACGAAACGCTCGTCACCGATGAACCAGTGTACGCGATCCCAGGAGATTTTGGCGCGATAGGCATCGGTTGCCAGCAGCTCGAATAATTGCTTGGGGCTCGATCCGCCGGAGAGGCAGATCGCGACGCGCTGGCCGTTGGCAACGATCCTTGCCACGATGCGATCGGCCGCGGCTTTCGCCATCGCGGCCGGATCGGCTACGGCAATGACACGACGGTTTCGGTTCGCAGCCATATTGTCAGCCAAGTTGCCGCCAGCTTCGGCCGTCGCGGGTCATTAATGCCTCCGCTTCCTCGGGCCCTTCGCTGCCGGCTCTGTAAGTCTTGAGTCCCCTGCCGCCCGCCTTCTTCCAGGCGTCGAGGAACGGCTGCACCGCGCGCCAACCGGCTTCGACGCTGTCGGCGCGCTGAAACAGGATATTGTCACCGATCATGCAATCATAGATCAGTGTCTCATACCCGGTCGAGGGCTCCGCCTTGAAGTAATCCTTGTAGCGAAACTTCATTTCGACGCCGTCGATGTTGATCGTCGGGCCCGGCACCTTGGTGTTGAACTGCAGCGTGATCCCCTCGGTCGGCTCGGTGGAGATGACGAGGTAATTCTGCGACAATCGATCGACCGGCGTGTCGCGAAACATCGCGAATGGCGCCTGCTTGAACTTGATAGCGATCTCGGTTCGCTTGATGCCGAGCGACTTGCCCGTGCGCAGATAAAACGGCACTCCGGCCCACCGCCAGTTATCGATGGTCAGCTTCAGCGCGGCATAGGTCTCCGTGTTACTGTCTGGTTTGACATCTTCGGTCTTGCGATAGTCCTCGATGTCGGTATCCCCAACCCGGCCGCTGACATACTGGCCGCGCACCGAGTTCAACAGGGCGTCGGCCTCGCTTTGGGTCTGGATCGCCGCCAGCACATCCGCCTTTTCCGAGCGTACCGAGTTCGCGTTGAATTTTGCCGGCGGCTCCATTGCCACTAGCGACAGCAACTGGAACAGATGGTTCGGCACCATGTCGCGCAACGCGCCGGTGGCGTCATAGAAGCTGCCGCGATGGCCGACGCCGAGTCGCTCGTCGACCGTGATCTGGATGTGATCGATATGGTTGCGATTCCAGATCGGCTCGAACATGCCGTTGGCAAAGCGTAGCACCAGGATGTTCTGGACGGTTTCCTTGCCGAGATAATGATCGATCCGATAGATCTGGTGCTCGTCGACCAGTTGCAGCAACGCGTCGTTCAGCTCCTTCGCAGAAGCCAGATCGGTTCCGAACGGCTTTTCCACCACCAGCCGGCGCCAGGCACCGTTTTCCTTCAGCATACCGGTCCGGCCGAGTTCCTTGCTGATCGGCTGGAACGCATTGGGCGGTGTTGCCAGATAGAACAGGCGGTTGCCGCCGGTTTGGCTCGAAGTCTCAAGCTTGTCGAGCTGCTCGCTCATTTTATCAAATGACGGGGGATCGCTCGGATCCGCCCCGATGCAGGTGACGCATCCGAACAGGCGCTTGGCAATCGCATCGTCCACCGGGCGGGTTGCGAATTCGCGCAGGCCCTTCATCAGGCTGTCGGCGAGTTCGTCGTTCGACATGCCCTTGCGCGCGACACCGACCAGGCAAAATTTCTCCGGCAGCAGATTGGTCGCGGCCAGATTATAGAGCGCGGGGACCACCAGCCGATGCGCGAGATCCCCGGTGACGCCGAAGATGACAAACGAGCACGGGTCGGGAGACTTCTGGGCCGTATTAATGGTTGCCATATCGGTTCACGCTTTCGGCTTGGCGGCGCCGGTCGCGACCGGCTTCGGTTCCTTGTGGCCGCCGAAACCGGCGCGCATCGCGGAAAGGATTTTTTCCGCAAACGTGTGCTGCTTGCGCGAGCGGAAGCGGGCGTAGAGTGCCGCGGTCAGCACCTCCGCTGGCACCGCTTCATCGATCGCGGCGTTGACCGTCCAGCGGCCCTCGCCGGAATCTTCCACGAACCCTGAATATTCCTCCAGCGTGTGGTTCTCCGCGAGCGCGGATGAGGTGAGATCGAGCAGCCATGACGGGATCACACTGCCGCGCCGCCACACCTCGGCGATATCGGCAATATCGAGATCAAAACGGTGCGCCTCGGGCAGTGCATCGATATTGGCGTTTTTCAGGATATCAAAGCCTTCGGCGTAGGCCTGCATCAGGCCATATTCGATACCGTTGTGGACCATCTTGACGAAATGGCCTGATCCGACCGGGCCGGCGTGGATATAACCCTGCTCGATCCTGGGATCGCGCCCGTCGCGGCCCTTGGTGCGCTCGATATCGCCGATTCCAGGCGCCAGCGCCGCAAAGATCGGATCGAGCCGATCGACCACCGCCTTGTCGCCGCCGATCATCATGCAATAGCCGCGGTCGATACCCCAGACGCCGCCTGAGGTGCCGACATCGAGATAATGGATGCCGAGCTTCTTCAGCGACTGGCCGCGGCGGACGTCGTCCTGCCAGAAGGTGTTGCCGCCATCGATGATGACGTCGCCGGCCTCCATCAGCTTCGACAGCGCCTCGATCGTGGCCTCCGTAATCTTGCCCGCCGGCAGCATCACCCAGGCGGTGCGCGGCTTCTCCAACTTCTTGACGAAGTCCTCAAGGGCCGCGGCGCCGACCGCGCCATCGGCGCCGATGGCGGCGACGGCCTTGGGGTCCTTGTCGTAAACCACCGTCGTGTGTCCGTGCCGCATTAGCCGGCGCACGATATTGCCGCCCATCCGGCCGAGACCGATCATGCCAAGCTGCATCTGAGATTCCTAACTTTTAGCCACAGGGATTGGAGTAGTAGATTTCGGCAGTCCGCTCCCTCTCCCATGGGGAGAGGGTTGGGGGTGAGGGGGTACGCCCTATCGTTAGGCCGTAACCCCTCACCCGGATCGCATCGGACAGCGCAGGCGCTGCCGAGGCGATCCGACCTCTCCCGATGGGAGAGGTGGTTGAGCTCGCGTCTTCCGATTGCTCTTCCATTTTTTAATTCAGCGCTTCCGTGATGGCTGCATCCAGCATCTGTAAACCCGATGCCAGATCGCCCTTGAGATGGACGCGGAGCGCGCGCCGGCCACGTTCGGTCAGCACGCCGAAATCGCCGCGGGCCTGGGCGGCTTTGATTACGCCAAAGCTGGCCTTCTGGCCCGGGACGGCGAGATCACGGGAATCGTCGGCGGTGATCTGCAGGAAGACGCCGCTGTCCGGTCCGCCCTTGTAGGCCTGCCCGGTCGAATGCAGGAAGCGCGGGCCGAATTCGGCGCAGGTAGCAACATGGCGGCTGTCGCGAACCGCGAGCCGCATCTGCTGCAGATTGCCGATATGGGCGGCGTTGCGCTCGATATAGGCGAGCAAAGCGACATAATCGTGCGCGCCAGAGCGCGCCAGATGCGCCTTCAGCCAGGAGCTGAGATCGCCATTGGCGCCGGCTTTGCGGAGTGCCGCGGCATTGTTGTCGTCGGTATAGATGTCGACATGATCGGTCGAGACCACCGGATGCTCTGATGGCAACGATCCCGTCTTCTCGAACGCCGCGGTCAATTCGCGGGTCTTGATCTTGGCGGCTTCGACGTCGGGCTGGTTGAACGGATTGATGCCGAGCACCGAGCCGGCCACCGCGACGGCCATTTCGAAGCGGAAGAACTCCTGGCCGATATGCTCGATCGATTTCATCACAATGCGCACCACCGGATGACCGGCCTTTTCCAGCGCGCTCAGTCTGGCGTCATGTGAGGAATCGCCTTCGCCTTCGGTGCGGATGTCGATGAAGAAGCGATCATTGCCATATTGGCCGGCGTCGCCCAGCGTCTCGCCGTCGATCGGGATCAGGCCCTTGCCGTCCTTGCCGGTGGATTCCGCGATCAACTGTTCGGCCCAGGCGCCGAAATCGGCGATCTTCCTTGACGACAGTATCGTCACCTTGTCGCGGCCTTCGAGGCCGGCGAGGCCCATGGCAAGACCGAGCTGTACGCCCGGGTTCTCGTGCGGTGGCACGTCGGGTCCGCAAGACCGCACCATCGCCATCGTGTGTGTGATCAGCGTGCGCAGGTCGATACCTGCCGCCGCTGCCGGCACCAGCCCGAACGGTGACAGCACGGAATAACGTCCGCCGATGGTGGGATCGCCGTAGAAAGTGCGGGCAAAGCCTTGCTTGGCCGCGACCTTCTGCAAGGACGAGCCGGGGTCGGTCACGGCGATAAACCGATGCCCGGCCTTGTCGGCGCCGATCGTCTCGGAGACGCGTTCGAAGAAATAATCCTTCATCACGTTCGGCTCGGTGGTGCCGCCGGATTTGCTCGACACGATGAACAGCGTGTCGGCGAGGTTGATCGAGGCCTGCAGGCTGCGCACCTGCGCCGGGTCGGTGGAGTCAAGCACATGCAGCCTCGGATAGCCGGGCTGCTTGTCGAAGGTTTGCGCCAGCACTTCCGGCCCCAGGCTCGATCCGCCCATGCCAAGCACGACGGCATCGGTAAAATTCTGTTCCTTCACCCGATGCTGGAAGTCTTCATAGTCGGCGATATCGGCCGATGCCGGGCTGATCAGCCAGCCCAGCCACTTGTTCTCGTCGTCGCCAGTCCAGACCGATTTATCGTGGTGCCAGAGCGCGCGGATCTTGGCCGCCGCGCGCCAATCCTCGGTGCTCTTCTCGACCGCTTTGCTCAAGCTACTGCCAAGTGCGAACGCCTGCCGGTCGATGCTTCCGCCCATCACGGTGGCGCGCTTGTGCGCGACCGCGCCATAGAGCTTGTCGGCGGCGTCGGCGAACAGCTTGACGCCGTCCTTGACCAGTTCGGCCGTGATCGCATCGAGCGAGATACCGGATTTCTCGAGTTCGGTGAGCACGTGACGCGCATCCTCGACGTTCTCTTCAAGGCTGTTGCGCAACTTGCCGTGATCGCGGAAGGCGTCGAGCGTGGCCGGCGGCACGGTGTTGACCGTGTTGGGGCCGATCAATTCCTCGACATAGAGCACATCGCTGTAGTCTTTATTCTTCGTGCCGGTCGACGCCCACAACAGCCGCTGCGGTTTGGCTCCTTTGGCGGCCAGTTTGTTCCAGCGCGCGCCGGAAAACAGCCGCTTGTATTCCACGTAAGCGAGCTTGGCGTTGGCGATTGCGACCTTGCCTTTCAGCGCGGCCAGCCGTTCTTTCTCGCTGGGATCGTTGGCCTTGGCGATCTTCTCGTCTAGCTGCTTCTCGACCGCGCTGTCGATCCGGCTGACGAAGAAGCTGGCGACGCTTGCGACATGCGAGGGATCGCCACCCCTCGCGATGTATTTTTCGAGGCCGGCAAGATAGGCCTCGGCCACCTGCACATAGACCTTCTGCGAAAACAGCAAGGTGATGTTGATGCTGATGCCCTCGCCGATCAGGTGCTGGATCGCTGGCAGGCCTGGTGCTGTCGCCGGCACCTTGACCATCAGATTTTTGCGATCGACTTCCTTCCAAAGCCGCTCGGCCTCGACAATGGTGCCTTTGGTATCCATCGCGAGATAAGGCGACACTTCCAGGCTGACGAAACCGTCATGCCCCGCGAGATGATCGTAAACCGGGCGCAGCACGTCGGCGGCGTGCTGGATATCCTCAACCGCGAGATGCTCGAACAGTTCGGCCACCGGCCGGTCGCCCTTTTTCAGCGCCTGGCCGATCGGTGCGTCATATTCGTCCGAGCTGCCGATCGCCTTCTCGAAGATCGACGGGTTCGACGTAACGCCTTTGACGCCATCGGTGTCGATCAGCTTTTTCAGGTCGCCCTTGGCGACGAAGCCGCGGGCGAGGAAATCCAGCCAGACCGCCTGGCCGTGGCTTTCGAGTGCTTTGACGGGATTCATGATGCCTGCTTCTGTCCGGGGTGGTCGATATTTCGGCTGTTGGGGCGGTTCTGGCGGGAGCCGGTGTCTGTTGGTGGCGAGAGCCGATCTGGGGGATGACCAATAGAATATGCGTGTGCCCAGAGCATAACGCCATACGCGACATATCGATCCCGGAAATTGGCTGTTTGGCGGCGCTGCCATCGTCATTTTTTGATTGCGACAGGGCAGGGATGACATATCCGCATGTTAGGCTGGCGGGCTGTGCAACGGGGATGGCGGGGTCGATGATTTCTACCAAAAGCTTTGGATTTGCTGGGTTTATGCTGGCATTCTGGACGTTGTTGGCGGCCACGCTGTCATTTGGACAGATACGCGCCGAGGGCATCCGGTTAGACGCCTACAGATCCCGGCGGAAATCGCAGGCTTGAACGGCCGCGGCCCGCTCCAATTGGAGGCCATTGTGATCCGGCCGGATGACGGCCAGTCGCACCCGCTTGCGGTGATCAACCATGGCTCTCCTCGCGACGCCGAGGACCGCCCCAAAATGTCGCCCTATGGCCAGTGGGCGGAGGCGGTGGCATTCGCGCGGAGGGGCTGGGTCGCGGTGGCTTTCCTGCGTCGTGGCTATGGCCGTTCGCAGGGCAAATGGGCCGAGGCCTATGGCGGCTGTGCTGATCCGGATTACGCCAAAGCGGGATTGGCCGGGGCCAGCGATATCGCCGCCGTTGCGAAATTCATGAGCAGCCAGCCCTATGTCAGCAAGGGCAAATGGATCAGCGTCGGTGTTTCCGCCGGCGGCTTCGCCACGGTGGCGTTGACCGCGATGGTGCCGCAGGATCTCGCCGCAGCCATTGCGTTTGCGCCGGGACGGGGATCGTCGGGACCCGATACGGTGTGCGGCGAAGGCCGGCTTGTTGCGGCGTTCACCGAGTACGGCAAGACCTCTCGCGTGCCGCTATTGTGGGTTTCCGCCGCGAACGATCATTTCTTCGGTCCGCCATTAACGGCGCGTTTGACGGCTGCGTTCTCCAATGCGGGTGGCCATCTCACTTACGTCAAGACGGCGGCATTCGGCGATGACGGGCACACGCTGTTTAGTGCGGCCGGGATTCCGATCTGGTCGCCGATCGTCGACCGTTATCTGGCGTCGAACAATCTGGTGCTGCAGGACCGCTTGATCGAGATATCAACGCCGAACGTGCCGCCGCCATCGAGCCTGAACAAAAGCGGCCGCGACACCTTCAAGACCTATCTCGACAGCGGACCGAACAAGGCCTTCGTGATCGGCGGCGGTTCGCATTTCGGATGGGCGACCGGACGCCGGAGCGTCGATGAGGCGGTCAAGGATGCGCTCGGCTTCTGCACGCCGGGCACTGCCGGCAAATGCAGCGTCGTCAATATCAACAACAAGCCCGTCGAATAACACACGATCATTTGCGCGCGATGGTCACCGTGCCGCGAATTACCGGCTCGCGGAATTCGCGCGCGTGATTTGCGTTGCCTGCGTCGAGTACATAGGGTGCGCCGCATTGAAGAACAAAAAAAGGATCAAGAACTTGCCAACTCGCATCCAACTGCTCGCGCTCTCACTGGCCGGCGTAGCGCTCTCGATACTCCCCGTCACGGCATCCACCGCGGCCGACACCACCATCAAGCTTGGAAATACCGCGCCTTACAGCGGCCCGGCGTCGGCCTATGGCACGATCGCACGCGCCGAAGCCGCTTATTTCCAGATGATCAACGATCAAGGCGGCGTCAACGGACGCAAGATCGACTTCCAGACCCTGGATGACGCGTATTCCGCGCCGAAGACCGTCGAACAGACGCGCAAGCTCGTCGAGCAGGATGAAGTGCTGGCGATGTTCAGCTCGGTCGGCACCGCGCCCAACATCTCCGTAGAGAAATATCTCAACGGCAAGCATGTGCCGCAGATCTTCGTCTCCTCCGGCGCGACGCGCTGGAACGACCCGAAGCAGTTTCCGTGGACGGTCGGCTTCAATCCGACCTACGAACTGGAAGGCAAGCTCTACGCGCAATATGTGCTGAAAACGAAACCGGATGCGAAGATCGCGGTCATCACGCCCAATGAAGATGCCGGCAAGGATTATCTGCGCGGCTTCAAGGCGGGGCTGGGCGATCACGTCAGGCAATTGGTCTCGGAGACGACCTATCAGACCACCGATCCGACGATCGATTCCCAGATGGTCACGATGCGCGAATCCGGCGCCGACGTTTTCTTCGCGGAAGCGACGCCTAAATTCGCTGCCCAAGCGATCAGGAAAGCCGGCGAGATGGGCTGGAAGCCGTTGATCATCCTGCCGACGGTTTCCAACTCGGTCTCCGCGGTGCTGGAGCCCGCCGGCCTGCAAAATACCGTCGGCGTCGTGACCGGGCTTTACCTCAAGGACCCGAACGATCCGCGTTGGACGGATGATCCGGCGGTGAAGGATTTCCTGGCCTGGATGAAGAAATACCAGCCGAACGCGAGCACCGGCGATCTCTTCAATGTGCAGGGCTATACCGTCGCGCAGGTGATGGTCGAGGTGCTGAAGAACTGCAAGGACGACCTCAGCCGCGAGAACATCATCAAGCAGTCCACTACCCTGAGCGGCCTCGCGCTGCCAATGCTGCTGCCCGGCATCAAGGTCCAGAACGACCCGAGCGATGTCACGCCGATCCGGCAAATCCAGATGGCGCGATTCGACGGCAAGACCTGGATGTTGTTCGGCGATATCCTCGGCGACAAGTAAGGCGACAGCAAAGCCACGCGTCATTGCGAGCGCAAGCGAAGCAATCCAGTGCTACAAGCAAGGCTGGATTGCTTCGTCGCAAGAGCTCCTCGCAATGACGGACTTGGGACTATCGTCGCCTCAGCGCAAACTGGCGTTGATCTTTTCCAAGGCGCTGTTGCCCGGGCACAGCGTTTTCTCGCCAAGCTGGTTCAGCGGCGTCTCCACCGTGTTGAGGTGGGTGTGCAGATCTTCCGAGTCCGGATCGACGTAGAGCAATCCGGTGACGATCTGGCCCTTGGCGGCGTGCTTCTGCAGGAAGGTCATCGCGCCCAGCCGATCATGCGGATCGTAGTCGGCGTCGAGCTTGCGCAGCGCCAGTTTGGTGCCGTCGTGCTGTTCGACCACGGTGACCGATCCCGGCGCGTAATCGACCGTGATCGGATCGCGGCCGGTGATGACGTCGAGCCGGTTCACCGCATCATTGTGCTCGCGGACATAGTCAAAGCTCTTGGTCGAGCCGGCATGGTTGTTGAAGGCGACGCAGGGGCTGACCACGTCGATAAAGGCCGAACCCTTGTGCTGGATCGCGGCCGCGATCAGCGGCACCAACTGGGTCTTGTCGCCGGAGAAGCTGCGCGCCACGAAGCTCGCGCCCAATTGCAGGGCGATGGCGACCAGGTCGATCGCGCTGTCGGTGTTGGTGACGCCCTTCTTGGATTTCGAACCGCGGTCGGCAGTGGCCGAGAACTGTCCCTTGGTGAGGCCGTAGACGCCGTTGTTCTCGACGATATAGGTCATGTTGACGCCGCGCCGGATCGAATGCGCGAACTGACCGAAGCCGATTGAGGCGCTATCGCCGTCGCCGGAAACGCCGAGATAGATCAAATCGCGGTTGGCGAGATTGGCGCCGGTCAAGACCGACGGCATGCGGCCGTGGACCGAATTGAAGCCGTGGGAATTGCCGAGGAAATAATCCGGCGTTTTCGAGGAGCAGCCGATGCCGGAAATCTTGGCGACGCGATGCGGCTCGATCGAGAGTTCGTAGCAGGCTTCGATGATCGAAGCCGTGATCGAGTCGTGGCCGCAGCCGGCGCACAGTGTCGAGATCTTGCCTTCGTAATCGCGGTGGGTGTAGCCCAGATCGTTCTTCGGCAGGCCCGGATGCTGGAATTTCGGCTTGGCGATATAGGTCATTGGGACACCTGCAATTCCCGCCTCGTCATGGCCGGGCGTAGCCGTCCGAAGGACGGCGTCGCTTCCGCTCGCCTATGCCCGGCCATCCACGTCTTGGCCGAGGAAAAGGAAGACGTGGATGCCCGGCACAAGGCCTGGCATGACGTCGGGAAGATCAACGAGTTGGTCATGACTTTACCTTGCGGAGCGGGGTCACCTTGAGCTGGTCCTGATGGTCGCCGATGGTGCCCGCGATGTAGCGCGCGGTGATCGGCGTGCCGTCATAGTGCAGGATCGGCACCAGCCGTACCGGATCGATGCCGTTTTCGTTGACGATCAGCTGACGCAGCTGCGCATCGCGGTTCTGTTCGACCACATACACAAAATCGTGGTCGGCGATGAAGCTGGCGACGCTGGAGTGGAACGGGAAGGCGCGGATGCGAAGCCGGTCGAGCTGATGACCGCGCGATTCCAGGATACCGATCGCCTCGTCCATCGCTGGCGCGGTCGAGCCGAAATAGATTACGCCGTATTTGGTGGGCTTGGCGGCGTTGGCCTGCAACGGCCGCGGCACCATGTCCTGGGCGGTCTCGAACTTGCGCAGCAGCCGCTGCATGTTGTCGGCGTAAACCGAGCCTTCCTCGGAATATCGCGCGTAGCGGTCACGCGAGGTGCCGCGGGTGAAGAACGAGCCCTTGGTGGGGTGGGTGCCCGGATAGGTGCGGTATGGGATGCCATCGCCATCGACGTCGAGGTAGCGGCCGAAGTCGCGGCCGTCGTCGAGCATCTCTGACGTCATCACCTTGCCGCGGTCATATTGCCGGGCGTCGTCCCATTTCAGCGGACGGCACAGCCGATGGTTCATGCCGATGTCCAGATCGAGCATCACGAAGATCGTGGTCTGCAGCCGTTCGGCGAGATCGAAGGCCTGCGCGGCGAATTCGAACGCTTCGGCCGGATCTTCCGGGAACAGCAACACATGCTTGGTGTCACCATGCGAGGCGTAGGCGCAGGCGATGATGTCACATTGCTGGGTGCGCGTCGGCATCCCGGTCGAGGGCCCGGCGCGCTGCACGTTCATGATCACGGCCGGAATTTCGGCGAAGTAGGACAGGCCGATGAACTCCGTCATCAGCGAGATACCGGGGCCGGAGGTCGCGGTGAAGGCGCGGGCGCCGTTCCAGGATGCGCCGATCACGATGCCGATCGAGGCGAGTTCGTCCTCGCCTTGCACGATGGCGTAATTGGCCTTGCCGGTTTCCGGGTCGTGCCGCAGTTTCTTGCAGTGGGTGGTGAAGGCATCGGCCAGCGACGACGACGGCGTGATCGGATACCACGCGCAGACGGTGGCGCCACCATAGACCGCGCCGAGCGCGGCGGCGCTGTTGCCTTCCACGAAGATGCGGTCGCCGACCTTGTCGGCCTTCTTGACCCGCAGGCCGATCGGGCATTTCAGGTTTTGCAGCGCCCAGTCACGGCCGAGATGCAGCGCATGGATATTGGAGGACAGGAGTTTTTCCTTGCCCTTGTACTGCTCGCCGATCAATTGCTCGACCAGCTTCGGGTCCATGTCGAGAAGAGCGCACATCGCGCCGAGATAGATGATGTTCTTGAATAACTGGCGCTGGCGCGGGTCGGTATAGGTCGAGTTGGTGATCGCGGTCAGCGGCACGCCGATCACGGTGATGTCGGGGCGGAATTTCGACGTCGGCATCGGCTTGGTCGAGTCGTAGAACAAATAGCCGCCGGGCTCGATCGCGGCGACGTCCTTGTCCCAGGTCTGCGGGTTCATCGCCACCATCATGTCGATGCCGCCGCGGGCGCCGAGATGGCTGTCTTCGGTGACGCGCACTTCATACCAGGTCGGCAGGCCCTGGATGTTGGACGGGAACACGTTGCGTGGGCTAACCGGCACGCCATGGCGCAGGATCGCGCGGGCGAACAGTTCGTTGGCGCTGGCCGAGCCGGAACCGTTGACGTTGGCGAAGCGGACGACGAAGTCGTTTACGCTGCTGATCGGGCTTTGGACGGACATGATGATCCCGCTTGTGTCATATCGATGAGATATTTCTGCATGTCCCACGCGCCGGTGGGACAACGTTCGGCGCACAGGCCGCAATGGAGGCAGACGTCTTCGTCCTTGACCATTACGCGGCCGGTCTTGAGGCCGTCGGCGACATAGAGCGCCTGTTCCGGACGCGGCGAGGGCGCCTTCAGATGCTGCCGCAGATCGGCTTCATCCTCGTTGGGCGTGAAGGTGATGCAGTCCATCGGGCAGATGTCGACGCAGGCGTCGCATTCGATGCACAATGGCGCCGCGAACACCGTCTGGATATCGCAGTTCAGGCAGCGTTGGGCTTCGCCGAGCGCGAGCTTGACGTCATAGCCGAGTTCGACCTCGGTGCGGATGTCCTTGAGCGCGATGATCTTGTCGCGATGCGGTACCTTGTAGCGCTTGTCGCTGGAGATATCGTTATCGTAGCTCCATTCGTGGATGCCCATCTTCTGCGACGAGATGTGCACCTCGGGCAGCGGCCGCTCGGTGATATCTTCGCCCGACAGCAGCTTGTGGATCGAGAGCGCGGCGTCATGGCCGTGCGCGACCGCCCAGATGATGTTCTTGGGGCCGAACG
This sequence comes from Bradyrhizobium sp., assembly GCA_039935075.1. Lineage (GTDB taxonomy): Bacteria > Pseudomonadota > Alphaproteobacteria > Rhizobiales > Xanthobacteraceae > Bradyrhizobium. The sequence continues at coordinate 77,752 of JBDTKZ010000079.1, forward strand.
CGGCGTCGCCGCCAAAGAACACCTTTGGATTGGTCGAGCCCATCGTCGTCTTATCGACCTTGGGCATGTTCCATTTGTCGAATTCGACGCCGCAATCGCGCTCGATCCACGGAAAGGCGTTCTCCTGACCGACCGCGACCAGCACGTCGTCGCAGGGAATCGTCTGGTCCGGCTCGCCCGACGGCACCAGATTGCGGCGGCCCTTGTCGTCATATTCGGCCTTCACCTTCTGGAAGGTAACGCCGGTCAGTCTGCCATTATCATGCACGAACGCGACCGGGACCATGAAGTTGAGGATCGGAATATCCTCATGGATGGCGTCTTCCTTTTCCCAAGGCGAGGCCTTCATTTCCTCGAAGCCGGAACGCACGATCACCTTTACGTCCTCGCCGCCGAGGCGGCGGGCGGTGCGGCAGCAATCCATCGCGGTGTTGCCGCCGCCCAGCACGATCACGCGCTTGCCGATCTTGTCGGTGTGGCCGAACGAGACGCTGGAAAGCCAGTCGATGCCGATGTGAATATTCTTGGCGGCTTCCTTGCCGCCGGGCAACTCGAGTTCGCGGCCGCGCGGCGCGCCGGAGCCGACAAAGATCGCGTCGTAGTTTTCGCCGAGCAGCTTCTTCAGGCTGTCGATGCGATGGCCGCCTTTGAATTCGATGCCGAGATCGAGGATGTAATTGGTTTCCTCATCGATCACCGAATCCGGCAGGCGAAATTTCGGAATCTGCGACCGCATCATGCCGCCGGCCTTGGCGTCGGAATCGAACACGGTGCAGTGATAGCCGAGCGGCGCCAGGTCACGGGCGACCGCGAGCGAGGCGGGGCCACCGCCGACGATCGCAACCCGCTTGCCGTTTTTTGGCGCGAGCTTCGGCATCCGGCCCTTGACGTCGTCCTTGAAGTCGGCGGCGACGCGCTTCAGGCGGCAGATCGCAACCGGGGTGTCCTCGACGCGGCCACGGCGGCACGCGGGCTCGCATGGACGATCGCAGGTGCGTCCGAGGATTCCCGGAAACACGTTGGATTTCCAATTGATCATGTAGGCGTCGCTGTAACGCCCCTCAGCAATCAATCGGATGTATTCAGGAACCGGGGTGTGCGCGGGACAGGCCCATTGGCAATCGACCACCTTGTGAAAGTAGTCGGGGGCCGAGATATCAGTCGGTTTCATTCCTACCATGTCCGCGCCGATACAAGAGAGCGCAGCCTTACTTTTTCCGTCGGACGCTCAACCGGCGTCCTTGTGGTTTTCGAATGGGATCATAGGCTTATCTTATTAGAGCCATTCCATATGATGCACAAAGGCAATTTTGCGCGATCCGCCGTTTTCATGGCGGGAAAAACATGAGCGTGAATTTCGCGGCGTGATTTTGCGGCGGTGCAACATGCGTGAGGTGATCGTGCGCGGCGTTCAGGCCGCTGAAATGTCGCTCTTCGCCAGATCCCACATCAGGCGATAGATGCCTTTCGAGATCACAACCGATTTGGTTGCGGCAATCAGCGCCGCGACGGTCGCCTCGATCGCAGCAACATCCGTACCGTCGACCAGTACAAACCAATCGCCTGCACCGGGATCGGAATCGGACGCGTTATCGGTGAGCGGCTTTGACAGCGTGGGATCGTTCTCCATCAGATGCATGGAAATAATGCCGTCGCGATCCCGGGGGTCGAGCTGATCGCGTAACGCCGCGCGCAACGCGTCCTTGGCCTTGGTATCAGGACGCAGCCGGATGATGCCGAGAACCGCGCCGCGCCCGGTGCCGCGGCTGATCGTGATGCGCGCCACCGCGCGGATCATGTTCCTGAAGCGGTTGATCGTGGCCTTCGACCACGCGGTCTGGCTGGCCAATGCCGCGCGATAGGCCGGACTGTCCAGCACGTCGAATTTAGCGGTGGAATAGAGGCTGAGATATTTCGGGCTGGCCTGATGCGCGACGTAGCGCCGCGCTTCGAGAAAGCCAGATATCGCGACCCGCTCTTCCAGATGTTCGCGATCGTACCAGCGGTTGAAGTCGGCCTCGTCGGCGGGATCCACGTCCATCGAGGTCAGCAGCATGCCTTTTCCGGCCATAGGCATTTTGCGCGGTCCCTGTTTTACGGATGGTCGAGCACAGTAGGCTGAGTGGCGAACGTCATACTACTTCGTACCGAAATGCCGAAACAGCGCATTCGTGGGCTGAGGTTCAAATCGCCAATCCGCTGCGATGCACTCGAAGGTCTCGTCTCGAAGGTAGAAAAGGAAATGCCGGGAACTGTTGGAGTCCTCGTTGATCATTTGCCAATCTTTTGGCTCATTCAGTCGGGCGTCCGCCCCGCTAATCTCGTAGAACTCGCCCCACGCGGGCGCGTTCTTGCTGTAACGGCACTGGTCACGATACCAGCCTTCATCATTGGTCCCACCGAGGCGATACCGCGAACAAGCAGAAAAACGAAGCGTACCGCGGTCATCAACGTCAAATTCAGGGAATCGAAAGGGATTAAGAGAAAACTCGAGTAGGACATCTGCGGCTGACACCTTCACGGCGGGATGCGGCGCGTTGGGCTCAGCATTCCACCCTTCGTTTAGCTTGATAAAGCCGGGGAGCGGCCCGGTAGTCATACCGCAATCCTGGAAGCCAGATCGGCGATCGCCTTCATCACGGCGTCGCGGATGCCGGGATCGTACAGGGAATGGCCGGCGCCGCCGACGATGCGAACTTCGCAACGTGGCCACTTCGCCGCCAGCGCGTAGGACGTCGCCGGGGGGCACAACAGATCGTAGCGTCCCTGCACGATGATGCCGGGAATTTCGGCAAGTTGGCCGACTTCGGTCATCAATTGATCGGGCTTCATGAAGCAGTCGTTCTGGAAGTAGTGCGCTTCCATGAACGGCGTCGAGGGCAACGCGCCGGATGAATTCAGCACGGCGGAGCTGAGCCGATCCCGTGATGGTGCGTGTTCGGAGAGTATCCGTTCGGTCTCGCCCCAGGCGCGTGCCGCGGGGCCGTGGATCGCTGCATCGGAATCCAGGATGCGCCGATAATACGCCTCGATCGGATGCGCGCGCTCTTCCGGCGGCAGCACGCCCAGGAAATCGTCATAGAGCCCGGGATAGAGGCGCGGCAACGCGCGATAGAACGCGCCTTCGAGTTCAGCGCGGGTGCCGAGAAACGTCGCGCGCAACACGATGCCGGTGACGCGCTCCGGATAGGCCTGTGCATAGGCCAGCGCCAATGTCGCGCCCCAGGAGCCACCGACCACCATCCAGCGCTCGAAGCCGAACTTTTCGCGGATCTTTTCCATGTCCGCGATCAGATGCGGCGTGGTGTTGTGCTCGCGGCTGCCCTTGGGGCGGCTGCGCCCGGCGCCGCGCTGGTCGAACAGCACGGCATGAAAGCGCTCCGGATCGAACAATCGACGGTGATCGGGTTGGCAGCCGCTGCCGGGGCCGCCATGCAGGTAAACAGCCGCCATGCCACCGACACGGCCGACGCTTTCGACATAGATCTCATGGCCGTCGCCGACCGCCAATTGTTCCGAGGTCAGCGGTGCGAACGGATCGGAGCGATGGCGCGACGATTTCCCGGCATCGGCGTCAGGCGCCATGATCGCCTTCTGTCTCCAGCGTGCCGCCGGCGAAATTGCGATAGATGAAACGCTTGTTGTCGGCGGCGGCTTCGGTTTCCGCCAGCTTGAAGATCTGCTCATGCAGCGGCGACAGCGTGCAGGCCGGATCGGTATTGCCGGCGTCGCCGGTTAGCGCGAAAGCCTGGCAGCGGCAGCCGCCGAAATCGACTTCCTTGAACTCGCAGCTTCGGCACGGCTCGGGCATCCAGCCGGTGCCGCGATAGCGATTGAAGGCTTCCGAGTTCTGCCAGATCCAGGCGATCGAATGGTTGGAGCGTACCGATTCGAATTCGAGCCCGGTGATGCTCTCGGCGGCATGGCAGGGCAGGATCTTGCCGGCCGGCGAGATGTTGAAGAACTGCCGGCCCCACCCGCCCATGCACTTCTTCGGCCGCAGCGCGTAATAATCCGGCACCACATAGTCGATCGCCAGAATGCCCTTCAGTCGCGTTTCGGCTTCCTCGACGATGCGGCTGGTCTCCTCGATCTGCTCGATGGTCGGCATCAGCGCGGCGCGGTTCTTCAGCGCCCAGCCGTAATATTGCACGTTGGCGACTTCGAGCCGGTCGGCGTCGAGATCGACCGCCATCTGGATGATGTCGGACAATTGATGCAGGTTCTGGCGATGCATCACTGCGTTGACGGTCAGCGGCAGCTCGAGTTCGCGGGTCCATTTCGCGACTTCGAGTTTCTTCTCATGTGCCTGCTTGAGACCGGCGACGCGATTGGCCACCACGGGCTCATTGCCCTGGAAACTGATCTGCACATGGCAGAGCCCGGCGTCGGCGAGCGCCGTCAGCCGTTCCCTGGTCAGCAGCACGGCCGAAGTAATCAGGTTGGAATAGAGCCCGACATCGCTGGCGTGCTGCACGAGTTCGACCAGATCCTTGCGCGCGGTGGGTTCGCCGCCGGAGAAATGGATCTGCAGCACGCCGATTTCGGCAAGCTCGGTCAGCACCTTCTTCCATTCTTCCGTTGTCAATTCGGTGCCGCCGCGATCGAGTTCCACGGGGTTGGAGCAATACGGGCACTGCAGCGGACAGCGATGCGTGATCTCGGCCAGCACCGCCAGCGGAATGCCGTGGGTCTCCGCGATCGAGCCGCGGGATTCCAGCACCGCGAGCCCGTCGCGGGGATCGCGAAGCGCGACTCCGGGATCGCTTAACGGCGCTTTGATGTTGGTCACGACCGGGCTCATGATGTCTTCTCGCGGGCTTCGGTCAGGAAGCCTTTGTCGGCCAAATCCTGCAGCATGGCGACGACGTCGGTAGCGATCGCGCTGCGCTCGGCGGCGTATTTCGCGGCGAGCAGATCGACCATGTCGGCGACGCTGCGCGCGCCATCGCAGAGTTGCAGCACTTCGACGGCGATCTCATCGGGCGCCAGCACGCGCTCCGGCGCCAGAATCACCCAGACCTGTCGCGTCTCATCGAATTTCAGCTTGGCATGCCGCGGCAGCACCGGCCGGCTGGCTTCGCTGACACTGATGTTGCGGCTGCGCGCGGCTGCCATCGGGTTTGCCTTTTACCTTAGCTTTCCTGGGGCACGAACGCCCCCGGCGGAATATGGCCGTTGACATAGGCATGGTACAGCGCGTCGAGCTGAACCCATAGCACGTTGGTCTTGAAGATCAGCGCATTGCAGACCGCTTCGCGCTCGGCCGGGGTATTGGCGTTGGCCTTGACGTAGTCGAGCGCAAAGCCGGCATCGCGCGGCGCCTGCTGCAGCCGCCGGCTGAAATAGCTCATGATATCAGGATTGACGAAATCATAATGCGCCAGCATGCCGGAGATGCGCTCTTCGTGCAGGTTCGGCGCGAACAGCTCCGTCAGCGAGGAGGCGATGGCCTCGAGCGGCGACTGGTCGCGGACGAAATGCACATAGGCTTCCACGGCAAAGCGCGTCGCGGGCAGGATGCCTTCGGTGGATTCCACATAGGCGCTGTCGAGCCCGAGCCCTTCGGTGAGCTTCAGCCAGCGCTCGATGCCGCCTTCGGTGCCGAGATCGCCATCATGGTCTTCGATCCGGTGCCGCCATTCCAGCCGGATACCACGGTCGCGGAAGCGCGAGATCACGACGGCGTCCTTGAGCGGGATCGTGCTCTGGTAGTAATAGCGGTTCAGCGCCCAGGCCTGCACCTGTCCCTTGTTGAGCTTGCCGCCATGCAGCAGGCCGTGGAACGGATGCAAACTGTGGTAGCGCGTCGCCCCGATGTGGCGAAGCGCTGCTTCCAGATCAGCCGCGCTGTTGAGCGGGATGTTCTTGCCGACGGAGTAGGCGGTGATTCCATCGGCGGTCTTGGCGTTCGAGGTCTGGACGTTCAAAGCGTAATCTCCGTTCCATCAGCGGGAATCTGCCAGCCGGCGCGCTCGGCGGTTTTGCGCTCAGCGGAATCGTGCAGCAGCACCGGGTTGGAGTTGTTGATATGCAAAAACATCTTCCTGTCGATATCGAGGCCATCCAGGCTTTCGATGGCGCCGCGATCGCCCGACATCGCGATATGGCCCATGCCCTGGCCGGTCTTGGTGCCGAGGCCCGCCACGATCAGCTCGTCATCGCGCCACACCGTGCCGTCGAAGAAAATCGCCGAGGCGCCGTTCAACCGCGATTTGAGATCGTCGGTGACGTCAGCGCAAGCGGCGAGGAAATAGAGATGCTTGCCGCTGGCTTTGTCCAGAATCCGCAGTCCGAGCGTATCACCTTCGCCGGTCTCGCCGGCCGGATGCGCCTTGCCTTCGAGATACCATGCGCCCTTGCCGGGAACGGCAAATGGCAAAACCTCGATGCCGGATGGCGACCCGTCGGGCAATGTCGGCTCGAATGCGGTGTCCACCGCGATCGGCCGTCGCTGCACGTTTTTCTCGTTCAGCACGTTGAAGATGCTGTTGGTCCGCAGGATCGAAAGCACGCGCTTGTGGGCGTAGATCGTGAACGGCCAGCCTTCACGCATCGATAGCAGGCCGGCGACCGCGTCGATTTCACCATTGGTCAGGATCACGCCTGCGATCGGGCTGTGGCGAAGCTTTCCGGCAGCCGGATGAAGCTGCGGTGTCGCGATTAACTGCTGGCGTAAATCGGGCGAGGCGTTGATCAGGAACCAGTGGTCGCCATCGGCGCTGATTGCGATCGAGGCCTGGGTACTTTGAAGTTCGGGACGTTCAGTCCGCGCCATCCGGCACACCGGACATCCGCAATTCCACTGGGGAACCCCGCCGCCTGCGGCGGCGCCCAGGACGACGACGCGAAGCATAATCCGTCTCCCGGTATCCCAAACGTTTCGAAGGTGGACACCAGCTTCCTTACGTTCCAACCGGGAACGTATTGGGGCCGGAGGTCCACCTGCGCAAAACGTGAACTTAGCGCGGCCGCTTACTTGCGGGCGGCGCAAGCATACATGTTGATTTCCATGCCAACCGGCACTTCGACGATCTTCGGTGTCTTCCAGGCCATTTTGGCTCTCCTTGCTAGAACGGGGCGAATGCCACCCTCACAAGATAAACTAATGCGGAAAGAAAAGTTCGCCAGCGAAATCTTTGTCCGCTGGTGGGACTGATTTATGTTGCAGTGCGAAATAATCTTCACATATTTGTGCGACGGGATGTCAAACCAATGACGGATCAACAGGTTCAGGGTTGGGGATTGCGACGGGCGTGCCGGTGCCGGTTCGAACGCCTCTTCGAATATCTCGGGGCCTTCCGATAAACACCTCGTGAGTGAAGCCGGTTCCCACCTGGAGCCTCCAAACAGAAAGTGGGCCTCAACCCATGCCACGCTATTTTTTCAACACCAGGATCGGGAACGAATTGGTTGCCGACCCCGAAGGCGAGGAGCTGCGCAATCCCGATCGTGCCTGGGAGGTCGCGCGGGCGATGATTCGGGAAATATTGAAGACCGAAGGCGCCCAGAACGGGCTGCTGAGTGCGACCCTCGAAGTCACTGACGACGACGGCGAGATCGTACTGGAGTTTCCGTTTGCCGAGGCGATCCTCGACCCACCGGGCCAAGAATCGAGCCAAGAATCGAGCCAAGAATCGGGCCAAGACCAGACCAAGCATTGACGGCTTGCGCCGTCCTCAAGGTGTGCGTGCGGATGCAAGGTATGATCTTTGTATTCTCCGAACGACGCCGTCTTCCTCCGTGATTGATCGCCGGTAACACCGATTGCTGGTTTCTATTCCGGCCGCGTCGTGCACGCCTTACGGTCTTTCACCAGGGATGTTTCCGATTGCGCACCGATAGAGAAATATCGGAGAGTGCGATCAGGAAGCCATCCACGCAGCGTGGTGCTCGCTTGCTCTGGGATAAGGCTTCCACAAAGGGAGAATAAGATGACGATAAGTCTTTCCGGGCCGCGCAGCCTGTTGCTTGCGGGCGCCTTTTTCAGTGCATTGACGTTCGGTGCTGCGGCGCAGCAGCCGGCCGCTCCGGCAGCCGGTGCTGCACCGGCTGCCGCGCCCGCGCTTCCGCCGGGATCACCGTTGATCGGGCGACCCGACAGCGAAGCTGCCGCCAAGCTGGCGCCGGTCGCGGGCCCGCCGCTCGCTACCGCCGCCGACAAATTGCCGATTGCCAAACTCAAGGTGCCGCCGGGCTTCAACATCGAGGTCTATGCCGCCGGCATGGCCAACGCGCGCTCGCTGGCGCAGAGCGACAAGGGCACGGTGTTTGTCGGTAGCCGCCTTGTCGACAAGGTCTATGCCATCACCAACAAGGGCGGCAAGCGCGAGGTTAAGGTGCTGGCGTCCGGCCTTTATCGGCCGAATGGCGTCGCGTTCCACAACGGCACGCTGTTCATCGCGGAGCTCTCCAAGATCTCCAAGATCGACAAGGTCGACGATGTCATCGACAATCCGCCGAAGCCGACCATGATCTATGACAATTTGCCAAAGGACGAAGCCCATGGCTGGAAGTTCATCGCCGTGGGTCCGGACAACAAGCTCTATGTCCCGGTCGGTCAGCCCGGCAACAACGTCCTGCACGACGACGCGCACGGCCAGATTCGCCGGATGAATCTCGATGGCACAGGCGCTGAAGTGTACGCGTTCGGCGTTCGCAACAGCGTCGGCTTCGACTGGAATCCGGAAAACAAGCAGATGTACTTCACCGACAACGGCCGCGACTGGCTGTCGGAAGACGTACCGCAGGACGAACTCAACCGCGTCACCAAGGCGGGCGAGGATTTCGGTGCGCCGTATTGTTACCAGGGCAATATCCCCGACCCGGAATTCGGCTGGGGTCATTCCTGTTCGGATTATACGGCTCCCGTCGGCTTGATGGGTCCGCACGTGGCTTCGCTTGGCATGCGGTTCTATACCGGCAGCATGTTCCCGAAGACCTTCAAGGACGTCATCTTCGTGGCCCGGCACGGTTCGTGGAACCGGTCCAGGAAAGCCGGCGGTGACGTCGCGGTCGTCAGGCTGAACAAGGACGGCACGGTCAAATCCGTGGAGCCCTTCCTCACCGGCTTCCTCGAGGACAACAAATATAACGGTCGTCCGGTCGACGTGATGCAGATGAAGGACGGCTCGCTGTTGGTTTCCGACGACTGGAATGGCGCCGTCTATCGCGTCACCTACGGCAAGCCGAACAAGATGGCTGCGCAGTAAGTAGTAGACGGTAATTAAGAGTTCGTCATTGCGAGGAGCGAAGCGACGAAGCAATCCAGTGCTACAATTGTCGCCCTGGATTGCTTCGCGGAGCCTGTCATCGGGCGGGCATTCGCCCGACCCGTTGGCTCGCAATGACGAAGAATATTCTTGAAATGATCCGTCAGGACCACCGATGCGTAAAATGTTTGGCTTCCTGGCGTTGGTGCTTCTTTTCTCCTCGCCGCTCAATGCCGAGACCGTCCAGGAACGTGCCGTGACCTGCTTTGCCTGCCATGGCGAACACGGTCAGTCCGAAACCGAGAATACGCCGTCGCTCGGCGGGCAGCAGGCGCCTTATGCGCTGATCCAGCTGTTCATGTTTCGCGAAAAGCTGCGCATCTTCGAGCCGATGAACGAGATGGCGAAGGCGTTCAGCGATGACGACCTTCGTGGTTTTTCCGATTTCATTGCGACCCTGCCGAAGCCCGCAGCGCCGGCCGAGGCCGGCGATCCGGCGCGTGTGGCGCGGGCGCAGGCGCTGGTGACGCAGAACCATTGCAATTCCTGCCACAGACCGGATTTCTCGGGCGGCGATAACGTCCCGCGCATCGCCAATCAGCGCGAGGATTACCTCGCCAAGACCATGCGGGAATACAAGGACAACAGCCGCCACGGCTATGACGGCACCATGGCCGAGGTGCTGCAGCCGATCACCACGGATCAGATTGCCGACCTCGCTTATTATATCGCCAGGGTGCGCTGATCTGTGGACTGATGCCCGCCTTCCGGGGCCTTTTTGTTCTGGAATCGCGATAGCGCGGCGGCTGCAGCGACGCTACGGTTTTCGTTTTGACGCGTTTTCTTTCACCGAACCGGTGTCCACTTCGCTTGAAAACGCTATAGAAGACCAGCGATCAAACGGAGCAGTTCATGGAAGATCTCTGGCGTCTGTCGGCCACGGATGTCGCCGCCGCGGTAAAGTCAAAAAAAGTCTCGGCCAAACAGGTCGCGACGGCGGCGCTGGCGCGGCTCGATGCGGTCAACCCGGCCATCAATGCGGTGGTCGACCACCGCCCGGAAGATGTGCTGGCGCAGGCCGCCGCCATTGACGCCGCGATCGCGCGCGGCGAGGCGGTGGGGCCGCTGGCCGGCGTGACGGTGACGGTCAAGGTCAATATCGACCAGGAAGGTTACGCCAACACCAACGGGATCAAATTGCAGCGCGACAACATCGCGCGCGACAACAGTCCGGTGATCGATAATTTGCGAAAATCCGGCGCCGTGATTCTCGGGCGTACCAATTGCCCGGCGTTTTCCTATCGCTGGTTCACCACCAACCTCATTCACGGCGATACCAAAAATCCACGCGATCCCTCGATTACGCCGGGCGGCTCGTCCGGCGGCGCGGGGGCCGCGGTCGCGGCCGGCATCGGGCATATCGCGCATGGCACCGATATCGCGGGCTCGATCCGCTATCCGGCCTATGCCTGTGGCGTCCACGGCCTGCGGCCGACGGCGGGCCGGGTCGCGGCCCGCAACGCTTCGGCGGCGGAATGGCGCTTTGCGCCGCAAAGCAGCGCGGTATCGGGTCCGTTGGCGCGCACCATCGGTGATCTCCGGATCGCGCTGGCGGCGATGTCCGGCCCCGATATGCGCGACACCTGGTGGGTGCCGGCGCCGCTCGAAGGGCCGCCTATGCCAAAGCGGGTTGCGATGTGCGTTCAGCCCGATGGTCTTGAGACCGTTCCGGAGGTGAAGGCCGCGGTCAGGGATGCGGCCAAGCGTCTGGAACGCGCCGGATGGACCGTCGACGAAGTCGAGGTGCCGGGCTTGCGCGAGGCGGCGGACCTGCAGACCAAGCTGTGGCTCGGCGATTGCTATGAAACCCAGCTCGAGACCGCCGAACGTGAAGGCGATCCCGGTGCGCTGGCCTGCCTGCGCGGCAACCGCTCAAAAGTGTTCCCGTTCGATGCGGCGGCCTTCTCCAGGGCGCTGGTGCGGCGGGCCACGATCACTCGCGAATGGCTGCAATTCATGGAGAAATATCCTGTCGTGCTGATGCCGGTGTGCGCCGAATTGCCGTTCCCCGACCAACTCGACCGCAAGGATGATGCGTCTTTTGCCCGGGTGTGGCAGGCGCAACTGCCGCAAATTGCTATTCCCTTCATGCAGTTGCCTGCGCTAACCGTCACCACGGGATTGGTGGGGCGCGTCCCGGTCGGGGTCCAGCTGGTTTCCAGCCGTTTCCGCGAGGATTTGTGCCTGCTGGCGGGCGAGGCGATCGAAGCCGGTGGCACGCCGCCGATGCCGGTCGATCCGGTGCGCTAGGGCATGATCCGGAAAAGTGGGAACCGCTTTTTTCGAAAAGATCGTGCTCCGGTGAATTTACGTTTGAACTGAAAGAAACAGATGGCTGGCGTTTACGATTTCACGGCGACGACGCTCACCGGCGATGCAATTCCCTTGAAGCGGTTCGAGGGCCAGGTGCTGCTGATCGTCAACACCGCGAGCGCCTGTGGTTTTACGCCGCAATACAAGGGCCTCGAGGCGCTGCATGAGACGCTGGCCCCGCGCGGCTTTTCGGTGCTGGGATTTCCGTGCAATCAGTTCGGCGGCCAGGAGCCCGGCGACGCCAGCCAGATCGAGCAATTCTGCACCAGCAACTACGCCATCACCTTTCCGATGTTTGCCAAGATCGATGTCAACGGCAACAACGCCCATCCGCTGTATCAATATCTGAAGAACGCGAAGTCCGGATTGCTGGGATCGTCGATCAAATGGAATTTCACCAAATTCCTGGTCGATCGCACCGGCCAGGTGGTGGCGCGACATGCACCGACGGCCAGGCCTGAAGGGCTCGCGAAAGAAATCGAGGCGTACCTGTGAACGAGAAGAGTGAAGTGATGAGCGACCAACTGCCCGACCGTCTGTCGACCGATCCGAAGAGCCCGTACTACGACGCCGACGTGCTCGCGCGCGACGTCGGCATCCGGTTCAAGGGGGTCGAGAAAACCAATGTCGAGGAATATTGCGTCAGCGAGGGCTGGGTGCGCGTCACCGCGGGCAATGCCAAGGATCGCTACGGCAATCCGCTGACGCTGAAGGTCCATGGTCAGGTCGAGCCGTATTTCCGGGACAAGCCTGAGTCTTAAATTGAGAGTTCGTCATTGCGAGGAGCGTGAGCGACGAAGCAATCCGGTGCCGCGGTTGACGCCTCTGGATTGCTTCGCTTCGCTCGCAATGACGGTGTGGATTCCGTAAGTAGACCATTCTGAAAGCCAAACACCATGTCCGTCCGCATCATCGACGTCCGCGAGATTACAAAACCGATCTCGTCGCCGATCCGCAACGCCTATATCGACTTCACCAAGATGACGACGAGCCTCGTTGCCGTCGTCACCGATGTCGTGCGCGACGGCAGGACGGTGGTTGGTTACGGCTTCAATTCGAACGGCCGTTACGGGCAGGGCGGCTTGATCCGCGAGCGCTTTGCGTCGCGGATCACGGAAGCCGATCCGAAGACGTTGCTCGACACATCGGGCGATAATCTCGATCCGGACAAGGTCTGGGCGGCGATGATGTCGAACGAGAAGCCGGGCGGCCATGGCGAGCGCTCGGTCGCGGTCGGCACCATCGACATGGCGGTGTGGGATGCGGTGGCCAAGATCGCCGGCAAGCCGCTGTTCCGCCTGCTGGCTGAACGTCACGGACGCACTGCCGATCCGCGCGTGTTCGTGTATGCCGCCGGCGGCTATTATTATCCCGGCAAGGATTTGTCGGCGCTGCGTGGCGAGATGCGCGGCTATCTCGACCGCGGCTACAACGTCGTGAAGATGAAGATCGGCGGCGCGCCGATCGCGGAGGATCGCGAGCGCATCGAAGCCGTGCTGAAGGAGATCGGCAGCACCGCGCAGCTAGCCGTCGATGCCAACGGCCGCTTCGACCTCGAGACCGCGGTGGCGTACGCCAAGATGCTACGCGATTATCCGTTGTTCTGGTACGAGGAAGCCGGCGATCCCCTCGACTTCCAGCTTCAGGCCGCGCTGGCGGAATTCTATCCGGGCCCGATGGCAACCGGCGAAAACCTGTTCAGCCATCAGGATGCGCGCAACCTCCTGCGTTACGGCGGAATGCGGCCTGACCGCGACTGGCTGCAATTCGATTGCGCGCTGTCCTACGGCCTCTGCGAATATCAGCGCACGCTGGGTGTGTTGCAGACGCTCGGCTGGTCGCCGAGCCGCTGCATCCCGCATGGCGGGCATCAGATGTCGCTCAACATCGCGGCCGGGCTCGGGCTCGGCGGCAATGAGAGCTATCCGGATTTGTTCCAGCCCTATGGCGGCTTTCCGGATGGAGTTCGCGTCGAGAACGGCCACATCACCATGCCGGACCTGCCGGGCATCGGCTTTGAAGGAAAATCCGATCTCTACAAGGAGATGAAGGCGTTGGCGTCGTAAGTCGACGTTTTACTATGACAGCCGCATATCCAACAGCCGCCGGCCTTCGGTCTTCAGCAGCTTCTTCACCGCGCTGGAGGCCACGACCTCACCCTGGTTGGCATAGGCTTCGTGGTTCTTCTCGATATCGTCGAGGCGATAGAGATAGTTGACCATGATCCCGGCGGATTCGCGCAAGCCTTTCGGCGAGAGGTCGCCGAGCCAGTCGATCCGCTCCAGCCGGGCGCCATTACCGAGATGGAAGCGCGCCACCGGATCGATCAACCGTCCCTTCGGCGTGCGCGCCTTGAGGAAATAATGCGCTGCCAATGGTTCGAGGACTGAGCGCAACTGAGCGGAGAATTCGGCATTCTCGGTCCAGTCCGGCGTGTCGAGCTGGCCGAGCAATGCGCGGCCTTCATCGGACACCGGCACATCGGTCGCCTGCTTCAGCCATGTCATGAAGCCCGGCACCGGCGACAGCGTGACGAAATCATCCAGCTTCGGCAACTCGCGCTGCAATTCCTCGACCACCTGCTTGATCAGGAAGTTGCCGAAGGAAATGCCGCCAAGGCCGCGCTGGGTGTTCGAGATCGAATAGAACACGGCGGTGCGGGCGCGCTCGATCGCCACCAGCTGGCGGTCTTCGGCCAATAGCGGCGCGATCGCACCCGGGATGGACTCGGTCAGGGCCACTTCGACGAAGATCAAGGGTTCGTCGAGCAACGCCGGATGGAAGAACGCGTAGCAGCGTCGGTCGACCGGATCGATGCGGCGGCGCAGATCGTCCCAGTCGCGGATTTCGTGGACCGCTTCATAGCGGATGATCTTTTCGAGGATGTTGGCGGGGCTCGACCAGTCAATCCTGCGCAGCACGAGAAATCCCCTGTTGAACCATGATGACAGCAGATGAACGATGTCGCGGTCGAGCGCGGCGAGATCCTTTTTGTCCTTGCTGGCGCCGAGCAGATCGGCGCGCATCGCCACCAGATCGCCGGTACCGCCGGGCGCCCGGTTCAGCCGGCGGATCAGCTCCTGCCGCCGCGGCTCGGAGGCGAAATGCAGATCGCTGGCGTCGTCGTCGCTGGGCTGCGCGCGCCAGGTCTCGATGGCCTGGGAAAGCTTCTCGCGGTCCGGGCCGTAATCGCGTGCCAACGTGTGGAAGAAGCTGACGCGACCGGCCTGGTCGAGCTGCCGATACCGATCGAGCACCTCGCGCGCCATCGCGGTGCCGGAGGCTTCGCCCTGGCCCGACAGCAACGACTCGCAGAGTTCGATCAGCTCGGAGGCGTCCTGCTTGGCGTCGGCGGGACCTCCGCGCCGCAGCAGGGTGCGGCCGCGCTCGGAAATCGTGGAAAGCAGGTCGGAGAAAAAGGCGTTGGCCATGGAGCGGGTCAAATCCGAAAGGGGTGATGCGAAAGCTTACACGGGATTTAGGGCAAAGTCGGGCACATACAAGCGCGCATGACAGTCTAGCACAAAACGGCAAGCCCGTCTCTTATGCCTTGGCCGAAAACGCCGTTGGCGTCTTGCCGGTGACCTGCCGGAACGCATGCGAGAATGCCGGCACGCTGGCGTAGCCGAGGTCGGAGGCGAGTTGCTTGACGGAGACATTGGCCTCCGTCGAGAGCTTCTGGATCGCGGCTGCGATCCGCGCCCGCTGGCACCAACTCTTGAAACTCAATTGGGTCTCCGAGGCGAATAACCGCGACAGCGTCCGCGCCGATGTTCCGACCGTCCGCGCCAGGGTCTCGATCTCATGCGCGCCGGTGGGGTCGCCGAGCACGATATCGGCCGCGCGGCGGCAGCGCGGCTCGTGCGGCAGAGGAATGAAGGTCGCGGAATCCTCCGCCTCGTGCAGTTCAAGCAGCGCCAGCCGGACCAGAACCTCGGTGCGCTCGGCGTCGTTGCGGCCGTCGAACAGCGCCAAAATCGTCTCATGCAGCAACCGCGACACCCGCACCACATATTCGGCGTCGAAGTCCTGGCTGCGGTCGTGTTGGGCGAGCCAGGCCAGATCGAAATACAGCGTCCGCATCTCGATGTCGGCCAGCACGTCGATCGAATGTTCGAGCAAAGCGGGCACCCACACCGCGCGATCCGGCGGCACCAGCCAGCGCCCCTTCGGCGTCGTCACCTGCATGGTGCCCTCGGCGGCATAAACCAGTTGCGCCTCGCGGTGCAGATGGGTGTCGAGCCGGACGCCTTTACGATAATGGTTGGCAATCATATGGATGCCGTCGCCGGTGGAAATCCGGCGTCCCGTGATCGCGCTAATTGGCTTTTCGGCGACACTCATTGGCGACATCCCGTCAGGGTAACACCCTATAATCCGTCGCAGAAGCAGGATTCGACCGAGGAATTGCCCCATGAACAGCCCGACCCGGGTGATCGGTTTCGTTAACGCGGCCCATTTTATCGACCATTATTCGATGCTGATCTTCGCCGCCGCCGTCATCGTGATAGGGCCGGCGCTCGGCATGGCCTATTCGGAATTGCTGCCTTACGCGACCCCGGGCTTCATCGCGTTCGGCGCGGGATCGCTGCTCACCGGATGGCTCGGCGACCGCTGGAGCCGCCGCCACATGATGGTGATCTTCTTTGTCGGCATCGGGGTGTCGATGATCTCGGTCGGGCTGGTGCAGACGCCGCTGCAACTCGGCGCGGCGCTGCTCTCGATCGGCATCTTTGCTTCGATCTATCATCCGGTCGGCACCGCCATGATCGTGTCCTATGCCGAGAAGCTCGGCCACGAGATGGGGCTCAACGGCGTCTGGGGCAATCTCGGCGTCGCGTCCTCCGCGCTCGTCACCGGCGTGGTCGGCCAATATCTCGGCTGGCGTTACGCCTTCGTCATTCCCGGCATCGTCACGATCCTGGTCGGCGTGGCCTTTGCCTTGCTGGTCGTTCACGAGGATCGCAAGGGTTCGAAGCAGGCCGCGGCGCAGGCGCGCGTGGCCAAGCAGGATATGTGGCGGGTCGTCCTGTCGCTGTTTATCGTGGTGATCGCGATATCGACCACCTTCAATGCAATCACCGTGGCGCTGCCGAAACTGTTCGCGGAGCGGTTGGCGGATCTGACCCGGAGTCCCGCGCTGCTCGGTCTGATCGCGGCGTGCGTCTATGTGTTCGGCGCGATGACGCAATATACCATCGGCAAGCTGCTCGATAAGCACTCCCTGAAGACGGTGTCGCTGCCGCTGTCGTTCGTGCTGGCGCCGTTTCTGTATTTCGCCGCGACGCTGTCCAACCTGCCGCTGATTTTGGTGTCGATCGGGATCGTGATGGGCGCGTTCGGGCAGGTCACCGTCAACGATGCGATGGTCGGAAAATATACCAGCGAGGAATGGCGCTCGCGGGCCTATGCCGTGCGCTACTTCATCGGCTTCACCGCGGCCGGCGTCTCGGTCGGTCTGGTGGCGTGGCTGTACCAGCAGGGTGGTTTCGTCACCATGCTGCATGCCTTCGCCGGCCTTTGCCTGCTGGTGATCGCGGCTGCGATCATCCTGCCGAACGAAATCAAGGTGCCGGCCGCGCAGGCCAACTGAGGGATGGAGATCTGACTTTGTCCTGGGTGGATTAGACCCTTGCGGCCGCAGTTCATGGGGTATCGCTTCGCCGTCATAACGGGTTATATGCGAGTTCATCTTCGGGCAATGTGCCCGAAGGGACCCGCGACTGCCGTCCATGCCCGACATCGATTTCAGCAGCCTCCCCCCGTTCCATTCCTCGGAAGAAATCCTCGCCCACCCGCGCTTTCCGTTCGCGCGTGACGAGTTTGTGAAGGCGATACTCGCTCTCTACGAGCACAAGCCCTTCCTCAACCGCCTGCTGCTCGAAGCCAGCCGTACCGTTCTGATCAGCATCATCATGTGCCTCCATGCGCGTTACGACGAGGCCGATCGCGCGACCTGGCCGACCTTGCGGTTGGTCGCCGACTCCATGGCGGAGCATCAGCTCGCCAGCCCGAGCCGCGTCCAGGATCTCGTGGCGCGCTTCGTCAAGGCCGGCTATCTCGAACAGCGCCCGGCGCCGAAGGATCGCCGCGTCCGTATCCTCACGCCCACGGCGAAGATGATCGCGCAGGACCAGGACTTTTTGGTCTCGCATCATCTGCCGTTGCAGATATTGTTTCCGGAACCTGGCTATGCGCCGATCATGACACGCGATGTCGCGTTCCAATTGAAGCAGCGCCTGGTGTCGCGCGACCTGTTCGCGCTCGGCGCCAAGATCCTCGCCGACAATCCGATCGTGATGCTGTTCCAGGGCCGCGACGCCGGCGTGATGATCCTGATCAAGATGATCCAGATGGCTGGCGAGCCGCGCGGCGCCGGGCCGCTGAAGATTTCCTACTCTGATTTGGGCGATCGCTTTGGCGTTTCGCGCACCCATGTCCGCGAGCTTCTCGAGCAGGCGGAAGGGCTGGGTCTTGTTCGCCTGACCAAAGGCAGCGGCCGGTTCGTCGAACTGCTGCCACCGGTGCTGCAGGCTTTCGACCGTTTCGTCGCCGACGCCATGAGCGGGTTCGATCTCTGTTACCAGTTGGCGCTTCGGGCGCAGGAATGACGTTTTTATGATCCGGTTCACATTTTGGAACCGGATTAATTTTAACGCTGTCGGATCGATTCCAGGATCGTTGGCAAAAGTTCCGCCACAGTTTCGAGTTCACGCCGCCAGCGGGACTGGCCTTCACATCCGGTGCGATCGAGGTGCGCCGCTCGCTCGATGGCGCGGCCCTCACATTTTCAACGTATGCACTGCGGCAAAGGCGACCGCCGACAATCCCGAACGCCGGACCGCTACCGCATCCCGGCATCAGCGCCGCCGCCATGAGCGGGTTCGATCGCTGCTATCAGTTGGCGCTTCGAAACGCATGATCCGGAAAAGGATGCAGCGGTTTTCCGAAAGGTGGAGAATATCAGCCGCGCCGCCGAAAATGCCACCTATTCAAACAAAAAATTTGAGGAGCTGACAGATCGCAGCTAGCGTGTGCTGGTTCAGTAAACGGCGCGGAACTCTGCCGGGCCGCGCGATGGCGCACCAATGCGAGGAGTCCCCCCTTGAAAGCATCCGTCCACTTCATCTCCGGCCTGCCGCGTGCCGGCTCTACTTTGCTGTCGGCCATCCTGCGCCAGAACCCGCGCTTTCATGCCGGCATGACCGGTCCGGTCGGCTCGCTGGTCGAGGCGATGTTGCGCAACATGAGCATGAGCAACGAGACATCGATCTACATCAGCGATGCGCAGCGCGAGAAGCTGTTGCGCGCGATTTTCGCGACCTTTTACGACGACGTCCCCGAAAGCGAGGTCGTGTTCGACACCAACCGGATGTGGTGCACTAAACTGCCGATGCTCACCAAGCTTTTTCCCAAGGCGCGCGTAATCTGCTGTGTGCGCGACATTCCCTGGATTTTCGACAGCATCGAACGGCTGATCCGCAAGAACCAGTTCCAGCCTTCGGGCATTTTTGCCTTCGAACCGGGCGGCACCGTTTATTCCCGGGTCGAAGGTCTCGGCGCGGGAAACGGCATGGTCGGCTATGCGTGGAACGCGCTGCACGAGGCCTGGTGCGGCGAGCAGGCCGACCGGCTGCTGCTGGTTAGGTACGAGACGCTGACGAGCAAGCCGCGCGAAACGATCGACGCGATCTATCAATTCATCGGTGAGAAGCCGTTCGCGCATGATTTCGAGAATGTCGAGTTCGACGCCGCCGAGTTCGACCGGCGGCTCGGCACGCCCGGCCTGCACACGATCGGCCGCCGCGTCGCAAAGGTCGAGCGCCGGAGCCTGCTGCCGCCGGTGATCGTTGCCAAATACGAGAATGACGCGTTCTGGCGCGATCCGGGGCGCAATCCGAACAACGTGAAGGTGGTTTGACGAGGCGGCCCCGCAGCGCCGCGCTTAATCATATGGGATGGGTTCCCGATCGTCGGCAAAAGTTCCGTTGCGCCCCCATTAACGGCGGGCTAATTTTCGGCGCAAGGCACGAACATTTTAGAAGGTTCGGTAACCGACCGCGCGGACTCGCCTGCTGTCGCAAGGCGAAGCAAAGTTCCGTCCACGGAACTCGCGGGTGGTATTTAGACGCGTATTTTTCGTGTCACGAATTGGTGTCAAGAAAATTGGTGTGTCGGAGTTTTTTCGAGGGTGCCGATGGCGTTTCCATCGCGGGTAAAAGTTTGTTTCGAGCAGGCCCTGGCAAATATTTATGCTTCGCTGATTTTTATTTGCGGAAAGCTCGCGCACGAATTTGATCATCGGCGCTGTGTGGCGCCGATGATCCCGGACGAGGATCGAGGCGGCCAATTAGGGTTGGTCTTTGCTGATTATCGGAACCACGAGACAACCGTGACGACGTACGCGCCGCGACGGATTTACTCAAGAACATGAATTTCCAGGTGTGAACCAAGATGACCACCACCATCGATGTCGCGACCGAAGCGCAACTTAACCAAGCCATTGCGACGGTCGATGGCGCGACCTCCGGCAACTACGTCATCCAGTTCACCACCAACATCACCGAGGGCACCGATAGCGGCGCTTCGATCACCTTCAAGGGCAGCACGCTCTCGGCGCCGCCCGATCTCTACGCCTTCAACCTGAACTCCAACGTTCAGGTGACGATCGACGGCAGCAACGGCAGCGGCGGCAATTTCACGCTCGACGGCAACAACACCTATCGCGGTCTGCTCGTCTATTCAGGGGCGGTCACGATCGACAATCTCACCGTTCACGACGCCAAGGCGACTGGCGGCAAGGGCGGAGACGGTCTTGACGGCGGCGGCGGCGGAGCGGGGCTCGGCGGCGGCCTGTTCGTGGCGAGCGCCGGCAACGTGACGCTCGGCAATGTGGCATTCACCAACGATCAGGCAGTCGGCGGCCATGGCGGCAACTATAGTCCGAACTATGCGATGGGCGGAGGCGGTGGGCTCGGGGGCAACGCCGGCGTGTCCGGCACCTTCCATCAGCCTGTACCGAACTCGGGCGGAGGCTACTTCATTCTAACGGTCTACAGCGGCGGCGGCGGCATTGGCGCGGGCGCTACTGGTGGCGGAGCCAACGGGACCAACGTCGTTGGTCCCGGCAATGGCATTTTGCTCGGCGGGTCGCGAGGGGCCGCCGGCGGCCATCTTCGATCCAGCCAATTCTATCTGTACGGAGGGAGCACTCGTGGCGGCCTCTATGGCGGCGGCGGCGGAAGCGGCGAGCAAGCGTTCGAGGCCGGCGGCGGCGGCAATGGCGCCAGCAATTCGAGCTACCAATCCGTACCGGTGGGCGGATTTGGCGGCGGCGGCGGCGGATCGAACTGGTACAAGGGCAACGGCGGGTTCGGCGGTGGCGGCGGTGGCGGCGCAGGAGGAAATGGCGGGTTTGGCGGTGGTGGCGGAGCCGACAGCGGGACTGCAAGCCAGGGGGGGTTTGGCGCCGGTGGTGGGGGAGGCGGCGTCCGTAACAACCAGGGCCTGAATGGCGGCGGCGGCGGCGGCCTCGGAGCCGGCGGCGCGGTATTCGTGCAGCAAGGCGGCCAACTCACCTTCGCGAGCGGCTACGTCGCAGGCGGCAGCGCCACCCTTGGCCTCGGCGGCGCAGGCGGCAGCAGCAACAATCATGTTGGCGGCGCGACGCAGTCGCAATGGGCGACGGGCGGCGCAAACGGCGGGGCCTATGGCTCAGGGCTTTTCATCCAGGGCAACAACACCATCGCCTTCGCCCCGGCGGCCGGCCAGACGCTGACCATCAGCAATGTGATCGCCGACCAGAGCGGCTCCGGCGGCACGGGCGCGAATGCGGGCACCGGATCGCTGTTGATGGAGGGCGGCGGCAGGCTGACGCTTTCGGCCGACAACACGCCGGGCTCCTCGGGCGATACCAGCCACGGCGGCTTCACCGGCGGCATCACGATCGAAGCGGGCACCGTCGAACTTGCGTCCGTCGGCGCCGCCGGTTCGGGCGCCATCACCTTCTCCGGGCCAGGGACGCTCCTCGTCGATCACGGCGATGTGCCGACGAACACGATCCACGGCCTCGGCGGCGGTGACTTCATCGATCTCGCCGGCATCGGCACCGCGACCACAGCCGGTCCTCCCAACGCCGGCAATCAAGTGACGTTCTCGGGCGGTGGCGCGCAAAGCGTGACGTTGCAGTTCGATGCGGCCGAAACGGCGAAGCCCCTCCTGCTCACGGGCGATGGCAATGGCGGCACGCTGGTGTACCAAACCCAGTTCAGCGTCGGCAGCGCCGCCGATTTGAACAACGCCATCAAGGGTATCGATCTCGTCGGATCGGTGCTTCCCAACACCGCTTTCACGATCACCCTGACGTCCGGCTTCACCTTGTCCGGTGACCTCGACGCCATCAATCTGACCAACGGCGATACGCTGACGATCAATGGCGCCAACAAGGTCATCGATGGCGCCCACATTTATCGCGGTCTGTTCGCCTATTCCGGCGCGGTCACGGTCGACAATCTGACGATCCAGAACACCACAGCCAAAGGCGGCGCAGGCGGCGACGGCAACGTTGGCGGCGGCGGCGGCGCTGGGCTCGGCGGCGGCCTGTTCATCGGCACCGGCGCCGACGTGATGCTGAGTGGCGTGAGCTTCCTCGGCGACGGCGCGGTCGGTGGCAAGGGCGGTGGGCGTAGCGGCAGCGGCTTCGGGGGCGGCGGCGGCCTCGGTGGCGCCGGCGGAACCACCGGAATATATGGGGCCGGTGGAGGCGGCGGTGGCGTGGGTTCGGGGGCGAGCGCCGGCCAGCCCGGGATTATCGCAGGCGGCCTGGCCGGGGGCAACGGCATCGTCAGCGCGGGCGGGAAGTATGGAGGTGGCGGCGGCAATTCCGGTAGCCAGGCTGGCGGCAGCGGCGGTGGCGGCGGCGGAGTTGGCGGCGGCTCGGCCTACGGCTCTCAGGGCGGCAGCGGCGGTTTCGGCGGCGGCAGCGGCGGCAACGCCGGCGGAAATAGTTACGGCGGGTTTGGTGGCGGCGGTGGTGGCGGCCTGGCCGGTGGCAATGGCGGCTGGGGCGGTGGTGGCGGCGCCAGCATTTACGGCATTGCCGGCGCTGGTGGCTTCGGCGGAGGCTATCGTGGCACCTATGGCGGCGGTGGCGGTCTCGGCGCCGGCGGCGGGGTATTCGTGCAGGCCGGTGGCGGCCTGATCATCCAGGCTGGCACGGAGTCGGGCGGATATGTCCAGGGCGGTGGTGGCCAATACGGTGGCGGTGTCGGGGGATATCTTGGCGCCGGCATCTTTGCCCAGGGCAACACCACGCTGACATTCGATCCGACCGGCACGCAGACGGTGCAGGTTTCCGATGCGATCGCCGATCAGTCCGGATCGGGCGGCGACGCGACAGATGGCGTGACCGGCGTGCTGGTCGAAGGCAGCGGCGTCGTAACGCTGTCGGGCGTCAACACCTACACCGGCGGCACCAGCGTTACCGGCGGCAGCTTGAGCATTTCCGCGGACGACAATCTGGGCACGGGCGGCACGCTGGCGCTCGGCGCCGGCACCACGGTTGATCTCACGTCGAGCTTCACACTCGCACACGATATTACGATCGCCGGCGATCCGACCTTCGACGTGGCGGCCGGCCAGACCGTGACCATCAGCGCCACGATCGCCGATGGCGCGCAGGCGGGAGAGGTCGAGAAGACCGATAGCGGCGCGCTGGTGCTCTCGGGGGACAACACCTACTCGGGCGGGACCGATGTCATCGGCGGTAGCTTGAGCATTTCCGCGGACGACAATCTCGGTACCGGCGGCACGCTGGCGCTCGGTGCTGGCACGACGCTCGATCTCACCGCGGGCTTCACGCTGGCTCACAAGGTCACCATCGCCGGCAGCGCGACCTTCGACGTGACGGCCGGCCAGACCGTCACCGACAGCGGCGGGATATCTGGCAGCACCGCTGCGCTCACCAAGACGGACACCGGCACGCTGAAGCTGTCGGCCTCGACCAACAACTTCGCCGCCTTGAACGTCAATGGCGGCACGTTGTTGTTGGGGTCCGCTTTGGCCTTGCAAACCAAAACCGCCGTCACCGTTGCGGCCGGAGCGACGCTCGACCTCGGCGGTTTCCAGGCTAATATCGGTACGCTTGCGGGCGCGGGTACGGTGACCGACAGCGGCAACGCCGCAACTCTCACGATCAACACGACGAGTCCCACCACTTTCAGCGGCGTGATCGAGGATGGCGCCCACGCGGTGACCCTGGGGATCAAGAACGGCAATCTGACACTGTCCGGCGCCAACACCTATTCGGGCGCCACGATCATCAGTCAGGGTTCGCTGATCGGCGGCGTGGCCAACGCATTCTCGGCGAACTCCAGCGTCACGGTCTCCTCGCACACCACGCTGGACCTCGGCGGCTTCAACCAGACCATCGCCTTGCTCATTAGCAGCGGCAGCAGCGCGACGGTGACCAACAGCGGCGCCGCGGCCGCCACGCTCATGACCGGCGGCAGCGGAAATTCGACGTTCGCCGGCGCGATTCAGGATGGCGCGCACGCGACTGGTCTGGCCAAGATCGGTACCGGCGCGCTGACGCTGTCGGGCAAGACCAACACCTACACCGGCGGCACCGACGTCATCGGCGGCAGCTTGAGCATTTCCGCGGACGCCAATCTGGGCACGGGCGGCACGCTGGCGCTCGGCAACGGCACCACGCTCGATCTGACCTCGAGCTTCACGCTTGCGCACACCATCACGATCGCCGGCGACCCGACCTTCGACGTGGCGACCGGCCAGAGCGTCGCCATCAGCGCCGCGATTGCCGATGGCGCCCAGGCGGGCGAGGTCGAGAAGACGGACGGCGGCACGCTGCGGTTGACGGCGGACAACACCTACTCCGGTGGCACGACCATCGAAGGCGGTACGCTGGAATTGGCCAATGCGAGCGCGGCCGGTTCGGGCCCGATCACCTTCGACAGCGATGTGACCTTGGCGATCGACGGCACGACGATGCCCTCGAACACGCTCGACGGTTTCACCTCCGGCGACACGATCGATCTGACGTCGATCGGCAACGTGCCCGGCAGCCATGTCGACATGGACTACCAGAGCAAGGTGCTCACCATCACCGAGGGCAGCAGCCTCTATCAGCTCAATTTCAATCCGAACGAAAGCTTTGCCGGCGATTTCTTCCATCTGACGACCGACGGAAATGGCACGCAGATCACGGAAGATCAGATTGCGTGTTACTGCCGCGGCACGCTGCTTACCGCAGAATGTGGCGATGTGCCGGTCGAGCGCCTTGCGATCGGCGACAAAGTGATAACCGCGTCGGGTGCGTTGCGCCCGATCAAATGGATCGGCACGCGCAGTTACGGCGGCCGCTTCATCATGGGGCGCAAGGACATCCTGCCGATCTGCTTCAAGGCGGGATCGCTCGGCGATAATGCGCCGAAGCGCGATCTCTGGATATCGCCTCATCACGCCATGTTCCTCGAAGGCATGCTGATTGAGGCGAAGGACCTCGTCAACGGCGTCTCAATCTTGCAGGCCGAGCAGGTTGAGGAGGTCGAATATTTCCACATCGAGCTTGAGACGCACGATGTGATCATTGCCGAAGGCGCGCTGTCGGAGAGCTTTGTCGACGACGACAGCCGCGCGATGTTCCACAATGCGCATGAGTACGGTGCGCTGTATGCGGACGAAGACATGACGCCTGCGCGTTACTGCGCGCCGCGTCTCGACCAGGGCTACGAGTTCGAAGCGATCCGCCAACGCCTGGCGCGCCGCGCCGGACTGTTGCCCGCGGCCGATCGGCCGGGCGCAGGCGCGTTGCGTGGCTATGTCGATCTCGCCGCCGCCGGCTGCATCGCCGGCTGGGCGCAAAACATCGACCATACCGAAGCGCCGGTTTGTCTTGATATCGTCGCCAGCGGCCGGTTGATCGGCCAGGTCCTCGCCAACCGCTATCGCGGCGACCTTCAACGCGCCGGTCTCGGCAGCGGGCGCCACAGTTTCGAGTTCACGCCGCCAGCGGGACTGGCCTTCACATCAGGTGCGATCGAGGTGCGCCGCTCGCTCGATGGCGCGGCCCTCACATTTTCAACGCATGCACTGCGGCAAAGGCCACTGTCGCCGCGCCATATTTCTATGGCCTGACACGGGATTTTGGGTTTCAACGTCTTCTCCAATCGACCACAATGGCCGATGAAGGCTCGATGCGAATAACGAGCCAATGGATGGGAGAATCCGAATGACTGCTCAATTCATGCCGCACCTTGCCGGCGTTGCCCTGATGGCCGCGATGATGGTGGCCGGCCCTGCCAGCGCCGACGCGCTCAAGGATGAAATCGCGTCCACCGGCAGACTGCGGGTGGCGATCGCGATCAGCCCGGCCGGCGGCGCGTTCTGGTCGACCAGGACGGCGTCGGGCGGTTATGCCGGCGTGCCGGTCGATCTCGGCAAGGAAATGGCGACGCAGCTTGGCGTGCCTGTCGAGTATGTGGTGTTTCAAAATTCCGGACAGATCACCGACTCCGCGGGGAAAGGCAGTTGGGACGTCACCTTCCTGCCGAAGGACCCGGAGCGCGAGACCAGGATGTCGTTCGGACCGCTCTATGAGGTCGCGGACGCCACCTACATCGTCAAGGCCGGCTCGTCGGCGACGAATTTCCAGACCCTCGATCAGCCCGGCATGAAAGTAGCTGCCGTCAACAACACCACCACCATGCGCGGCGCCATCGCGCATCTGAAGAACGCCAAGGTCACGGGCTATCAGACCTATGACGAGATCTTCGGCTTGCTCAAGGGCGGCGAGGTCGATGCGTTCGCATTGTCGCGCGATCAGCTCAACGCGATGGCCAAAAAGCTCCCGGGCACGCATGTGCTGGACGAAACCTTCAAGCAGACTGTTACCGCGGTGGCCGTGCCGCTAAGCCATCCGCAATCGCTGGCCTTCGCGACCAAGTTCATGACCGATGCCATTTCGAACGGCACGCTGCGCAAGGCCTATGATCATAACGGCCTGAAGGACACGCCGATCCGGACCGCGACGAAGTAACAAGGCGCTTTCGAAGTGTGATCGCCGGACATATTCCGGGGCGCTCACGCGCGGTTCAAATACCGATAGGCGTGCGACAGGAAGCCGATCCAGATCGGCCATGCGATCAGCCAGCAGCAGGTCGCAGTGGCGCCGGCGACAGCCCATTGCGTCCGATAGAAGCTGTCCGCCATGGGAAACAGGGTCATGCCGACAAAAACGACGCCAACCAGCAGAAACGGCGGCAAACCGCACGCGATGATGCCCCAGAACAGCCGCCAGCCATTGCCGCGGCTCAAGCGCCAGGCACCTTTGACCGTCAGCGTCGAGTTGCCGGTCGCGTTGGCCGGCAGCAGCACGCACAGGCGCAGCAGGATGATGACGCCGGCGAGGTAGGTGACGACGAGCGCTGCGATCAAGGCCGGTGTCTGAGGCGCGATCACGTCATCCGCATCCGGCATCCAGCCAAACGCCCAGACCGCCAGCAATATTGCCAGCGTCGGAGCGGCCGCCATTACCGCCAGCACGATGGTGACGATGAGGTAGCGCCACAGGCCGAGCGTGGCAATATTGCCGCCGCTGCGGCCCGGCGGCTCATCGAGCAACAGCCGGCGATGCCAGCCAACCGCGATACTGACGGCCGCGAATGCGACGACAACACTGCTCATGTTGCCGAGCAGCGTCATCTCCATGGGTTCCGACAAGTTCGGCTGCGGCCTGGGATCCGCCATGACGCGGGTCATCCAGGTCGCCTCCATCCATCCCAGCGCAGCGTCGAGCACCGCCATCAGGGCCAGCCAAAGCGCTGATATCCGCAGCACGTCGCCGAAATGCTGGAAGTAGCTCGCATACGACAGGCGAATGGTCGGCCACAGCGGCAGCTTTGGATCGGGCGGCCCTTCGACTTCCTTCATGGCGGCCCGCCTGAACCGTTAGTGCGTCGCGCTCGCCGCGATCGGATCCAGGCCGCTGTTGATCATGGTGTCGTGCGCCGCGGGCGAAGCGAGGAATTTGATCAGCGCCTTGCCGGCGTCAGGCTCTTTCGACACGCTGGCGATCCCGGCCGAGAACACCGTGATCTTCTGCAGATCATCCGGCAACGGCCCGATGATATCGATGCCGGATACCGGCTTCAGTTCACTGATCTGCTGCAGGCCGATCTCGGCGCCGCCCTTGGCGACGATCTCGCCGACCGGTGTCGCCGGGATCTGTCTGGCTTTGCCTTTCATTGCGTCGGTGATCCCGAGCTTGCCGAACATCTCGGTGGAGACATAGACGCCGCTGGCGCTGTCGGAATAGGCGATCGTCTTGGCCGCGAGCAGCGCGCGCTTGACCGCATCGGCCGAACTGATATCGGGCTTCGGCGCGCCTGATTTGACTGCAATGCCGATCAGCGACTTCACCAAATCGACCTTGCTCTCGGTGATCACCTTGCCCTGCTTGGCGAGGTCGTCCAGCGCATAGCCCACCATGATCAGGACGTCGGCGGGTTCGCCGCGTTCGAGCCGCACCGGAATGGCGTTGACGGTGGTGCCCATCGACGGGCCATAGGCGATCAGCACCGTGTTGCCGGTGGTGCGCTCGAATTCCGGCACCAGCGCCTTGAAGGCCGCGGTCAGTCCGCCCGAAATCATCACCCGGACCTCGGCGGCGCTGGCCGCGCCCGAAAGCAGCAGCGCGCCGGCGCAACCGAGCGCCAATGTGCGCAGAAGGGTGCGTTTTGAAGTCATGATATTCCTCCCGGCGGCGACTCTTGATCGGTCGTGCTTGGGTGTATGTTACCGCTTGAATGGGGGTTAGCCTAGAGCTAGCACGTCATTCCGGACGGTCCGCGTTGCGGACCGATCCGGAATCCAGAGGTGATATGAACTTCTGGATTCCCCGATGTGCAATTGCACATCTGAGGTTCGCGCTTCGCGCGCCCCGGAATGACGGCGGGACCAGAAAACCCCAGCTCACGAATTGACGTGGACGAAATCCCGCAACAGCGGATAGATCTCGTTGTTCCAGCGCTTGCCCGAGAACACGCCGTAATGGCCAACGCCGGCCTGCATGTGGTGCACCTTGCGATAGGCGCGGACGCCGGTGCAGAGGTCCTGTGCGGCAAGGGTCTGGCCGATCGAGCAGATATCGTCCTTTTCGCCTTCGACCGTCATCAGGCCCATGCGTTTGATCGAGGCCGGGTTCACCGGGCGACCGCGCCAGGTCAGCTTGCCCTGCGGCAACAGATGCTCCTGAAACACGTCACGAATGGTCTCGATATAAAACTCCGCCGGCAGATCCATCACCGCGAAATATTCGTCGTAGAAGGTCTTGATGGTGTCGGCTTTTTCCGTCTCGCCGTTGGCCAGGTGATCGGCCAGGTCGACATGCTGCTTGATGTGGCGTTCGAGGTTCATCGACACAAAGGCGGTGAGCTGGATGAATCCGGGATAGACCTGCCGGAACGCGCCCTTGCACTGGAACGGCACGAAGTTGATCAGGTTCTTCTCGAACCATTCGATCGGCTTGCTCTTGGCGAATTCGTTGACCTTGGTCGGCAGGATGCGGGTATCGATCGGACCGGCCATCAAGGTCAGCGTGGCCGGCCGCGCCGGATGATTGTCCTCCGACATGATCGCGGCGGCCGACAGCGCCGACACCGATGGCTGGCAGATCGCCACCATATGCGCGCGCGGGCCGATCTTATCGAGGAAGGTGATGAGGTGCTCGGTATATTCGTCGAGGCCGAACTTGCCTTGATCGAGCGGAATGTCGCGCGGATTGTGCCAGTCGGTGATGTAGACGTCGTGATCCTGCAGCAGCGTCTTGACGGTGCCGCGCAGCAGCGTTGCGAAGTGGCCGGACATCGGCGCCACCAGCAGCATGCGCGGCTGCTCCGGCCCGCCTTCCTTCTTGAAGTGCAGCAATGAGCCGAATGGCGTCGCGTAGGTCACTTCCTCGGTGACCTCCAACTCGCGGTTGCCGACCATCACTTTGTCGATGCCGTAGGCCGGTCGCGTATAGGTCAGCGACGTTCGCGAGATCAACTCGAGGGCCGCGGCAAGCCGTCCGAACAGTTTGTCGGAGACGCCTTGCGGCACGAGGTTGAGATATCGGAGTGCCGACGCGGCTCCCGTCCGCCATGGCGCAGTCATGTCCATGTGGTTCTGATAGGCCTGATACATCATCGACATCATCCAGACTCGCCCCGCGCACCCTATGTTGCCATGCAATATCGAAGCCAGACGGGAGTCAATCAGCCTCGCAAATCGGCAGTTCTCGCAAACTGGCACGTCGCTTGCTGCTTAAAATGCGCGAAGCATAAACATTGGGCAGCTCGGCCCGGCGAGCGTCCAGGTGTGAGGGGGAAAGCCATATGGCGAAAGCGACACTGACCATCAGCAGCAAGAACTATTCGTCGTGGTCGCTGCGTGGCTGGCTGCTGACCAAATTCTCCGGGCTGCAATTCGATGAGATCGTGACCGCCCCCGACGATGCCTCGGCGCGGGCCGAAATCCTGCTGCTGTCATCGTCGATCCTGGTGCCCTGCCTGCGGCACGACGGCGCTACCGTATGGGATACGCTGGCGATTGCCGAGTATCTCAACGAGGTGATGCCGGATGCGAAATTGCTGCCGGCCGACCGGGTGTTGCGGGCGCATTGCCGCTCGATTTGCGGGGAAATCCATTCCGGCTTCACGACGCTGCGCGCCTCGTTGCCGGTCAATCTCAAGGGCCATTTTCCGAACTTCAAGATCTGGTCGCGGGCGCAGGCCGATATCGATCGGATCTGCATCATTTGGGGCGAGTGCCTGGCCAAGTCGGGTGGTCCGTTCCTGTTTGGCGAGCGCACCATGGCGGATGCAATGTATGCGCCGGTCGTGACCCGCTTCATGACCTACGATGTCAGACTGGAGCCGAAGCTTGCGGCCTATGCCGGCAT
The DNA here is from genome assembly GCA_039935075.1 of Bradyrhizobium sp. GTDB lineage: Bacteria > Pseudomonadota > Alphaproteobacteria > Rhizobiales > Xanthobacteraceae > Bradyrhizobium. The sequence continues at coordinate 108,295 of JBDTKZ010000079.1, forward strand.
GATCATGGCGCTGCCGGAAATGCAGCAATGGATCGAAGCCGCCAGGGCCGAGCCGGCCGATATCGAAGAGCTTGAGGTGGAATATTAGGCAGCGCGGGCGGCTTGTTGCCTGTTTGACGGGCTCAAGCTCCGGGTATGCTTTGCTTGAACAAGTGCGAGGATTGGCACCGCACGGTGTTGCGGCTGCCACGAATTGGTCGCCGCATATCGCCCCTGGAAGGAGGTTCGCAATGTCATCGCCGGAAGAGTTAACCTTTGTGCTCGGACGCTGGCTGCGGCCGGTAGTGGCCGTGCTGGGTCTAGTGCGTCGCATCCGCGCGGCGTCGATATCTAGCCGTGAACATCCGGGTACCGCGCGGATCGGCTGATTCGGGCGCGGTTCGTTCCACCGCCGTTCCGAATCCTAATCCGGATCGTAAATGCCGGCCGCTGCCGTTGCATTATGGCACAGCGGCCGAGCCTGAGGCCGTGCGTTGCCGCTCAAAGCCCGGCTTTAGGCACACGCCAGCCGACCACGGTCGCTTCGAGCGCGCCTCCGGAGTCGCTATTGCGCCACTCCCCATCGACGAAACGACAGGAGAACGGCAGCTGATAGGTGCCGCTGTGATCCTCGCATAGCACCTGTACCGGTTGATCCGCCGGCGGTTCGCCCTGGCCATTGAACTCGGCGAGACGCCGATCGCGCGTTGCCATTCCACTTCTCCAAATCGCCCCGAACCAAAGTCGCCCTGATATGCCGTCGTCGGTTCCCTGACGACTGTCTGTCGGAGTTGTCCCCTCCGGCGCAGCATCGCCCAACCTCTACGCGCGAATGAGGTTTCGGTATGATATCCTGATCGTCCTGCTGCCGCTTCGCGATAAATTCCTGCCTCGCGACAAATTGACGGGTGCGCTTGACAATGAGGATTGCAATGACGGGCCGGAAAATCGTCGCGCTGGCGGTGCCGGTGTTGTGCCTGCTGATGTCAGGTCATGCGCGCGCGCAGGACGTTCCCGGCATCGAGATCTGCACGGTCGAAAAGACCATGGAACGGCGCACCAGCTGCCTGCAGAGCAATGTCGATTTCCTGCAGAAGACCATCACCCGGCTCAGTGCCGACCATCAGCAGAAGCTCGATGCCGCGAACCGGCAGATCGAAACCCTCAAGGCCAGCGTTGCCGGCCTGCGGAAGCTGGTCGAGGATATGCAGGCCGCGCAAAAGAAGGCGGCCGAGGATGCCAAGAAGAAAGACGCGCCGGCCGCGAAGTAGCGAAGCAATCCAGTTCTTGCTTCCTTGTTCTTGCTTCCTTGTTCTTGCTTCCTTGTTCTGGATTGCTTCGCTTCGCTCGCAATGACGTGGAGTGGACGAGTCCTTTACCAGCTCAGCTATTCTTCTCGCCCGACATCACGGGTCCGAACAATTCCCAGCTCTCGCCCTTGAAGCGCATCATCTGCAGTTGCTCGAGCGGGGCAAAATCGGTCGGGCTGGTCTTGATCTTGGTGCCCGGCAGATAGACGCCGATCTCGAAGTTCAGATTGGCCGCCTGCTTCATGATGTTTTCACGGGTCAGGTCGTCACCGCATTGTCGCAGCACCTGCTCCAGCCCCTTCGCCACGCCGTAACCAAAGGTGGTCGATGCATCTGACTGGTCGCCTTCGGGATACCATTTGGTCATGAAGGCGCGCCATTCGTTCATGGCGGCATCGTTCTTCCAGGTTGGATCCTGGGGGTCTTTCAGGTAGGCCGCGCTCAAAATGCCCTGGCTGGCCTCAAAGCCGGCCGGCTTCATCACGCTGCCGACCGAAGCCGACACGTTGGTCAGGAACTGGATCGGGTGCCAGGACAGTTCGCCGATTTTCTTGATCGCCTGTGCGGCGAATTTCGGCGTGGCGACGTTGATGAAGATATCGGGATTGGCGCCCTTGATCTGCACCACCTGCGAGTCGACCGTCGGCGACGTGGTTTCGTACGAACTCTCGACCACGATCAGCTTGCTGGCCTGGTCGCCGAGGCCTTCGTGCAGGCCGATCACGTAGTCTTTGCCGAAATCGTCATTCTGATACATAATCCCGATGGTCTTGCCGGGATAATTTTTCAGGATATAGGCGGCATAGATGCGGCCCTCGACCTGATAGCTTGGCTGCCAGCCGATGGTCCATGGAAAATTCTTCGGGTCGTTCCACTTGGCGGCACCGCTCGATACGAAGATCTGCGGTACTTTTTTCGCGTTCATGTATTTGTGGATCGCGCTGTTGCTGGGCGTGCCGAGTGGGTTGAAAATCAACAGAACCTCGTCGGCCTCCACCAGCTTGCGCGCCTGCTCCACCGCCTTCGGCGGGCTGTAGCCATCGTCATAGCTGATGAAATTGATCTTGCGGCCGTTGATGCCGCCTTCGGAATTGATCTTGTTGAAATAGGCCGCTTCGGTTTTGCCGATCGTCGCGTAAGCGGATGCCGGCCCCGAATAGGGCATGATATTGCCGATCTTGATTTCGGTGTCGGTGGCGCCCGGATCGTATTTCTTCTGCGCGTTGGCAGCACTCGCGACCGATGCGGCGAGCACGCCCGCAAGCGCGATAGACTTGGCAACAGACATGGCAATAGACTTGCCTTGGCTCAAGACACGGTAGTGCATTATTGTCCTCCCTGAACGTGCTGGCCGAAGGCTCATGCAGTTTTTTGGGCAGCTTGTTGAGCCGTCGGATCAAATGCAGACTCAGTATGCACGATTGGGTTGCGGTTGCCAGTAAGGCTTGAGGCGTAATTTCCGCACAGCGGAAGAAGGCCCCGGCGTCCGTTCGGGTCCGGACGGCGCAAGCGAGGGCAACCACAACCGGGAGCAAGGACTGTCAAGCACGGCACCCGCAAAGCGATCATGATGGGGCCGCTTCGAACGGAAGCGCTGATACCGACAACACAGGCCAAGAATCCCCGTCGAGAATCCCGTGATTAATCCCGCCCAGAAAGCGCTCTGGTTTATCGAAAGCCATCTCGCCGAGGCGCTGACCCTCGACGAGATCGCTGGCGTTGCCGGGGTCTCGCGTTTTCACCTGGTGCGGGCCTTCGCCGCCGCGACCGGGTTGCCGGTCATGCGCTATGTGCGCGCCCGGCGGCTCACCGAGGCGGCACGGGCGCTGGCCCGCGGCGCACCGGATATTCTCGAACTGGCGCTGGATGCGGATTACGGCTCGCACGAAGCGTTCACCCGCGCGTTCCGCGATCATTTCGGGATGACGCCCGAAGCGGTCCGTGCCGGCGCGTGCCTTTCCAAGCTCAACCTTCAGGAGCCGATCATGATGAACTCGACGGCGCTCGATCATCTCAAGCCGCCACGTTTTGAAACCAGCAAGCCGCTGCTCGTCGCCGGCCTCGGTGAACGCATCAGTCAGGAGAATGGCGCCGGCATTCCCAGCCAGTGGCATCGCTTTCACCAGTCGCTCGACGGCATCCCGGGGCGGATCGGCAAGGTCGCTTACGGCGTCTGCTGCAACGGCGACGATGCCGGCAATTTCGACTACGTCGCCGGCGTCGAAGTGATCGACTTCTCCGACCTATCGCGCGAATTTAGCCGTGTGCGGATTCCCGAACAGAAATATGCTGTGTTCACCCACGCCGAGCACATCTCGACCATCCGCCGCACCATCAACACGATCTGGAATCGCTGGTTGCCGATGTCGGGGATGAAGGCGGCCGATGCGCCGAGTTTCGAGCGCTATGGCGAGACGTTCGATCCGTCCACCGGCAATGGTGGCCTCGAGATATGGGTGCCGGTCCGCGATTGAGAGGTGGCGCTGGCGTAACGGGGCCTGGGTCAGGCGAGCGCTTGCTCGTACAAATACCCGACCGGCATGCCTTCGGTACGCAGCGGACGAATGTCCTTCCGGGTGATGATTTGACCAGCCAAGCCGTCGATTTCGTCACGCTGCGTCGGCGTCCAGCTGCGAAGATTGTCCATGCCCTTCAGAAGGCCGAGCCGGAGCACCTGGGTATTTTCACCCAACCCGATCAGGCTTGTCGCGTTTTTGCTCGCCGTCACCACATCGCCAGCCGCAAGCTCAAACGTCTTTCCGGCACTATCCTTGAATTCGGCGGTACCGCGAATGACGCGATAGATCACAACCTCGCCTTTGGCAAAAGAAGCGGTGTCCGCGGCTGCCGATGGGCTCTTCGGCAGGAGCGACTGGCCGCGCGGGTCGGTCGCGATGATATGGCCGGTGACGAGATGACCGCTCGGAATCTCGATCCCGATATCGCGCAGGTAAACCGGCGTGGCCGATTTGATCTGACTATCGGCCAGCGGCTTGAACAGCGCATCCATCGCCAGCGGGTCCTGCAGCCAGAAGCCGGCATCGGCGGGGCGATCATGCAGAGGGTGGCTCCAGGCCACACGCGGCGTCTCGGCCTCGTTGATTTGATCCGGACCGACAATAGTCGGGTTCGGAAAGGTTGTCGGATCGGTGATGAAAGCTTCGAGGAATTTGCCGGAATAGCCCATCGACATCGGATCCGGCACCACCGTCTGCGGCGTCTTCAGGTTCTGTTCGGTGGACAGACCGGACCAAGTGTAAAACAGCTGGCGGTGGACGATCGCGCTTTGCAGCATCACCGCGCCGGGGCCGACATAGTAGAAGCGGCCATCGTAATCGAACGTGAACATGCCCGAGGTGACCAACACCAGCTGAAAGCCGCCGGGTGGAAGGTGAAGATGGAAATCGGTGGGGCCTGTGTCGGGCAGGTAAATCGGCAGGTTTGTCGCCACTTCATGAAGCAGGAAGGTTTCATTATTGGCGTGAAAGCCCTCATTCGCGCGGTTGTAGAGCGCCTGCGGGCGATACGTCGCTTCGTATTTCGCATTCCGGTCGCGATCGATCGCCACGAAATCCTGACTGTTCATGCGGAGGGGATCGCCGTTCGGGCGAGTGAGGCCAGTCTTCTTGAGATCGCCCGCAGCATGAATATTCATGACATCCTCCAATCTGCGTAATTCATTGGCATCCGAGGCACGCTCATTTTGCGGCTCCGCTCGGCGGGCAATACAGGGAAACGGGCCTGATGTTGCTATGCGAAATCTGGGCCAGTGGCGGCACCTCGACTGTTCGGCGCTTGCAAATGAGCCCGGTCGGGAAAAATTGAGGTTTCACTGGATGTTAGTTAGCCCGATCCGGCAGGTTGCCTTGCCGCGCTTCGCCAACCTCGCAATTTCGCGAAAGTAGCGAGAGGTACTTTGTTTAATTTATCGGCAGGCGTTGCCAAGGAAGGTGCAGTTACGCCGACGGGCTGCAATGACGATGCCGCTACTTTCGACTGCATTGTTGGCAAGTAATCGGCTGTTCCGGCCTGCCGCGCGAATTCAGCGTGGTACGGATTTCTGAACAGACATACGCTGTCTTCACCGGGCACGATGTGCAGGATCGGTGGAGCGAAACGGTCCGCACGCGATCCATCAAACCGCTGCCCGTTAACGTTTACGTCACTCCCAGTCCACCCCGAAAACAAGGCTATTGCCGGGGGGAACTCGCGTGCTAGCTTCTCCAGCAGGCGTTGCCCCCAAAGTGGGGACACGCTGTCGATGCATGCGCTTCGCAGCGAGCGCGACGGTACGGGGAAGACGACATGACGACTGCCAGCACTTCGATTGACGACGATCAGCCGTCGATCGTTCTCAATCAGCTTGTCGTCGAGAGCGGTATTTTTCCGTCGCGTGATGGCGTCGATACCGGCGGCATTCCGATGGGGGCGATCCGCACCTTCGCGAATAACGCGGCTGCGCAAAGCGGCACCTTGGGTCACGAGCAGCCTGCTATCGGCCAGAGCGAGTCAATCTCGCAGCAGGAGGCGCTGTTCTCGGTGCTCGGAACCATTTATGGAGGCGATGGCATCCACAATTTCGGATTACCGAATTTGGCCGGCACCACCATGGTCGGCGCGGGTGCCGGTGGTCCATTTGGACAGGTCTTTCAAGGCGAAACCTACGGCCAGCATTCGGCGACGCTGACAACCGCCGATCTGCCGTTCCCAATCGGCGGTGGACAAACCATCAGCAACGATCAACCGTCGATGGGCGTTACCTATCTGATCAATATCCTCGGCAGCGGTACCGGCCTCGATATTCCCGGGATGATCGTGCCGTTTCTCGGCGACTTCGCGCCCGCCGGCTATGTGGTCGCCGCCGGCCAGTTGCTCTCTATTGTCGATCATGCTGAACTCTATGCCCAGCTCGGCAACGCCTATGGCGGCAATCAAAGCCAGGGGACCTTTGCGCTGCCCAATCTGCAGGGCAGCACCATTATCGGCGCCGGCGATCCCAGTCTTGGCATCTCGGGTCCGGCGCTCGGCCAAGTCACCGGTTCCGACACCATTTCGGTCACCAAGCCAGATCTGCCGTTCCCGCTTGGCTCCAGCGAGCCGATCGACAACCAACAACCGTCGGTGGCGCTGACCTATCTGATCTGCACCAGCGGCCTGTTCTTTCAAGCGGGCGATGCCTTGAGTTCCAACGCGCCTTATCTCGGCGAGATCATGGCATTTGCCGGGACGCATATTCCCACCGGCTGGACCGTTGCCGCCGGCCAGACTCTTTCCATCGCGCAGAACCAGGCGCTTTTCGTCTCCATCGGCATCACCTACGGCGGCAATGGCACAACGACGTTTGATCTGCCTGACCTGGTCGGCCGCGATGTAGTCGGAAGCGGAACCGGTGCAGGCCAGCCCGGTGCGACAACGACGAACTACACGGACGGCATGACGTTCGGAAGTGATGAGTTCACGCTGAGCGCGTCCCAGACTCCCCCCAATCAGGCGCCCACCATCACGATCAACGCCCCAGATTATACGGTCGCGGAGGGAGGCACGCTGCAACTGTTGGGCACGGGCATTTCGGTCGGTGATCCGGACGGAGCCAACGGCATCGAAACACTGACGATAACACCCAGCGAGGGGAGTTTCATTGCTCATGCAGGCGACGGTGTATCCATTACGCCGGGCTCGAACGGTGCGATCCAGGTCTCCGGCTCCATCGCCCAGCTCAACAACTGGCTCAATGACACCAACCTCGCTTCGGCCGAACTCGGCTATGTCAACGCCGATCACCAGCCCGGCACGGAAACGCTGCAATTCAGCCTCGACGACAACGGCAACACCGGCTTTCCCACACTGACCACCACCGCCTCCGTCGATGTCGACATCGTGCCCTGCTATTGCCCCGGCACGCTGATCCGGACCGCGCGCGGACAAAAGCGCGTCGAGCGGCTCAGGATCGGCGACAAGGTGCTGACGAAGTCCGGCGTAGCGGCGCCAATCAAATGGATCGGACGTCGCAGCTATTCCGGACGTTTCGTGCTCGGCCGCAAGGATATCCTGCCGGTCTGCATCAAGGCCGGCGCGCTCGACGACAATGTGCCGAAGCGCGATCTCTGGATTTCGCCGCATCACGCGATGTATTTCGAGGACGAGGCGCAAGGCGGCCTGCTGATCGAGGCGCGGCATCTGGTCAATGACGTATCGATCGTGCAGGCGGAGCGCGCCGACAAGGTCGAATATGTTCACGTCGAACTCGACAGCCACGATGCCATCATAGCTGAAGGCGCGCTATCGGAAACGTTCATCGACGATGACAGCCGCGGCATTTTTCACAATGCGCATGAATATGACGGGCTCTATCCCGATGATGTCAGGCAACCGGCGCGCTATTGCGCTCCGCGCCGCGACGAAGGCTACGAAGTCGAAGCCGTGCGGCGTCGCCTGGCGCAGCGCGTGGGACTTGTCGGGGCCAACGCACCGCGCATCGGCGGATTACGCGGAACGATCGACCATGTCAGGCAGGCCAGCATCGCCGGCTGGGCGCAGAACATCGACCATCCCGAAGCGCCGGTCTGTCTGGATATTTATGCAGGTAGCATCCTGATCGGGCGCACCCTGGCCAATCGCTATCGCGAAGATCTGGCGCACGCCGGGTTCGGCAGCGGCCGCCATGGCTTTGAATTCACGCCGCCGCGAGGCGTGGCCTTCGCAGCCCGGTCGATCGAAGTCCGGCGTTCGCTGGACGGCGCCAGGCTTGGGCTTACAGAGATCGTTGAGACGAAGAGAATGGCGGCGCGCTAACTCGCGCTATGTCCACCTTGAGTCCGATACGTGCCGCAAAGCGGAAGAACGCGCCCGATACGCTCTCGATTGACGTGCGCGCCGGCGCCAATTTCCGTAATGCTCTCAAGCTGATTTGCCCTGTCCAGCCATACGTCGAAAAATAATCTGCTTCCCTTCTAACCCAAATCACCGGCTCATTGCTCGCATCCCGTTCCGAAAAGAGGGGCGTTGGCCATCGTCACGAACGTTGGGATGGGATGCGGTAGATGCGGGCTGCGTCGTCGCGCGAGGAGATCGCAGGGCGAGCTTTGCTTGTGAGCGATCGAACGGCGCGTAGACGAACGGCGCAGACGTGGACGGCAAAGCCGTGTGGTCCTAGCACCCGTTGCTGGTGTCAAGTCGGCGGAGGTAAAGCGAGCCCAACCGGGTTTCGATGCGCCTTAATCCGCCGGCGACGGTGACAAAGGAATTCGTCGCGGGGGAGAGCGCGGAATAAGCCGTTAAAACCATTGCGCAGGGAATGCCGGTGTCCCGGTGAACCTGTGGTGACTACCGTGTGCTTACTACCATTGCACACGGGCTACGGGCGCAGCGGGCACCCGGCATTTCCCTGCGCCCTCTTATTTTTTGGCGCGAATGTTTCTGCATCATTCGGGCGCGTCGCGCCGCGAAGCCGTGAAACTGCGTTTGCAACCCAAACATTCGCCGTTGCTGCCCATTCCGGTAATACCCGTTGCGCAATGCAGCAGCCCGCGATCGCTTGGCAAGCGTGAGCCACTTTGCCATAACATCATGCAACGAAATGTTGCGCGTGCGGGATCGAGCTGGAATCGCCTGTGCTCCAAGAAAATCGGGAGGATTTCATGTCCAATATTCGCGTGCTCGCCACCGGTCTTGAATTTCCCGAAGGTCCGGTGGTGATGCCGGACGGCTCCGTGGTGCTGGTGGAAATCCGCGGCAAACGGCTGACGCGGGTCTATCCGGACGGGCGCAAAGAGGTGGTTGCGCAGATTCCGGGCGGCCCCAACGGCGCGGCGCTCGGGCCCGACGGCAAGATGTACATCTGCAACAATGGCGGCTTCAGCTGGATTCCCACCGGCAAGATGATCATGCCGGGGCCGCAGCCCGATGACTATCTCGGCGGCTCGATCCAGCGGGTGGATATGCAAAGCGGCGAGGTCGAGACCGTCGTCGATAAATGCGGTGAACATGCGCTGCGCGGGCCGAACGATCTGGTGTTCGACCGGCACGGCGGGCTCTGGTTCTCCGATCTCGGCAAGCGCCGCGCCCGCGAGATGGATGTCGGCGGGTTCTACTACCTCAAGCCCGGGATGAAGGAGATCGTCGAAGGCATGCACGGCGTGCTGCCCGCCAACGGCATCGGGCTATCGCCGGACGAGAACATTGTCTACATCGCCGAGACGCCGACGGCGCGGCTGTGGGCTTACGATCTCTCCGCGCCCGGCACCGTCAAGCCGCGCGACGTGATCTATCGCGGCGAGCGCGGCAAGCCGATCGCCGGTCTCGGTGGCTACCAGATGTTCGATTCGCTGGCGGTGGAGGCTTGCGGCAATGTCTGCGTCGCTACCCTGATTTCGGGCTGCATTTCGGTGATCGCGCCCGATGGCGCCGTGGTCGAGCAGGTTCCGACCGGCGACCGCGTCACCACCAACATCGCCTTCGGCGGCCCCGAACTGAAGACCGCCTACATCACACTTTCCGGCAAGGGCGAACTGATCGCGATGGACTGGGCCCGGCCCGGCCTGCCGCTGAATTTTTTGAACAAGTGATGATGGGCCGCGAACAACAAGTTCGTCATTCCGGGACGATGCGCAGCATCGAACCCGGAATCTGGAGCTGTTCATCAGCAGCAGCTAAACATCTCTGGATTCCGGGTTCGCGCTCGCGCGCGCCCCGAAATGACGGATAGTACAAAAGGATCCTCCCATGCCTTGGCTTGAACCTGTTTCCCTCGTCGGCGCGCATGCCCGGCTTGAGCCGTTGTCGCAAGCTCATTGCGACGGCTTGACCGCCGCCGCCAAAGACGGCGATCTCTGGAAGCTCTGGTACACGGCAATTCCGAAGCCTGAGAACATGGTCAAGGAAATCGATCGCCGGCTCGGTCTGCAGGCGTCGGGTGCGATGCTGCCATGGACGGTGTTCGACGCCGATGGTCAGATCGCGGGCATGACGACCTACATGAACGTCGATGCGACCAATCGGCGCGTCGAGATCGGCTCGACCTGGTATGCCAAGCGGGCGCAGCGCAGCGCGCTCAACACCCAGTGCAAGTTGCTGGCGCTGCAGCACGCGTTCGAAAAGCTCGATTGCATCGCGGTCGAATTCCGCACCCATTTTTTCAACCACCAGAGCCGTCGCGCCATCGAGCGGCTGGGCGCCAAGCAGGACGGCATCCTGCGTAACCATCAGATCGCGTCCAACGGCACGCTGCGCGACACTGTGGTGTTCAGCATCATCGCCGGCGAATGGCCGACGGTGAAGGCGCATCTCAATTATCAACTAAACGAGAAAGCACGAGCATAATCCGGAAAAGTGGCAGCCGGTTTTCGGACTGGATGATGCTCAAACGAGAAAACAACCGCACGAAAGTGAGACGATGGAAACGTTCGATTATGTGATCGTGGGCGCCGGCTCCGCCGGCAGCGTGCTGACCAACCGCTTGAGCGAAGATGCCGGCACCAGCGTCTGCGTGCTCGAAGCGGGGCCGAGCGATTGGCATCCCTACATCCATTTGCCGGCCGGCTTCATCAAGACGTTTCACATGAAGAGCATCAACTGGGCCTACCAGCAGGAGCCGGGCCCCTGGACCGGCGGCCGCAGCATCTACGCGCCGCGCGGCAAGACGCTGGGGGGCTCGTCCTCGATCAACGGCCACATCTATAATCGCGGCCAGCGACAGGATTTCGACACCTGGGCCCAATACGGCAATCGTGGCTGGGGCTATCAGGACGTGCTGCCGTATTTCAAGCGACTGGAAAAACGAATCGGCGAGGGTGACGATGCCTATCGCGGGCGCGATGGCAATCTCACCGTGACCACGATGGATTGGCAGGATCCGCTGTGCGAAGCCTTCATGGCCGGCGCGATCAGCCTCGGCATTCCGCGCAACCTCGATTACAACGGCGCGATCCAGGAGGGCGTGTCCTACGCCCAGCGCACCATCAAGAACGGCTTGCGCGTCAGTGCGGCGACCGCGTTTCTGCATCCGGCGCGAAAACGCCCCAATGTGCATGTGCGCACCCACGCCCATGCCACCAACATCATCTTCGAGGGCAAGCGCGCGGTCGGCGTGCGCTACATCAAAGGCGGCAAGGGCGGCACGCCGGTCGAAGTGCGCGCCAACAAGGAAGTGATCTTGGCCGGCGGCACCTATAACTCGCCGCAATTGCTGCAATTGTCCGGTGTCGGTTCGCCGGAATTGCTGGGCTCGCTCGGCATCGAGGTGCGTCACGCGCTGCCCGGCGTCGGCGAGGGATTGCAGGATCATTACGCGCCGCGCACGGTCGCCCGCGTCAAGAACATCAAGACCATCAACGAGCGGCGGCAGGGCCTCAGCCTGGCGTTCGAGGCGCTGAAATGGGCGACGACGCGGCGCGGCCTGCTGTCGCTGTCGCCGACCATGGTCTATTGCTTCTGGCATTCCGGCGAGAGCACTGAAAGCTCCGACCTGCAACTGACGTTTACGCCCGCCAGCTACAAGGAAGGCGTGCAGGGGCAGCTTGAAGACCAGCCCGGCATGACCATCGCATCCTGGCAGCAACGCCCCGAGAGTCGCGGCTACGTCCACGCCCGCTCGTCCAATCCGTTCGATCCGCCGATCATTCAAACCAATTATCTGACCGAAGAGCTCGACCGTCGCACCGTCGTCGCCGGCATGAAGCTGGCGCGCAGATTGATGGCCTCGTCGCCGCTTTCGCCCTATTACGAATATGAAGATTTTCCGGGACCGGGCGTGCAGACCGACGATGAGTTCCTGGCGGCGGCGACGCAGCGCGGCACCACGACCTTCCATCCCGGCTGCACCTGCCGGATGGGTCCGGCCGACTCGACATGGGCCGTTGTCGATGACCAGTTGCGCGTGCACGGATTGCAGGGCCTGCGCGTAATCGACGCGTCGATCATGCCGCGGATGATCTCGGCCAACCTCAATGCCTCCACCATGATGATCGCCGACAAGGCCTCGGACCTGATCCGCGGCAAGAGCGCGTCGCTGAACTGAGGTTGGCATTCACCCCGGGAGATCAAACGTGACGTCCGGATGGGTTTTTCTGGTGACGTTGGCGGCAACCCTTGGCGGCGCGGTGCTCGGCACATTGCTGCGTCGCTGGCTGCCGGCGGCCCGTCTCGACACGGAAACCAGGGATGTCGTCAGGCTCGGCGTTGGCTTGCTAGCGACATTATCAGCGGTCGCGATCAGTCTGATGATCGCTTCCGCCAAGACCTCCTATGGTACCCAGGACGCTCATTTCCGGCAGTTCTCCGCCAATGTCATCCTGACCGATCAACTGCTGGCGCAATATGGGCCCGAGACAGCAGGCATCCGGCAATTGATGCGGCAGGCCATTCCGGCGGCGCTCGATCGCATTTGGGCCGAGAAGGCGATCGGGGCACCGCAAGGCAGCGCGTTCACGCCGAGCTCCGCTGCCGAGCAGGTTTACGATGCGATCGAGACATTATCGCCAGCCAATGATGTGCAACGCCTGCTCAAGCTGCGCATCGAGCAGGCGAGCGGCGATATCGCCCGCACGCGCCTGTTGATGTTCGCCGATGTTGATACCCCTATCCAGCGGCCGTTCCTGCTGATCCTGGTGTTCTGGCTGACGGTGATCTTCGTTAGTTTCAGCCTGTTCGTCGAGCCGGGTCCGGTGTTGGCGGTAGCGCTTCTGGTTTTCGCGCTGTCGTTCGCCAGCGCGCTGTTCCTGGTCGCCGATCTGAGCCACCCGTTTGCGGGGTTGATGCAGATATCGAACCAGAATCTCCGCGACGCGCTGGGACCGCTGAATCGATGAGAAATTCGAACAAGGTCGATCGTCGGCAAGTCATCCTCGGAGGAAGCGCTTTCATCATGAGCACGAAGATTTCCTCTTTATCGGCAGCCGATTTTCGGTCACCGATCGCGCCAGTTGATGCGGGCTTTGCGCCTGACATGGAAGCGCTGCTCGACAAGGCCATTGCCGACAAGCGGATATGGAATCTGCACGGGCTGGTCGTGCTGCGCAATGATCGCGTGGTGCTGGAGCGCTATTTCGAGGGCGAAGATCGCGCGCGTGGCGTGGGCGATCTCGGCCGCGTAGCGTTCAAGCCCGATACGCCGCACGACTTGCGGTCGTGCTCGAAGAGCATCATCGGTTTGTTGTACGGCATCGCGCTGGCGCAGGGGAAAGTGCCGCCGCCGGAAGCGCCGCTGTTTTCCGCGTTTCCCGAATATGCCGATCTCGCCGCCAGCGAGGGCCGCGACAGGCTCACGGTCCAGCATGTGCTGACCATGACCATGGGCACCGATTGGGACGAGAGCAGTCTCGTTTACTCCGATCCGCGCAACGGCGAGACCGCGATGGACAACGCGCCGGACCGCTATCGCTATATCCTGGAGCGCCGCGTGGTCGAGCCTCCGGGCGCGCACTGGACCTATTGCGGCGGCGCGACCGCGCTGCTGGCGCGCATGATCGCCAAAGGTTCACGCCAAACGCTGCACGAATTCGCGCGTAAAAACCTGTTCGATCCGCTGGGGATGGGGCCGACCGAATGGGCGGCTGGCCCTGACGGCGAGCCGTTCGCGGCGTCCGGCGGCCGGATGTCGGTTCGCGATCTCTCCCGGATCGGCAGCCTGATGCTGCATGACGGCAAGGCCGGCGATCGCGCGGTCGTTCCCGCCGACTGGATCAGGCGCTGCACCACGCCAGTCGTTAGCACTGACGAACTCCGCCGCTACGGTTATCAATGGTTCGTCATCGACATCGCTTTCGGCAAGCCGAAAGGCTGGGCGCCGGGAAGGCTGGAGCGGATGTGGTCAGCGCAAGGCGAGGGCGGCCAGCGCCTGTTCATCATTCCGGCGCTGCAACTCGTCATCGCCATGACGTGCGGAAATTACGGCAAGGAAGACCAGTGGATACCGCCGACCCGCGTCCTGCGCGAGGTGGTGCTGGCAAGCGTGGTGTCGTGAAAGGTCTATCGCTCTATTGATAAACGAACGCGCTATCCTTCAGATCGATCGCGGGGAATTCGTCCTTTTCGGCCCAGTAGTCCTGGTTGTGCTGCCATTCCGGCTTGTCGCCGCGCTTCGGCAGCAGATGCATGCCGCGCATCATGTAACCGGGGTTGAAGTTCTCCGCATCGATCCACGGCAACAGCGGCATGTTGTGGTCTTCGGCACGCAACGCGGGCGTGACTTTCTTGACGCCGGTTTGCTTCATGTGGGTGAGCAGGCGGCAGACGAAGTCGGCGACCAGATCGACCCGCAAGGTCCAGCTGGCGCGGAAATAACCGAACACCCAGACCAGATTGGGCGCACCGGTGAACATCATGCCGCGATAGGTCACGGTGTCGGCGAAATCGAGCGGCTTGCCGTCGACTTCGAAGTTGATGTCGCCGTTGGGGCTGAGATGGAAGCCGGTCGCGGTGATGATGATATCGGCCTCCAGCTCCTTGCCGGATTTCAGCAGGATGCCTTTGGCGGTGAAGCGCTCGATCTCGTCGGTGACCACAGAGGCCTTGCCGGACTTGATGCCCTGGAACAGATCGCCGTCCGGAATGAAGGCGATGCGCTGACGCCACGGCCGGTATTTCGGCGTGAAGTGGGTCGCGATGTCGTAGTCGGGACCGAGATAGGCTTCGACCGCCGAGAGCAAATCCTTCTTGGCGGCTTCCGGCTCCTCGAAGGTCTTGCGGGTGAACGCATCCTGATCGAACAGGATCTTGCGGCGGGTGATTTCGTGAATCCAGGTCTCGTCAACGTGAAGCTGGCGCAGCGTTTCGGCGATTTCGATCGCATTGCGGCCGGTGCGGAAATAGGTCGGCGAGCGCTGCAGCATCGTGACATGCGCGGCATCCCTGGCCAGCGCCGGGATCAGCGTCGCGGCGGTAGCACCCGAGCCGATTACGACGATGCGCTTGTTCTTGTAGTCGAGATCGTCAGGCCATTTCTGCGGATGGATGATCGGGCCCTTGAACAACGCCATGTCCTTCCACTCCGGCGTATAGCCTTCGGTGTGGCGATAATAGCCCTGGCACATCCAGAAGAAGTTGGCGGTGAAGCGCCGGGTTTCGCCGGTGTCGGTCCTGGTGGCGTCGATAGTCCAGAGATTTTCCTGGCTCGACCATTTGGCCGAGGTGATGGTGTGCTGATAGCGGATGTGGCGGCCGAGATCGTTCTCTTCGATCACCTCGCCCATATATTTGAGAATTTCAGCTGCGCTCGCAATCGGTGCGCTGGTCCACGGCTTGAAACGATAGCCGAAAGTGTGCAGATCGCTGTCGGAGCGGATGCCGGGATACCGATGTGTGCTCCAGGTGCCGCCAAAGGTCTTCTGGGCCTCCAGCGCGACAAAGCTCATATCAGGGCATTGCTGGGTCAGATGATAGGCGGCGCCGACGCCGGAAATGCCGGCGCCCGCGATCAGGACGTCGAAATGCTCGGTTGCCGCGGGATCTGCCGCGCGGATCTGGCTTTGAACGTTCATCTTCCTGGATCTCTTTATGTGAGTTTCAAAACCGAAACGCCGGAATCAAAGTCCCGGCGGCTCGGAGAACTACTTTATCGTTTGAGCATGATCTCCGCGCAAACGCTTCGCGTTTGTCGCAGGGAAAACCGGTTCCCACTTTTCCGGATCATGCTCTATCAAACTTCCCGGCGGCTGAGGAACGCCAGCCGTTCGAACAAATGTACGTCCTGCTCGTTCTTCAGGAGCGCGCCATGCAGCGGCGGGATCAGCTTGCGCGGGTCGCGCTCCCGCAGCATTTCCGGCGTCATGTCCTCGTTCAGCAGCAGCTTGAGCCAGTCCAGCAGCTCCGAGGTCGAGGGCTTCTTCTTCAGGCCGGGGACTTCCCGCACCTCGAAGAAGATCCGCAGCGCTTCTTCCACCAGGCGCTTCTTGATGCCGGGGAAATGCACGTCGACGATCCGGTTCATGGTGTCGACATCGGGAAACTTGATGTAGTGAAAAAAGCAACGGCGCAGAAACGCGTCGGGCAATTCCTTTTCGTTGTTCGAGGTGATCATCACGATCGGGCGCAGGCTCGCCTTGATATTCTCGCCGGTCTCGTAGACGAAGAATTCCATGCGATCGAGCTCGAGCAGGAGGTCGTTGGGGAATTCGATGTCGGCCTTGTCGATCTCGTCGATCAAGAGCACCGGGCGCTTGTCGTGGGTGAAGGCTTCCCACAATTTACCGCGCTTGATGTAGTTGGAGATGTCCGAGACCCTGGCGTCGCCGAGCTGGCTGTCACGCAGCCGCGACACCGCATCGTATTCGTAAAGGCCCTGCTGCGCCTTGGTGGTGGACTTGATGTGCCAGGTCAAAAGCGGCGCGCCGAGCGCCTTGGCGACTTCCTCGGCCAGCACGGTCTTGCCGGTGCCGGGCTCGCCCTTGATCAGCAGCGGGCGCTCGAGCACGATCGAGGCGTTGACGGCGATCTTGAGATCGTCGGTGGCGACGTAGTCCTTGGTGCCGGTAAATTTCATCGAGCCTTTGCCTTGTTGTTTGTTCTTGAGCGCAGGAGCGCGCCTTGATTCGAACGGGCGACGGCCTGTGAGAGGCGATCACCGGGAAAATGAAGCTTTCGGTCAGCCGCGCCTGACCAGCGAGAGGATCACGAGCACAATGACCGCGCCGACCGTGGCGTCGATGATCGAGCCGAGTGTACCGGAGGCGAGTACGACGCCGAGTTGCGGCAGCAGCCAGCCTGCCACAAGCGCGCCGATGATGCCGACGACGATGTTTCCGATCAGCCCGAAACCGGCGCCGCGAACGATCAGTCCGGCCAGCCAGCCGGCGATCGCGCCGATGACGAGTGCCGCTAAAATACCCATTGAGAATGCCCCGCTCAAACCGCTTGATCGGTCAATTCTAGATGAAAAACCTGACAGGTCTAGGCCTCCCCGCATGGAGGAGGGCCTTGACGTGCGGGGTAGGGCGGGCAATCTGTAGTCTATGTTTTTGCAATTCTTCACATCGCTGCGCGATGCCCAGGTCCCGGTAACCTTGCGGGAATATCTGACGCTGATGGAGGCGCTTGACGCCGACCTCGCCGAGCAGACGGTGGAGAATTTTTATTACCTTTCGCGCGCGGCGCTGGTGAAGGACGAGCGCAACCTCGACAAGTTCGATCGCGTATTCGGCACCGTGTTCAAGGGGCTGGAGAGCCTGTTCGACGCCATGGACAAGGCGGACATTCCCGCTGAATGGCTGAAGAAGCTCGCCGAAAAATACCTCACCGAGGAAGAAAAGAAGCAGATCGAGGCGATGGGCTGGGACAAGCTCATGGAGACCTTGCGTCAGCGACTGAAGGAACAGAAGGGCCGGCATCAGGGCGGCAACAAGTGGATCGGCACCGCCGGCACCTCGCCATTCGGCGCCGAGGGCTACAATCCCGAAGGCATCCGAATTGGCCAGGAGAAGAACCGCAACAACCGCGCGGTGAAGGTCTGGGACAAGCGCGAGTTCAAGGATCTCGACGGCAACGTCGAACTCGGCATCCGCAACATCAAGATCGCGCTGCTGCGCCTGCGCAAATTCGCCCGCACCGGCGCGCCCGACGAACTCGATCTCGACACCACCATCAAGGAAACCGCCAACCACGGTTATCTCGATGTGCATATGCGCCCCGAGCGGCGCAACGCGGTCAAGGTGCTGGTGTTCTTCGACATCGGCGGCTCGATGGATTCGCACATCGAACAAGTCGAGGAATTGTTCTCCGCGGCCAAAACCGAATTCAAGCACATGGAATATTTCTACTTCCACAACTGCCTCTATGAAGGCGTCTGGAAGCAGAACAAGCGGCGCTTCACCGACCGGACGCCGACCTGGGACGTGCTGCATAAATATCCGCACGACTACAAGGTGGTGTTCGTCGGCGATGCCTCGATGTCGCCTTACGAAGTCATGGTGCCCGGCGGCTCGGTCGAGCACGTCAATGAGGAAGCCGGATCGGTCTGGCTCGATCGCATCACCCGCACCTATCCGCATTCGGTGTGGCTCAATCCGGTGGCGCAGAAGCACTGGGATTATTCGGAATCCACCACCATCATTCGCCGACTGTTCTCGGAACGGATGTTCCCGATCACGATCGAGGGTCTCGAAGGCGCGATGAAGGAATTGGTACGGTAGCAACAAAGTTCGTCGTTCCGGGGCATGCGAAGCATGAACCCGGAACCTCGAGATTCCGGGTTCGATGCTCCGCATCGCCCCGGAACGACGGAAGCGGGAGAAACAATGCCCCAGACTATCCATCGCGGTATCAAATCCCTGATCGACGAGGCCAATGCGCAGATCGAAACCGTCAGTGCAGCGGATGCGATCAAGGTTGCGCAAAGCGATGACGTGGTGATCGTCGATATCAGAGACCCCCGCGAGATCGAGCGGGACGGCAAAATTCCCGGCGCGTTCTCCTGCACGCGCGGCATGCTGGAATTCTGGATCGATCCGGCCAGCCCCTATGCCAAGCCGATCTTTCAGGGCGACAAGAAATTCATCTTCCATTGCGCCGGCGGCTTGCGTTCGGTGCTGGCAGCCAAGACCGCGCAGGACATGGGCCTGAAGCCGGTCGCGCATATGGGCGGCGGCTTTGCCGCCTGGCGCGACGCCGGCGGTCCGATCGAGAAGTGGGAGCCGAAGAAGAAGGGTTAGGGCGGAGCCTTAGGTGCGATCAACTAGTTTCTCCGTCATTCCGGGGCGCGCGCAGCGCGAGCTCAGATGCGCAATTGCGCATCTGAGAATCCAAAACCACGACGGGGAGTATGGATTCCGGGCCCACGCAAAGATGCGTGTCCTCCGGTGCGCAATTGCGCACCGGGGAATGACAAAAGGAGATTTCTACCGATGACATCATCCACCGACGATCCGCTGGTTTCCACCGACTGGCTCGCCGCCCATATCGACGATCCCAAGGTCAAGGTGATCGATGCGTCCTTCAAGCTGCCGGGCGTGTTGCCGCTGCCGATCGACGATTACCTCGCCGCGCATATTCCGGGCGCGGTATTTTTCGATGTGGATGCGATCTCGGATCACACCAATCCGCGACCGCATATGTTTCCCGACGCAACGCAGTTCGCGCGGAACATCGCAGCACTCGGCATTTCCACCGGCGATACCGTGGTGGCCTACGATTCCGGCGGCTGGGTCGCGGCACCTCGGGCGTGGTGGATGTTGCTGTCGTTCGGTTATCCCAACGTGAAGGTGCTGGATGGCGGCCTGAAGAAATGGACGCGCGAGGGACGCCCGACGCATTCCGGCAAGGTCACGCCGAAGCCGGGAAAATTCGCGGCCAAGCTCGACCCCAGCTACATCCGCAGCCAACAGCAGGTGCTGGCCAATATCGAGACGAAGGCCGCGCAATTGGTCGATGCGCGCCCGCGCGGGCGTTTCGAAGGTACTATCCCGGAGCCAAGGCCGGACTCCCGTTCCGGTCATATTCCCGGCAGCCGCAACGTGCCCTATGCCGGATTGTTCGATCCCGAGACCGGCGCGATGAAGCCGCTCGACGAATTGCGCAAGGCGTTCACGGGGGGCGGTGTCGACCTGACCAAACCGATCGTCACCACCTGCGGATCCGGCGTATCCGCGCTGGTGCTGACCCTGGCGCTCTATCGCCTCGGCGTGCGCGGCTCTGCGTTGTACGACGGCTCGTGGTCCGAATGGGGGCTGCCCGACGGGCCGCCGCTTGCCACCGGCCCGGCCTGATCGTTCTGTTAGCGGGTGGCGGTGGCGGTGGTAGTAGTGGCCGTCGTCGTCGTCAGACCGAACGGATCGAGCGGCTGCGTCTGTTTTGCCAAACGCGCGCGCGCCGCGCTGTGGCGGCGGCGCAGCTCACGCCGGGCGTGCGGGCGTTTCTTGACGGCAGGGGTGTCGGATTTTGCGCCGGCGGCCTTTGCGACCGGTGGGGCGATCGTCACCGGTGGGCCGCGCAGCGTGGCGATCCTGGTTGAGATCGCGTTGGCCTCCGATCCATTTGACGCGTTCTGTTGCTCAGGCGCGGCGGCGACAGCCTCCGCGGGCGCGGCCGGAGCGGCTTCGCTGGTCGGCGCCAGGGTTGGTTCGGTGGCTGCGAGCTTGGTTGCGTCAGGGATTACCGGAGCATCGGTCGGTGCGGGCACAGCCTCAACCCGCGGCGCGCTGCTGTCCGTGACCGGCGCCTCGGACGTCGAGGCTTTCGGTTTGACCGTCTCCGATGGGACTGAATCCACCGGCTGGAGAGCTGCGACCTCGTCCGGCTGGGACGCGGGTTCGGCCGAGACGGCAGGTTGATCCGCCGCGCCGGTCGTCACCGTGTCATTCGATGCCGGCTGGTCGGTGTTCGCAGCCTCTTTGGGCAGATCGTCGACGCGCAGCATTGCCAGCACCGGTTGCGTCGCGGGCTGGGTTGCCCCAGGGCTCTGCGCAAATCGGGTTTCGGGAGCCGGTTGCCAGCTCGGCGTGTTGGCAAATTCCTCATGCGCGGTGCGAAGCAGCGCCGCCGCGCCGAACCCGAAAACCAGGATCGACATCGACAGGACGACCGCGGCGAACAGAAAGCGAAAGCCGGGAAGCATGGACGCCAAGTTCCGCTTCGCTGGAGTTGCGAAGGCCTTTGAGCTGTCGGGAACGCGGTGATGACTGAAAAGCCCGCGTTCCCAACGTCACTGGCACTGCCAGCACGCCGCGAATCAGGCTCAATCGAGGATAGCGTATCGTTTTCCCGGCGCTTGCTAAAAAATGGCGGCGCGATTGCGCCCGCGATGCGCCCGGGCGTGTTTCCTGAATCGGTGAGGCTTCATGGCAACGGTCCCGTGCGGAACATCACAAATGCCGGAACCGGGCGCGATTTGGCCGGATTTGTCTTGAATGCGCCGCTATCTTCGGTCATCTGCCATTAACGATCCGGTGTCGGCTTGGGGACTATACAAGAGCGATGATGATCAGACGCATTTTGACGATTTGTGCCGCCCTGACGGCCGGCGCGGCGATGACTTCGCTCGCGCAGGCCCAGCAGAGCTATCCGGTGCCCCAGGTTTATTCGCCGTATCCGCCCGGCGGCGCCCCGGCTGATTATCGCCGCCGCCCGGGCACGCCGGATTTCGACTCGCTGGACGACGAGGATGGACCGAACGCGCAGGCTTCGACCGCGCTGCCGCCGCCCGGTCCGGTGATGTCGCCCGATGATCCGCGCTATGGCCGCCCGATGGGCGCTCCGCCGGTGTATTCCGACCGTGGCGGACCGCCCGGTCCGGTGATGTCGCCCGACGATCCGCGTTATGGCCGCCCGATGGGCGCGCCGCCGGTGTACTCCGACCGCAGCGCGCCGAGCGGTCCGATCCTCTCGCCCAATGATCCGCGTTACGGCCGTCCCGACGGCCCGCCGCCGGTGATCTATTCGGATCGTGGCGGCAATCGTCCCCCGGCCGGTGATGGTTTGCGTCCGCCTGAAGGTGTCGGCGGACAAGGTCCGACCGGATCTGTTCCCCCGGTAGGCGCCGATGGCAAGCCAATGACCCTGGCGGCGCTGCCGCCCGATGAACAGCCGGAAACCGGCCCGGCGCAGCTCGCGCCGAACCTGCGTCGGCAGGAAGTCGCGTTCCAGACCAAGGAGCCGGCGGGAACGCTGGTCGTCGATACCCCGAATACCTACCTCTATTACGTGCTGGGCGGCGGTCGCGCGATCCGTTACGGCGTCCGCGTCGGCCGCGATGGTTTCACCTGGACGGGCGTGCAGAAGATCACCCGCAAGGCCGAGTGGCCGGATTGGCATCCGCCGCCGGAGATGATCGATCGTCAGCCCTATCTGCCGCGTTTCATGGCGGGTGGCCCGGGTAATCCGCTCGGCGCACGCGCGATGTATCTGGGCTCGACCGTGTACCGGATCCACGGCACCAACCAGCCCTCGACCATCGGCAAGTTCGTTTCGTCCGGCTGCATAGGCATGCTGAACGACGACGTCTCGGACCTGTTCGATCGCGTCAAGGTTGGCACCCGCGTCGTCGTGCTGCCCGGCAATCCGCCGGCCGCTTTGGCCTCGGCGCAAGCGGTGCCCGGACCGAATGCCGGACTGTCCGCGCCGATCCCGGGCGGCACCCAGCCGACCGTCGTGCCGCCGCTGCCCGCGCCGGTCACGGTGCGGTAGCAGCCAAGCTTATCGCTTGGAATTGAATCCAGCGGGTCGCGCCAATGCGCGGCCCGTTTTTCGTTGATGCGCTTGGCGAATACGATTGGCGAAGACAATACGCCGGGCGCTACGCCAGCCGCTGCTTCGGCTCGCCCTTGAACCAGGCGTCGATGCCCTCGACCATCTGTCGATAGTGGTTGCGAAAGCTTTCCTCGGTGACATAGCCGAGATGCGGCGTCAGCACGATATTGTCGAGCTTGCGGAACGGGTGATCGACCGGCAACGGCTCGACCGAGAACACGTCGATCGCCGCACCCGCGATCTTGCGCTCCTGCAGCGTCTTCAGCAGCGCCATCTCGTCGACGATCGGTCCGCGCGCGGTGTTGACCAGATAGGAGGTCGGCTTCATGCGCGCGAGATCCTCGGCGCCGACCAGTCCGCGCGAACGCGGGCCCAGCACGACGTGAACCGTGATGATGTCGGCGGTCGAGAACAGCTCTTCCTTGCTGGCGTAGCCGACGCCGGCTTCCTTGCAGCGCTCCGGCGTCAGGTTCGGACTCCAGGCAATCACGTTCATGCCGAAGGCCTGCGCCAGCTTGGAAACCTTGGTGCCGAGCTTGCCGAGGCCGATCACCCCAAGGGTTTTGCCCTCGATCTCGATGCCGACCAGTTTCTGCAGGGGTTCGCCGGCATGCATCCGGGCGTTCTCGCGCCCGATATTGCGGGTCAGTTCCAGGATCAGGCCCATGGTCAGCGGCGCGGTGGGGTCGCGGGCCCATTGGGTTCCGCACAGCACCACGCCGTGGTCCTTGGCGGCTTCCATATCGATCGCGGCGTTGCGCATGCCCGACGTGATCAGGAGCTTCAGCTTGGGCAGTGCTGCGAACAGCGTGCGCGGAAACGGCGTCCGCTCGCGCATGGCGCAAATGATCTCGAAATCCTTCAGCGCGTGGGCCGCGGCTTCGGGCGAGGCAAACGGCTCGTTGAACACCGTGATGTCAATACGATCCTCGACCTTCGACCAATCGGCGACCTGCCGGGAGAGATTGATGTAGTCGTCGAGAATTGCACAGCGCAGCCGCGTCATGGGAAGGTCCGTTCATGGCGATGATGACGGCGGCAAACCGGCCGTCGGGGAAGCGCCATGGTCGCGCGCAATGTCGATGCACGCAAGCGGTGGTGGCTGAAAAAGCGCCGGCGATTACGAAAACGTCAGCGGCGATTAAGACGCCTGGCGGGCTGTGCTGCGAGCCTGCTCGCTTCGGGCCTTTTCGCCTCGAGCCTTGGCGGCCCGGATTTCCGCGACCATCGATTGGACGGCGGGCGACAGTGCCATTTGCCTGGCGCGGCAGGCCGGGCCGGGCCCGCGCATATAATGCAGTTCCGGCCGGTAGGGGTTGAACGCCCGGGTGAAGAACTGGCGCCAGAATGAGCGGAATTCGGCCAAAGGCCCGGACTGGCTGTCGCGGCCTGCTGCCGAGCCGGGAAGGGATGCCGAAAGGATGCTTGCCATGACGCGACCCTGCTGTTTTCGCCGCGGCTTCTGCCGCTGCGAGACGCCTGTTTCGGCGTCGGGAACGAGTTTTGGCCTGATTTATTAAAAGAAGGTTTCAATTGTCGTGACCTAGAGCACACAAGGGTGTTGCCGGCGCATACATGGTGTCGACCCCGTAATGATCCGTGGTGAACGGATGGAAAACCAGCGCTTGCGGTTGCCCTTTGGGGGCGGCGCCGCTACATCAGCGGTCAGCAAATTTCCATAAATGCAACGGTTTCAGGGATCGCGATGGCCCGTCAGTTCGTCTATTTCATGCAGGGTTTGACCAAGAGCTACCCGACCCGGAAGGTGCTCGATAACGTCCATCTGTCGTTCTACCCGGACGCCAAGATCGGCGTGCTCGGCGTCAACGGCTCGGGTAAATCGACCCTGCTGCGGATCATGGCCGGGCTCGACAAGGAGTATAACGGCGAAGCTTGGGTCGCCGAGGGCGCCCGGGTCGGTTACCTCGAACAGGAACCGCAGCTCGACGCCACCAAGACCGCCCGCGAGAACGTGATGCTGGGCGTCGCCAAGCAGAAGGCGATCCTCGATCGCTACACCGAACTGGCGATGAACTATTCTGAAGAGACCGCCGACGAGATGACCAAGCTGCAGGACGAGATCGAGGCCCAAGGCCTTTGGGATCTCGACAGCAAGGTCGATCAGGCGATGGACGCGCTGCGCTGCCCGCCCGACGACGCCGATGTGACCAAACTTTCGGGCGGCGAGCGCCGCCGCATCGCGCTCTGCAAATTGCTGCTCGATCAGCCGGAGCTGCTGCTGCTGGACGAGCCGACCAACCATCTCGACGCCGAGTCGGTGTCATGGCTGGAAGGCCATTTGCGCAACTATCCCGGCGCGATCCTGATCGTGACCCACGACCGCTACTTCCTCGACAATGTCACGAGCTGGATTCTCGAACTCGACCGCGGCAAGGGGATTCCCTACGAGGGCAATTATTCGTCCTGGCTGGTACAGAAACAGAAGCGCCTCGCGCAGGAAGGCCGTGAAGACGTCGCGCACCAGAAAACGCTTATCCGCGAGCAGGAATGGATTGCATCGTCGCCCAAGGCGCGCCAGGCCAAATCCAAGGCCCGCTACCAGCGCTACGAGGATCTGCTGAAGCAGGCCAGCGACAAGCAGACCCAAACCGCGCAGATCACGATTCCGGTCGCCGAGCGCCTCGGCCAGAACGTCGTCGACTTCGAGGGCCTCAGCAAAGGCTTTGGCGACCGCGAGTTGATCGACAATCTCACTTTCAAGCTGCCGCCCGGCGGCATCGTCGGCGTGATCGGCCCCAACGGCGCCGGCAAGACCACGCTGTTCCGGATGATCACCCAGCAGGAAACCCCGGACAAGGGCAGCATCACCGTCGGTGAATCCGTCCATCTCGGCTATGTCGACCAGTCGCGCGATGATCTCGACGGCAAGAAAAACGTCTGGGAGGAAATCTCCGGCGGCAACGAACTCATTTTGCTTGGCAAGAGGGAAGTGAACTCGCGCGGCTATTGTTCGTCGTTCAATTTCAAGGGCGCCGATCAGCAGAAGAAGGTCGGCGCGCTGTCAGGCGGTGAGCGCAACCGCGTGCATCTGGCCAAGATGCTGAAATCCGGCGCCAACGTCCTGCTGCTCGACGAACCGACCAACGACCTCGACGTCGATACGCTGCGCGCGCTGGAAGAGGCGCTGGAGGATTTCGCCGGTTGCGCCGTGATCATCAGCCATGACCGCTGGTTCCTCGATCGTATCGCCACGCATATCCTGGCCTTCGAGGGCGACAGCCATGTCGAATGGTTCGAAGGCAATTTTCAGGACTACGAGAAGGACAAGATGCGCCGGCTCGGGCAGGACTCCATCATCCCGCACCGCGTGAAATACAAGAAGCTGACGCGATAGACACAGGAGCCGTCATGGCGGACTGGAGCGCAGAGCAGTATCTCAAATTCGAGGACGAGCGAACACGCCCGTCGCGCGATCTGCTGGCCCAGATCCCGCTCGCCGACGCGCGCAAGGTGGTCGACATCGGCTGCGGTCCCGGCAATTCGACCGAGCTTCTGGTCAAGCGCTGGCCGCGGGCCGCGGTGACCGGCATCGATACCTCGGCCGACATGCTGCGGCAGGCGCGCGAACGGTTGCCGGCGCAGAAGTTCATCGAAGCCAATGTCGCGCATTGGGCGCCGCCGGAAAATACCGATGTGCTGTTCGCCAACGCGATCTTCCAATGGGTGCCGGGTCATCTCAAGCAGTTGCAGCGGCTGACCGGCGCGCTGCCGCCCGGCGGCGTCCTCGCGGTGCAGATGCCCGATAATCTGGACGAACCGGTCCACGTCCTGATGCGCGAGGTCGCGCAATCGGGGCCGTGGCGCGAGCAACTCGCCGACAAGGCGCGGATGCGCGACGCGCTGCCGACACCGGGCGGCTATTACGACGCGTTGCGCCCGCTCTGCTCGCGGCTCGAGATCTGGCACACCATCTACAATCACGTGCTGGACGATGCCGCCGCCGTGGTCGAATGGGTCAAGGGCACCGGCCTGCGACCGTTCATCGATCCGCTGGAAGCGCCGGAGCGCAAGCACTATCTCGCCGAATACGCCACCTGCGTCGCGGCGGCCTATCCGCCACAACAGGACGGCAAGGTGTTGTTGCGGTTTCCCCGGCTTTTCATCGTGGCGGTGAAGTGAGGGCGTCCGACATTTCCAGCCGATGACGGCTGCGATAGCCTTGTGACGTGGCCGAACTGGACGATATCGTTCTGGAAAATCTGCACCACGTTCGCGGCGCGATCGATGATGTGCGCGACGATATTCGCAAGATCAAGCAACGTGTCCGCAATCTTGAAAATCAGTGGCCTGTTGAGCCGATTGGATCGGATGGACGTGCGCATCGAGCGGCGCCTCGATCTGACCGGCGCGTAAGCGGATCGTTGCGGGCCTATCCCACTTTTTCCGCCAGCCACATCTTTATCAGCGACTGATACGGTACATCGCGCTTGTTTGCTGCGATCTTGATCTGCTCAAGCAAGCCCAACGGCAGCCGGATTGAAATCGCAGTAGTCGAGGGTTTCAGGTTCGGGAAGCGCGCTCGTTCGCCCTTGCTCCAGTCGATATAATCGGTGGAATCATGCGTTTCCCAAAATTTCCGTTCCTCGGCTTCCGTCTTGAATTCGGGAATTGATTTAAGCTTGCTCATAGGCTTTCCTCTCTTTCCGATGCATGTCTCTCGCCGATATCACGCGAATGAGGGTAGCGTTCTGTCGGAGAGTGAAAGTGACGTGCAGCAGGCGATCTTGGGTCGTCTTTCCCAATGCGTTGAGACGTGGTTCTTGTCCGCTATGTCTCGCATCCTCGATAACGATCAGCGGATCGTTGAAGAAGATGCTTTCGGCCTCGGTCTGACTGACGTCATGTTTATCGGCGCTCTTGCGACTGTTGCCGCCGTCCCAGTCAAAACCCTCGATGCGGCTCATGTCGATCATGTGTATATGATGAATATATACAGAAGGGGATATTGATGCAATATAGGTCGCTGTTGCTTTTGCTGATGGCCTTCGTATTTGTGCCGGCCTCCACGGGATTATGCAGCTCTGCCCGCGCGGCAGACGCCGGCTTCACCCAGTTCATCGCCTCGCTGTGGCCCGAGGCGCAAGCGGCCGGTGTGTCGCGCGCGACGTTCGATGCGGAAACCCGTGGCCTCGAGCCCGATTACAAATTGCCCGATCTGATCCTGCCCGGACGCCCCGCCACCGGGGCGCCGTCGCAGGCCGAGTTCGTGCAGGTACCGGCCGACTATATCAAGGAAGCCAGCATCGCGAAGCTCGCCGAAGAAGGGCGGCGTTTGATGCAGAAATATCGCGACGCGCTTTCGGGAATCGAGAAGCGCTTCGGCGTGCCCGCCACCATCGTGCTCGCGATCTGGGGCCGCGAGACCGATTACGGCCGCTACACGCTGCCCTATGACGGATTGCGCGTGCTGGCGACGCAGGCCTATGTCGGCCGCCGTAAGGATCAATACCGCAACGAGTTCATTCTGGCGCTGAAGATGATCGGTGACGGCGAGGTGACGCGCAAGGATCTGCGTTCGTCCTGGGGTGGCGCCGTTGGGCTGACGCAATTTCTGCCGTCGGAATTCTACAAGCACGGCGTCGATTTCGACGGCGATGGCCGCAAGGACATCTGGCATTCAGTGCCGGATGCGCTGGCGTCCGCCGCCGAGCAACTCGTCAACAAGGGCTGGCAGCCGGGCCTGCGCTGGGCCTATGAGGTGCAGGCCCCGGCCAATGTGGATTGCACGATGGGCGTGCCCGAAGTGACGAAACCGATCGGCGATTGGTTGCGCGCAGGCTTTGTGCCGGTGCGCGGGCAACAGCTCAGCGCCGCCGAGCAGGCGCAGCCGGTGTCGCTGCTGCAGCCCGAAGGCATCTATGGCCCGGCGTTCCTGACCACGAAGAATTACTTCGTCATCAAGGAATATAATTTTTCGGATCTGTATGTGCTGTTCGTCGGACATCTCAGCGACCGCATGCTGAGTCCGCAAGCGTTCGCGACGCCGTGGTCGGCCTCGACGCAACTGCGCACCGCCGACGTCGAAGCGATGCAGCGTCAGCTCACGCGCCTTGGCCTCTACAAGGACAAGCTCGACGGCAAGGCCGGGATGCAGACCCGCGCCGCACTTGGGGCCTATCAGAAATCGGCCGGTATCAAGCTGGATTGCTGGCCGAGCCAGGCCGTGCTGCGATCAATGGATTCGGCGCATTAGCGAGAGATGAGCGTTCCCCGGATGCTTCGCCATGAGCGCGCTGCACCGCGTCTGGGACACAATCTCAAAGCCATCATCTAAAAAAGAAAAACCCGGCTGAAATCTCAGCCGGGTTTTGAAATCAGGCGCTCGGCACGAGCGTTGGCGTGGTCCGCTTAGTTGCAGACTTCGACGCGACGGAAGCGCCAGTTATAGCCATCCCAGAAGCGCTCGCGAACGAAGCGGCAGGGCGGGGGCGGACCGTCTTCCACATAGACCGGACCGCCATAAGCAGGCCGGCTTGCGGCGATGGCACCGCCGACAATCGCGCCGCCGATGAGACCGCCAGCCACAGCCGCGCCGAGGCCGCGCTGCGCGCTTGCGGGGGTCGTTGCGAGCGAACCGGCGAGGGTTGCGACCGCGACGATGGCAGCAAATGTCATCTTCATGTCTTGGGCTCTCCTAGGGGATGGCGCCTTCAGTCTGCGCCGGGTTTAAAGTGACTCATACGCCGTCTTCGAAGTCGGCCATCTCGCTAAAAAGCGCACAACAGTCAATCGAAAGTAAACGTATCGAGGCTGATGGGCCGAAAAAACGGTTTTTTCAGGCCAAATTCTGCTGGCACCCCCGAAAACGGCCGTTTCCGGGGAGGCCGGCGTTGATTTAATGCCGGTTTAATGAAGGTGAACGGCCTCAGCCGCAAACCCTAACATTACGGATGCGCCAGCCATAGCCGTCCCAGAAACGCTGCCGCTGCCAGTAACAGCCGCCATCATCGGCGACATAGGCCGGACCGCGGCCGTAATAGCCATAACCTGGTCCGTAATAGCCGTAGCCGGGTCCATAATAGCCGGGGCCGGCGAGCGCGCCGCCGACGATGGCGCCGCCAATAATGCCGCCGGCGATAGCAGCGCCGACTCCGCGTTGGGCGTGGGCCGGAGCGGGTGCCACGACGGCCGAGATGGCCAGGGTGGAGACCGCCGCGAGCGCCATCAATGTCTTCTTCATGGCTTCACCTTTCTCACTGCACAGAGACAACGGATATAGCGTTCTGTCCGAGCGAAAGTTTCATATCCCGCTTGAATGATCAATGAACGGGATCGCCATATTTGGTGACCAATTGTTGCGGGCGAGGGGCTTTTTTGCAGCGCGAGGGCGCTGGTATCAGGCCGTTTCCGACTGAGTGCCAATCATGAAAGCGACGATGACGGCCTTGCAGATTACGATCGGACTCGCGGTGCTGATCGCATTGGTCGCGCTCCGCCGATCGGAGAAAGCTAGCGCCAGTCGCCGGTCCACCGGCGACGGCTCATGGTCGGGCGATAGCGGTGGCGACGGCAGCGATAGCGGACATCCTCACGGCGGCGGCGATCATGCGGGCTCGGGCCATTCCGGTGGTGGCGATAGCGAAGCGGCAGTGGTGATGGAGGCGGGGACGGCGGCGGCGGTGTTGACTAGCCGTGCGACCGCGAACGAGGGTAATCGCGATTATGCCTGTGCCGCAGCGGTTTTAGACTCATTCTAGATTTGACGATGCCAGTTTGGAATTACTTGAAATCGGGGTTTTTCCTTTTGCATCCCGCCGTGCACTTCAATATCTCAGTGACATCGCGTCCCTGATGAGCCCCCTGGTTTCATGATTGTTTGTTCCTGCAACGTCCTGACCGACCACGATGTCCGCAGCGCGGTCAATGGCGCGGAAGACCTTCCCCGGAATGCCAAGCAGATCTACGGTTGCCTCGGCTGCAGCGCCGAATGCGGCCGCTGCGCGCGCACCATCAAGACCATCATCGACGAGGCTCTGGGCGCTTGCGCCAAGGCCTGCTGTTCGGGATGCCCGCACAGCCAGGCTCACGCCGAGTCGCATGGCCATGGGCAGCCGGCCCTCACGGCGTTAGCCTGATAAATTTCCAGTTTATTGAGTTCACAGGCTCTTTTGTCTCTCCGGCAAAAGGGTTGCTC
The DNA here is from genome assembly GCA_039935075.1 of Bradyrhizobium sp. Taxonomy (GTDB): domain Bacteria; phylum Pseudomonadota; class Alphaproteobacteria; order Rhizobiales; family Xanthobacteraceae; genus Bradyrhizobium. The sequence goes on from JBDTKZ010000079.1 coordinate 138,910, forward strand.
GTACCTGTAATCTAGTTTAGAAGTATTCTAAATTGGAAGCGAGGCCGGGTTCAGGTCTCAGAATTCGGAGCATATCATGCAGGGCGACCCCAAAGTTATCGATTACCTCAACAAGGGCCTGCGCAGCGAGCTCACCGCCATTAACCAGTATTGGCTGCATTTCCGGCTGCTGAACCATTGGGGCCTGCTGGACATGGCCAAACAGTGGCGCAAGGAATCCATTGAGGAGATGCACCACGCCGACCGCTTCACCGACCGCATCCTGTTCCTGGACGGCTTTCCCAACATGCAGGTGCTCGATCCCTTGCGGATCGGCCAGAACGTCAAGGAAATCCTCGAATGCGACTTGGCCGCCGAAACCGGCGCGCGGACCCTGTACCAGGAAGCGGCGACCTACAGCCACGGCGTCAAGGATTACGTCTCGCGCGACCTGTTCGAGAGCATCATGAAGGACGAGGAGCATCACATCGATTTCCTCGAAACCCAGCTCGATCTGATCGAGCGGATCGGGCTTGAACTCTACACCCAGAAGCACGTCGGCGGGCTCGAGAGCGAGCACTAGGACGCTGATCCAGAACAAGGCCGCGCCGGTAAAATACCACGCGGCCTTTTGCGTCAGAGCTGCGTCCTGTAACGCGCCTCGACCTGGGCCTGCGGCTCCGGCTCGCCCAATGCGGTCTGATCGTGGATTACTTCGGCGATGCTGGGAAACACCTCGCGTTCGACACGAATATCCGCCGACCATAGTTTCGAGCGCATCAGCGCCTTGCCACAGTGAAAATAGGCTTCGTTGACGTCGATCCGCAGCACCGCGCGCGGTGGCTTGCCGAACTCCACCATCGCCGCCAGCAAATCCGGATCGGCCGACAATGTGCCACGGCCGCCGACGCGCAAGGTCTCGTCGATGCCGGGCACGAAGAAGACCAGGTGCACGAAACCCGAGCCCTCGACGACATTACGAAAACTGTCGATCCGGTTGTTGCCGGAACGGTCCGGCATCAGCAGCGTGTTCGGGCCGGTGACGCTGACAAAGCCCGGATTGCCGCCGCGCGGTGACGCATCCACGCTGCCGTCGGAGCCCGATGTGGCCAGCACGCAGAATGGCGACATCTCGATGAATTTCCTGGCGTGGCTGTCGATCTCCGGCCGCGCTTTCGCGAGCACGCGCGGCGTAGGTTGGGGATAGATCGAGGCGAGGTCGCAAGCGGCGAGATCGGTCAAGGGCGGTCTCCGAGAGAAAGGCGGCGTGACAGGCCCAAGGCTATCACCGCAATATCGCGCCGGCCACCGCCTATCGCTTGCGCCACGGCCAGTCGATCACCTCGGTGCAATAGAGCGCCCACCAGATGATCACGGGTTGAAACGCCAGCCGGGGCGCATGATAATACCAGCTACTGGGCATGTGCGGCAGGTTGATGCCGTCGATCGCATGTTTGAAATTGGCCGGCCACACGCAGATCGCATAGGCCGCGAACGCCACGCCCGCCCACCAGCGCAGCGGTCTTGTCACCAGAGCCACGGCGCCGGCCAGTTCACAGAGGCCGGTGATCAAGATGATTTGCGGCGCGAATGGCACCCAGTCCGGCGTGATCGCGAGCAACGCATCCGGCGCCTCCAGATGGGCGACACCGGCCGCTGCGAAGAAGGCAGCAAGAACCCAGCGCATGATGGCGCGGGGAAGCGCCGAACGATCGGCCCTGGCGTTCAACTGCGTCACCGGTGCCTCGGGATTATCGGACATTGATGCTTCGATTGCGGCAGCACCTCAGGTGGCGACTTGGGGGACAAGCGACGTCACCCTGCCGGGCAGTTCGTCGAATTCCGGTGGAGCGACCTTGGTGCTGTATTTCTCGATGCATTGCGTGATTTCCTCCGCGAAATCTTCCAGCATCGGCTGGAATTTCGAATCCATCGTATCGAACAGAAATACCGTCGCGGAACCGCCGCGTACCGTCTTGGCCTTTGCCGACAGCAGCATCTCGATCTGTTCATTCTTGTTGTGCATGGCGATGAGATCCGCGACCAAGTCGGGATCGATGGTATGCAGCCGCGCAATATTGGCGCGGTAGATCACCATCGGCGCCCTCGGCGCCATCAGAATCTGCTCGTGGCGATCCAGCAGATCGATATTCGCGGCGTAAAGCGCAGACAACGCCCGCAACTCCTCGATCAAAACCTGTTGCAGGCGTTCTGCTTCCTGGCTGGATTTAACATCCAGGCGGCGAAAGGACGTTCGGGCGTTCAACATGAACACGCACAACATCATGACCGGTGTGATCATTTCGTGAAACCATTGGGGCATGCTGGCACCATCGTGTTTTTGATCCATGCAAGACGGATCGGCCAAATCTGGTGACAAGACTACCAGCTTCGGTGGCCGTATTGGCTCAAATATTCGCCAACGACCGCAGCCGTGGCGTCACCGCCGGCGCGGTATGGGGTATCTTGCGGCGGAAACGGGGCTGAAGCAGAGACGGCCAGACGGGCGTCACACCGCATCGGCCGGCACGAAACACGAGATGATGATGCCGCCGCGATGGTGCACATACCACACCACGGCTTCGCCGACCGGATTGCCGCGGTCGCGGATGACGGCGTGCGCGGGCACCGGCATCCATTCGCCTTCGATTGGCACCCAATAGGCGCCGCTGCGAAAGTCATATTCGGTGCGATGGCCGTCGGCCATGTCGCAGCAGGGCACGCCGTTCGGGGCGACCACGCCCTTGAACCAGGCGCGGATGTCCGGCGGCACGTTTTCGTATTGTCCGTTGTCGAAGGCGAACGCCGCGCCCGTCAGCGCGGATAACCACGCGAGCAAAGCGATCTGCGCGAACCGTCGCATGCGATCCTCCACAGTGTTGGTTTCTTGTCGTCGCATTCCGCGGCCAAGGCGGAGCTGCGAATCTCATGATTGAACGCGAATAGGCCTGCACTGTCGTGCGGAAAAAATGAGCGATGCGCGGTCGCAGCAAATTGATGCAGTGCGAGAATCAGCGTTTCCGCTTTTCCAGAACTTCGATCAGCGAATTCGGCGCGGCGTTGCGCCATGCCGCTTCAGCGCCCCTCACATCGTGCGCTGCGGCGCCGTCTGCAGCAGCTCCTGCAATTTGCTGGCATAGAATTTCGCATTGCCGGTGGTGAGGTGGCCGCGGGTTTCGGTGCTGGCCGGGATCAGAAAGATCCGGCCGTTCTTGATGCGCTTGATCGCGGCATCGGTGACGCCGGTTTCGGGCGGATTGCGCTCGTCGTCGACCGCGTTGATCGCCAGCAGCGTGGCCTGGATCTGTTCCATCGCTTGCGAGGGATCGTAGTCGCGGGAGGCTTCCCACTGGTAGATGAAATCATTGGCGTCGGCGGTGATCGGCAGTGCCAGCCGCTCGTCGACCATCTTGTCGGCGTTCTCGGCGGTCGGCGCCAGCATCTGGTAGGCGAGGGTGCCGCCGCCAGTGGCGATGCCGAAGGAACTGATGGCGTATTTCATCATGCGCGGCTGCGTGGTGTATTTGCCTTCGTTGTAGTCGGGATCGTTGCGGATGGTCTCGATCATCATCCGCCGCAGCATCCAGTTGCGCGCCGCCATCGCGGTCGGCTGTGAGGCCATCGGCACCAGCACATCCATGTAGTCGGGATATTTCACGCCCCACAGCCAGGTGTGCATGCCGCCCATCGAATTGCCGATCACCAGCCGCAGATGTTTTATGCCGAGACCTTCCTTGACCAGGCGGTACTGCGCATCGACCATATCGGTGTAATCATATTTCGGGAACGCCGTCTTCATGGCGTCGGATGGTTTCGAGGATTGGCCGTGGCCGAGCCCGTCGGGAATGATGATATAATATTTCGACGCATCGAGCGGTTGGCCGGGGCCGAACAATTCGCCTGCGAAGGTCGGCGTCAGCATGCTTGCCGACGAGCCGCCGGAGCCATGCAGCACCAGCACGGGTTGGCCGCTTGGCTCGCCGATGGTGATGTAATGCAGTCGCAGCTCCGGCATGGTCTCGCCGGTGTGGAATTTGAAATCCTTCGCGATCCAGTCGCCCTGTTTCGGTGCGGGGTAGTCGGCCGCGGGTACAGCAGATGACGTCATTGCAAACACAACCGCACACACAACTGAAAGCGCCGCACGCGAAAACCCCATGACGTTTCTCCCAAGGAGACGTTCTAAAGTGCGGCCGCATCGCTGGGCCGCTTGGGCGAGGGGTCTACCACGCCGAGCGAGACGATCCGAGAGGCAAGCGTGGCGGCAACGGTAAAATTCCCGTTTAGCCTGATTTCAGCACGTTGAGCGCGTACCAGCCCCAATAGACCCGGTGACGCCTGATCAGTCCATCCTGGATTTCCATCACTTCCGCCAGATCCATCTGGTCACCTTCCGGCGACGCGCGCGGATACTCCCACATCACCGTGCGGCCGTCGGTGAAGAATCCGGTTCGGAAGCGCTTTCGCTGTGGTGGCTGGGTCCGAAACACCAAAGTGATGAATTGGCGCATGGCATCCTTGCCCCGCACGATCCCCTCCTTGATGTTCAGTAGGTGCGCGACGAGCGGACTTTCGATCGAGGCATCGTCGGCGTAGAGGGCGAGCGCGGCTTCCAGGTCTTTCTTGCCCAGCGCGTCGTCCCAAAGCTTGTAGATCCGCTCGATGTCCGCCTGCCCGGTTGTTCCACCCGACCCTAAACTGGATTCCGTTGAGATATCGTTTTTCTCGATCATAGCCGTTCCTTCAATTGTGTTGATATCGGCGATCGTCGCATGGAGGCGGTCCGCGACGTTTCATGACATTCTGAAACGAAGTCTGACCGAAATCCGCTATAACGATGCCCGGTTTGCCGGACGGTTGTCCTGCAGGAGGCTTCATGACCCCACCTCGCCAATCGATACAGCCGGGCTTTGCCCGGATCACGGCGGCGCTGAGCGATCCGGCGCGGGAGGCGATCGTGAGCGCGTTGGCGGACGGCAAGGCGATGCCCGCCGGCGAATTGGCTGTTGTCGCGGGCATCTCGCCGCAGAGCGCGAGTGCGCATCTGCTGAAGCTGGTGGAGGCCAGGATATTATCGGTCTGGTCGCAGGGCAGGTTCAGGTATTACCGGATCGCCGATGACGACGTTGCATCGCTGATCGAAAGCCTGGTCGATCTGGCGGTCAAGGCCGATCGCGTCGAGCGCCGGCGCGCGATGCCGTGCGAGGCCTTGCGTCAGTCGCGTACCTGTTATTGTCACTTGGCAGGTCAACTCGGCGTCGCGCTGGGCGACGCGCTGATCCGCCGCAGACTGATCGCGGTCAGCGATCGAGCCGGCTATGTCACGGCGGCAGGCCTGGTGTGGTGCCAATCCGAAGAAGTCGCGTTCAAGCCCGCCCGCGGGCCGCATGTGCGCCTTTGCAACGACTGGACCGAGCGCGTCCCGCACCTCGCCGGCGCGTTTCCGAACGCGGTGATGAAGCGGCTGGTGGAAGCGCGCTGCCTTGAGGCCCGGAATATCCCGCGCGCGATGCGTCTGACCGGCAAGGGTCGTGCATTCTTTGAACGGCTTGGCGCGCGGATCCCGTTCTAGGCAGCGCAGACCCGGTACCCCTCGGCTACGTCTTGTCCTCGATATCGGTTTCGGGACGGTCGTTGCCGGCGGCGGTCTCGGTGTGCCATTTGCCGTCGGCGGTCTCGTATTGGATCTCTTCGGTGCGGCCGGGCACGCGCTGTTCGGCGGCGGCGCGCTTGGCGGCCGCCAGCGCGGCGGCACGGGTCGCGAACGGTTCCGAAAACACGCCATCGACGGTATAGGCCCAGCCGCCATCATGCTGAACGATCTTGTAGGTGACGTGCGACATCGTGGAACTCGCTTTTTGCTGGCGCCTGAAGGGCGACAGGGGTGAACCCGCCGTTCATTCTATGACAAAATGGGCCGCGATGTCGGATTTTACGCCGGCCATTCGTCTCTTGAGAGGCTGCCTGCGCGCCGTTCCGTCCGGGCAGAGGAGAAAGCCATGTGCCGCAACATCAAGACGCTGTTCAATTTCGAACCGCCGGCGACCCACGTCGAAATCCACGCCTCGGCGCTGCAATTCGTGCGCAAGCTGTCCGGGTTCAATTCGCCGTCGCAGGCCAATGCCGAGGCGTTCAATCGCGCCATCACCGAGGTCGCCGACAGCGCCCGCCGGCTGCTCGCCTCGCTGGAAACCAATGCGCCGGCGCGCGACCGCGAGATCGAAGCCGGGAAGGCGCGGGAACGCTCACGGCAGCGGTTCGGCTGATTGGAGCCCGCTTCGCTATCACGTGATCCACCTCACGGTGCGGCGCGCCGGCAGCGCTCAGGATGACGGGGTAGGCAATCTGGTGGAAGCAAAGTCATGAATCCGGTCACCTCAGTGAAGCTGAGCGCGATTTTCTTCGCGGTGTTTTGGAGCGCGGGCATGGTGTGGTGGAGCGGTACGTTCGACCTTGCCAATGTCATCATCACTGCGATCTTCGGCAGCCTTGCCGGCTATCTCTGGTATCTTGCGATGCGCTGGCTGCTGGTCGTGCGCCAGGTTCCCGCGGGAGGGCCTTCGAGCTGGCTCGGCCGCAAGACCGCGAGCGTACTGACCAACCGCTGGACCGAATGGACCGTGGTGATGGTGTTCGCTGGCCTCGCCACGGCGGAACTGCGCGGCTATGCCGATCCCTTCATACCCGCCGGCCAATGGCACGGATTTTTATCCGGCGCGTTCGTCGTCGTGGTTTACCCGTCCCTGACGTGGTCGTTCTGGACGTTCCTGAAGCGCTATCCGCAGGGTCTGGTTTCGCTGTTGTTCGGCCGATCGGGTGAGACCACCCAAAAATAATTGACCGCCTGCGACAAGTGAATGCGCGGCGCTGTCGCGCGGTTACTTCTTGTCCTTGTGCTTCTTCTTTTTCTTCTCGCGGCGATCTTGGTCCTCCTCGCTATCGCCGGACGCCGTATCACCGATCGCGGCCAGGGCTTCCTGCTCCGCAGCTTCACGTTCCGCGGCTTCGCGGGCCTCGCGTTCGCGCAGGCGACGGTGATCCTCCCACGCATCGAAAATCAGATGCAGCCAGGGCATTACCTGTTCGATCGAAGGCAACGCGCCGGGTGCTCCCGGTTCACCACGTGAACCCGGCCCACCAGCAGCCCCCGTTTTGCCCTGCGGTCCAACCTCGCCACGCGGACCGGCCATCCCGGGCTTGCCTTGCGGCCCGATCTCGCCGCGCTTGCCTTGTGGTCCGGCCTTGCCGACGGGACCGGGTTTGCCGCGGGTGCCTTCAGGCCCGGGCCGGCCCGGATGCCCCTGCGGTCCTGGACGGCCTGGTTCGCCCGGACGTCCCTGCGGGCCGGCTTTTCCTGCTCTGGTCGTGCTGCCATCCGCCACGTGCATACTCCCGCTTACATCCGAGGCGTTTTTAGCAGACGTTCGATGACGGCAGCAATTAAGCTTGCGGCGCCAGCGGATTCATCAACAGCAAGATACGTGTCGCCACGGATCATTCCACGTCCCACATCACCGGCAGATTGAGCAGGCCGCGGAACGCCCAGCCGCCGATCCGCACCGGCTCGGATGGATCGAGCCGCAAGCCCCTGAAGCGCGCGAAAATACTCGGCAGTGCGACGTCGGCGACCATGGCGCGCGACGCGAACGCGCCGGCGCAATAATGCGGACCCGCCCCGAACGCGATGCTCTTCGCGGTGTCGCGCAGGACGTCGAAACGATCGGGATCGCGGAAGCAGGCTTCGTCGCGATTGGCCGAGCCGAACATGAAGAACACGCGGTCATCGGCCTCAAAATCGACCCCGCCGAACGACCACGGCTTGGCCACGCGCCGCGGCGACATCCCGATCGGCGCGATCCAGCGCGCATATTCCTCGAACACGTCGAGCCATTTGGCCTTTCCGCTTGTCACCAGCGCGAGCTGGTCGGGATGCGTCAGCAGCGCCCACACCGTGCCGGCGATGGCGTCGCGCGGCTCGTTCTGGCCGCCCGAGATCGCCAGCTTGATATTGGCGCGCACGCTTTCGATCGGCTGGCCGGCTGACAGCAGCACGCTGAGGATCGAGGTGTTCGGGTGTTTCGTCACCACCGGGATCATGTCGTCGATCGCGGCATCGATACCCGCGGTCGCGGCATGGCAGCGCGCCTCGGTCGTCTTGTCGCCGCTGTAATTGGCGATGCCGTCGATCATCGCCTGCGACCATGCATCCATATCCTGATAGCGCATGTTGGTGAGGCCGGTGATGTCCTTCAGGCACTCGGCCGACAGCGGCAGCGCGAACGCCTTGCACAAATCAGCATGGCCGGCCGGCCTGAGTTCTTCGAGGATGCGGTCGGCATGGCCCTGGAACTGGCGGCTCCAGGTGTCGCGCACGGTGCGCGGCGACACCGCCGGAAACATCGCTGTTCGTTCCGACATATGCGCATCGCCGTCCTTGCGCATCATGTTGTGGCCCATCAGCGTACTCATCAATCCGGCCGGTTGATGCGACGAAAACACGTCGATGCGTTTTTCCTGGCTGAAGATATCGTCGCGCCGGGTGAACACTGTCGATCCCAGTTGCGGCACGAAGGCGATCGGCGCTTCCCTCCGCATCCGCGCCAGATCCGGATACGGATCGGCCCAGAATGCCCGCACGTCGATGTCAAAATGCGGCGCGTTGGACATCCGGTCTCCCCATGGGTCTCTCCGTCCGAGTCTGTTGCCCGGCTGGTGCTACCCTAGGGCATGATCGCACTCAGTGGAACCCGGTAGAGCTAATCAACATGCGCCGGGATTTCGATCCCGTCGGTCGAATAGAGCCGGATCTTGTTGCGCAAGGTGCGGACGGAAACCCCGAGCACGCGCGCGGCGCGGGTGCGGTTGCCATCGCATCGCGCCAGCGTTTGCAGTACCAGCTCGCGTTCGACCTCACCGACGGTGGATCCAATCAGCAACGGCACGATTTCGTTCGGGGTCAGGGACGACGCCGGAATTTCCGGCGCGTGAGTATAAGTAATCGACTCGTAAGCCATCGGTACCTCCCGATCAACGCTCGCCCAAAACGTGGGCGGAAACATCGAGAATGAACAGCCCCCAGACTGTGATCCGACGGTGTGCGGAGTCGGTTAACAGGATCTTAACGCCGGGCACCCCCGTCAAAATACCCTCCTGGCGCCACTAAATCGTCCGATATCCGCCATCCGCCATCACAATCGAGCCGGTGACGTAGCTCGACAGATCGGACGCCAGAAACAGCGCGGGACCGACGATGTCCTCGGGCTTGCCGGCGCGGCCGAGCGGGGTGTGGTCGATGAAGGTCTTCACCAGTTCCATATTGGTGGCGCGCACCTGTTCGTTGAGCGGCGTCTCGATCAGGCCGGGGCCGATCGCATTGACGCGCACGCCGTCCTTGCCGAGTTCGGCGGCGAGCGCGCGGGTGAAGCCGAGCACGCCATGCTTGGAGGTGGTGTAGGCCGGTGAGTTCGGCGTCCGCACATGCATGAAGGACTGGATCGAGCCGATATTGACGATGCGGCCCTTGCTGGCGCGCAGCGGCGCCAGCAACGCATGCGTCATGTTGAAGGTGCCGTTGAGATTGATCGCCATGATGTCATGCCAATCCTTCAGCACGGCATGGGCGTCGGCGGTGAAACCGTTGCGGCGGTTGATACCGGCATTGTTGACCAGGATCGAGACCTGCCCGACCCTGTCGGCGACTTTCTTGGCGATTGCGACGCAATCATCGTGCCTCGCGACGTCGAGCGCGAAACTGTCGGCCTTGCCACCGGCCTCGCGGATTTCGCGCGCGACCTCGCCGGCGTTCTTTTCATTGAGATCGAGCAGCACGACATGCGCGCCTTCACGGGCGTAACCGATCGCAATGGCGCGGCCGATACCGGAGGCCGCACCGGTGACGACAGCGATATGATGCTGGAGCAGGGGCATTGGAATTTCCTCCGATTTTGGTTTTGTGGTCGCGATTTTGACGGAGGATAGCAGGCGGTTTTGACGCCGCGAAGCGGATTCCGCGCAACGGTGGGCACGGCGCAAGCGTGCCGTTGCCCACCTCACGCTTTGTCGTCAGAACGCGCAGGCGCCGGTGTGCAGCATGTGGTCCTTGACATCGATCGCAGCGAACAAGGTTGGCACCGGCGCGCTGACGACGCTGAAATTCGACGGCCACGGCGCGGTCGGGATGTTCTGGTCCCAGATCTGGCAGAAGCCGGTGTCGTGCCAGCGGATCAGATGGAAATCGGCCTTGGCGGGAGTGGTGGCGGCAAGCGCTGCGAAAGCGAGACCGGCGACAGCGCAAAGGGTGGAAATGCGACGCATGGGTAATGGCTCCTGTTTGAAAATATCGGTTGGTTTCCGCTGATGTTAATGCGCGGAAGTGGGGCTGTCGGGATGACTGATGTTCCGGACATGGATTGAGTGTCGTGAGCGCGCAATGCGGTTCAAAGGCGTGGTGTGGTTTACGTTCGTTGTACCCGGCCTTGCGACCTACAAGGCCGTCATCCTGAGGAGCATCGCGGTAGCGATGCGTCTCGAAGGATGGCTACAACACGCATGGTTCGAGACGCCGCTTCGCGGCCCTCACCATGAGGCAGTGCGTGTTGATCGAGATCATGAACGTCTTCCGCGGTGGCCCGCGGGCGAGCGGTGCGGTTCGCGTGCAAGAAATCAGTTTGCCGACTTTGCGCTTGGGTTACAATGCAGCACGCACGACTCAATCTGCGCCCTCGCTTCAACAACACCTCCGGGAGATCCTGCCCCATGAAGATGTCATCCATTCGCGTTGCCCTCGCGGCGCTCACCGCTTTCGCCGGCATCACGCTGTCGTCGGCCTCTCATGCCGAAAGCGGCACCGTGGCGCTGACGATCTACAAGGCGGGATGGATCATCGGCGGCTCGGGCGGCGGCGGCACGCTGAATTTCCGCGGGCGGAGCTACGCGCTGTCGGCCGGCGGCATCGACTACGGCTTCGTGTTCGGCGGATCGAAGACCATGCTGCGCGGTCGCGTCAGCAACATCAGCCGTCCCTCCGACGTCGCCGGCGTCTATGGTGCGGCCGGCGCCGGGCTCGCGGTCGGCGGCGGCGCGCGTGCCATCGTGCTGACCAACCAGAAGGGCGCGGTGCTCGAGTTGTCGGGACGGCAGGTCGGGCTGATGGCCAACGTCGATCTCAGCGGGCTTGCGATTACGTTGAAGTAGATGATGACGCGTGCTGACTCGTAGGGTGGGTTAGGCGAAGCCGTAACCCACCGTTTTTCGCGCGTGGAAAGATGTTGGGTTACGCCTACGGCTAACCCACCCTACGGTTTCCCATCTTTCCAGGTTCAATTGTCAAACAGCGAACCGACATGCATCCGCATTCTCGCGGCGCGATACGCCCGAGTTGTGCGTCATTTTTTCGCCCTCATGAAAAACAGAGGGCGCAGGGAAAGCCGGGTGCCGATCGCACCCGTGGGTCCCGTGCAACAAAAAGCACGGGGGTAGGACCACAGGCTCAACCGGATCAATCCGGCTTTCCCTGCGCGATGGTTTTACGGTTTCCTTCGCGCTCTCCCCGGTGACCGGCTTGTTGCCACCGTCGTCCCTGAGAAGCTTGCTTCCCGGGAACTTGACGCCAGCGTCGGGGCGTCAGGACCACACGACTTCGCCGTCCGCATCGCGCGCGCTCGTCTGCTGCGCGCTTCGCGTCCACCGCATCTCACCGCAACGTCCGTGACGATCGCGAGCCGCCCCTCCTTCGGGTGAGACGGGCCAAGATAAGCCGGTGATTTGGCCTGCATGTTAAGCGAAATATTTTTCGCTGACGGGCTGGACAGGTTTTGAGTGATTTGCCCGGCGGGTTGTTTTGTCGCAGTCGCGGCAACCAATTGCCGTTGCGCGCACCATGGGCGGGCGTCATCCCAGGGAACAAATCCGCCCCTTGTGGCTTATCGTCAACGCTCCAAAAAAACCGGGAGATTTCGATGAATCTGGCAAAGATGATGTTGGCTGGCGCGATGCTGGTGGCCGTTCCTTGCGCGACCCTGGCCCAGCAACCGTTGACGGGTACGATCACCACCATCGATCGGATCAGTGGGATCATCGTCATCAGGCAGGCCCAAAGCGGCACCGTCGGTGCTGCTGACGGCGGTGCCACAGACCAACAATTCAAGGCCGCGGCGGGGCTGCTCGATACCGTGCATGCCGGCGACAGGATCGCGTTCACCGTGAGCGAGAGCGGCGGCAACAAGACCGTTACGAAGATCGACAAGCAGTAGGGCGTTACGGATTCTAATGCGTTGCATGCCTCTGTGCTCGTCATGCCCGGGCTTGTCCCACGGCTGTCCGGCTCGATTTTTGCTGTGCAAGGTGCACGGCATTGATTCTAATGGTGTCCAGAGTTTTGCGACTCAACTGGACATGAAAAGGATCAGCGCCGTGCC
>JBDTKZ010000080.1:0-60125 GCA_039935075.1 Bradyrhizobium sp.
ACAGTATTCGTATGCGGCACGGCGCTGATCCTTTTCATGTCCAGTTGAGTCGCAAAACTCTGGACACCATTAGAATCAATGCCGTGCACCTTGCACAGCAAAAATCGAGCCGGACAGCCGTGGGACAAGCCCGGCCATGACGGTGGGGAAGGTTGATGTTTACCGGCATTGTCACCGACATCGGCGAGATCGCGGCGCTGACGCCAACGGCGCAAGGGCAGTTGCATCGGCTGCGGATCGCCTGCCGCTATGATCGCGCGACCATCGCCGATGGCGCGTCGATCGCCTGCAACGGCGTCTGTCTGACTGTGGTGGCTTCCGGCGTCGAAGGCGGCAAGACCTGGTTCGACGTCGACGCCGCCGCCGAAACGCTGGGTATGACCACCGCCAGGCACTGGCAGGTCGGCACCCGGCTCAATCTGGAACGAGCGCTGAAGATCGGCGATGAACTTGGCGGCCACATCGTTGCCGGCCATGCCGACGGCATTGCCGGGATCGTCCAGCGCGACGATCTGCCCGACATGGCGCGGTTCGAGCTGAAAACGACGCGGGAACTGGCGCGTTTCATTGCCACCAAGGGCTCGGTGACTCTGGATGGCGTGTCGCTGACCGTGAATACCGTGCACGACGTGCTGTTTTCGGTGCTGATCATTCCGCACACGCTTAGTGTCACGACGCTGAGCGGCTGGCGCGCCGGCAGCGAGGTCAATCTCGAAGTCGATTTGATGGCCCGCTATGCCGCGCGGCTGTCGGAAATGAAGTAGACGCAGCCCTTGGCACAGGGCCCCGCTGCGCCTAAAACGCAGCACAACTGGCACATAATACCGATTGGCATGTAATGGCAGACGCACGGCGCGCGGCGCTCAAGGATCAGACCGACATAACCGGCGCGCGGGCGCTGATCGTGGAGGCGCGGTTCTACGACGATATCCAGGACGCATTGCTGGAAGGTGCGATCGCGGAACTGAAGGCGGCCGGCCTCAGCCACGACATCATCACGGTGCCTGGCGCGCTGGAAATCCCGGCGGCGGTGGCAATCGCGCTCGATGCCGCCACGGGTCACGGCAAGGTTTACGATGCGGTGATCGCTCTGGGCTGCGTGGTGCGCGGCGACACCATCCATTTCGAAATCGTCTCGATGGAATCCTCGCGGGCGTTGATGGACCTCGCGGTGGCCAGAAAAATTCCGCTCGGCAACGGTATCATCACCGTCAACACCGATGCACAGGCCTGGGCCCGGGCGCGCGCCAGTGAACTCAACAAGGGTGGCGATGCCGCGCGCGCGGCGCTGGCGATGCTGCGGATCAAGCGCCGCCTGGCGCGGGTCTGATCATGGCAGACAGCAGGAAACCAGCACCCAAGAATCCGGACAAGAAAGCCAACCGACGCGGTGCGGCGCGGCTGGCGGCGGTGCAGGCGCTGTACCAGATGGACATTGGCGGAGCCGGCATCAACGACATCTTTGCCGAATTCGAGAGCCATTGGCTCGGCAACGAAGTCGAGGGCGATACCTATTTGCCGGCGGAAGCCGCGTTCTTTCGCGATGTCGTATCCGGCGTGGTGCGCGATCAGGCCAAGCTCGATCCGTTGATCGACGATGCGCTGTCAAAGGGCTGGCCGTTGAAGCGGGTCGACGCCATTTTGCGTGCCGTGCTGCGCGCCGGTTCCTATGAACTCGAGCATCGCAAGGACGTGCCGGGGCGGGTGGTGGTCTCGGAATATGTCGACGTCGCGCACGCCTTTGTCGAAGCCGAGGAGACCGGCATGGTCAACGCGGTACTCGACCAGATCGCGCGGCAATTTCGCGCCGACGAGTTTATCCGTGGCTAGCGAAGGACCTGCGTCCGGCGAGGACTCGCTGATCGCGCGCTACTTCAGGCCGCTCGCGACCGACCCCGGCGCCTTCGATCTCGGCGACGATGCCGCGATCCTCAAGGCGCTCGGCGACGACATCGTGGTGACCACCGACGCCATTGTCGAAGGCGTGCATTTTCTGTCTGACGATCCGCCCGACACCATCGCACGCAAGGCGCTTGGGGTTAATCTCAGCGATCTCGCCGCCAAGGGTGCTGCGCCAGCCGGATGCGTGCTGACGCTGGCGCTGCGGGCCGCGGACGAAGCCTGGCTCGGCGCGTTCGCACAGGCGCTCGGCGAGGATATGACGAAGTTCGGCTGTCCGTTGCTGGGCGGCGATACGGTCTCGACACCGGGACCGCTGATGATCTCGGTCACGGCGTTCTGGCGGGTGCCGCCGGGCAAAATGGTTCGCCGCCATGGCGCCAAGCCGGGTGACCTCGTGGTGGTGACGGGCACCATCGGCGACGCCGCGCTCGGCCTCGATGTGCTCAAGCAGGGGACCGCGACGCGCGGCGCCGATGCGGCCGCGAAGGAAATGCTGATCGGACGCTATCGGGTGCCGCAGCCGCGCATCGCGCTGGCGTCAGCGGTTCGCGAGCACGCCCACGCGGCGATTGATGTCTCCGATGGTCTCGCCGGCGATCTCGCCAAGCTGTGCAGCGCCTCCGGCGTTTCGGCTGTTATCGACGCGGCGCGGATACCGTTGTCCGCGGCCGCCGCGGCGCTGGTTGCGGGCGGCACGGTCGGCATCGAAGCCATCGTCGCCGGTGGCGATGACTACGAGGTCCTGTGCGCGATTCCACAGAATCGCCTTGAGGCGTTCGCGCAGGCCGCTGATATCGCCGGGATTGCCGTGACCGCGATCGGCACCATCACAGCCGGGAAGCCGGTTCCGAAGTTTTTGGACGCCGCGGGCCGGGATATCGTGCTGCCGCGGCTGTCCTACAGCCACTTTTGAGGGTTCCGAGCGAGCTGGGCGAGGGCTGGCTTCTATCTAAATACCGTCTGAAATCGACGGTTTAGACCCTCCACGGCGTTGCGCCGGGGATGTGATTTTGGCATGGTCCCGCCGATTTGAGGGGCCGCCCTTCGGGCAGGGTAAGGCCTCCTTTTTGCGCCAGCCGCGTCCGCGGTTATGGCGTGGGGGTTACAATCAGGGATCTGAGGCAAATTCAATGACAGCATTATGGGTGATTGTGCTCTGCGGAGCGCTTTCCATCGTTTACGCCATCTGGGCCACGTCATCGGTTATGAAAGCCGACGCCGGCAATGCGCGGATGCAGGAGATCGCGGCGGCGGTGCGCGAAGGCGCGCAGGCCTATCTGAAGCGCCAGTACATGACGATCGGTATGGTCGGCATCGTGATCTTCGCGCTGCTGGCCTATTTCCTCGGCATGCTGGTCGCGGTCGGCTTTTTGGTCGGCGCGGTGCTGTCGGGCGCCGCCGGTTTCATCGGCATGAACGTCTCGGTGCGTGCCAACGTACGCACCGCGCAGGCCGCGACGACGTCGCTGGCCGGCGGACTTGAGCTCGCCTTCAAGGCCGGTGCGATCACCGGCATGCTGGTGGCCGGTCTCGCTCTGCTCGGCGTCACCATCTATTTCGCGTTCCTGACGCATTATCTTAATTTGGCCCCCAACAGCCGCACCGTGGTCGATGCGATGGTCGCACTTGGCTTCGGCGCATCGCTGATCTCGATCTTCGCGCGTCTCGGCGGCGGCATCTTCACCAAGGGCGCCGACGTCGGCGGCGATCTCGTCGGCAAGGTTGAAGCCGGCATTCCCGAAGACGATCCGCGCAACCCGGCCACCATCGCCGACAATGTCGGCGACAATGTCGGCGACTGCGCCGGCATGGCCGCCGATTTGTTCGAGACCTATGCGGTGACCGCGGTCGCCACCATGGTGCTGGCCGCGATCTTCTTTGCGACCTCGCCGCTGCTGGTCAACATGATGACGCTGCCGCTGGCGATCGGCGGTGTCTGCATCATCACCTCGATCATCGGCACCTTCTTCGTCAAGCTTGGTGCCAGCCAGTCGATCATGGGTGCGCTGTACAAGGGGCTGATCGCCACCGGCGTCCTGTCGCTGTTTGGCGTCGCCGGCGTGATCTACGCGCTGGTTGGCTTCGGTCCGCTGGAGGGCGTGAAATTCACCGGCATGGCGCTGTTTGAATGCGGCATTGCCGGCCTCGTCGTCACCGGGTTGATCATCGTCATTACCGAATACTACACCGGCACCGAATATCGCCCGGTGAAGTCGATCGCGGCCTCGTCGGTGACGGGCCATGGCACCAACGTGATCCAGGGTCTGGCAATCTCGATGGAATCCACGGCCGGTCCGGCCATGGTGATCATCGCCGGCATTCTCGTCACCTACAGCCTTGCTGGTTTGTTCGGCATCGCGATCGCCACCACGACGATGCTGGCGCTGGCCGGCATGGTCGTGGCGCTCGACGCCTTCGGTCCGGTCACCGACAATGCCGGCGGCATTGCCGAAATGGCCGGCCTGCCCAAGGAAGTCCGCAAAGCCACCGACGCGCTCGACGCGGTCGGCAACACCACCAAGGCGGTCACCAAGGGTTACGCGATCGGCTCGGCCGGTCTCGGTGCGCTGGTGCTGTTCGCGGCCTACAATGAAGACCTCAAATACTTCATCGCCAATGGCGTGAAGTATCCGTACTTCCAGGGTGTGCTGCCGGACTTCTCGTTGAACAACCCCTACGTCGTCGTCGGCCTGCTGTTCGGTGGCTTGCTGCCCTATCTGTTCGGCGCGATGGGCTTGACCGCGGTCGGCCGTGCGGCCAGCGCGATCGTCGAGGAAGTGCGGCGTCAGTTCCGCGAAAAGCCCGGCATCATGCAGGGCACCGACAAGCCGGATTACGGCAAGGCGGTCGACCTTCTGACCAAGGCGGCGATCAAGGAAATGATCATCCCGTCGCTGCTGCCGGTGCTGTCGCCGATCTTCGTCTACTTTGTCATTTACGGCATTGCAGGTGGCGGCGCGGCCGGCAAGTCGGCGGCGTTCTCCGCTGTCGGCGCGATGTTGCTCGGCGTGATCGTGACCGGCCTGTTCGTCGCGATCTCGATGACTTCGGGCGGCGGTGCCTGGGACAACGCCAAGAAGTACATCGAGGACGGTCATTACGGCGGCAAGGGCTCCGACGCCCACAAGGCCGCGGTGACCGGCGATACCGTCGGCGATCCCTACAAGGATACGGCGGGTCCGGCCGTCAATCCGATGATCAAGATCACCAACATCGTGGCGCTGCTGCTGCTGGCGATCCTGGCGCACTGAGCGGCGCTGAATTGATCAAGACAAAAACCCCGCGGCGCGAGCCGCGGGGTTTTCCTTTTGAGCCGAGAATCAAACGTAGAGAACACGGAGATCAATCGATGTCGCTCTCATCCGCACGGAACTATGCACTCCGTGCCGCCAAGTCGCAGGATCAAAAGGAGGCTATCGAGCTGCTCTCGAAGGCGATCCTGGAATTGGCAATGTCAATCGAAGCCACCGATGCCAAGGTCAAGAAGATCAACAAGTCGTCGTAGCGCGGGCGCTGCCGGCCGCTCTGAACGATTGTTAGGTCGCGGCTAGTTGAAGCTGAGCAGCTTGAACAGCGGCGTGAGGTAGCTCATCTCCTGACCGGAGGTGGGCGTGGTCCGGCTGATGAAGTCGAAGATCCTGCCGTCCTGCAACCCGTAATTGGCGAGCCGCTGCACCTGACGGTTCTTGTCGAAATAAATCGCGATCACGCGCTGATCGACCACCTTCTGGTTCATGAACGCGACCGGGCGTTCGGAGCGCTGCGAGATGTAATAGAACACCTCGCCGTTCAGCGTAGCGACCGTGGAGGGCGTTCCCATCACGATCAGCACCTGGTCCTGGCTTGCGCCGATCGGGATTTGTTCGAGCGCGCCCGGTGGCAGGATGTAGCCCTTCTGGAACTGCTCGCCGGTGAGGCAGCCGCCCAGCGCCACGCACATCAGGGCGATCGCCGCAGCCGAGCGCATGCCGCGCCAGCGCGCGGCCAGGCCGCGCCACGCGGCGGTCCGGCCACGCGAAACCGCGGTCAGGCGATGCGGAGCGCGTGCCATTGAGCATGTCGGGCTGGTTTCAGTCATCGTGGAACTGGTCCCGTCCCCTTGCGTCGCGTGAGGCGTTGACGTACCGGGCAGCATACTGGATTGCAACAAGCGCGGGCCGTAAGGGCTCGCTTGCGGAACCCACAATGCTTTGGCCGTTCAATCACTTCAGGAAACCCCGGATAGCCCTGCGCGGCACCATTGAGGCCATCTATGGCATGATCGTGACGCAGGCGCGAGAACCGTTGTTTTATCGGGACTTGGGCGTACCGGATACGGTTAACGGCCGTTTTGACCTGCTGGTGCTGCATCTGTGGATGGTGCTGGGGCGGCTGAAGGCACTTCCGGGGGGCGATGGCCTTTCCCAGGCGCTGTTCGATCATTTCTGCGTCGATATGGACGACAATTTGCGGGAGATGGGGGTCGGCGACCTTACGGTACCCAAGCGAATGCAGGCCTTCGGGGAGGCGTTCTATGGCCGGGCGGCGGCCTATGATCTCGCGCTGACCGCGGGCGAAGAGCCGTTGGCGCAGGCGCTGTGCAAGAATATATTGAACGGGCAGGGCATCGAAAACGCACGGCGGCTTGCCCTTTATGCCGAGGCCGTCGTCGCGGCCCTGGCAGGCCTCGATGACGCGAAGCTGCAGAGTGCTTCATCGATCCAATCCTGGAAGTTTCCCTCGCCAACCGGCCTGAGCACGCAATCATGAACAGAACAGGCACACCAGACCAGGCGGATCCCTGGAGCGTTCGCATCGCGGTCGAGAAGATACCGGACACCGGATTGCATCGCGACCTGCAGGCCGACCAGGCCGTGCGCGACGCCATGGCGGAGCTCGCCGGCCTGCGTGAGATTCTGTCGGCAAGCGCATCGCTGGACGTGACGCCCAGCGGCGGCGGCCGCTTCCATGTGGTCGGCCGCGTCCAGGGCCGGATCGGGCAAATCTGTGTGGTCACGCTCGATCCGATCGAGACCGACATCGATGAAGCGATCGATCTGATTTTCGCGCCGCCCGACCAGATTCCTGAACTTGCCGATCTCGTCGACGACGCCGCCGAAAGCGAAGCGGAGGTTCCGGACCCGCCGGAGCCGATCGAAAATGGCATGATCGACCTGGGCCGGGTGGCGACCGACGCGATGTTCCTGGCGATCGATCCTTATCCGCGGAAGCCCGACGCCACCTTCGAACCGTTGGTGGTCGCTCCCGACCCTGCGGACCATCCATTCGCGGCACTCAAGGCGCTGAAAGTCGCAGCGGAACCGAGCGGCGGGAAGAAGCCGAAAAAGCGCTGAACAGCGGCCAAAGCGCCGGCAAAGCGATTGCACGCCCACATTCTAACCCGATTGGTCATGGAATCTCTGCCGAGAAATCGGCGTAACACTCTGAATTATCTTGGATTATCTGGTCGTTGCGATTCTGCGTCGCGGTGGTTCGATTGCCAAAAGGGCGCGGTCAAGAGGTTGTGTCGGGGCGCGGAAACGCTATTGTCGCGGCCCGGCCGGGGTGCAGCGTTGCGCTTCGCCGATCGCCGCTATCTGCTGCGATTTCCAGGTTGCGGCCGAGCGCTTCTAGTCCGCACAAAGATCAGGTTTCCGGGACGGACATGCCTCAAAAGGTTCGAATCGCGCTTGACGCCATGGGTGGCGATGTCGGCGCATCGGTCATCATTCCCGGCGCCGCGATCTCGCTTGCCCGGCATCCCGGCACCGAATTTCTGCTGTTTGGCGATAGCGCGCTGATCGATGCACAACTCGCCCGGCATCCGGCGCTGAAGGCGGTATCGCGTGTCATCCACACCGACGTCGCTGTCGGCATGCACGACAAGCCCAGTCAGGCGCTCCGCCGCGGCCGCCGGGTTTCCTCGATGTGGCAGGCGATCGAGGCCGTCAAGAAGGGCGAGGCCGATGTCGCGGTATCCGCAGGCAATACCGGCGCACTGATGGCGATGGGGCGATTCTGCCTGCGGATGTTGCCGGGGATCGAGCGGCCGGCCATTGCAGCGATCTGGCCGACTGAGCGCGGTGAGTCGGTGATACTCGATGTCGGCGCCACCATCGGCGGCGACGCCCAGCATCTCAAGACGCTGGCGGTGATGGGCGGTGCCATGGCCAGCGTTCTGTTCAACCTGGAGCGGCCGACGGTAGGCCTGCTCAACATCGGCGTCGAGGAAATGAAGGGTGGCGATGAAATCCGCGAAGCCGCGGAATTGTTGCGCGCCGCCGACCTGCCGCAGCTGAAGTTTATCGGTTTCGTCGAGGGCGGCGGCATCGGCAAGGGCGCGGCCGACGTCGTCGTTACCGAGGGTTTCAGTGGCAACAACGCCATCAAAGTTGCCGAGGGCACGGCGCGGCAGATCAACGAGTTTCTCCGTGCGGCGCTGTCGAGCACCTGGCGTTCCAAGATCGGTTATCTGTTCGCTCGCAACGCTTTCAAGGCGCTGAAAGACAAACTGGACCCGAACAAATCGAATGGCGGGGTCTTCCTCGGCCTCAACGGCATTGTGGTCAAAAGCCATGGCGACGCTACCGACGAAGGCTTTGCCTATGCGGTCGATGTTGGCTATGAGATGGTCCACTACGATCTCCTGACCAAGATCAATCAGATGCTCAATCGCGAGGGCAGCGCGCTGGCGCCGACCCCGTCGGAGGCTGTCTCGTGACTGCAATACGTTCGGTCGTGCTCGGCTGCGGCTCCTATCTGCCGCAGAAGGTCCTGACCAATGCCGAACTGGCGGCGCGGATCGA
The DNA here is from genome assembly GCA_039935075.1 of Bradyrhizobium sp. GTDB lineage: Bacteria > Pseudomonadota > Alphaproteobacteria > Rhizobiales > Xanthobacteraceae > Bradyrhizobium. Next base: position 8,688 of record JBDTKZ010000080.1, read on the forward strand.
CACGTCAGACGAGTGGATCGTGCAGCGGACCGGTATCCGGCAGCGTCACATTGCGGCCGATGGCGAGTTCACCTCGCATCTGGCGATCAATGCGGCGCGCGCAGCACTCGCCAATGCCGGGATCGATGCGCAGTCGATCGACCTGATCGTGCTGGCGACCTCGACACCGGACAATACCTTTCCCGCGTCAGCGGTTGCCGTGCAGAACGGGCTTGGCATCACCCATGGCGCCGCCTTCGACCTGCAGGCGGTTTGCTCCGGTTTCGTATTCGCGTTGGCGACGGCGGATAATTTCCTGCGTACCGGCGCCTTCAAGCGCGCGCTGGTGATCGGCGCCGAGACATTCTCGCGGATTCTGGACTGGAGCGACCGCGGCACCTGCGTGCTGTTCGGCGATGGCGCGGGCGCCGTCGTGCTGGAAGCGCAGGAGCAGCCGGGCAAAGCGTCCGACCGCGGCATTCTGACCACCCATCTGCGCTCCGACGGCCGGCACAAGTCGAAACTCTATGTCGATGGCGGCCCGTCCTCGACCCAGACGGTCGGTCATCTCAGGATGGAAGGCCGCGAGGTCTTCAAGCACGCGGTCGGCATGATCACCGACGTGATCGTCGATGCCTTCAAGGCGACCGGCACGACCGCCGAGGACATCGACTGGTTCATTCCGCACCAGGCCAATAAGCGAATCATCGATGCTTCGGCGCACAAGTTGCATATTGCGCCGCAGAAAGTGGTACTCACGGTCGACCTGCACGGCAACACATCGGCGGCGTCGATACCGCTTGCGATGTCGGTCGCGGTCGCGGACGGACGTGTCAAGAAAGGCGATCTGGTGCTGCTGGAAGCCATGGGCGGCGGCTTCACATGGGGCTCGGTGCTGTTGCGCTGGTAACGACCGTGTTAAAAAGTCCATAGATATTGCGGGCTTCTTTATGCCATTGCGTCGATGAGCGCTGTTGACCATTGCGCGTTAAGCTCATAATTTTAGAGTATAATTGTTCGCCGAGAGTGCGGGGCAGGCGATGACCGGAACCGGAAAAACAGTGACACGCGTCGATCTGTGCGAAGCGGTCTACCAGAAGGTAGGCCTGTCGCGCACGGAGTCGTCTGCGTTCGTCGAACTGGTCTTGAAAGAGATCACCGACTGCCTTGAGAAGGGCGAGACCGTGAAGTTGTCGTCGTTCGGTTCGTTCATGGTGCGCAAGAAAGGTCAGCGCATCGGACGTAACCCGAAGACGGGCACCGAGGTGCCGATTTCGCCGCGGCGCGTGATGGTGTTCAAGCCGTCGGCGATCCTGAAGCAGCGCATCAACGGCAACGGTACCGGCGACGTGAAGGCTGACTGAGAAGGTCGACTGAGAAACCTGATTGAAAGCGCCGGTTGAACATTTGCCGGCCGGAGACAGGTCCAACAGAGATACTCCGATGGAGATCTCGAACAGGAGCCAGCATTTGGACAAGGCGCCGGATGCGTTCCGAACCATCAGCGAGGTCGCCGACGATCTCGATATCCCCCAGCACGTCCTGAGATTCTGGGAGACGCGATTCAGCCAGATCAAGCCGATGAAGCGAAGCGGCGGCCGGCGCTATTATCGTCCGGATGACGTCGATCTGCTGCGCGGCATCCGCCGTCTGCTCTACGGCGAGGGCTACACCATTCGCGGGGTGCAGCGCATTCTCAAGGAGCACGGCATCAAGTCGGTTCAGGGGCTGATCGATGGATCGCCTTCGACGCCGTCCTTTGCGGCCACCGATGGCGCGGCGGCGCACCAGCATTCGGAGCACGCCGCGGACGCCGCGGATATCGACGCCGCTGACGACGGGGACGATATCGAGGAGGAAGAGGTCGTCGAGGCGCCCGCAGCCGTGCGGCGGGCCCCGGAGTTCGCCCCAGTCGCGCGGCGGTCCGATCCGGCGGTCCTGCCGCAGGTGTCGCCAGTAGCCGCCGCCAGGGTCGAGAACAAGGCCGTCGCGCCCAAGCTCGACACCACCAGGCTGAAGACCGCCCTGGAAGATTTGATCGCCTGCCGGCAATTGCTCGATCTCGCGCTGAAGGAGGGCTAGCCGTTCTGGCTGTCGCCCTGATTCCCCGGCCGGGTCGTCGGCCTGATGGAACTGGCGCATCTGCCGTCGGGCCACCGCGGTTCTTGCGCCCGGGCCTGATCGAAGCTAAGGGAACGGCATCGGAGCGTGGCGCAGCCCGGTTAGCGCACTAGTCTGGGAGACTAGGGGTCGGAGGTTCAAATCCTCTCGCTCCGACCAACTAACTAATTGAATCCCCTACCTTTCCTAAAAGCGATTCTGACGTGATTCTGACAGGCGGTTCTTGCAAGGTGACGATATGAGAAGGCCGCAGGGAGCCAGCATGAGGATTTTCTGCGCGGCAGCGATTTTCGCACTATTGGTCGGGCCGGCATTTGCCCAGGAGGCAGAAAAGCCCGTGCCCCGATACGGTGAGGGCACCGCCCCTAAAACTCCGCAAGAGATCGAAGCGGGCAAGGCCGCCGACAAAGCCTACAAAAGGGCGCTGGGCAACATTCCCGATCAGGGGCCGATCGATCCCTGGGGCAGCACGCGCAGCAACAATGCGCCCAAGGACTCGCCCAAGAGCGCCGCCAAATCCGCTGCGAAGACCGCCACGCCGAAGGCCAGCAAAACCGGCAGCACGGCAAACTAGCTCAGCGCAACCTACCTCGACGCCTTGAGGCGAGCAGGTTGCGGCGAGTGGGCGGGTTTTGTCTCCTCAACCCGCCCTGCATTCCCGGGCTGTTGGCCGGCTCACACTTCGCGGGTGTCGAACAGGATCATATCGGCGCCACCGGTCGCGAATTTCTGCACATCCGCGGCAGCGGCTTTGCCTTCGGCGCTGCCGAAGCCGGCCTGAACCGCGGCGAGATTGTCGAAATAAAGCGTTGCGATCAGGTGAAAGCCGGACGGCCCGACCGGGGTGCCAACGGGGCCCTGGCTGACTTCATATTTTTTGAGGCCAGGTATTTTCTTGGCAATCGGCACGTGAATCTCAAAATAATGCTTGTCGAAAGCGGCGGTATCTTTCGGCGTTTTGTACATCACCACGACATGGGCCATTGCATTCCTCCTGGCTGTTTTTGAACTGGCTATTACCGCCAGACTTCAATTAGCCGCGAGGCTTGTCAAGCTTCGATCGGACGACCGCGCGGACACAATCTCTTGCGCCCGCCGCCGCCTCGCTCAATTGTTGGCGTTGATCTCGGTTTGAATCGCCGCCGCCTGGGCCGCCTCGTTTTGCGCCTCGGCGGCCGCCATCGACGCATTCATCGCGTTGGTGTCGTTCATGGATTGAATGGCCTGCGCTTCCGCGTCGGACGCGGCCTGCGCATCATTCGAACTGGTATCGACCGAGGGCGAACTGTCGAACGATTCCGAGGCGCCTGACTGGTGATACGAGGATTGCGATCTGGCATACCGCATCGGCACTCCGCCACCGAACATCGACTGAATGAATTGGCCGAGACCGGCGCCGAACTGATCCTGTGGCAGCCGCTGGGTGACATGGGTGGCCATCGGCGCATAGCGGTTGATGTGCTTATGGGTCGCAGTGTTCGCGGCCATCGCGGCGTTGCCGCTCAGCGCCAGCGAAGCAACCAGTAATCCTGTCGTCATCAATGATTTCATGACACGCTCCTTAAATCTCATCGCTTCTGATCTTGGTGAAGCACCTATCGGTCGCATTCAGAGGTCACGCCGGTTCGAGCGGGCGGGGTTACAAATTGGACATCTGGTGAATTAACCCGTCGTAACAAAATAACGTGCGCGCTTGCTGCGTTGCGCATCCGGGGATCCGAGTTGGAAATCGGGCTTGCGAGAAGGTGTTTTCTGAGACTTATGGGGATTGTCGGCCGGTTGGACCATGGCCGCAATTTTTTGCATTCCCGTAGCAGAGAGGTCAGTAGCCGCGATGAAGGACTTTGCCGGAAAATTTGCCGTGATCACCGGCGGCGGCACGGGCATGGGCCGCGAACTGGCGCGCCAGCTTGTCGCCGAAGGCTGCAACGTCGCGATGTGCGACGTTTCCATGGAGGCGATGGCGGAAACCAAACGGCTTTGCGAGGCTGAAAAACTGCCGCAGGGCCTGCGCGTCACCACCCACGTCGCCGACGTTTCGATTGAAGACCAGCTCAAGCGCTTTCGTGACGAACTCGCGGAGCAGCAATCCACCGACAAGATCCATCTGCTGTTCAACAATGCCGGCATCGGCGGCGGTGGCAGCCTGTTCACCAACACGCGCGAGAACTGGGAGAAGACGTTCAACATCTGCTGGGGCGGCGTCTATCTCGGCGTCCGCACCTTCATGCCGATGCTGCTCAGGGCTGACGAGGGGCACATCGTCAACACCTCCAGCGTCAATGGCTTCTGGGCAACGGTCGGCATGGGCGTGTCGCACACCGCCTACAGCGCCGCCAAATTCGCGGTGAAGGGTTTTACCGAAGCGTTGATCAACGATCTCCGGCTGAACGCGCCGCACATCAAATGTTCGGTGGTGATGCCGGGCCATATCGGCACCTCGATCGTCTCCAATTCGCGCAAGGTTCTGAGCGGGTCCGATTCGGAACAACTCGGCCCCAACGAGATCGCGCAGGCAAGGCAGCGCATGAAAGGCGCAGGCATCGATACCGCGGCCATGTCGGACGACGCCATTCAGCAGCTGGCGCTCGATCGTGCCCGGTCGTTTCGCGATGACGCCCCGATGACCGCGGCGGCCGCCGCGAAAGTCATCCTCGATGGCGTCAAGGCCGAGCGTTGGCGCATCCTGGTCGGTGACGACGCGCACAAGATCGACGCGCGCGTGCGGCAAACGCCCGAGCGGGCCTATGATTCCGATTTCTTCCAGGACTTTGCCGCCGAAGTAGGCTGGCGGTTGGGGTAGACCGCGCTTCGCCTCGTCGGGGGCGAAGCCGGTTCAGCCGTGCACGACCGACTTTGCGATCATGCAGTGAATGCCCTTGGAGCCGTTGACGGTCTGCGTCACGCGCAAATCCGCGGCCAGGCTGCAGAGCGTGTAGGCGTCTTCGCGCGACAGATTGCGCTTTTCGCCGAGCAGCACGATCATGTCGCGCAGCGCGCGCACCACGCATTGGTCGAGATCGGGATCCATCGCCATCGTCATGTAATGCGACGGCGTCTCGGCGCGGGGATAATCGAGCCGCATATCCTTGCGCAGCGTCAATCGGAAACGGCCCCGCAGCGCGGTTTCGATCGCCGTGACGCAGACTTCGCCATCGCCCTGGACGCCGTGCCCGTCGCCGCAGGAAAACAGCGCGCCCGGCACGAACACGGGCAGATAGAGTTTGGCGCCCGGCGTCAGTTCCTTGTTGTCGAGATTGCCGCCCATCGCGCGCGGGATCAGCGAGGTGATGCGGCCCCAGGCCGGCGGCGGCGCCACGCCCATCACACCGAAGAACGGCTTCAGCGGCAGATCCAGCCCCCAGGGCAGGCTGCCGACCATCCGTTTCCGGTCCAGCGGAATATTCAACAGCCGGGTTTCGTGGAAATCGTCTGGCAGGGTGCCGGCGAGGGGGCGGATCAGATTGTAGCCCCAGTCCTGCCGGAGCTGGACGTCGAGAATCTCGACTTCCAGCACGTCGCCCGGCGCTGCGTCTTCGATCGCGACCGGGCCGGTCAGGATATGGCCGGGCACCATCCGCTCGTTTTTGGCGTGCACGTCGGCAAGTTCGGGGGGCACATGAAATTGGCTGCGGTCGGGCACCACGTCCGGGCCGCCGCTGATGGTGTCGATGGTCACTTCATCGCCACTGGCGATGGTCAGGACGGGCTTCAATTTGGCTTCGAAGAAGCCCCAATGGCAGGTCTCGGGGCTGGAATGCAGGTGATGATGGGGCATGACAGGCTTTGGGTTGCGGCACAGACAGCGTATGACGCTGTAGCAGACATCCGAAGAGGCTTCTCTTGTTCTTTTTTCTCTCCAAGACCGTCGGCGTCATGCTGCTGCCGGCGAATTTCCTGATCGGGATCGGCTTGATCGGCGCGCTGCTACTGGCGACGCGATTTGCCAAGCTCGGCCGCGGGCTGATGATCGCATCGATCGCGTTGCTCGCGATCTGCGGATTTTCGCCGCTCGGCAACTGGTTGCTCTATCCGCTGGAGGCCCGGTTTCCGCCGTGGGATGCCTCGCGCGGCGCGCCGGACGGAATCATCGTGCTTGGCGGCTCGATCGACGCCGATCTTTCGGAGGCGCATGGCGAGACGGTGGTGCGAGGTGCGGCCGACCGCATCATCGCAGCCGCTGAACTGGCCGGTCGGTACCCCAACGCCCGCGTGCTCTTCACCGGTGGAAGCGCCAATCTGGTGTCGAACGATGCCAGGGAGGCCGATTATGCGGGCGCGGTCTTCGAGAGCCTTGGCGTAGCAAAAACGCGGCTGATCATGGAGCGGCGCTCACGCAACACCCAGGAGAATGCCGAATTTTCCAAGGCGATGGTTGAGCCCAAAAGCAGCCAGCGATGGCTGCTGGTGACCTCGGCTTTTCACATGCCGCGTTCGGTTGGTCTGTTCCGCAAGGCGGGATTCAACGTCGAGCCTTATCCGGTGGATTGGCGGGTCGGTGGCCGCGGTGACCTCTTTACATTTTCCAACATCGCGACCGAGGGGCTCGGCCGCACTGAGGTCGGTTTGCGCGAATGGCTGGGCCTGATCGCCTACCGGACCACCGGCAAGATAGACGAATTGCTTCCGGGGCCGACAACAAACTAGAATTAGGCAGGCGCGCTGTTAGCCGCGCCGATTTGGGAGTTACGTCATGCAACAGCAAACGCCGCCGGAACCGTTCGACATGCCCGGCATGGTGGCCGATCTGAACAATCTGCTTCGTCTGAAGACCACTGTGATCGGCATGAAGATGTTCGCGCGCGTCGAGGAGATGACCGCGATCCCGAAGATCCGGCGTCCCACCGCGGTCCACACCACCGACCAGATCGTCAGCATGGCCTCGCGGCTCGGCTGGACCGTCGGCATCACCGCTGACGATCTGGTCGGGGCGCAGTGCCGGGCGGTGATCGGGCTGGCGCCACAGGATGAGAAATGGCTCGCGGGCCAAAACTATGTCGGTGTCTGGCACGGCACCGCGGAGGATGCGCGCAAGCGCCAGGAGGCGCTGGACGTGGTTCCGTTCGGCCAGTATCAGGCGCTCGCGGTGAGTCCGTTGTCCAGCGGAAGGCTCAACCCGCCCGATATTTGTCTGGTCTATGCGACGCCGGGGCAGATGATCATCCTGATCAACGGCCTGCAATATACCGGCTACAAGAAGTTCGAATGGAGCGTGGTCGGCGAAACCGCCTGCGCCGATTCATGGGGCCGGGCGTTGAAGACCGGCGAGCCGAGCCTGTCGCTGCCGTGCTTTGCGGAGCGGCGCTATGGCGGCGTGCCGGACGAGGAGATGCTGATGGCGCTTTCGCCCACCGATCTCGCCAAGGCCATTGTCGGGATGAAGCAACTGGCGAAGAACGGACTGCGCTATCCGATCGCGCCCTATGGTATCCAGAACGACGTGCGCGCCGGCATGGGGGCGTCCTACGCCAAGACTTAAGAGTTTGAAAATTGAGTTTGTGAACGTCATTGCGAACGAAGTGAAGCAATCCAGAGCCGCAAGAAGAACTGGATTGCTTCGTCGCGGAGTTTAGCATCGGGCCCGCCGAAGGCGGGACCCGGTGGCTCCTCGCAATGACGGGAAGTGCCAAAGGAGTAAAATATGCCTTCGTCGAAATTCGACATCGTCGTGTACGGCGCCACCGGCTTTACCGGCCAGCTGGTGGCGGAATATCTCGCGGCGAATTATCGCGGCGATCGCGATCTGAAATGGGCGATGGCCGGGCGCAGCCTGGACAAGCTTGCATCGGTGCGCGACGCGATCGGCGCGCCGGCCGACACGGCGTTGATCGTCGCTGACGCCGGCGATCCCGCTTCGCTGCAGGCGATGGTCAACCAGACCAGGTCGGTGCTGACGACGGTCGGTCCGTATCAGCTCTATGGCTCCGAACTGGTCGCGGCCTGTGCGGCTGCTGGCGCCGACTATCTCGATCTCTGTGGCGAGCCGGTGTGGATGCGCCAGATGATCGATGCGCATGAGGCGACGGCGAAAGCCAGCGGCGCGCGCATCGTGTTTTCCTGCGGATTTGATTCGGTGCCGTTCGAGCTCGGCGCGTTCTACGTGCAGGAGGAGGCCAAGCGCGCGTTCGGCGCGCCGGCGGCCCGCGTCAAGGGGCGGGTGCGCGCCATGCGCGGCACGCTCTCCGGCGGCACGGCGGCGAGCGCCAAGGCCACCTTTGATGCGGTCGCCAAGGATCTCAGCCTGATCGCCATCCTCAACGATCCCTTTGCGCTGACACCGGGATTTACGGGCGTAAAACAACCGCGGGGCAACAAGCCTGCCTATGAGGAAGACCTGCAGTCATGGGCTGCGCCGTTCATGATGGCGCTGATCAACACACGCAACGTTCATCGCTCCAACATGCTGATGGGATTCCCGTACGGCCGCGAGTTCATCTACGACGAGATGGCGCTCACGGGTCCGGGCGAGAAGGGCGAAGCCAACGCCAAGCGCGTGATGGCGGCGAACAGCGAAAAAACCGGCCCCAACGCGCGCAAGCCGGGCGAGGGGCCGTCGAAGGAGGAGCGCGAGAACGGCCTCTACGATCTCCTTTATATCGCGGTCGCGCCCGATGGCCGACAGGTCCGCGCGTCCGTGAAGGGCGATCGCGATCCCGGTTATGGCTCGACGTCGAAGATGATCTCCGAATGCGCGATCTGCCTGTTGCGTGACACGCCCGGCGTGCCTGCCGGTTTCTGGACACCGGGTGCGGCGATGCAGCACAAACTGATCAAGCGGCTCGTCGATCACGCGGGCCTGACGTTTGCGGTGGAGACGTAAGGCCATGCGTGACGTCGTGCGGATCATAGGCGTACATGAAGTCCATGCCTTTGGAGGTGAGCGGGATCAGTAGCCGCATCATCCAGTCCCGAACCCACGCGCCGGTGGCGCTGAAGGCGTGCTTGCTGTTGCCGTTGCGGCGGGCGATCGCGACGATCCTCTCGGCTCGTCCCCGGCGTTCTTCCTCAAAATTCTGGAAGGTCTGGCGCAGTTCGCCGAGGTCACCGGCCTGACCACGGGCGCCATCACCGGCGTGGTGGATCGGCTGGAGAAGGCCGGATTGGTGCGACGCGAGCGCGATGAAGCCGACCGTCGCAAGATTTTTATCGTCGTCGTGCCGGAGGCGGCGGCGAAGATCGGCCAGTTCTACGTGCCGATGCAACAATCGATGCACAAGGTCTGGAACGGCTATTCCGAGGAAGAGCTGCGCTTGCAGCTGCGGTTCGCCAATGACGGCTACAAGGGCGTGCTCGAGGCGACCGAGGCGCTGAAGGGCATCCTCGACACGCCGCCGATGCAGCGCGCCAATCTCAAAACGCCGAAGCCGCGGCGCTGACAGGTTGTGTCCGCTTGTAGCGTTCGGCGGCGGCGAACATGCCCCACATCGCGCCCAGCATCATCCAGAAGTGCCGCCAATGGTCGGTATCGATGATGAAGCTTTCGCCCACCGTGCCCAGGAAGGCCGAGAAGATCGCGAGATAGGCGCGTTGCCAGGGCACGCGGACGAAGACGTAGCGAAAGCCGGTGATCACGGTGACGAACACCAGCGCGGGATAGCAGATACCGGAAATCCAGCCGCCGGACATGAAGGCGTTCAAATAGGAGTTATGGGTGTCTTCGGGAAAGTAGTTGTGAAACTGCAGCGGCCCGATGCCGAACGGCAGATCGAGCGCCATCTGGGCGCCGAGGATGTGCCGGCCGAAGCGGCCGAAGCGGCCTTCATCGTAGCTCTGGTCGAAGCTCGCACGCTGCTTGAACATCTCGCTGATGGAATCGAACGACAGCAGCACGGCCAATAGCACCACCACCAGCACGATGGCGGCCACCGCCATCAGAACGATGCGCGAGCGTTGCCTGGGCGACGGGCTGGTCACGACCATCATCGCCAGCATGAAGGCCGACGTGATGAAGAGGCCACCCCAGGCTGCGCGCGAGAACGCCAGCAGGATCGCCAGCGCCATGATGCCGAGCGCGATGGTGTTGCGGAACGACTTTCCGAGCGGATCCGACACGACGTTTTGCAGCACGAACAACGCCGGGAGGATCAGGAACGCGCCCAGCACGTTCGGATCCTTGAAGGTGCCGCGGGCGCGCTCATACAGCGTCAGCAGATCGTGTCCGCCGGGAACCAGATTGAAATAGCCGGCCAAGGCGGCCAGCGACGCGATCATGGCGCCCACGATCAGGCCACGCCGCAGCATGTCGAGCCGGGCCAGGGTGTCGTCCGCCACCACCATCGCGAAGAACATCACGGTGAAGGCCATGTACCAGGAGGTCGCAATCCAGTTGGCGACTTCGGAGGTCTCGATAAAGGGGATGGCGCCGATCGAATAACCGACATTGAGCAGGATCAGCAGCAGCAACAGCGGCATGAAAACCAGCCGCAGCCGCAGGCCGGTGGCGAAGAAAATCACGGTGGCGATGAGCGTCATCACCTCATAGGGGCTGGGCTCGATGAAAACGATCGCGCCGGATGCGCCAACCAGCCACACCAGCGCCCGCTGCAGCGCCAGCACGCCGGGGGCTGCCGTCAACGACGGAAAGGAACTTTCGGCTGTCGCCGCATGGACCATCACACACTCACGCAACACTCTGATTCAAGTACGCTGAATCAGGACTCGTAACTCAACGCGGGCTAGTAAGCGTTCTCGTTCTTCGAAATCAGCGCCAGCGGCGTCTTGAGCAGAATGTAGAGGTCGAACAGCACCGACCAGTTCTCGATGTAATAGAGATCGAACTCGACGCGCTTCTGGATCTTCTCTTCGTTGTCGATCTCGCCGCGCCAGCCATTGATCTGCGCCCAGCCTGTAATGCCGGGCTTGACGCGGTGACGCGCGAAATAGCCGTCGACGGCCTCGTCGAACAACTGGCTCTGCAACTTGCCCTGCACCGCGTGGGGACGCGGGCCGACCAGCGAGAGGTTGCTCTTGAACACGACGTTGAAGAGCTGCGGCAATTCGTCGAGGCTGGTCTTGCGGATAAAGCGGCCGACGCGCGTGACGCGGCTGTCGTTCTTGGTCACGACCCTGGACGCCAGCGGATCGGCCTGATCGTGATAGAGCGAGCGGAACTTGAAGACGTCGATGCGCTCATTGTTGAAGCCGAACCGCTTCTGGCGGAACAGCACCGGACCGGGACTGTTGAGTTTGACCGCGAGCGCCACCAGCGCCATCACCGGCGCGGCCAGCAACAGCACGAGCGCGCCGACGATGTGATCGAACAGCCATTTCATCACCAGATCCCAGTCGGTGATCGGCGCTTCGAACACGTCGAGGGTCGGGACCTTGCCGAGATAGGAATAGGCGCGGGGACGGAAGCGCAGCAGGTTGGTGTGGGCCGACAACCGTATATCGACGGGCAGCACCCACAGCTTCTTCAGCATTTCGAGAATGCGGACCTCCGCCGAAATCGGCAGCGCGAACAGCACGAGGTCGATGCGGGTGCGGCGAGCGAATTCGACGATGTCGTCGACCTTGCCGAGCTTCGGCGCGCCGGCGCAGGTATCGAGCGCGCGGCTGTCGTTGCGGTCGTCGAACACGCCGAGGATATCGATGTCTGAATCGGCCTGCACATTGAGAGCTTCGACCAGCTTCTCGGCGTTTTCGTCGGAGCCGACGATGATGGTGCGGCGGTCGAGCCGGCCTTCGCGCGCCCAGCTGCGTATGATCGCGCGCAACAACAGCCGTTCGCTGACCAGCGCTGCCAGGCCGACAAAGAAAAACGACGAGAGCCAGACCCGCGATACTTCGCCGCCGAGCTTGGCAAAGAACGATGCGCCGATGAATAGCAGGAACACGAACGCCCAGGCCGAGATCATCCGCGTCATCTGCCTGAGCTGACCGCGAAACACCTGCACTTCGTAGATGTCGGCAGCCTGGAAGCAGATCACGGCGGTGGCGCTCATGCCGAAAATGGCCGCGACATATTCCCAGTTGAAGCCGTTGAGCGGCGCGACATAGAAGAGATAGATTGCGACGCCGACAATGCCCAGCAGCACGAAATCGATCAGGCGAACCGCGCCGGCGATCACGATCGGGGAATAGGCCCGGCGTACTTTCTGGTTGGTGACGACAAGCGCCGCGGGCGTCAGCCGGCGGCGCCGCTCGATACGAGGAGCGCCCGATATCGTGGCGGCTTCGGCTGCCGCGGCATCCAGCATCGCGCGTGCGTTGATCGGTTCCACTGTCGTTAAGCCCGTATTTATAGCACGCATTTGGGGATGCGCGTCGCAAGGCGTAATGCCCCGCTTCACGGCTTAGAGGACAAATCGGAAGAAACAGTTATCGATGGTAAAGAACGGTTAACGACCTGTTGCTGATGTTAAGCGTCAGCCCGCGACGCCTGAAGCGCGTCGCGGTATCCCGCCAACACGCCCGCGACCATCGCCTTCCGCGAAAAATGCAGGAAGATTCGTTCGCGCAGCGATTTCGCGCGTTCCAGCGCGGCGGCAGGATCTTCCAGTGCAATCTCGATGGCGTCGGCCATGGCGGTCACGATGTTCGGCGCGAACAACGCGTCGGTGTGCGATCCGAAAATTTCCGGGATACCGCCGACATTGGCCGCGACCATCGGAATACCGGCGGCTGCGGCCTCGATCACGACATAAGGCATCGAATCCCCACGCGAGGGAACCACCAGCAGCGAGCCCTTTGAAAATCCGTACCGCGCCTTGACGTGGCCGATGAAGCGCACGGCCTTGCCGAGGCCGAGCCGCTGGATCTGAGCCTTGAGCGCGTCGGTTTCCTCGCCGTCGCCGGCCAATGTCAGCGTGACCGGCCGGCCGTCGTTGCGTAGCCGCGCCACCGCGTCGACCAGCAGGTCCGCGCCCTTGATGTGTCTGAATTCGCCGACATAGACGATGTCGGTAGCGTCCTCTGCCTTGACGATCGGGTCGAACTCGTCCGCCGTCACGCCATTGAACACGCAGCGCACCAGGCCGGCCGGCGTGCCGATGGTCCGCTGATAGGTGTCACGCGCGAACGCGCTTTCGAACAGGAACAGATCGGTCCGGTTCATCAGCGTACGCTCCATGCGGCTGTAGAGCACGCCTTTCATCGTATTCAGCGGGTAATGCAGCGAACCGCCATGCGGCGTGTAGACCCGAATGATGCCCTTGGAAGCGCCCTTCATGCGAACGAACGCGCCGGCCTTGGCGCCGTGGCCATGCAGGACATCCGGGTTGAGCGACCGGATCAACCGCATCAAGCGGCTCCAGACCAGGGCATCGGTGACATGCGGCTCGCGGCGGATGGCGAGGCGATGGACGCCCAGCTTCAGGCGCGGCGCGATCTCGGCCAGTGCGGCGTCGGCGCGTTCGCTGCCGGTCAGGCTATCGGCGACCAGGCCGACGTGATGGCCGCGTTCGGCCTGGCCGTTGGCGAGGTCGAGGATATGACGGAAGATTCCGCCAACGGGCGCGCGCACCGCGTGCAGGATACGAAGCGGCTGATCTGACATCTCGGACATGATCAGAACCAGCGCTCCCCGACCTGGACGGTATCGCCAGGACCAAGTGCTGTGCCCAGCGGCACCACCATGCGGGACGGGCCGGCGCCGTCGGTGTGGGTCAGGGTGACGCGGTCACGTCGGGCGCGTGGCGTAAACCCGCCTGCGATCGCTACCGCGCTTTCGACACTCATATTGGGCACATAGGGATATTGGCCGGGCGCTGCAACTTCGCCAAGAATAAAGAACGGCCGGTACGAATCGATCTCCACCGCGACGGAGGGATCGCGGATGTAGCCGTTGCGCAGCCGGGCGCCGATTTCGGCGGCCAGCCCCGATGGCGTTCGCCCGCGGGCAGGGACTGCGCCGATCAGCGGCATGGTGATGGAGCCGCCAGCGTCGATCGCGTAAGTGTTGGTGAGGCCTTCCTGGCCATAGATCACGACCCGCAATTTGTCGCCGGCATCGAGCCGATAGGCCGCGTCATGTCGGACCGGCATCGCGGGAGCGGCCGCGTAGGTCTCGGCGTAGGTCTTGGCATAGGCCTGCCCATAGGCCATCGAGTCGAGATCGCTGCGCGGCTGGATGGAGGCGACCGGCGAAGTCGTGCGCATGCAGCCCGGCAGAGCGAGCGCGGCCAGCAGACAGGAAATAGCGGCGCACGCGCCTCGCATCGGAAAATCCATCGGAAGTATTGATTCCGATTAAGGACTTTCATGGTTAACAAAACGTGACGTCGCTGGCCGGGCGGTAACTTCGCGCCGTCAAATCCGCCGAATTAACCCAGCGGCAACCTTAATGGAGTGTAATCGGCTGCGTTCAGTGGTGTCGTGGCGTCTGCGGGAGTGTGCGATGCGTTTAGCGTTCTGGCGTGCCAGCGGGGACAATGCGCGCGAGGAAAATCCGTCGGTCGCGAGCGCCGTGCCTGCGGTCGAGGCTGCGTCCGTGCCGGTCATCGATCGGCCTGCGGCGTCCATCGCCGGCGATCTGGATTTGCATGCGCTGGGACAGGCGCTGATGCGCAAGCGGCGCTGGATCATCGTCCCGACGGTGCTGGCTGCCGTTCTCTCGATCGCCGCCGTGAACTTCGTAACGCCGCGCTACAAGTCCGAGGCGCGTATCCTGATCGACGGACGCGAGAACATTTTCCTGCGCCCGAACGGTGAGCGCAACGAGGAGCAACGCGCCGGGCTTGATGCCGAGGCCGTCACCAGCCAGGTCCAGCTGTTGTTGTCGCGCGATCTCGCCCGTCAGATCATCAAGAAGAACAAGCTTGCGGAACTGCCGGAATTCGATCCGGTGCTGGGCGGTCTTTCGCCGTTGAAGTCGCTGCTGGCCTTGTTCGGCATCGGCCGCGATCCGTTCTCGCTGACGCCGGAAGAGCGCGTGTTCGACGCCTATTTCGATCGCTACACCGCTTATGCGGTCGACAAATCGCGAGTCATCGTCATCGAATTCCAGTCGCGCGATCCGGAGCTGGCGGCGCGTGTCGCCAATTCGATCGCCGACGGCTATCTGGTGCTGCAGCAGGCCGCGCGGCAGGAGCAGGCCAAGTCCGCCAGCCAGTGGCTCTCGGGTGAGATCGATAATCTGCGCAAGAAGGTGGCGGAGGCGGAATCCCGCGTCGAGGATTTCCGTTCCAAATCCAGTCTGTTTATCGGCACCAACAACACCACGCTCTCCAACCAGCAGATGGGCGAACTCAATACGCAATTGAATAACGCCCGCGCGTTGAAGTCCGACGCGGAATCAAAGGCCCGGCTGATCCGCGAAATGCTGCAGAGCGGTAAGCCGATCGAGGCCTCCGACGTAATGAACTCCGAGCTGATCCGCCGGCTGTCAGAGCAGCGCGTGACCCTGCGCGCGCAATTGGCGGAACAGTCGTCGACATTGCTCGACAACCATCCGCGCATCAAGGAATTGAAGGCCCAGTTATCGGTGCTCGATAGCCAAATTCGCGACGAGGCGAGCAAGGTTTCCCGCTCGCTCGACAATGACGCCCGCATCGCTGGAGGGCGGGTCGAGGGGTTGAGCAATAGCCTCGATCAGTTGAAGAAGCAGGCGACTTCGACCAATGGTCAGGACGTTCAGCTTCGGGCGCTCGAGCGTGAAGCCAAGGCGCAGCGCGACCTGCTGGAATCCTATCTGGCCAAATACCGTGAAGCGAATACAAGGGAGAATATCGACGCCGCGCCCGCGGACGGCCGGATCATCTCGCGCGCCAGCGTTTCCAATGCCCCGGCATACCCCAAGAAGCTGCCGATCGTCCTGATCGCGACCTTGGCGACCTTGCTGCTCAGCGCCGCCACCATCGCAACCGGTGAATTGCTGCGCATCACCGGGCCGCGTCTGGTAGCGTCCCGGCCGGAGGTGGTGTTTGCCCCGGCCGCGCCGCGTGCCCGGGCCGCCACGCGTGCCCCGGCCGCCACCGCGGTCGTGCCCGACTTCGCCTTCAACGAAGCGATGTCCGATCCGCCAACCGAGATCGGCGAGATCGAGCAACTTGCCGAAAATCTGCGCGATGCCGGCGATGCCGCGCGCAAGGTTACGATCCTCGGCACTGCCTCGAACGAGAGCATCACGCTGACGGCGCTGACGCTGGGACGGCTGATCGCGCGCAGCGCGCGGGTGGTTGTGGTCGATCTGTCGGCGTCGTCGCCGACCATGTCGGCGGTCTCGGTCGATCCGACCGCGCCGGGATTGGCCGAACTGATGTTGGGGGAGGCGTCCTTCTCGCAGATCATCACCAGAGACAGGCTTTCTCGGGTTCACCTTGTCAGCGCCGGGCGCCCCGGCTCGGACCGCACGCTGCTGCAATCGCCGCGCTTGACGCTGGCGATCGACGCGCTGCTTCGGGTTTACGATCACGTGTTGCTGGACGCAGGTCTGGCCTCCGACTTGCCGGCGGAATTGCTGACGGCGCAGGCGCGCGCCGTGGTGGTGCCGGACGCCTCGATGGCGCCGGACGCGCGCAGCCAGATGAGCGATCAGTTGAAGGCGGTGGGGTTCAGCGATGTGGCGATGCTGAGCCGGCCGGCGCTGCCGTCGGATGCCGTCGATCCCGGCCCGCGGGTGGTGGCCGCCTGAGGGCGGTCACGCCGGGTTTGCGTCACGGGATTTTGTGAATCAACTTGAGCGGAAGGCGCTGCGCAGTCGTTGCGCCATCTGAAACAGCGCCGGATTGTGCTTCACCAGATGCTTGGCGCGATTGATCCCCGACATCGCCGCGGCGGCCAGTTTGCCGCGTGAGGTGAGCGGGATGAAGCTATCGAAGATCGGCTCGTCGCCCTTGCAGAACATCCGCTTGTATTCGTCCGATCCGATCCCGAGATCGAGGGCACGATAGCCCAGCCCGGCATAGTGATCGACGATGTCGCGCATCAGGATCAGGCCGGGGCTGTGGCGTGCATTTTCCGACATCGTGTAGGTGTTGAACATCATCGAGAAGCGGGTGCCGTCGGCGACGCCGGCGAAGATCGCGATCACTTCGTCGTTGCACTCCAGCGCATGGATATCGATCGCGTGAGCGCCGCCGGCCAGCGGCGTCAGGCAAACGTTGCGGATGAACGCCTCGACGCCGGGTTCGGCGAATACGTTGGGCAGCTTCTGTTCCGCCATCCGCAGCGGCTTGATGCGGAAGAAGGCGTCGAGCAGCCGCGTGATCTCGCTGTCGGTGGAAGCCACACCATAGCGATAGCCGGGAAGGGCCTGCAGCTTGCGTTCCTTGCCCCTCAGCCGGCGGCGGAGCGAGTTGCTGAGCCGCGTCGCGGGTTCGGCCCCGGGCTCGATCGTCATCAACGGGCAATCATTGACCGAGGCCTGGTGGGATAGCATCGCCAACGGGTTCGGCAGATCCTGCCAGCGCGCCGGCTGCTGATGGAAGGTCAGGACATCGGCCTCCGATCGCGCCTGTATGCCCGAGACCAGCACGTCGAGATCGGCAGCGATAGCGCCGGTGGCGAATTCCCTGTCCCACAGCGCCATGTTGAAGGTCGCATGTTTGCCGCCCATGAAGCTGGCGGCGCGGACCCCGTGCTCGTGCCGCAGCGCCAGCGGAAGCAATAATAGCGGCCGGCGCTCCACATCCCGGGCGACGACGATGAAAGGCCTGAAATTTTCGCGTTCGCCGACCTGTCGTTGCCAGGCCGACAGAAAATCGAACCGTTGATAGGCGGTCGAGAAATGCCGCTGGTTCTCGAGGCTGCGCCAGACCGTCTCGGCCTGACCGAGATCGCCGAAAATATCGACGCCGGCGATGCGGCCGGGTTTCGACCACGCCGCCGCTGCATCCGCCGTCCGGCTTTCGATCGCGGCCGCCATGGTCATCCAAAAGCCTGTCAAAAGGGAATATTTACTATTTCGGCGTGGGCCGACCTTTGCAAAGAAATGTCAACAAAGAGTAATGACAATGCGGCCGCGGCGAAGCAGATTCGGCGCATTGAAAGGCGATAGTTTTGCCGTCCGATATCGGATTCCTGACCCGCGCCAGGCTCGAGCTCGCTTATTTTAGCGGCTATGCGCGGATTGTGCAGCGGAATAGCGGCGGTGCGGGCGTCATCTTGCGTTTTGAACGGGTGCGGCCGCCGCGCCGAGCCCGCTTTCAGCCGCTCAAATCCCGGGAAATCACGCCGGACTTCCTCGACCGGACGATCCGCGCGTTGAAGCGCTGGAAATTCGACATCGTTTCCCTGGACGAAGTGTGCCGGCGCGCCGTGACGCTGGCTGCGCCACGGCGATT
Source organism: Bradyrhizobium sp. (assembly GCA_039935075.1). Taxonomy (GTDB): domain Bacteria; phylum Pseudomonadota; class Alphaproteobacteria; order Rhizobiales; family Xanthobacteraceae; genus Bradyrhizobium. The sequence continues at coordinate 27,011 of JBDTKZ010000080.1, forward strand.
TGTGAGCCTGACCTTTGACGGCGCCTACAAGGACCTGATGATTTCGGCCTATCCGGTGCTGTCGCGGCACGATGTGCCCTTTACCGTCTATGTACCGACGGCGTTTCCGGACGGGGTTGGCGAGGCCTGGTGGCTGGCGCTGGAGGCGATCATCGCGCGGGAAAATCGCGTCAGCCTGATGATCGACCGCAAGGAGCTGCATTTCGATATCGCCGGCGCCCCCGAGAAACATCAGCTCTACGCGTTTCTCGAAAGCTGGTTGCGCACCTTGCCGCCGTCGGATCTTTCGGCGGCGATCAATGACCTCTGCAAGCGATATTCGGTCGACCTTGCCGCGCTGTCGCGCGACGCCGCGATGGACTGGAGCGACCTGGCGACATTGGCGGCCGATCCGCGGGTGACGATCGGAAGCGCGACCGTGAATTACCCTGATCTCTCGAACTTGAAGGATGCCGCCGCGCTGCGCGAGATGACGATGGGAATGGCGGTGGCGCAAGCCGCCTTCCATCGCGACGTCAGGCATTTCGCCTTTCCGTTCGGCGATGCCGCCTCCTGGCGGCGGCGGCATGCGGCGATGGCCGGGGAGGCGGGTTTCGTCAGTGCGGTATCGGCGATACCAGGCGTGGTTCAGACGGCGGGGCGAACCGATCTGCATGCGCTTCCGCGCCTCGCCTGGGACGGACGGCTACGCTCGCTGCGCGCCATGCGCACGCTGCTTTCGGGCGCGATGTTTCCGGTTGCGCCTGCAGCGGCCGGAAAAAGCCACGCCGGCGGTTCGGCGCGATCCGACGAGTTTGACAACCAGGGCTAGAGCATGATCCGGAAAAGTGGGAACCGGTTTTCCCTCGCGACAAACGCGAAGCGTTTGCGCGGAGATGCTCAAATAAAAAGATAGAGCGGAATGACGATTCGAAGATAAGTCGTCCTGCTCTAAACGTCCGGTCGCGACATCCAGCTGATGATGGGCATCGCCGGCAACACCCAGCCGATGCCGGCAACGACGTAGAAGATGGCCTGCATCCAACCGGAGTCTGCCAGCCATGGCGTCTGCGCCACGGTCATCCCGAGCAGCGACCACACCACCACCAGCATGAGCAGGGCGACGGTTCCAATGAGCTTGCGGATGCGTATGGTCATGACGGAAATGTGCGGTTCGCTGACGGAGCGCGTCTTGCGCGCGGGAAGGGGCCGACTATAAGGGGCGCGCGAATTCATTCAAGCGCAGCCTTTAATGACCGGTATTCCTGCCCAACAAGCTTTGCCCAATCAGGTCTCGAGCGCTCGTGCGGTCAGATGGTGGCTGGTTGCGGTGGCAGCCCTGATCGCGCTGATGGTGCTGGTTGGCGGCGCGACGCGCCTGACCGAATCCGGGCTTTCGATCACCGAATGGAAGCCGCTCACCGGCGCGCTGCCGCCGCTCAGTCACGAGCAATGGACGCAGGCGTTCGAAGGGTACAAGGCGATTCCGCAATATCGCGCGCTCAACGCCGGAATGAGCCTTTCCGAATTCAAGTCGATCTTCTGGTGGGAATGGAGCCACCGGCTGCTCGGTCGCGTGATCGGCGTGGCGTATTTGCTGCCGTTCCTCTGGTTCCTGTGGCGCGGCTATCTCAGCGGCGAATTGAAGCGACGGCTATGGGGCATCTTCGCGCTCGGCGGGCTGCAAGGGGTGGTTGGCTGGTGGATGGTGGCCTCCGGCCTTTCGGTGCGGGTCGAAGTCTCGCATTATCGTCTCGCCACCCATCTGGTACTGGCGCTGTTGATCTTCGCGGCCATTGTCTGGACGCTGCGCCGATTGGCAGATCGGCCGCCGGCCTCGGCGAATTGGCGGCTGAAGACCACGAGCGTGGTTTTGCTGGTGCTGACCTTCGTGCAGCTTTATCTCGGCGCGCTGGTCGCAGGGCTGCGCGCGGGCCGCGTCTACAACACCTGGCCCGATATCGACGGGGCGTTTATTCCCACCGCCGCTCGATTGTTCTTTGACCAGCCATGGTGGCGCAATTTGTTCGACAACACGCTCACGGTGCAGTTCGAACATCGCATGACCGCGTATGCGCTGTTTGCACTCGCGGTGCTGCATGCGGTCGACGCTGTGAGATCGCGGGCCGATGGCGCTGTGATCCGTGGCGCGCTGTGGCTGATGGCCATCGTTACGTTGCAGGCGACGCTCGGCATTCTGACGCTGCTCAATCAGGCCCCGATCGATCTTGCGCTGACGCATCAGGCGGTTGCGATCGCGGTTCTGACGCTGGCGACGGTTCAGGCCGAGCGTTTGGCGGCGCGGCAACCGAAACCGGCGCAACGGGAATTGATTGTGCCGGTTGGCCAGCCCGGCTGATTTGAGAGATTCTAATTTTAGTGGGATAGCCGGAAACACCTGATTTTCAGGGCTTTTCCTCACCCTCATGGCAACTGACGAAGTTGTGTCGAATGGCGCAGCTTTACTTGGAGTTTTTGGACGATAAAACGAGCCAAGCACAGGGATCTGGTTCATGTCGTCTGCATTCATTCAAGCCGCCGTCGTTCTGCTTCGCGAAGGCCTCGAGGCCATGCTGGTGATTGCCGCGCTTGCCGGCTATCTCACCAAATCCGGCGCAGGCCATCGCATCCAGGCGCTCTACGGCGGCGCGCTCGCCGCTGTCGCCGCCAGCCTTGTCGCGGCCTGGTTGTTTGCCGTGCTCAATTCGGGCGCGCACAGCGATATCATGGAAGGCATCATCATTCTCGTCGCCGCGGGCCTGATGCTTTATGTCAGCGGCTGGCTGATGGTGAAGCAGGATCCGCGCGGCTGGCAGGATTATCTGGCGCAGAAGGCCGATCACGCGCTGGCGCAGGACACCGTATGGGCGGTCGGCGCGCTGGCTTTTCTCGCGGTGTTTCGCGAAGGCGCCGAGACGGTATTGTTCATCAATGCGCTGGCGACCACGGAAGGCGGCTGGAGCGCCGGTCTGTTCGCCGGACTTGGTGTCGCCACCATCGGCCTCGCGATCCTGTTCTATTTCATCAACCTGATCGCGCAGAAGATTCCGTTGCGGCCGCTGTTCATCATCACCTCGGCATTCCTGTTCGCCATGGCGATCAAGTTTATCGGTGAAGCGGTGCAGGAATTCCAGGAGCAGTCGGTGCTGCCGTTCACCGAGCTGAAAAGCCTCTCCTGGTTCGGTGCCGTCGGATTGAACCCGACGGTCGAGGCGTTGTCGGCGCAATTGCTGGTGATCGTGTTCGCGCTGGCGACTTATTCGGTGTTCCAGCGCAACAGCCGGCTTACCCGCGCGGACAAGAATGCCGTGCGCACGGTGAAATCGTAATCGCTGCGCGCTAGCAGTAGCCGTAAACGCCGCAGGCGTAGGGCAGGCGATTCCAGTAACCGAGATTTGGGCCTCCATAGTAGGGCCCTTGATAATCGTAGGAATGGGTCGACCCGTAATACCCCGGCAGCGTTGCAGATCCCGGAAGCAACGGCGTGTGGGGCGGAAATCGGACGTCGGGAATCCTGTCGTCCGACGGTGTGAACAAAAGGTCTGATTCCTCGACATGGGCGCGGCGGCCATAGGGAGGCGGGGCCTTGCGATAGACGTTTGCCCCATGGTTCGGCAGGTCGGCGGCTACAGCGGACCCGACAGCAAAAACAGCCACAACAAATGACGTCATGCAACGAATCATGGCTCTGCTCCGAATCACGGGGATCGTCTCATGCCACTTTACGCTGGAATGACCGTCAATGAGAGACCGGTCATTTCAGGCCTGATTCATGACCGGGATCGGGCTGTCGCGCGAGGCGATCGTAAGAAAGATGATTGAGATCCTGATGGCCACAGAACTGGCGGCGGGGCCGGACCATAACATAGTTTCGAATGGCCGGGCGCAAGCCCGGCCATTGACGTTACCAGGCCGCGTATGAACTCAGGTGCTGAGCGCCTGTTCCAGATCCGCCATCAGATCTTCCTTGTCTTCGATCCCGATCGACAGCCGAACCACGTCGGGCGCCGCACCGGCTTTGGTCTTTTGCGCATCGTCGAGCTGACTGTGCGTGGTCGATGCCGGGTGGATCACCAGCGAGCGGGTGTCGCCGACATTGGCGAGATGCGAAAACAGCTTCAGGTTGGAGACCAGATTGACGCCGGCCTCGTAGCCGCCCTTGAGGCTGAAGGTGAACACCGCGCCCGCGCCCTTTGGAGCGTATTTGCGGGCCAGATTGTTGTATTTGTCCCCCGGCAGACCCGCGTAATTGACTGACGCCACCGCGGGATGGCCGGCGAGGAATTCCGCGATCGCCTTGGCGTTTTCGCAATGCTTTTGCATGCGCAGCGGCAAGGTTTCGATGCCGGTCAGGATCATGAAGGCATTGAACGGCGAGAGCGCCGGGCCGAGGTCGCGCAGGCCCAGCACGCGGCAGGCAATCGCAAACGCGAAATTGCCGAACGTCTCCTGGAGGCGGATGCCATGATATTCGGGGCGTGGCTCGCTCAGCATCGGGTATTTGTTGTCCTTCGACCAATCGAAGGTGCCGGCGTCGACGATGATTCCGCCGAGCGAATTGCCGTGACCGGCGAGGAATTTCGTCAGCGAGTGTACGACAATGTCGGCGCCGTGGTCGATCGGCCGGATCAAATAGGGCGTCGCCAGCGTGTTGTCGACGATCAGCGGCACACCGGCCTTGCGCGCGACCGCCGAGATCGCCTCGATATCGGTGACGCTGCCGGAGGGATTGGCGATCGACTCGATGAAGATCGCCTTGGTGTGCGGCGTGACCGCGCGCTCGAAGCTGTCGATATCATCGGGATCGGCCCACACCACGTTCCAGCCGAAGCTCTTGAAGGCGTGGGTGAACTGATTGATCGATCCGCCATATAATTTGCGCGCCGCAATGAACTCGTCGCCGGGCCTCAGCAATTGCTGCATCACCACCACCTGGGCGGCGTGTCCGGATGCCACGGCCAGCGCCGCGGTGCCGCCTTCGAGCGCCGCAACGCGCTCTTCAAGCACCGCGTTGGTTGGATTTCCGATGCGGGTATAAATGTTGCCGAAAGCCTGCAGCCCGAACAGCGATGCGGCGTGATCGGCGTCGTTGAATACGAACGAGGTGGTTTGATAGATCGGCGTCGCTCGTGCACCGGTGGTCGGATCGGGTTGCGCGCCCGCGTGCACTGCAAGCGTTGAAAATCCGGGCAAACGATCGGTCATTCTGTTTCCTTTTCGACAACATCATCTTCGGCAATAGCCTGGTCGGCTGGTTCCAAAGATTGAGCAACACGATATGACATTATGGTCTGGCCGAAGCCAATGCGTCCCCTGATCGGGGGACAACAATCGCGGCAGAGGCGACCGCAGTCAAGGCGGGGCGGTACCAGCTCAATGACTTCGAATGATCGTGCTTCGGTTTGTCGCGCTTTCAGAATAATCGTTTCGCAATTGCGTCATGAGAGTTCGTTCTTGTTTTTTGCGGCGCGGTCGGAAGCCGCGGTCGCGCCGCCGCCCACGCTCGTCCGGTTCAGCGAAAGCCGCATGCCCTGGGTCGGCACGGGCGCGCGCTTCGAGCTCAGGGTGCGCGAATTGACGCCCATCCAGGAGATCTCGGAGGACAGCCGGCCATATTCGATCTTGGGGCAACGATTCATCACGACCTTGAGACCGGCGGCTTCCGCTTTCGCGGCGGCGGCGTCATCGCGCGCACCAAGCTGCATCCAGATCACCCTTGGCAATGGCGTGAGCTTCAGGGCCTCTTCGACCACCGGCATGATGTGGCTCGAATTCCTGAAGATGTCGATCATGTCGACGGGACGGCCGATATCGGCGAGCGAGGCCACAAAGGGTTTGCCAAGCAGGCTCTTGCCGACGTGACCGGGATTGACCGGGATCATGTCGTAGCCGCGTTGCGCCAGATATTTGAAGGCGAAATAGCTCGGCCGCACATTGACCGGCGAGGCGCCGACCATCGCAATGGATTTCACGCCGTTGAGGATCTCGCGGATGTAATCGTCAGCGTAGGCATCGTGGTTCATTTTTCATCCAGTCCGTCGTTCCGGGGCGATGCGCAGCATCGAACTACGATGTGCAATGGCACATCGGAGAACCTCGAGGTGCGCAATTGCGCACCATGGTTCTCGCTTCGCGAGCCCCGGAATGACGACGCAGAAATTGCGTCGTCACTTGTCCTGCCATTTCGGCTCGCGTTTTTCGATGAAGGCGCCAATGCCTTCCTCGGCGTCACGGGCCATCATGTTCTCGGTCATCACCTCCGCGGCATAGCGATAGGCGTCCGCAAGGTTCATTTCGGCCTGACGGTAGAAGGCGGCCTTGCCGAGCTTGACGGTGTAGGCGGATTTCAGTGCGACCTTTTGCGCCAGCGCGATCGCCGCATCGCGCTCGGTGCCGGCGGGGACGACGCGGTTGATCAGACCGATGTCGCGCGCCGTATTTGCCGGGACCGGTTCTCCGGTGAGCAGCATTTCCATTGCCTGCTTGCGCGGAACGTTGCGCGTCAGCGCCACCATCGGGGTCGAGCAAAATAACCCGATGTCGACGCCCGGGGTGGCAAAGCTTGCGGCTTCCGAAGCGATGGCGAGATCGCAGCTTGCCACCAGTTGGCATCCGGCGGCGGTAGCGATGCCTTGCACGGCCGCGACGACGGGCTTCGGCAGCTGCACCACCGCCTGCATCATGGCGCTGCAGGCGTTCATGATCTTTGCGAAATAAGCCCGTCCGCGGTCAGCGTCGCTGCGGCGCGCGGTCAATTCCTTCATGTCATGGCCGGCCGAGAAGACCGGACCATTGGCGGCGATCACCACCGCGCGCACCTTTGCGTCAGTGCCGACGTCATCGAGCGCGGCGTGGAGTTCGGCGATCAGGCCTTCCGACAGGCTGTTGCGGGCGCCGGGGCGGTTCAGCGTAAGCACCGCGATGCTGCCGACGGTTTCGCGCAGCAGAATCGGCGATTGCGGCGTCGTGGCACGGGCGGTTTGACCAGTCATGAAAATATCCGGGTGGGCGAGGCCGTCATCTTAATGTAACAGACCGCAACAGGCGAGGGCGGGCAGGCGATATGGCAATTGCAAAAATGAGCGTGGCGGAACTCGAAAGGTTTCTCCATCTCGAATTTCCCCAGGCCTTCAGCGACGGCGATATCGCCATCGAAAGTGCCGACGGCGCGTCGTGCCTGCTTCGCCAGCGCTACAGCGACCGGATGCTGCGGCCCGGCGGAACCGTCTCGGGACCGACGCTGATGGCGCTGGCGGATTTCGCCATGTATGTGGTGCTGCTGTCGGCGATTGGCCCGGTCGGGCTCGCCGTGACCACCAATCTGAACATCAATTTCCTGCGCAAGGGCCAGCCGGGGCAGGATGTGCTGGCGGCGGCGCGGCTGTTGAAGCTGGGCAAGCGGCTGGCGGTGGGAGAGGTCAGTCTGCTGTCGGGGACATCGGCCGATCCGATCGCCCATGTGACCGCGACCTATTCCATTCCAAATGCTTAGGCTTTTTTGAGGTAATATCGCACCATATTTATAAGCATCTGTTTTTAAAAGAATAAATGCCATCGTTGGGCATTGACGTTGGCGCGGCGACTATCTAGAAACCCACCCAGTTCGGCGCGCTTCGCGCCGATTTCCATTTTCACGGATTTCCTCACATGAAAACGTTTTCGGCAAAGCCCGCCGAGGTGACGAAGAAGTGGGTGTTGATCGACGCCAAGGGTCTGGTCGTCGGTCGTCTCGCCTCCATCGTCGCGATGCGCCTCCGCGGCAAGCACCTCCCGATCTATACCCCCCACGTCGATTGCGGTGACCATGTCATCATCATCAACGCGGCCCACATCGTGCTCACCGGTCGCAAGCGCGACAACAAGGTCTATTACAATCACACCGGCTTCATCGGTGGCATCAAGGAACGTACCGCGAAGTCGATCCTCGAGGGCCGCTTCCCGGAGCGCGTGGTCGAGAAAGCGATCGAGCGGATGATTCCGCGCGGGCCGCTGGGCCGCGTTCAGTTTGGGAACCTGCGCGTCTATCCCGGCGCCGAGCACCCGCACGAAGCCCAGCAACCCGAGACGCTCGATGTTGCGTCGATGAATCGCAAGAACATGAGGGCCGCATAAGATGTCCGATACCATGCAGTCCCTTGAGCAGTTGTCGTCGCTGAAGACCGCCGCGCCGGAAGCGCCGAAATACGTCAAGAAGGTCGACAAGTTCGGCCGCGCCTATGCCACCGGCAAGCGCAAGAACGCGGTCGCCCGGGTCTGGATCAAGCCGGGCGCCGGCAAGGTCACCGTCAACACCCGCGAAGTTGAAGTCTATTTCGCTCGCCCGGTGCTTCGGATGCTGATCCAGCAGCCGCTGGTCGCAGCCGCCCGTGCCGGCCAGTATGACGTGATCTGCACCGTGACCGGTGGCGGTCTGTCGGGCCAGGCGGGCGCGGTGCGCCACGGCCTCTCGAAGGCGCTGACCTATTTCGAGCCCGATCTGCGCGGCGTTCTGAAAAAGGGCGGCTTCCTGACCCGCGACTCGCGCGTGGTCGAGCGCAAGAAGTACGGTCGCGCCAAAGCGCGCAGGTCGTTCCAGTTCTCGAAGCGCTAATTGCTTCAGGATTTCGCCCGCGAGGGCGGCACCTGCGAAAGGGCGCCTTCGGGCGCCCTTTTGTTTTGGAGGCGCATCGTAATCGAGCAGGGCGACGGCAGGTTGCCGCGCATTTAGCGAGGAATATAACCAATTCTTCTTTAAAACTTGTCTGTGAACAGACACGGATTGCCAACACCCCGCGCCTTACGGTTTTGACGGTGCCGATGGATTTGCCTCGGCATGTGCGTAAAACTCGGGCTGGGTGGCACATTCATGTTGCTGGATATCTCAACGCTTTATCTCGTCGCCACGATGATGGCCGCGATGCTTGGCGCCATGCTGCTGTTCTTCGGCAGGCAGGAAAGCATCCCGGCATTGAAATGGTGGGGAACCGCCTATCTGCTGGGCGCGGCTTCGGTCGCGCTCTGGACACTGGCTGGCAGCGCGCTCGGCGAGATGCTTTCGCTGGCGCTGAACGCGGTGGGCTTTGTCGCCTGCGGCATGGTCTGGAATGCTTCGCGGGTATTTCACGGTCGCAAGCCCAATCTGCCGGGGCTGGTGCTCGGGGCGATCGCCTGGGTTGCGACCGTCATGACCTTGGCGCCGGGCGCCTCCGCGCTGCGCATGACGATCGGTGCCGGGATTGTTGCCATCTATGCCGCGCTGACGGCGTCCGAATTGTGGACCGAGCGCCGCCGGACCTTGCAGCAGCGCTGGCCGGCCGTCGTGGTGCCGTTACTGCACGGTCTGGTGCTGATGTTGCCGATCCTGCTCGGCGACTTCCTGCGGCCGCAGGGCGCGGCGTTCTCGGGCAGCGTCTGGATGACGGTGTTCTCGATCGAACTCGTGCTTTATGCGGTCGGCACCGTGTTCGTGATCTTCATGCTGGTGTCGGAACGTGCGGTGACGGTGCACAAGACCGCGGCCTCGATGGATCCGCTGACCGGGATGCTGAACCGGCGCGGCTTTTCGGAAGCGACCTCGCGCGTCATCGAACGCGAAGCCAAGGCCGGCCGGCCCGTCACGGTGCTGATTTTCGACATCGATCACTTCAAGTCGATCAATGATCGCTTCGGCCATCCGGCCGGCGACGAGATCCTCAAGCTGTTCTCCACCATCGTGATCAATTCGCTGCGAATCTCGGATCTGTCGGGACGGATTGGCGGCGAGGAGTTCGCGGCCTTGCTGCCATGTTCGCTCGAAGAAGGCGTGCTGGCGGCCGAGCGGGTGCGTGAAGCATTCGCGGCGTCCGGAATCGTGGCCGATGACGCACCGGTCGATACCACCGTCAGCATCGGCGTCGCCGGCGGGCCGGCGGGCACCGAACTCGAGGTGCTGCTGGCGGCGGCCGACACCGCGCTCTATCAGGCCAAGCGTACTGGCCGAAATCGGGTCGAGGCCGCCGAAGAGCTGCCGCTGTCGCTGGAAAAATGGCGGCGCAAGACCGCGGGCCTGCCTGGCCAGCAGCGAGCGGGTGTCGCCAGCCTGGCGTAGTGGCAAGAGCGAATGGTAACCCGCTGTTTACCATTCGCTCCATATTCTCAACGCCATGGAATCTTTTCGCCGTCATAACGACCACACCGCCATGATGTCGCTCGAAGCCGACGCCATGTCGGCGCGCGGCGGATTTGCCTGCATGTTCTCGAGTTCGGATGAATACGAAACCGCGCTGATCTCGGAACGGCGCGCGCAGGGCCGCTACGATCAGCCGCGCCATCGCTGGCCGATCGTGATGTTCGTCGGCTGCTCGCTTGTGGTGGCCGGATCGGTGCTGCTGCTGAACTGATCGGCCGAACTGCAAGCTCCGACCACCGGCGCCGCGAGGCGCCTTTTTCTTTGGCCGTGGCTGGGATAAAGCAATGGCAGCTCAACGCGAGACCAAAACCCCATGATCACCGAAATCGCCCAGATCGACGTCAAGCCCGGCACCGAGAAAGACTTTGAAGCCGCGGTCGCCAAGGCCCGCCCGCTGTTCCTGCGCGCCAAGGGCGGCAAGGGGTTTGAACTGCACAAGTCGATCGAGAAGCCGTCCCGCTACCGGCTGCTGGCCAGATGGGAGACGCTGGAAAATCACACCGTCGATTTCAGGGGCTCGGAAGACTTCACCGCCTGGCGCGGGCTGGTCGGCCAGTATTTCGCGGCGCCGCCCGAGGTCGAGCACACCGAAACCGTGGTGACGTCGGGCTGAGAGTTTAAGCTGCCGCTGGCGCCGGAGTAGCTTCCTCGGCCTTGAAATAGTCGATCATCACTTTGACGATCGCCATCAGCGGCAGCGCCAACGCCAGTCCCCAGATCCCGAACACCACGCCCAGCAGGATCTGGAACGCGAACAGCGTGGCGGGCGGAATGTCGAGCGCCTGACGCTGGATGATCGGCGTCAGGATGTAGCTTTCCAGCGCGTGCACGCCAAGGAACAGCACGAAGGCGCTGATCGCGGCGACCCATCCCGAGGCAAGGCTTGCCAGCACCACGATCAGTCCGGCGAGCAATGCGCCGACGGTCGGAATAAACGCCAGCAACCCGGCCTGGATGCCCAGGATGAAGGAACTCTGGATACCGATCAGGGTGAGGCCGATCCAGGTCACCAGGAATACCGCCGCCATCGTCAGGATCTGCGCGATCAGCCAGCGCTCCAGCGTATCGCCGATGCGGTCGACGATCACAGTGGCGCGGTCGCGATGTCGCGCCGGCGCCATGAACAAAAGTCCCTTGCGGTAAACGCTGGGTTGCGCGGCGAAGGTCAGGCCAAGAAACAGCACGATAAAGAAATTGCCGACCGCGCTCACGGTGCCGAGCAGCAGCTTGAGCGTCTGGGTCACGATCGCACCGCCGCTCGATGCGAATTCGCTGGCGCTCGGAAGCGCGCGCGGCGGCGTTGGTGCCGATGTTTCCGAGGTTGAGGATGCAGGAGCGGTCGATGTCAGATTGCCGAGGTTGAAATAGCTGGTATCGACGCCGTTTTTATCCAGGAACGCCTTGACCGTGACGAGTTGCGACTTGATCGTGTCGCTCAATACCTTGGCCTGTTGCGCGATGGTCGAGCCACCGAGGAAGACCACGCCCGACAGCAGGCCCGCCAGCACCAGGCAGACGATGGTCAGCCGCAGCGCGTGGGGAAGCCGGATCACGCGTCCGAGCAGATTGGTCATGGCGTTGAGCGCGACCCCGAGCAGCATGCCGGCGAAGATCAGAAACAACGTCGCGGCGAAAGACCACGCAAACAGCAACAGCGCGGCGAACGCGACGACGCCAATGCCGCCGACGGAAATCGCCCATGCCAGATCGCCGCGGGCGGAACTACGATCGTCAACCGTTTCAGGCAAATGGCTTCCTAGCGTGATGTCGATTCCAGACCGCACTCTTTCGTCAAACGGCGTCGGGATCAAGCGGAGAAGGGGATTAAGCAGGCGAGGGCTTGCTGGTTTGACGCTGGCGTGCCCCGCATGCGAAGCGTCAGGAAAGATCGCATCGCGGGTAGGGCAGGGACCGGCAGCATGAACACCAGATGGCTCAACACCAGATGGCTTGATTCCAAGTGGCTTGGGCCGATCGTGCTGCTGGCGGCGCTGGTGATCGGCGATCAGGTTCGAATTAACCGGCCCGGTCACAAATACCGCCTGACAATCGAGGTCGAGACGCCTGAGGGGGTGAAGTCGGCGTCCGGCGTCATGGCGGTGTTTCCCGACCGGGGTTACAGCCGCGGCGGGCAGACCCGCACCAGGGGCGACGCCGTGTTCGTCGATCTCGGCGCCGGCAGGAATCTGGTCGCGTTGCTGGCGCAGATCGACAAGTCGGTCGATCTCGACGGCATGAATTATCTGGCGCTGCGCGCCTACCGCGCCGCGGGCCGTGAGGTGTCCTTCAACGGGATGAGCAAGATGACCGGCGCGGTGCCCGTGACCGGCGCGTTGATCCCGGTTCTGCTCACCTTCGGCAATCCCGATGATCCCCGCTCGGCGCATGCGGTCGCGCCCGACGATCCACAGAAGGCGTTGGGCAAGGGATTTCGTCTCCATGCAATCTCGGTGGAAGCCGTGCCGAACGGCCTCTGGCCGCTCGATTTCGGCGGTTCGTTGGGCGAGCCGGTGACACGCGGGATCGAAGCCAGGCTGCCCTGGTTGAGCCATGCGGACGATCCGGCCGCAACGGCGTTGCGCGCTGCGGAATTGCCGGGAAGCGACGCGATCGACGCCAGGCAGGCGTTCGAGCGCAAATAGACGCTATTGTGGCGCAAACGCCAACCGGCGTGAGAGCGGGGTAGCATGTCCGGTTACAGAGTAATCTCGGAAGTGCCGTCACCTCCCAAACTTTGGCACATGCGAAACCGCCATAGTTCTACGGCGCAGTAACTGAGAGACCGTGTCGTTTAGCGATGACCATTAGCTTCTCGCCATTCGGCTTATCCGGAGCGACTGAGCTATCGATTTCAGCGAAGAAACTGGAGGCACCGAGTCGTGAGGTGATAGAAATCATTGCACCCCCGCCAGCACGCCACCGAAACCAGTGGCTTGTACCAGATGGAATATGTACCAATGTTCCAGGCTGCGCGACGACTGTCGCGTCGTCTCCGATGCTGAAATCAACTTGTCCGCTGGTCACGTAAAATGTTTCGTCCCACGGGTGCGCGTGCGGAACGGGCCCACTGCCTTCCGGGCCTTCTTGCAGAAAAATCTCATAGCCACCGGTAGTCGTGCCCGACGCCAGCACCGTAATGTGTTCACCAACGACGTTGAGCGGTCGCGAGTAGTCCTTCGGTGCAACAAAGAACGCTTTTGCAGTCATCGACGAATCTCTTGATTGAATGACAGAAACAAGTGCGAGTTGTCGCCGCCTTGAGGCGCTTTAGAATGGGGTCGCTCAGGCGTCATAGGGGACGCTGGAGACATGCCGCATCCACGCAGAGAGTGCGCCCCCGCCGGAGGGCGCGCTTGACATTCGGCTTACATTTTCCTTACCGACGGATTATTCTTTGCGGCGCAACCGGTGCTGGTGCCCAGACGATCAGAGGCCACCTGAGGGATTGGCAGATTGCGCTTTCTTTTCGAAGACTACGCACTCGACACGGACCTACGCGAACTGCAGCGCGGCGCGGCCGTCGTCTCGGTCGCGCCACAAGTATTCGACCTGCTCGATTATTTGATCCGCAACCGGGGGCGCGTCGTCAGCAAGGACGACCTGATCGACGCCATCTGGAACGGGCGAAGCGTCTCCGATGCGGCGTTGGCGACCCGGCTGAATGCCGCCCGGAGCGCGATCGGCGATTCCGGCCAGGAACAGCGCCTCGTCAAAACCCTGCCGCGAAAGGGCTTCCGTTTCGTCGGGCCCGTAATGGAAGCGCAGTGGCCCACTGATGCGCCAGTCGCCGACGACCCGATGCAACACCAGAAGCCCGCTCTGGCGCTTCCCGACAAACCGTCCATCGCCGTGCTGCCGTTTCAGAACCTGAGCGACGATCCCGAACAGGAATATTTCGCCGACGGCATGGTCGAGGATATCATCACGGGATTGTCGCGATCGAAATTGCTGTTCGTGATCTCGCGAAATTCGAGTTTCACCTACAAGGGAAAAGCCCTCGACATCAAGCGGATCAGCCGTGAGCTTGGCGTTCGTTATGTACTGGAAGGCAGCGTACGTAAGGCCGGAAAACGGATTCGCGTGACCGGACAGCTGATCGATGCATCTACCGACGCGCACATCTGGGCGGACAAATTCGATAGCGATCTCGAAGATATCTTCGATTTGCAGGATCTCGTGACGAGCAATGTGATAGGAGCGGTCTCTCCCGAACTCGAGCGTGCAGAAATCGAGCGGGCGCGGCGCAAACCGACCGAAAGCCTCCAGGCCTATGACTATTATCTGCGCTCTAAGTTCAGCACGTACCAGTGGACGCGGGAGGGCAGCACTGAAGCGCTCAGGATGGCGAAACTTGCCATCTCGCTCGATCCTGGATTTGCCGTCGCCTACGCTCATACAGCCAACATTTTCGGTCAGAAGAAAGGGTTCGGATGGATCGAGGATGCGACACAGGAACGGGCTGAAGGCCGGCAGTTGGCCGAACGAGCGATGCAGCTCGACCAGGATGATCCTCTGGTGCTTGCGCACGCAGCACAAGTTTATTCCTACCTGCTCGACGAGCCGGAGACCGGGTCCGCTTTTGCCGCAAGGGCCGTCGCACTCGATCCCAATCTGGTAATAGGGCGCCTTTGGGCAGGCCAGGCACAGAATTATCTCGGCAATCACGACGCAGCGATCGAGCAATTCTCGGCAGCCATTCGCTTGAGTCCGATTGATCCCCACTTGTTCCTGCCCCAAACCGGGATGGCCTTCGCTCATTTCTTTGCGGGGCGGTATGAAGAAGGTCTGTCCTGGGCCACGCGCGCCATCCAGCGCCAGCCGAATTATCCGAGCGCACAGCGAATATTAATGGCGAACCTGGCGATGGCCGGACGCATCGCCGAAGCTCGTCGCGCTTGCGACGCAGTTCTGCAAACCGACGCCGCCTTGCGCATTTCCGGGATCAAAAGCACGCCATTTCGCCGGCTCGAAGATATCGAGAAATTGGGCCAAGCCTGGCGAATAGCTGGCGTGCCCGAATGACCGCCGCACTTTTCGGACATAGAGCGATGTCCGACTTGCGTCCGTTGTGCGCGCCAAATCGGACTCCCTCGACTACTACAACTCCCTCCTATTCCATGGCCGCAATGGAGGCGAGAAAAAAGTCGCAGAAAACGTTCGGCGCTTTAGCTTGTTCTTGAACGAGGCTTCCGCACGCCTGATGCGGAGGCCGAGATGGCCTTCCGGACCGTCCGCCGGGCCGACCCACGGCGCCTCCCGGTTGCCCCTCCTGCGGGTCCGTAGGGCTCACCCGGCTATCCAGACATGCCCGGGACGCCCGCCTGGCCGTATTGGGTTGCGCCGATCGCAGGGCTGTGAGGCGACGGGTGCCGTCATAAAATGTTGATCCAGTGGCCGCCGAGGAGCATGATCGCACTGGAATCGTAGCTTGGCGTAGAAGATTTTGGCGTAGATGGTTTTACCTGAGACCTTGAAAGTGGAGCGATGAGACGGCCCGTCGTCGGTGTGATCGGAAACGCCCACCGCCTCGAAAATCGCTTCACGACGCAGATGGTCGGTGAACGGAATCTCCGTGCGGTGGCCGACGTCGCCGGCGCGCTGCCACTGATGTTCGCAGGCTCGCCCGAGATCACCGACATCGGTGCGTTGCTGGACGCGGTCGATGGCATCGTGCTGACCGGCGCGCGCGCCAACGTTCACCCGACGCGCTTCAAGACCGAACCGCATGTCAAGCATGAGCCTTACGATATTCTGCGCGATGACGTGGCGCTGGCTTTGTCAGAGGCGTGTGTCGCCCGCGGTGTCCCCTTGTTCGGGATCTGCCGTGGTTTGCAGGAAATGAACGTCGCCTTCGGCGGTTCGCTGCATCCCGAAATCCGTGAATTGCCCGGCCGGATGAATCACCGGATGCCGCGGCTGGAGAACGGCGAGATCCATCCCGATCCCACCGTGATCTTTGCCGACCGGCATGACGTCAGTCTCACCCCCGGCGGCGCATTCGCAGAACTGTTGGGGTGCGAGACCATCCGCGTCAATTCGCTGCACGGGCAGGGCATCCTCGATCCGGGCGAACGCGTCGTCATCGAAGGCGTCGCCGAAGACGGCACCATCGAGGCGATCCGCATCGCGGATGCCCCGAGCTTTGCGCTCGGGGTGCAATGGCACGCGGAATACGATCCGCAGCGTAATCCGATCAACCGGGCGCTGTTTCAGGCGTTCGGCGCCGCGCTGGCGGCGGGCCAGCGGCGCTAGCGTAAGCGATCAATCTCAGGCGGCCTTGCTCACTTTCTCGACCTTCACCCCGCCGCCTTCCAGCAGCATCACCTTGTTGAGCAGTTTCACCAACGCATAGACCGCTTCGATCGCGGGCGCTGACGTGTTGGTCAGCCTGGCCATTTCGAGAATGGAGCCGATCAGCGCTTCGGTTTCAAGCGAACGGCCGGCTTCCACATCCTGCAACATCGAGGTCTTGTGGGCGCCGACCGCCTCGGCGCCGGCGATGCGCTTGTCGATGGTGACGCGGAAGGTGACGCCGAGCTTCTGGGCGATGTCCTGCGCTTCCTTCATCATGGTCGCCGCCAGTTCGCGGGTTTCGGCGAACTGGCAGATGTCCACCAGCGTGGCATGGGTCAACGCCGAGATCGGGTTGAAGGAGAGATTGCCCCACGCCTTCAGCCAGATCTCCGAGCGGATATCCGGCAGCACCAGCGATTTCAGACCGGCCTTGATGAAGACGTCGTGCAATTCCTTGACGCGGGTGGTTTCCTTGCCATCGAGTTCGCCGATCGGGAAGCGGTCGCCCTCGACATGGTGGATCACGCCCGGCGCGGTTGCCGCTGCCGCCGGATAGACGACGCAGCCGATCAGGCGCTTCGGATCGATGTTCCTGGTCAGGACGCCGGAGGGATCGAGGCTTTCCAGCCGGTGATTGTCGTATTGGCCACCGTGCCGCTGGAAGTACCACCAGGGCAGGCCGTTCTGCACGGTCAGGATCACGGTGTCGGGACCCAGCATGGAATCGATATCGCGCACCACCTGATCGAGGAAATGCGCCTTCACCGCCAGCACGATGATGTCCTGCTTGCCGGCCTCGGCCGGTTTGTTGACCGCTTTCATCCTGGCGGTCTGGACCTTGCCGTCATGCCATTCGAGCTTCAGCCCGTTCTTCTGGATCGCGGCGAGATGGGCGCCCTGGTCGATCACGGTGACGTCCTCGCCGGCGAGCGCGAACTTCGCCGCGAGCAGGCCGCCGATCGCGCCGGCGCCGACCACGCAGATCTTCTTCGGCTTGGGCGGGGCGCCCATCAGATAGGGGTTCGGCAATATTTGGTCGAAGAGGTTGCTGAGGCTGCCGACGCCGTCGATCACGATGTCGACGACGTTATGCGCGTCGCCCATCGTGCCGGCGCCGAGCGACGTGCCGCAGGCGATGATGTCGCCCGGCATCAGCGTGACGTCCCTGGAGATCGCCGCCACCAGTTTATGCGGCGGGAAGAACATGTCGGCGACCGGATAGTTCTGCCGCTCCTTGCCGTTGAGCACGGTCTTGATCGACAGCTTCATCGGATCGACGCCGGTCGCGATCACGGGACCGAACACACCGAAGGTGTCGAAGCTCTTGGCGCGCGCCCATTGTTCGAACGATGTGTCCTTGCGCAGCAGATCGACCGCGGTGACATCGTTCACGCAGGTGTAGCCGAAGATGTAATCGCCGGCATCAGCCTCGCTGATGTTGAAGCACTTCTTGCCGATCACCACACCGAGTTCGCCCTCGTAGATGATCTTTCCGGCATAGGTGGCGGGACGTTCGATCGGCCGGTTCGCGGGCCAATAGGCGTTCGGCGCCTTGAGGAACCAGAGCGGTTCTTTCGGTTGCTTGAAGTCGTTCTTGGCCGCGAGTTGATGGAAGTTATTCCACAGGCAGACCATCTTGGAAGGCTCGCACGGCGTCATGAGCTGAACGTCGGAGAATTTCAGTTTCTCGCCGCTGGGCGTGGCACCGGCGAACAGGTCGCCGGTGTGGACCGCGATGCTATCGCCTTCCAGCGTGCCGAAGCCAGTCTTGCCACCCTGCTCAAAACGGATCCATTTGGCCATTTGCGATTTCCCCCGGGGTTGTGAAGGCCGCGTCGTTGGATCGCGCGGCCCTTCGGCCATTGTAGTCCCGATGCCGATCCTCGCAATCATGCACCGCATCATGGCGCGCGGTCGCCGATGCGTGGCGCCAAGGTTATGTCAGGGCAAGTGACCCAATCGCCGCTCAGTTTTGCGCGATCGCAACGCGCAGAGAGACAAGCAAACACAGAGAGAAAAACAGAAAGCGCGCGAGGCTGATGGGCGGAGCCTGCAAAACCCGCGGCGTCCAACGTGCGCCAAAAATCGGATTTGTTAAGGCGCTTCAATCTGATTTCCCTGTCCAGTCCCGCGCAAAATATCCAGCTTTACCTCCGACCCAAATCACAGGCTTATTCCATACCGTCACCTCCCCTGGAGGGGCGTGCCGCGATCGTCACGGACACGGGATGGAAGTTTCGGTGACACTGGTGGACTGCACCCTGTAAGTGAGACACGGTAATTTCTGTGACAGCGCATTCAAGGCTCGCTCTGACAAGCCGCGCGGGGTGCAAGACCCTTGGCGACAGATGCGCGCAAAATCGAATTTATTGACGCGATTCAATCTGGTTTGCCCTGTCCGGTCTTCACACCTACGTCATTTCTGATTTTCCGAAATCATCCTTGACTCCAGACCCAAATCACTTGCTTATTCTCCGCCATCCCGTCCCGAGAGAGGGGCGTTGGCCATCGTCACGAACGTGGAGCGGGATGCGGTGGACGCGGAGGCGCTATTGACGAACAGCGCTCAAGCGGACGGCGAAGTCGTGTGGTCCTGACGCCCCGATGCTGGCGTCAAGTTGGCGGAGTTATTCGCCGGCGACGGTGGCAAGAAAGCCGGTCACCGGGGAGAGCACGAAATAAGCCGTAAAACCATTGCGCAGGGAAGGCCGGACTGCTTCCGCTGAACCTGTATGCTCGTGTGCGTTTTTTTGCATATGCATTGGCACGCGAGACCGCGGGTGCAGCGCGCACCCGGTCTTCCCTGCGCCCTCTCAATTTTGTGGGGCCGATGTCATGCATCATTCGGGCGCAGCGCGTCGCGAAAGCGCGGACGCACATTCTACCGTCATCGCCCGCCACCGGGTCGGCGCAAAGCGCCGCCCGACGACAGGCTCCGGCGGCCGATCCAGTATCCCAGAGCGCTGGTATGAAACCGAAGCGCTACGGCGTACTGGATCCCCCGGTCGAGCCGGGGGAGGACGGCGATGTGTATAGCGCGCTACATTTCAGCCCTCTTTGCGTTTGCCGCAAGCGACTTCGATATTCCCGATGCCTCAACAAAAAGGGCGCTCCATCGGAGCGCCCTTTGAGATCGTGGGTTCGCGGAGAAATCTCCGCGCGCCGATTACAGCGAGTAGTACATTTCGAATTCGACCGGATGCGGGGTCATTTCGTAGCGCGCGACTTCGGTCATCTTCAGCTCGATATAGCTGTCGATGAAGTCGTCGTCGAACACGCCGCCGTTCTTGAGGAAGCCGCGATCCTTGTCGAGATTTTCCAGCGCCTCGCGCAGGCTGCCGCACACCGTCGGGATCGCCTTCAGCTCTTCCTTCGGCAGATCGTAGAGATCCTTGTCCATCGCCGGGCCCGGATCGAGCTTGTTCTTGATGCCGTCGAGACCCGCCATCAGCATCGCGGCGAAGCCGAGATACGGATTGGCCATCGGATCGGGGAAACGCACCTCG
Source organism: Bradyrhizobium sp. (assembly GCA_039935075.1). Lineage (GTDB taxonomy): Bacteria > Pseudomonadota > Alphaproteobacteria > Rhizobiales > Xanthobacteraceae > Bradyrhizobium. The sequence goes on from JBDTKZ010000080.1 coordinate 46,937, forward strand.
ACGCGCTTGGCCTTGGGGTTGGAGGTGTAGGGGATGCGGCAGGATGCCGAGCGGTTACGCGCGGAGTAGGCCAGCAGCACCGGCGCCTCATAACCCGGGACCAGACGCTTGTAGGAATTGGTCGAGGGATTGGTGAAGGCGTTGATCGCCTTGGCGTGCTTGATGACGCCCGCGATGTAGGACAGGCAGGTCTCCGAGAGGTCGGCATATTTGTTGCCGGCGAACACCGGCTTGCCGTCCTTCCAGATCGACTGGTGGACGTGCATGCCCGAGCCGTTGTCGCCATAGACCGGCTTCGGCATGAAGGTGGCGGTCTTGCCGTAGATATGCGCGACCTGATGGATGCAATATTTGTAGATCTGCATCTGGTCGGCCATCAGCGTCAGGGTGTCGAACTTCATGCCGAGTTCGTGCTGGGCGGAGGCGACTTCGTGGTGATGCTTCTCGACCTTGACGCCCATCTTGGCCATCGCGCCGAGCATTTCCGAGCGCATGTCCTGCACCGAATCCTGCGGCGGCACCGGGAAGTAGCCGGCCTTGGTGCGGATGCGGTGGCCGAGGTTGCCGCCCTCATATTCGGTGTCGGAGTTGATCGGCAGTTCCGACGAGTCCAGCTTGAAGCCGGTGTTGTAGGGCGTGGTCTGGTAGCGGACGTCGTCGAACACGAAGAATTCGGCTTCCGGTCCGACGAAAATCGTGTCGCCGATACCCATCGACTTGACCATGGCTTCGGCCTTCTTGGCCATGCCGCGGGGGTCGCGGTTGTAGGGTTCGCCGGTGGTCGGTTCGAGCACGTCGCAGGTGATGACCATGGTCGTTTCCGCGAAGAACGGATCGATCGTGGCGGTGACGGGATCGGGCATCAGGCACATGTCGGATTCATTGATCGCCTTCCAGCCCGCGATCGACGAACCGTCGAACATGGTGCCTTCGGCGAAAATCTCGTCGTCGATCATGCCGACGTCGAATGTCACATGCTGCCACTTGCCGCGCGGATCGGTGAAACGCAGGTCGACGTACTTGACGTCGTTGTCCTTGATCGACTTAAGGACGTCTTTGGCGGTCTTCATGAATACCCCTTGATGTCTGCGGGATGTTTGCGGGTCGGTTTCCAGGCGATGATTACGATTCCGTTACGGCTTCACCAACGAAATCAGGCCGCTGAAGCAGCCTTGTTTTCTTGCTTTTACGTCACGAAAGGCGGGATAGCACCCGGCTCAGATAGCGTCCAGCCCGGATTCCCCGGTTCGGATGCGAATGGCTTCTTCGATGTTGGACACGAAGATTTTGCCGTCGCCGATGCGGCCGGTCTGGGCCGCGCGCCGGATGGCGTCGATGGCTTTTTCGACCAGGTCGTCGGAGATCACGATCTCGATTTTGACCTTGGGCAGGAAGTCCACGATGTATTCCGCACCGCGATACAGTTCGGCGTGACCTTTCTGGCGGCCAAAGCCCTTGGCTTCCGTGACGGTGATGCCTTGCAGTCCGACTTCCTGAAGCGCTTCCTTCACCTCGTCGAGCTTGAACGGCTTGATGATGGCTTCTATTTTTTTCACTGAGCGCCTCCCGGGCATTTCGATAAATCAGAGCGTAGCTTCGTCATTGCGCCTGGTGCGCGGTCTGTTCGAGGGGGTCCTGACAAGCAACCTGCGCGCATTCGCTGCCGGCGAACCGGACGATCCGGCGCGTGCTCGAAGGCTGGTTTCCAGGCTGGCGTCATTGCCAGAGTTCGGCTTCCTCAAAAGCAGGGTCTATGCCAAGTTGTTAAGGCGCCCGATTTTAAAACGTTATCAGGCTTTTAACGGGTATCCTTCGCAGCTTGGCAAGCGGATGCATACTATCGACAGCCTAACGAATAGGCAAACAGCTCAATCGATATGCATACGCCAAGGGTTTGACGACGCATCGTTCGGAAATGCCTCAGGATAAGGCGCTTGCAGCGGGAATTTGGTATGGAAGTTCTGACTACCGCTGAAATGGAGCGCGCCGATCGGCTGACGATAGCTGCCGGCACGCCCGGCTTCGCGCTGATGATGAGCGCGGGGCAGGCCGTCGCAGAAGCCGCGATGGAGCTTGTCGAGGCGGGGCCGATCGTGGTGGTGGCCGGCCGTGGCAACAATGGTGGCGACGGTTTTGTCGCTGCCGCGGAGCTCGCGGCGCGCGGTCGCGAGGTTTCGGTGATCCTGCTCTGCGAGCGCGACAGCCTGCAGGGCGATGCGGCGTCCGCGGCGCGTGGATGGAAGCATCCGGTGCTGCCGTTCAATCCGCAGGCGATCGGCAGACCGGCCTTGATCATCGATGCGCTGTTCGGCGCCGGCCTCAACCGGCCGGTCAAGGGCGATCCCTATGAGATGATCGAGGCGATCAACGCCAATGGCGCACCGGTGTTGTCGGTCGACCTGCCGAGCGGCATCAACGGTACCTCGGGCGCGGTGATGGGCATCGCGGTTCGGGCGACCGAGACCGTCACCTTCTTCCGGCAGAAGCCGGCGCATCTGTTGTTGCCGGGCCGGATTCATGGCGGTCGTATCCGCGTCGCGGATATCGGCATCGACGCGCAGGTGCTCGATGAAATCGCGCCGCGGACATTCGAAAACGTCCCGCCACTCTGGCACGGCGCGTTTCCGGTGCCGCGGATCGATGGACATAAATATGGTCGCGGTCATGCGATCGTGGTTTCCGGCGACATCGCGGCAACGGGAGCCGCCAGAATGTCGGCGCGCGGCGCGTTGCGGGCAGGTGCCGGGCTGGTCACCCTGGCCTCGCCGAGAGATGCGCTGGCGATCAACGCGTCCGCGCTCACCGCCGTGATGGTCCGGCCGATCGATACGGTGGTCGAGTTCGGCGAGCTGTTGACCGACAAGCGCCTCAACACCTGCGTGATCGGGCCGGGCGCGGGGGTCGGTGCGCGCACCTGCGATCTCGTGCTGACCGCCTTGTCGGCGAAGCGGCATCTGGTGCTGGACGCGGACGCGCTGACGAGTTTTGCCGGTGCGCCCGATCGCCTGTTCGAAGCGATCAAGTCATCGGCTGATCCGCAGGTGGTTCTGACACCGCATGAGGGTGAATTTCCGCGGTTGTTCAGCGACATCAGCAACAAGCATCCGCTTCGCTCGAAACTGGAGCGGGTCAGGGCTGCCGCCGAACGCTCTGGCGCGATCGTGCTGCTCAAGGGGCCGGATACCGTGGTGGCGTCGCCGGATGGGCGCGCGGCGATTGCGGCGAACGCGCCGCCATGGCTCGCCACCGCCGGCGCCGGCGACGTGTTGGCCGGCATGATCGCGGGGCTGCTGGCGCAAGGCGCACCGGCGTTCGAAGCGGCCTGTATCGCGGTCTGGATGCATGGCGAGGCCGCGCGGGAGGCCGGACCCGGCTTGATCGCGGAAGATCTACCCGAGACGCTCCCCGCGGTATTCAGGCGTCTCTACGACGCCTTCGGCATTGAGTATTGAACGGCCGTCAGCGGTCCGGATCGGGGCTGCGACTATTCCACGGCGTATTTGGCCACCGCGGCCTCGTCCCACTCCAGGCCGAGACCGGGGCCGCGCGCGGTGACGGTGCCGTCGACGATCTCGATCGGAGCGGCGAGGATGGCTCGGGCAAGATCGAGCACCTCGAGCCAATGCGCGGTCGGCGTCACCGCCAGCATGTGAGAACTCGCTTCCGCGAACAGATGGCTCGACATCGGGATCGAGGCGGCTTCGGCCTGCGCGGCAACCCGGAGCCAGCCGGTGACGCCGCCGACCTTCATCAGGTCGGGCATGATGAAGTCGCTGGCGCCGGCCGCGATCGCCTCGGCAAAGCCGCGCGGGAACCACCAGTTCTCGCCGGACTGAATCGGCGTTGGCGAGGTTGCGCGAACCTGGGCGTGGCCCTGCAGATCCTCCTGCGGCACCGGTTCCTCGATCCAGTGCAGATCGTAGGGCGCGAGCCGGGCGATCCGGCGCGTCGCTTCAGCGGGATCCAGCGACTGGTTAAAGTCGAGCATCAGCGCGATGTCGGGGCCGAGCAAGGCGCGGACGCCCTTGACGACGCGTTCGTCTTTGGCGGCATCGCCGTCGCCGCCCTTGATCTTGATGCCGCGAAAGCCCTGGTCGACCGATCGGCGCAGCGCCGCCGCATCGGTGACGGGATCGACGGCGCCATAGCTGTCATAGGCCCGCATCGGCCGTGGCGATCCGCCCAGCAACTCTGCCAATGGCTTACCCGCGAGCTGTCCAAGCGCGTCCCAATAGGCCATGTCGAGGCCCGACACCGCCATGCCGACCAGCCCTTGCCAGCCGAGCAGCCTGAACTTGGCGTCCATCGCCGCCATCAGATCGAACGGCACCATCGCCTTGCCGGTGAGGTCGCGGCCGATTTCCTCGATCAACTGCAGCAGCGGCTTAAGCGTCATCCCGGTGTAGGCAAAGATATAGGAATGGCCAGTAACACCTTGATCAGTCGTGACATCGATCAGCACCAGCGGTGCTGTTTCAATTACCCCGAAGGCGGTTCGCACCGGACGTGAGATCGGCGCAACGACGGCTCTCGCTTTGATGCTGCGAATGGCAGGAAGGGATCGGCTCATGCTGGTTTCCTCACTCGACACTGTACCATCGTAATCGCCGCGGTGCCGCCCAATCCGTTGCGGTCGCTTCCATCAGCCAGCGCCCGGCGGCGTCGGCGGCGCAGGCGATGCGCTGGGTCTGGCCGGGCTCGACCGCGAGGGTATCCAGCCAAAACGGCTTCCAGCCATCGTCGAGCCGGTCCAGTAACCGGAAGTGATGGCCGTGGAGGTGGAACACGATGGCCTTGTCGGCGCGGTTGGTCAGAGCCAGCACCACGACGCGGCCGGCCTTGGCCTTGAACGCGGGGGCTGCGGACGTCGAGAAGGTGGCGGGCGCGATCCAGCCGGCATGCGGGCCGTTCAGGGGCAGGTCGACCCGGAGGGCGGTTCTGAGGTCCAGTCGATCGGGCAGGCCGTTGGACAGTAGCGGCAGGGCCGCCGCAAGCAGAGCGCTCCGGACTGGCGCTTCCCTGGAGCCGACCAGCCTGGCGATCGGGCGCGCCTCGGTGCCGTCGTGCAGCAGGATGGAGGCGGCCGCGCCGGGGGCGATTACAGTGTCGATGAAGACATCGGCCCGGCCGCCGGGCGCCAGCACCACAGCGCCGTTGCGGGCCAAGAACGGTTCGGACGGTTGCCCGTCCAAGGCTATCACCTGGACATCATGATTTTCGATTTTTATTGCGATAACATTGCGTTGAAAAGCATTGATAAAGCGAAGTCTGAGGCGATCGCGCAGGCGCACCGGGATGTCGAGCGTGCGCTGGCCGTTGACCGTGTAGATAGCCACCGTGTCGTTGGGATCGCTGCCCGGCGTAACGGCTATTCCATCCGGTCGCAGTCGCCAGTCCTCGAACAGCAAGGCCTCGTCGCGGTCGACGGCGACCGCGTCACTCTCGCCGACGATCAGCGCCCGTGCCGCCGAGGGCCGCCCTTGGCCGTCGCCGAGGAGCCGGAGGTCGCACATGAATGTCCCGGCGTGACGCAAGGGAACTACCAGGCTTTGCTTGGCCTGAGCGGCGAGCGCTGGTTCGGCCAGCAGCGGCTCGACTGTCGGGACGCCGTCGAGCCCACGCCAATTGAGCGCGATCGGTGCGGTAGTATCGTTGGTGAGGTTTACGTCGAGTGTATCGCCGCGTTTGAAGCGGAGCGCATCGTTCTGGGCGCCAATCGACCAGATCGGCGTATCCAGCTGCCCGGGACGCAGTGCCATGGCGCTGGCTTTGGCCTGCAGCGCCACCATCTGCCGGACCTCGGCGGCCGCCATGTGGGGCAGCAGCGGACTGAGCGTGGCAGCCCCCAATCCGGCCATCAGCGCGCGTCGATCGGGATGGAAAATGCGGTCGGACATGGCGATGGCGGACCATTTTCTGCTGGATATGTCCAGCCGCTGCGGTTACCTCCCGGGAGGCCTCCGAACGGCCATTTTTTTGCTGCGAACCGGTGGGCCCATGTTATAAGCCCGCCGCTCGCGGCATCGCGGCCGAACATGATGCTATTAGCGGGCGTGGCGGAATTGGTAGACGCGCTGGATTTAGGTTCCAGTGACGAAAGTTGTGGGGGTTCGAGTCCCTCCGCCCGCACCAAGCGCTCTATCCAAGCGTTTGCATGACGAATTCCGGCGAGCCTTTCCCTTGGGCGGGGAGGGTTGGCCGAACCACCGGCGCAGGCTTAAACGGTCGAGCGCCGACCACATTGACACTGTCCGGGGCCGTCGGCTTGGGACGAAAGCGGAAGAAGATTGAACACCATGCAGGTCACAGAAACCCTCGCCGAGGGATTGAAGCACGAGTTCCAGATCAGCGTTCCGGCGGCGGATCTCGACGCCAAGGCGGGCGCCCGTCTGGTCGATCTCAAGGACAAGGTCCGTCTGAACGGCTTTCGTCCCGGCAAGGTGCCGGTCAGCCACCTCAAGAAGGTGTATGGCAAGTCGGTGATGGCGGAGACCGTCGAGCAGACGATCCGTGATACCAACTCGCAAATCTTCACCGAGCGCGGCTTTCGTCTGGCGACCGAACCCAAGGTCACGATGCCGACGGAAGAGAAGGCCGTCGAGGATATCCTGAACGGCAAGTCCGATCTCACTTATACGGTTTCGATCGAGGTCGTGCCCGCGATCCAGCTCGCCGACTTCAAGAGCTTTACCGTCGAGAAGCCGGTGGTCGATGTCAGCGACACCGATGTTGATGAGGCCATCAAGCGGATCGCCGACCAGAACCGCAACTATGCGGCCAAGGCCGAAGGCGCGAAAGCGGAAACCGGCGATCGCGTGACCATCACCTTCAAGGGCACCATCGACGGCACGCCGTTCGAGGGCGGCGCCGGCGAAGGCATTCAGGTCGTGATCGGCGCCGGACAGTTCATTCCCGGATTCGAGGAGCAACTGGCCGGTATCGCCGCGAACGAAACCCGCACCCTGAAGGTTTCATTCCCGAAGAATTACGCCAGCGAGAAGCTGGCCGGCCAGCCGGCCGAGTTCGAGACCACCGCGACCGCGATCGAAGCGCCGCAAGACACCGTGATTGACGACGAGTTCGCCAAGTCGCTGGGTCTTGAATCGCTCGACAAGTTGAAGGAAGCCGCGCGTGAGCGGCTGACCGCCGAGTTCGCCGGTGCGACCCGCCAGCGGGTCAAGCGCATCCTGCTCGATCGTCTCGACGAGACCCATCGCTTCGAGGCGCCGCCGTCGCTGGTCGATGAGGAGTTCCAGTTGATGTGGAACTCGATCAAGGCCGAGATGGAATCCAGCGCCAAGACCTTCGCCGACGAGAACACGACCGAAGAGGCGGCGAAGGAAGAATATCACAAGATCGCCGACCGCCGGGTGCGGCTCGGCCTCGTGCTGTCGGAGATCGGCGAGAAGAACAAGATCACGGTGACCGACGATGAGGTCAGCCGTGCCGTGATCGAGCGCGCGCGTTCGATGCCGGGACGCGAGAAGGAAGTCTGGGACTACTATCGCAACAATGCCAACGCGCTGGCCCAGCTTCGTGCGCCGATCTATGAGGACAAGGTCGTCGATTTCATCCTCGAACTCGCCAATGTGACCGAAAAGAAGGTCACCCGCGAGGATCTGTTCAAGGACGAGGACGACGAGAAGAGCGCCGCCTGATATCGGCGTCCGTATCGGTATTTCTGCGAGTGCTTAAGCGGTACTTGGCGTTAATGATGAACTGTGAAAGCGCCCTGGCGACGGCATCCGTCGCTAGGCCTGCTGCCGCGAATCAGCTTGAACTTGTCTAGCTCACTGCGCCGTTGCCCGGTCTTGTTACCGGGGAATTGCCCCATATCTGTGAGCACATCTTGCGAAGTCCTTGCATCACGGGACGTTCGTCCGCGCCGGCAAATTACGGTTTTTTCCTCGCCGGTGGATGTGCGCCCCGCCAACCCACTATCTAACCCTTGGGGTGACTAATGCGCGATCCCGTTGAAACCTACATGAACCTCGTCCCGATGGTGGTCGAGCAGACGAACCGCGGTGAACGCGCCTACGACATTTTCTCGCGCCTGCTGAAAGAGCGCATCATCTTCGTGACCGGACCGGTCGAGGATGGCATGTCGACGCTGACGGTCGCCCAGCTTCTGTTCCTTGAAGCCGAAAATCCGAAGAAGGAAATCTCGATGTACATCAATTCGCCAGGTGGCGTGGTGACGTCGGGACTTGCGATCTACGACACCATGCAGTTCATCCGTCCGCCGGTGTCGACGTTGTGCACCGGACAGGCGGCCTCGATGGGCTCGCTGTTGCTGGCGGCGGGCGAAAAGGACATGCGCTTCTCGCTGCCGAATTCGCGCATCATGGTGCATCAGCCCTCCGGTGGTTTCCAGGGCCAGGCCACCGACATCATGCTGCACGCGCAAGAGATTCTTAATCTCAAGAAGCGCCTCAACGAAATCTATGTGAAGCACACCGGCCAGACCTACAAAGCGATTGAGGATGCGCTGGAACGCGACAAATTCCTCACCGCGGAAATGGCGCGTGAATTCGGGATCGTCGATAAGGTGATCGACAAGCGCTCGGAAGAACCGACGCCCAAAGCTCCCTGATTTCTGGACTTCTCGGATAAGGAAGCCCTGTAACCGACGGGCGTCCCGGCGAACGGGGCGCGCCTGCGAGGAACCCGGTAAATGGCGGGTTCCTGCCTTTTGTTAACCTCAGCGATCGTGCCGCCACCGGCAAATTCGGCCGCCTGCGGCACTTTTGTGCCCTCGCTCGGGCACAAAGTTCCGCTTTCGTGCCGGTTTGGCGGCGTGGCAATCGCGCAACGCTTGGCTGATTTCCGTATCTGGCGCTCGCGCGGCTGCGGCAAATCACGGTATTGTCACGGATATCCGAAGCGCGGCTGATTAGGGAATTCTTGATAGTCGGCTGTCAGCATGGTTGGCTAGGTCGGATAGGTTATGTTTGTGAGGGATTCGAGCTAACCGTGATTCGCGGTTTCGGGAGAGCAGGGTCTTTTTTGGTACGAATTTTGCTCTATCTATAATTCTGTGCCGGCGGTGCCGGAATAGGACACAGGGTTTGAGATCAACGAGCTTTTGAGATCAACGAGCTGACGGGATCGAACGGCGGACGGAGATAAGAATGAGTAAGGTCGGCACGAGCGACTCCAAGAACACGCTATATTGCTCGTTCTGTGGCAAGAGTCAGCACGAAGTACGCAAGTTGATCGCGGGTCCCACCGTCTTCATCTGCGACGAATGCGTTGAGCTCTGCATGGATATTATCCGTGAGGAGAACAAATCCTCGCTGGTGAAGTCCCGCGATGGCATCCCGACGCCGAAGGAAATCTGCAAGGTTCTCGATGACTATGTCATCGGTCAGAGCCATGCCAAGAAGGTGCTGTCGGTCGCGGTCCACAATCACTACAAGCGGCTCAATCACCAGACCAAGCACAACGATGTCGAGCTGGCGAAATCCAACATCCTGCTGATCGGCCCGACCGGTTCGGGCAAGACGCTGTTGGCGCAGACGCTGGCACGGATTCTCGATGTTCCCTTCACGATGGCGGATGCGACGACGCTGACCGAAGCCGGCTATGTCGGTGAGGACGTCGAGAACATCATCCTGAAGCTGTTGCAGTCGGCCGACTACAATGTCGAGCGCGCGCAGCGCGGCATCGTCTATATCGACGAAATCGACAAGATCAGCCGCAAGTCCGACAATCCCTCGATCACCCGCGACGTGTCGGGCGAGGGCGTGCAGCAGGCGCTGCTGAAGATCATGGAAGGCACCGTTGCCTCGGTTCCTCCGCAGGGCGGTCGCAAGCATCCGCAGCAGGAGTTCCTGCAGGTCGACACCACCAACATCCTGTTCATCTGCGGCGGTGCGTTCTCGGGGCTCGAGAAGATCATCTCGGCGCGCGGCCGTTCGACCTCGATCGGCTTTGCCGCCCAGGTGCTGGCACCGGAAGATCGTCGCACCGGCGAAATCTTCCGCCACGTCGAGCCCGAGGATCTGCTGAAGTACGGCCTGATCCCGGAATTCGTCGGCCGCTTGCCGGTCGTCGCGACGCTGGAAGATCTCGACGAAGCTTCGTTGAAGAAGATTCTGACCGATCCGAAGAACGCGCTGGTGAAGCAGTATCAGCGGCTGTTCGAAATGGAGAACATCGAGCTGACATTCGCCGACGAGGCGCTTGGCGCGGTTGCCCGCAGGGCGATTGAGCGCAAGACCGGCGCGCGCGGACTGCGCTCGATCCTCGAAAGCATTCTGCTCGAGACCATGTTCGATCTTCCGGGTCTGGAAGGCGTCGAGGAAGTCGTGATCTCGCGCGAAGTGGTGGAGGGGACGGCGCGTCCGCTCTACATCTACGCCGATCGTTCCGACCGTGCGGTCGAAAGCAGCGCCAGCGCCTGATCGCGCTGGTTCGGTGACCCCTGAATTGCGGCTGCGGGACCTTTCCCGCGGCCTCGGCGGCGCAGCCGCCACCCGGCTCGCACCGCGCGCCTAAGCCCCATTTGGCGGGCATTTCCCAGACTTGACACCCCCCCAGTCGATAGCCACCTAATGCTGTCGGTGACGAAAATCATGCGTGAGATTCGTCACTCCACGAACCGGGGAAGCAGGCTCCAGCAAGGGCAAACGACCCCATCCCGGCACCTTGTGGCGGTTGCGCAAAAGGGCGGACTGCGTGCGAGGGGGCACAACAAAAGGAATAGGCCATGACGACCCCGAAACCCCGGCCAACTATCGTTCACGGTGAAAGCCGCTCCTACCCGGTGCTGCCGCTCCGCGACATCGTCGTTTTCCCCAACATCATCGTGCCCCTGTTCGTCGGCCGCGAGAAATCGATCCGCGCGCTCGAAGAGGTGATGAAGAACGACGCGTTGATCATGCTGGCGACGCAAAAGAACGCGTCGGATGATGATCCGACTCCGGATTCGATTTATGAGACCGGCACGCTTGCCAGCGTCCTGCAGCTGCTCAAATTGCCCGACGGCACCGTGAAGGTGCTGGTGGAAGGGCTCGAGCGCGCGCGCGTCGAAAAATACTCCGACCGATCGGAATATTACGAAGCCACCGCCGTGGCGCTCGCCGACACCGACGGCAGCTCCGTCGAGGCGGAAGCGCTGGCGCGTTCGGTGGTGTCCGATTTCGAGAGCTATGTGAAGCTCAACAAGAAGATCTCGGCCGAAGTCGTCGGCGTGGTGCAGGCCATCACCGATTTCGCCAAACTGGGCGATCAGGTCGCTTCGCATCTGGCCGTCAAGATCGCCGATCGCCAGGCCATCCTGGAGACGTTGTCCGTGACCGCGCGCCTGGAGAAGGTGCTGGGGTTGATGGAGAGCGAGATCTCGGTCCTGCAGGTCGAGAAGCGCATCCGCTCGCGCGTCAAGCGCCAGATGGAGAAGACCCAGCGCGAGTATTATCTCAACGAGCAGATGAAGGCGATCCAGAAGGAACTCGGCGATGACGAGGGCCGGGATGAACTCGCCGATCTCGAAGAGAAGATCGCCAAGACCAAGCTGTCGAAGGAAGCCCGCGAGAAGGCGCAGCACGAGCTGAAGAAGCTGCGCCAGATGTCGCCGATGTCCGCGGAAGCGACCGTCGTGCGCAATTATCTCGACTGGCTGCTGTCGATTCCGTGGAACAAGAAGTCCAAGGTGAAGAAGGATCTGGTCGCGGCGCAAGCGGTGCTGGACGACGATCACTATGGGCTGGAGAAGGTCAAGGATCGTATCGTCGAGTATTTGGCGGTGCAGTCGCGCGCCAACAAGTTGACCGGCCCGATCCTGTGCCTGGTCGGCCCTCCCGGCGTCGGCAAGACCTCGCTCGGCAAGTCGATCGCCAAGGCGACGGGACGCGAATTCGTGCGCGTATCGCTCGGCGGCGTGCGCGATGAAGCCGAGATACGCGGTCACCGCCGCACCTATATCGGCTCGATGCCCGGCAAGGTCATCCAGTCGATGCGGAAGGCGAAGACCTCGAATCCGCTGTTCCTGCTGGACGAGATCGACAAGATGGGCGCCGATTTCCGCGGCGATCCGTCCTCGGCCCTGCTAGAGGTCCTCGACCCCGAGCAGAACGCGACCTTCAACGACCACTATCTGGAGGTCGACTACGATCTGTCCAACGTGATGTTCATCACGACCGCGAATACGCTGAATATTCCCGGGCCGCTGATGGACCGCATGGAGATCATCCGGATCGCCGGCTACACCGAGAACGAAAAGGTCGAGATCGCGCGCAAGCATCTGATCCCGAACGCGATCTCCAAGCATGGCCTGGATTCGAAGGAATGGTCGATCGACGACGACGCGTTGTTGCTGATGATCCGCCGCTACACCCGCGAAGCGGGCGTGCGTAACCTGGAGCGTGAGCTGTCGACACTCGCCCGCAAGGCGGTGAAGGAGCTGATGATTTCCAAGAAGAAGTCGGTGAAGGTGACCGAGAAGTCGCTTGAGGAATTTCTCGGCGTACCGAAATATCGTTACGGCGAGATCGAGAGCGAGCCTCAGGTCGGTATCGTCACCGGGTTAGCCTGGACCGATGTCGGTGGTGAGTTGCTCACCATCGAAGGCGTCATGATGCCCGGCAAGGGCAAGATGACGGTCACGGGCAATCTGCGTGACGTGATGAAGGAGTCGATTTCGGCGGCGGCGTCCTATGTCCGCTCGCGCGCGATCGTCTACGGCATCGAGCCGCCTTTGTTCGACAAGCGGGACATCCACGTCCACGTGCCGGAGGGGGCGACCCCGAAGGACGGACCGTCGGCGGGTGTCGCGATGGCCACCACGATCATCTCTGTCATGACCGGCATTCCGGTCAGGCACGATGTCGCGATGACCGGCGAGATTACGCTGCGCGGCCGGGTGTTGCCGATCGGCGGCTTGAAGGAGAAGCTGCTGGCTGCGGCCCGCGGTGGCATCAAGACGGTGCTGATACCGGAAGATAACGCCAAGGATCTCACGGAGATTTCCGATGCGATCAAGGGCGGGATGGAGATCATTCCGGTGGCTTACCTCGACGAGGTCCTCGTCAAGGCCCTGGTGCGGCCGCCGGTGCCGATCATCTGGGAAGAAGACCCCAAGGTGCCGGTCAAGCCGGACACCGCGGACGAAGCCCCGGGCGGCCTGACCGCGCACTGACACCGTCTGCCTGAAACAACCAAGCGGCGCTCCCCATGGGAGCGCCGTTTT
>JBDTKZ010000081.1:0-45782 GCA_039935075.1 Bradyrhizobium sp.
GCCAGTTTGAAGGCCGTCGGAAACGTCCTGCACGTCAGTTTGTCTGTCATAGGTCATCCTCCAGGATAACCTGTCACAGAAATTACCGTGTCTCACTTACGGGGTGCAGTCCAGCACTGTCACCGTATTCCCCGTATTTCCCGTCTCATTCAATCACCATGTCGGCGCGGGCGAGCAGCGCTGGTGGCACGGTGAGGCCCAGTGCCTTGGCGGTCTTGAGGTTGATTGCTAACTCGTACCTGGTCGGCTGCTGGACCGGAAGATCGCCTGGCATGGTACCTTTGAGGATTTTGTCCACATACCGCGCGATCTCGTGGCCTCGCTCCGTCAGATTCGCGCTATAGGACATCAGGATGCCCGCCTGCACTGCGGAATTTTGGGTCGAGAGAGATGGTAACCGGTATTTTAGTGCCAGACCGACCGTCAGCTTGTCCGAGAGGCTGCCCTGGATCATGACGGCGTCAACTTGCGCGCGGGCGATTGCTGCGAAGGCGCCGTCCAGCTCGCTGCTGCCGCGAACGATGATCTGATGGACTTCAAGGCGCACTTTGGGGGCGGCCTGCTGGATGTCATCGAGAAAGGGCTTCATGAACGGATCATTGGCATTGCCCAGAACGCCCACGCGGCGCGCCCCTGGCACCATTTCGGGGATCAATTCGAGGCTCTTGGCCGCCAGTTCGGCGGCGGCCCCGGACAATCCGGTGAGATTGCCGTCCGGCCGCGCAAGGTTGCTGATCAGCCCCGTCCCGATTGGGTCGCCCGCCATGATGACGATGGGAATGTCGCGCGTGGCGTTCTTCGCCGCATAGACGGCCGGGGTCTGTATCGCGACGATGACGTCGACTTGGCTGCTAACCAGTTCCGCCGCCAGTTCGGGGAGGCGAGCGACTTGGCCTTGCGCCGATCGGACTTCAATCTGGATATTCTTCCCCTCGGCATAACCAAGATCGCGGAGCGCCTCGCGAAATGGCCCCATGGGTTCTGGGCCACTGATGAGAAGCACGCCGATGCGCGGCACCTTTGTCGGCTGCTGCGCGCGCGCCGCAAGCGGCCCCGCCGCCACAGTGCCGCCTACCAAGAACGTAATGAAATCGCGCCGTCGCATGTCTAACCCCAAGCTCGGGAGACGCCATCCTAGCGGCTCAAACGAGGACTTTGATAGGGCTGAACTTGCATCAAAACCATCGTCACAGCAGAGCTGATGTCGCTGATGTCGAGGCGATGACGGTCGGTCGTCGCGGTTAATATGCTCGCCTCAGCCAGGATCCATGCCCTTGGCCTTGATAACGGCGGCGGCGGCAGGCGTGGTCAGATAGGTGATGAAAGCCTTGGCGGCTTCCGCTTCCTTCGCGTTTGCGGCAATGGCTGACGTGAAAACAACCTCCTGCTGTAATTCGGCGGGAAACGGACCGACGACGTCCAGACCGGGAGCCGTCAGCACATTGATGAGAAACACTCCAAGCTCGGCGTCGCCATTCGAAATCGCTTGAACGATCTGGGCGGGCGTGGCCTGGGCCTTTGTCTTAGCTTTCATTGCCTCGCCGATGCCGAGACGTTCGAAGACTCCGAAAACCTGGGCACCAGCCGCGCTCGCGGGTATGGAAGCAATAGATTGCGCCTTGAGCAGCGTCTGCTTCAGCGCATCGGGGGTGCTTATCTGGGGCTTGGGAGCCCCCGCTCGGACGGCGACGCCCAGGCCGACGCGAGCGATATCGGTTGTCGGTCCGGTAACGAAGCGAGCCTGAGCTGCGGCGTCCTTGAAAACCTCCCGAGGGACAACACCAACGTCGAAGGGCCCACCAGTCGTGGCCAGCTTGATCAGTTCGGGGGTGGTGCCGAAGCGAATTACAAGTTTATGGCCGGTGGAACTCTCGAATCGCGCGCCGAGCTCTTTTATGGCGGCCGTCATCGCGCCGCCCGCCAATACCTGAATTTCGGCAGCCTGCACATTGGCGGACGGCAATAGCACAAGGGCCAGACCTAACACTGAGGCCGCCACTGTGAGCGAATACCTCTTCATGACGAAACTCCTCATCGATCGGATTTTCCCCCATGACACGGGAACGAGCAAGATCCACGCGGTGGTGGGCACCGATATCTTTCTCTCATCAGTGCGGGATATGAATTGTCCGGAGACAATAACGCAACTAGACCCATCCCATGCTTCGCACGCGCTTGAATAGTTACGAACCAGCAAGACTATTCGTTAGCGGATCAAGGTGATGCCGGTCGCGGGGCGGGGGCCGGCCACGGGGATGGGCCCGCGGTCTCAGTCTCCGCTATTTCCAGCCGGATTGGGCGCGGTACCGGTTTGAGGCCCGCCGAGATGCTCTTGGCGAGTTCTGCTGCGCTGGTCTTGATGGCAGGTTGGAGGAAATCATCGAGTTTCTGAAGGTTGGCATCTTGCCGCCCGAGCTCTTTCGCAACCGTGTAGTGAGCGTAGGCCTGGGTGTAGTCTCGCGTTGTTCCGGCACCGTCGTGATAGGCACGGGCAAGCCAATAATGGCAATAGGCATTTCTGTAAGGCGCGCAAAGCTGGAGTAATTCAAACGAGCGCTTGGTGTCGAACCACGGCGCCGCGCGCGCGTATCTATGGACATAAGCGAGCTCGCTGAGAGCGTATATCGAGTGCCCTTGCTTGTAGGAGCGCTCGTACCACTTGATCGATTCCGACAAATCGGCACTTTCTTGATAGCCAGATATGTCTCTGAACCACCGTGCGAGCGTGGTCTGTGCCCCGTCAAACCCTGCATCCGCCGCGCGTCGCAGATAGTCGATCGTCTTCGCGTCGTCGCGGGCAAGCCCACCCCGCCCGGTATTGATGCAGTAGGCAAGCTGCGCCATGGCGATGAGTTCGCCGCGATCCGCCGCCCTGCGCAAGAGATCGACTGCCTTGACAGTATCGAACGTGCCGCCAAATTCGCCGCTGACGTATCCGGCAGCAGCCAGTCGCATCGCGTATGGCTCGCCAGCCGCCACGGCGTCATCGATCAACTTCCGTCCCGCCATCTCATCCCTGGGCAAGCCGCCCGCGCCCACGAAGAGGACACGGCCAAGCACGCTGCCAGCCTGACGATGTCCTCCGGCAATCGCCTCGCGCAGCAACGCTTGCGCGTTGCGCGACTGGTCGGTCGAGTTTGGGATTAGCAAAGCGAGCGCTGTGACGAACTGAACGTTCGGGTCGCTTGCGTTCGCCGATTTCAGGATATCGATCGTCTTCGCCCAATCATAGCGATAGTAGGCGCCGAGCGCCGCCGCGAGTTTCGGCTGGTCGTCCGCGGCAGAATTTCGAAAATTCGACCGGTCGACGTTGACCGTGATCTGATTGGCGATCGTGGGTTTGCCGACCTCATCGTCGTCCCAGATATACACGGCGTGCCGGGTTGCCGCGCAGCCCGGGGTCGACGCGTTGGTGCAATCGGCGGGCTTTGCCCAGTTGCCCAGCGGAACTGCTGCTTCTGGAAGACCCAAAAGAAACCAGCTCGCAAGAAGAATTGCTGTCAGCTGCGGCCAGACAAGCCACGCGCGACGGTACCAGGGATCGTACTGCCAGAACGCGATATGCAAGGCCGCTGTTCGACCCATCGCTGTCATCGAGTTTGTCTGTCCTAATTCCATCGCGGAGGCCGATTGCTTCGTTTGCGGCTATGCCACGTCCTGCTCGACCAGCTCAACGGCGAGGAACTTGAGCGCGTCGGCGACGGGAATGAAGAAGTTGATGCTTGTGCCTACCTTCCTCTCCGACATGGTAAATCCGGAAACGCTGATGGCAACGACATTGCCGAACCGGTCCACCATGGCTCCTCCGCTACTGCCGCCATGGATGGTGGCGTCGCTTTGTATGAGCTTGAGATCGTTTTCCGTGCGATAGGCGCTGACGATGCCTTTGGTGATGGTCGTCGAATATTTCTCATCTTGCGGCGTACCTACCGCATAGACCTCGGCGGCGACATCAGGTGGTTCGAGCTGCAGCGGCAGCGCATTCATGGCCGCTTCGTTCACCTTGACCAAGGCGACATCTCGCGCCTTGTGCGATCGCAACACCTCGCCAGGCATCTGACGGCCAGTTGTCAGTTTGATGGTTACAAATTTGTTGTCTTGTACCACGTGCTGGTTGGTCAAGAGATACCCGTCCCTGGAGATAAAAAAGCCGCTGCCGTGGCCACCACCTTCCAGTTTTATTGTCACAACAGCGGCCTGCAGAGCGGATGTCCCCTCTGACAAGAGTCTGACCGAGCGAGGGAGCGCGGGAATCTTGACGAGGGTATCGCTGATCTTCTCCGGCACGGTCTCGCGATATCCGGAAATCCGGATGGCCGCGTCAACATCCGCCATGGCAAGCTGACGCACGTCCGCCGAAGGGTCGTGCGCAATGCGCATGGCCTGCGCCTCGCGCGCGCGCTCCAGCAGCGTTCGCATCTCGCGCGCCTGTCCCCACGACTTATTGCGCGTGCCCAGCTTGATCCACGGTCCGAGGCTGGACTCCACATCGTCAGGCAATACGAAGTTTTGTCGTTTTGCCATTACCCGCAGGATGGCGGCGAGCTCGTTCGCGGCATAGGGCGGAAACTCGATCGTCTTGGTGAAGCGGCTGGCAAGGCCGGGATTGCTACCGATGAAGCGCTGCATCTCAGTCGGGTAACCCGCGACAATGACGATGATGCGGTCGCGGTTGTCCTCCATGAATTTGAGCAGCGTATCGATGGCCTCCTGGCCGAAATCATTACCCGGCCGGGCGAGCGAATACGCTTCATCGATGAACAGGATGCCGTCGAGCGCTTCCTTGCATTTATCGAGCGTCCTGGGAGCGGTTTGGCCGATATAACCCGCGACGAGACCCGAGCGGTCAGTCTCAACCAGATGACCTTTTCGCAGCACGTTGAGTGAACGATAGATCTCGCCAAGGGCGCGCGCGATCTCGGTCTTCCCCACTCCGGGCGGACCGGTGAATACCATGTGCCGGCTGATGGGCGCGGTGACGAGACCTTGCTCGCGGCGCACGCGCTCGACTTCAAGCGACGACATGAGCCTGTTCACCTCCTCCTTGACCGGCTCCAGTCCGACCATCTCTTCGAGGTGGTCCAGCGCCTGATCGAGCGTGCGTTCAGAAGGGATAGTGGCCTCAACCTTTAGCCTGCGCCCGGCGCGCGGCGCCAAATGGTCGGGCGAAGAAGGCACCAGCGCGTGTTCAACCACGATCGGAGCCGGAGTTAGTATGGTCGGCACGGGCGGAGGGGCCGGCGGCGGGACGCGCGTTCGCATCAAAGGCACGCCTGCGCTTTCGAAGTCGACCATCTCGACCTTGCTTATGTCGGCGTTCGGATCGACGGCCACGCGCAAGGACTGGGCTTCGCCCGCCTTGTCAAGAAGGTTGCGCATCTCGCGCGCGTTGCCCCAGCCCTCGCTTTTCCACTGGGATTCGATCCAGGGGACCAGGCTTTGCTCGAGGATGTCGGGCAACTCCGTGCGCTGTCGCTTGGCCATCAATCGCAAGATCGCAGCCAGCTCTTTCGGCTCATAGGCCGGGAATTCGATGGTCCTGTTGAAGCGGCTCGCCATGCCCGGATTCATGGCGATGAAGCGCCGCATTTCATTCGGGTATCCGGCGGCGATCACCATGACGCGGTCGCGGTTGTCTTCCATGAACTTGATCAACGTCGCGATGGCCTCGTGGCCGAAATCCTTGCCTTCGCCCGCGAGCGAATAGGCTTCATCGACGAAGAGGATGCCGTCGAGTGCCTCCTTGCATTTGTCCAGCGTCTTGATGGCCGTCTGCCCGATATAACCTGCGACCAGATCGGCGCGCTGCACCTCGACCACGTGTCCTTTGCGCAGCACTTTAAGCGAGCGATAAATCTCGCCCAGGGCGCGCGCGATCTCGGTCTTGCCGGCGCCGGACGGCCCGGTGAACACCATGTGCCGGCTCACCTTCGCCACCGGCAAGCCCTGTTCACGGCGCTTGCGCTCGACTTCAATGCCGGCCAGCAACTTGTTGACCTCCTCCTTGACGGAGCTGAGCCCTATCATCTGGTCAAGTTCGTCGAGCACCTCGTCGGCGTTGCGGACAGACGTGGAAGCAGAATCCACGTTCAGCCGACGCCCGACCGTATAGCCCTCCCCGACGGGGACCAATCCGAATCCGGTGGGGTCGCTGGCGAGCCGCATCGCCACATAGGTCATTGCGACGCCGGCCACCATGATCAGAAGCACGGCACCAACCGTAAGCGAGTTTGCCCATGTCAATGCGCTGAATGGACCGGATCTCGGATTAAGCATCCAGTTGGTGGCGACCGCGGCCACAATCATGGCGACGCACATGCCGGCCATCGGGTTGTTGCGGAAGAAGTTCTTCATTGACGGCAATTCCCAATCACGGCGTCCGGTTCACCCAATTTGCGCATTCATGATGGGCACGGGCTGCGAACCTGCCATCTCACGTTGACGGAATACGTGCCGTTCACGTCCGAAATACCACCCGGCCTCAGGTAGAGCCCCACCTGGTCCGCCTCGCCGACCAATGTCAAAACGCCACGGCCCATGGGATAAGGCGCGGGATAGGGGACAGCGACGCGCTGAGGTGCCGGGGTGAGCTTGATCGGCGGTGACAGATATTGTCCCGAACGGATGCGCACCATGCCGCCATGCCCATTCCGTTGCGTCAACGTCACCCATGCCAGCGGCGCCTTGCAGTTCTTCGCGTCATCCACCGCTGCTTTCGAAGTTCCCGGATCGAGGGTAGGGAGGGCTGCATTGATGTCGGCGGGTACAAGCACTTCCAGAGTGGATTCCTCACCGACAACAGGCGGCTTGTCGCGGACGATGTTGGGCAGCAAGACGCCCGCGGCTATTCCAGCGATCACCAGCCCGCCGGCAATTCCGATCACGATGCCGCGAGAGGAGCCAGGTTTCTTGCCGCGCGGCGGCTCCTGACGTGGAGGCCGGCCTTGCTCGCCGGGCGCGCCCGGGGAAACCTCAGATTGTGATTCCGGCTCACTCATGTTTCGGGCACCCATTCATTGCTGGGACCAGGGGATTATGGTCGACGGCCGATGTGACGACAACCCTGATTAACGGAATCAGGATCGAAACGCGCACTGAACGACGTCGAGTTCGCTTCCCCCCATCCGGGGACTCACGGATGTCTTTTGGCACAAAGCTACGGCGCAGAATGTGCGTTAGGTCACTCATTCCGCGCCCTGGTGAGGACCGCCAATCTGGCGCTCGATCAGATCAACACTCTGTGCCGATCGTTCAAGTCGCGGTTGAAAAACTTCATGGCCTGCGTTTGGGATAGTTTAGCGGCGCTACGCCGGAACGCGCCCGCCGAAAAACGGCATCAGCGCCTGGCTCAGCGCGTGCGGTCGGCCCGAAGTGAAGATCATTTCGGCGCCGGTCTGGTCGGCATCACGGCCGGCGGGCCCGAGCAGATCCGCGACCCGTCGCGCGATCGCGGGTGCGGGATCGATCCAGTCGACCGGCCATGGCGCCAGTTGGGCGAACCGGTCGAGCAGCAGCGGATAATGCGTGCAGGCCAGCACCACCGTATCGGTTCGGGCTGACGCGTCCGCATCGGCTCCGACAAAACACGGCGCCAGTTCGGCTGCGATCACGGAATCGTCGACCGTAACGCCGCTCAGCGCCGCTTCCGCCAGCGAGGCCAGATCCGGCGATCCGACCAGGGTCACTTCGCACCCTTGCGCGAAATCACGGATCAGCGCGTGGGTGTATTCGCGCGTGACGGTGCCCCTGGTCCCGAGCACCGACACGCGTTTTGTTTTCGAACTGGCGCAGGCCGGCTTGATGGCGGGGACCGTGCCGACGAAAGGCAATCGGTAGCCGTCGCGGAGATGCGACATCACCAGGGTCGAGGCGGTGTTGCAGGCGATCACCACCAGATCGGGCGCATGTGCCGATATCAGCTCGCCGATCAGCGGCACCACCCGCGCGATGATCGCTTCTTCGCTGTGGTGGCCGTAGGGAAAGAACGCGTCGTCGGCGACATAGACGTAATGCGCGTCCGGGCGCGCCTTCACGATCTCACGCAGGACGGTGAGGCCGCCGAGGCCGGAATCGAATACGAGAATCGTCGGAAAGGCTGACACCGCGATATCCTAGCCGATCCCAGGTTACCATTCAGTTGTTTTGATGGCCCCGATCATGCCAGAGCTATCGCCGCGCGCCGGTTCCGGCCCGCGGGATCAGACGCGGGATTAGACGCCGGATTAGACTTGGGACCGGCGATCCGGAAGCCCGAGAGGCGGCGATGCGGTTTTGCGCTACGCCTCGCCGAACACGCGCTGGAAGATCGTATCGACGTGCTTGAAGTGATAGCCGAGGTCGAACTGTTCTTCGATTTCGGCGTCGCTGAGATATTTCTTCACGTCGGCGTCTTTTTTCAGCAGCGTCTGGAAGTCGCCTTCGCCGCGCCATACCGGCATCGCGTTGCGCTGCACGAATTTGTAGGCGTCCTCGCGGCTGGCGCCTTTCTGCGTCAGCGCGATCAGCAGCCGCTGCGAATGCACCAGGCCGCCGAGGCGGTCGAGGTTCTTCTGCATGTTGGCCGGATAAATCAGCAGCTTGTCGATCAAGCCGGCCAAACGATTCAGCGCGAAGTCCAATGTCACGGTGGCGTCGGGGCCGATCATGCGCTCGGCGGAGGAATGCGAGATATCGCGTTCGTGCCATAGCACCACGTTCTCCATCGCCGGCGTCACATAGGCTCGCACCATGCGGGCGAGGCCGGTGAGATTCTCCGACAGCACAGGATTGCGCTTGTGCGGCATCGCCGACGAGCCCTTCTGGCCTTCGGAGAAGAACTCCTCGGCTTCCAGCACTTCGGTACGCTGCATGTGGCGGATTTCGGTGGCGAGCCGCTCGACCGAGGAGGCGATCACGCCAAGCGTGGCAAAATACATCGCGTGGCGATCGCGCGGAATCACTTGCGTCGAGATCGGCTCCGGCACCAGCCCCATCGCCTTGGCGACATGGGCCTCCACGCGCGGATCGATCTGAGCGAAGGTGCCGACCGCGCCCGAGATCGCGCAGGTGGCGACTTCCTTGCGGGCGTCGACCAGACGGGCGCGGGCCCGGGAAAATTCCGCATAGGCAAAGGCAAGCTTCAGCCCGAACGTCACGGGTTCGGCGTGGATGCCGTGGGAGCGGCCGATGGTCGGCGTCATCTTGTGTTCGAAGGCGCGTTTCTTCACCGCCGCCAGCACCTTGTCGACGTCGGCGATCAGCAGGTCGGCGGCGCGGGTGAGCTGGACGTTGAGGCAGGTGTCGAGCACGTCGGACGAGGTCATGCCCTGGTGCACGAAGCGCGCTTCGGGGCCGACGATCTCGGCCAGATGGGTCAGGAAGGCGATTACGTCATGCTTGGTCTCGCGCTCGATTTCGTCGATGCGCGCGACGTCGAAGGTCGCATCCCTGGCCTTGGCCCAGATGGTCCTGGCGGCTTCCTTGGGGATCACGCCGAGTTCCGCCAGCGCATCCGCCGCATGCGCCTCGATCTCGAACCAGATCTTGAAGCGGGTTTGCGGCTCCCAAATGGAGGCCATTTCCGGGCGGGTATAGCGGGGAATCATTGCGGACTCTGACGTTTCAGGGGGTTACGCCGCGCTTTAGCAGAGCCACTCCGGTGAGACAAACGCCAGCCGGCAGGGCGCAGGGTCCATCAACAACGGGATGACCGAGGCTTATAGCGGGCTCGATCGGCCGAACGCATTTAATCACGGAATATTGACTGACAGATATTGAAATCTGTCATCGAGATACGATATAACCCTAGCAACGAACCGCAAAATGCGGGGACGAACCAAGAAACTTCACCGAGAACTGCCATGACGACTGAAATTTTATATCTGACCTCCCGGATCCACCAGTGGCTCAATGCCCAGGTGGCCCGTCATTTGGCCGCACAAGCCGCCAAATTCACCCGTTAAATAGGGTCTGACCGCAACAAGTAAACGGTGCTCGCATGAACGAAGCTGTGGTTTTGACGCCTGAGCGAATTCTTGAGGTCACCGAGGACGTATTACGTCGCTTCGGACTGGCGAAAGCCACGGTGGTCGATGTTGCCCGTGCGCTCGATGTGAGCCACGGCAGCGTCTACCGCCATTTCCCGAGCAAGGCTTCGTTGCGCGAGGCGGTGGCCAAGCGATGGCTCGACCGAATCAGCGCCCCCCTCACGCAGATCGCGAAAGATTCCGGCCCTGCGCCCGCGCGGCTCGAACGCTGGCTGCGGACGCTGTGCACGGCCAAACAGAAGACGGTCTGCGAAGATCCCGAGATGTTCGCGACCTATCTGACGCTGGCGCGCGAAGCGTGCGCGGCCGTCAGAGCGCACAAGGAAGGTTTGATCGATCAGGTCGTGGCCATCATTTCGGACGGCGTCAAGCAGGGCGTGTTCGATACGTCGGACGTCCGGGCGTCGGCGCGCGCGATTTTCGATGCCACCGTGCGCTATCATCACCCGGCACATTCCGAGGAATGGAAAGACCCCGAGCTTGCGGCGCGGGTCGATGCGTTGCTGGCGCTATTGCTGCGCGGGATCGAGACGCCGCGCAGAGGCTGAACGCGCAAAGGCTGAACGCGTTTTATTTGAGCATGACCTTGTCGGAAAACCGGTTTCCACTTTTCCGGGTCATGCTCTAAACCATCTCCCCACGCGCAGCCGCGGCGGGGTTACGGATCGCCGCGATATTTCCCTTGTAGCTTTCCACGGTGCCACCCTTGAACACGGCGGAGCCGGCGACGAACGCATTGGCGCCGGCGGCGGCCAATGCGCCGGAAACATCCGGGCCCACGCCACCATCAACCTCGATATCGATCGGCCGTCCCGCCGTCATCGCCCTGAGGTCGCCGACCTTGCCGATCGCGGAGCGGATGAAAGCCTGACCGCCAAAGCCGGGATTGACCGACATCACCAGCACCAGGTCGATCATGTCGATCACATATTCGATGGCCGAGATCGCCGTTCCCGGATTGAGCGAGACGCCGGCCTTTTTGCCGAGCGCGCGGATCGCCTGCAGCGAGCGATGCAGATGCGGCCCGGCTTCGGCATGCACCGTGATGTGATCGCAGCCGGCCTTGGCGAAAGCTTCGAGGTAGGGATCAACAGGTGAAATCATCAGATGCGCGTCGAAGATCTTCTTCGTATGCGGACGCATCGCCTTGATCACGTCGGGGCCGTAGGAAATGTTGGGAACGAAATGGCCATCCATCACGTCGAGATGAATCCAGT
The DNA here is from genome assembly GCA_039935075.1 of Bradyrhizobium sp. Lineage (GTDB taxonomy): Bacteria > Pseudomonadota > Alphaproteobacteria > Rhizobiales > Xanthobacteraceae > Bradyrhizobium. The sequence continues at coordinate 11,243 of JBDTKZ010000081.1, forward strand.
CGGCGCCCGCGGCATCGACGGCGCGAACCTCTTCGCCCAGCCGGGAGAAATCCGACGCCAGGATCGACGGCGCGATGACCAGAGGGCGTGACGCAAATTGTTGAGCCATGTGCGTGTTCCCGGGCGCTTCAGAGTTGTGGATCCATTTCGGGTAACATGCGCAAAGCCCGGGGGCAAATTCTGCCGCCGGCGGCACCAATTGCCGGGGATATCTCCCCGCCAGGATGAAAAAAAGTCCATTGTTTATTGGGTTTCTCGTGGTGGCACGGCGCTTGCTAACCAAGGGGCGTGAAGTGTGGACCGCGGTTGGCGGCGTGTATCGGAGTTTGACCATGCTGTTTGCCTTGGGCGCCGCGTCGGCCGCAGTTGGCGCCATCCAGTCGCTGGCCTCGTCGGCGACATCTTCGACGCAATCCTCAGGCTTCGAGCTTCCGGCCCCCGCCCAAACCTCGACGACTTCAACCGGAACCACCGGCTTCACCGGCGGCGGCTCGCAGATCTCAGCGGCCACCATGGAAGCGCTGCTGGCGGCGCAGAGCCAGTCGTCAACATCCGCATTGACATCCGCATCGGCCAGTTCGGCGTCAACCAGCCCGGCGGACGCGCTGCAGGATTTGTTCTCGCAGATCGACGGCAACGGCGATGGCTCGATCACCAAATCGGAATTTGAAAACGCGCTCGGCGCCGGTGGAACCAACACCGCGGCCGCCGATGACGTCTTCAGCAAGCTCGACACCAATGGCGACGGCTCGGTCAGCCTCGGCGAATTGTCCTCGGCGCTGCAGGGCGCGGCCAGCAAGGGCGGCCACCACGGGCATCACCACCTTGCCAGTTCGAGCGCATCGGGCGATAGCAGCAGCAGCACCAATCCGAGCAGTGATCCGCTGTTGCAGGCGCTCACGCTCGGCTCCGGCACCGCGTCGTCATCATATGGCGCAATCAACCAGATGATCCAGCGCCAGGTGCCGCTGTCGGCCCTTTCGATGTCGTTCAACGTGTGAGGCGACGCGCCGTTTCGTCCTTGCTATCCGAAGCGATCCTGCCAGGCCGGCAACGCGCCGGGGAAGGGTAGTGCGGTCGCCGCATAGACGCCGCGGGCGATCGCGCGCGCCGTGACGTTGGCCGCGACCATGCCGAGCTCGGTCAAGCCGACCAGCGGATCGATCGGCTTCTCACCGGTGGCGGCAGCGAACACCACATCGCCATCGAGCGGCGCGTGCACCGGATAGATGGCGCGGGCAAAGCCGGTCTGCGCGATCATCGCGAGCCGCCTGGCCTGCGGCTTGGTCAGGATGGCGTCGGTGACGACAATCGCGAGCGTGGTGTTCTCTACCGGCGTGGCTGCCGCGCCGCCTTTCAGACGCATCGCCAGCATCTCCGGCGTGAAGGAGGGCGGCAATCCGCGCCCGCCATATTCGCCGTCGATTTCAAACGGCGCGGCCCAGAACCACGGACCATCGCCGACCGTGACGCTGCCGATGGCATTGACGACCGCGAGTGCTGCGACCTTGACGCCGTCGCGTGTCGCCGCCGAGGCCGAGCCCAGGCCACCCTTCAGGTTGCTGATGGTTGCGCCGAGGCCCGCGCCGACGCTGCCGAGCGTGAACGACGAGGTCGCGGCCGCCGCCGCGGCATAGCCGAGATCGCGATACGGCGCGAAGCGGCCCCATCGCTTGTTGCCGCCGTTGAGCAGGTCGAAGCAGATCGCGCCGGGCACGATCGGAACCAGCGCTTCGCGGACCCGAAATCCGCGGCCTTGTTCGGCGAGCCACGCCTGCACGCCGCCGCCGGCTTCCAGCCCGAATGCCGATCCGCCGGAAAGCGCGATGGCATCGATCTGCTCGACCACGTTGACCGGATCGAGCAGCGAACCCTCGCGGGTGCCGGGACCGCCGCCGCGGACATCCATCGAGGCGACCGCGGGCTTGTCGAAGATCACCGCCGTGACGCCGGACGCCAGCGTCGCGTCATCGGCGTGACCGACGCGGACGCCGGCAATGTCGGTCAGGAGGTTGTTCAAGAGCCATGTCCATTGTCGAGGGCCATCCGGATCATCCTGGCCAGTTCCGGCTTGCGATACGGCTTCGCCAGCAAGAGCACGCCGGAGTCGAGCCGTCCATGATGAACGATGGCATTTTCGGTATAGCCTGACGTGAACAGCGTCTTGAGCGAGGGGCGCCGCTTCAGCGCTTCGTCGACCAGCTGACGGCCGTTCATGGCGCCCGGCATGATCACGTCGGTGAACAGCAGATCGATTTCGGTGGCGCTGTCGATCACCTGCAAGGCTTCCGCGGCGTTGCATGCCTCCAGTGTGGAATAGCCGAGGCTGCGGATCTGCGTCAGCACATATTTGCGCACCAGCGCGTCGTCCTCGACCACCAGCACCGCTTCGTGGCCGCCTTGAACCGCCGCGGATGGCCGCATCTCGCTGGCACCCTGATCCACGCCGGTTGCGCGCGGCAGATAGAGCTTCACGCTGGTGCCGTGGCCTTGCTCGCTGTAGATCTTGATGTGTCCGTTGGATTGCTTGACCAGGCCGTAGACCATGCTGAGACCGAGGCCGGTTCCCTTGCCGACTTCCTTGGTGGTGAAGAACGGGTCGAACACCCTTTCGAGATCCTTGGGCGCAATTCCAGCGCCGGTGTCGCTTACCGCGATCATGACATAGGATCCCGGTATGACCTCGACATGCATGTCGGCATAGGCCTGATCGAGATAGACGTTCTTGGTCTCGACCGCGAGACTGCCGCCATTCGGCATGGCGTCTCGCGCGTTCAGCGCCAGATTGAGAATGGCCGTGGTGAGCTGGTTCGGATCGACCAGTGCCGGCCAGCTATCGTCGGCCAGCAGCGGATCGATCTGTATTTGCTGTCCCAGGGTCGGGCGCAGCAGCTTCACCGTTTCGAGTACCAGACCATTGACGTCGATCTCGCGCGGCTGCAGCGGCTGCTTGCGCGCAAAGGCCAGCAGATGTTTGGTCAATTGGCCGCCGCGCTCGGCGGCTTCGTCGATCATCCTGGCTATCGCTTCCAGTTCGGGGCGATCGGCGACGGCCTCGGCCAGAATCCCGATGGTCCCGGTGATGACGGTCAGGATGTTGTTGAAGTCATGCGCGACGCCGCCGGTCAACTGGCCGACTGCTTCCATCTTCTGGGCCTGGCGATACTGCGCCTCGACCGCCTGCTTCTCCGTCAAGTCACGGCCGACGAAGAAATGCCGCCGCACCGGCTCGGACCACGTCCCCATCCATGTCAGCGCCACCGCACGCCCGTCCTTGTGGACATAGCGCGTCTCGAAGTTGCGCATCTGGCGGCCACGCCGGGCGGCGCGCATCTCGGCGCGGGTGCTGTCGAGATCGTCGGGATGGATGAATTCGACGGCGCTGTGCCCGATCATTTCCGCGGCCTGATAGCCCAGGATGGTCATCGAGCTGGGGCTGACCTGAACGAAACGTCCCTTGGTATCGGTCACCAGGATCAGATCCTGCGAAGTCTCGAAGATGCGACGCCGCTCCTCGATCTGCTGGCTGAGCGCCTGTTCCGCGCGCTTGCGCTCGGTGATGTCGCGCGCGATCGCGGAGGCTCCCACCACCTCTCCGGTCGAGGACTTGATAGGAGAGATCACCAGCGAGATGTCCAGCCGGCTGCCGTCCTTGTGCAAGCGCACGGTGTCATGATGTTCGATTGCTTCGCCCCGGGCTATCTGATCGCGCAATGGGCGCGGCTCAACGCGTATTTCGGGCGGATTGACGATGTCGATGTTATTGCCGATCGCCTCCGCCGCGGTGAACCCCGACAACCGTTCGGCGGCCTTGTTCCAGCTCGTGACGGTGCCGTCCAGCGTCATGAGAATGATGGCATCGTGGGAAGATTCGATGACCGCGCTGAACAGGCGCTCGCGTTCGCTGTGCTCTTCCCTTTCGGAAGCCGCCTGCCGGCTCAGCCTCGCCAGCAGGCTCGATAACTGGGCCTGCAGGGCGACGTTGTCGAACAGCAACACTCCGAGCACGAAGCTCGCGGCGCAGAGGCCGTAGATCCGGCCGACATAGAAGCCGAGATCGTATCTTGCGACGTTGACGATCGCCGACAACGCGACGTCGAACAGCCACGCGCACAGCACCACCATCAGCCAGACGTCGATCAGCGAATGCGGTCGCCGCCGCCAAAGCACGAACAGCGCGGCAAGACAGAGCAGCGATACCGCCGACACCACGCCGATCATGACGGAGGTGTAGCGTCCCCCGCTGAGCAGCGTCGGCAGCAGGTCATGCCCGTTGGTGACGATCCAGACGATGGCGATCACCGCGGCGAGGCTCACCAGGATGGCCCGGCCGGCCGATCCATTGATGCGCGGGCCGCCTTCGTTTTTCAGCAAGGCATAGCCGAGCACGAACAGCGGGAAGCCGCCGTGCCAGATCATGTAGAGCCAGACCGTGGTCTGCGATCCCGCGTGGAATAGTCCGTTCGGGGTATACAGGCCGGGAAAGGTCAGGGCGTGCGCGATGGCCGCGGCCGCGGTGAACAAATAGCCGGTCGTGAGCAGCAGCAGCGCCCACGATCGCAGCACGACGAACTGCGAAAACAGCAGCACAGCCGTGATCAGGTCGTTGATCGCGAGCGCGGATTGATAGCTCGCCACGAATGCCGGAACCGGCGTAAGCGGCGTGCCGGCAAACGGCACGGCGCAGACGAACAAAACAAGGAATATGCCGACGACGGCAAACGCCGCCGCGCGATCGCGGCTTGTCGCCGGCATGGTCGACAGGAAGATGCCGTGGTCGTCACCTGCCTGCACTATCGCCCCTCTCGCGAACCGGTACCGCGCACCATATGAGGTGAGCCGGTGAATCGCTATGTCCAGTCGATGCCCGAATGCCAGGGTACTGCGCGCGGCATGGCCTGGTTTTGGGCGATTGTTCCCTTCAAGGCTCGGTGGCGTCAACCTAAGGTTATACAATCCTTAATCGGACCAAAGTGAACCGGCAAGGGTAACCGCATTTTTACTCCCAGGCGGAATAGTGTCCCTGTTGGCTTGACCGAACTCGGATGTTCCGATGTAGGCTGGTCCGAAGCCGATCCGCGTGAGCTGATGTCCCGCATCCTTGTTGTCGACGACCAGGCCGATGTACGCGCGATGATCTCCATCGTGCTGCGGGTGCATCATTTCGAGATTGTCGAAGCCGCCAATGCCGCGGCGGCGTTGAAGGCGATCGAGGATTCGAGCTTCGATCTTGCGATCGTCGATATCTTTTTGCAGGACACCAGCGGGGTCGATCTCATCGGAATGATCCGTGAGCGCATCCCGAACCTGCCGGTCGTGGCGATTTCGGGGATGACAACGCTGGACTTCGTCGCCGGGTCATCGGAACTTGCCGATGTCGTCTGTCTGCAGAAGCCGTTTCGCCCGAACGATCTGGTTCGTGCCATCGAAACTGCCAGGGAATCGTCGCGGCGGCGGGCGACCGTCGGCTAGAAAGCTCCACGAACCGGCATAACGCAAAACGCCCCGGCGAACCGGAGCGTTTGACGTCGGGGCCGCAGGTTCCCTACGAGCCCTTCGGATTGATCTCGGTGTAGCCGCCTTTGTCGTCCCATTTGTAAACGACGTAATCGAGTTGCTTGATGTCGCCCTTGGCGTCGAACGCCAGGTTGCCGATCACGGTATCCCAGGCATTCGCCTTGATCACCGCCATGACCTTCATCGGATCGGTGGTGCCGGCTTTCTTGGCGGCCTGCGACCAGACCTGCACGGCGGCATAAGTGTAAAGCGTGTAGCCTTCGGGATCGATATTTTTGGCCTTGAAAGCTTCGACGATCGTCTTGGCGGTCGGCTTGTTGCGCGGATCCGGTCCAAAGGTGAATAACGTGCCTGCACCGGCTGGGCCGGTGATCGAGGCGAACTCCTTGTCGGCCAGCGCATCGCCCGCCATCAGCACCGTCTGCAGGCCCTGATCGCGCATCTGGCGCAGGATCAGGCCGGCTTCCTGATGATAGCCGCCGACATAGACCAGATCGATGTTGTCGCGCTTCAGCCGCGACACGATGGCGTTAAAATCCTTGTCGCCCTTGTTGTAGGATTCGAACATCTTTTCGGTGACGCCAGCCCTGTTGAGCGCTTTCTTGGTCTCGTCGGCGAGGCCTTTGCCGTAAGTGGTCTTGTCATTGAGGATGGCGATGTTCTTGCCCTTGAAGGCTTTGGCGATGTAATCGCCCGCCACCGTGCCCTGCTGATCGTCGCGGCCGCAGACCCGCGCTACGTTCCAGAGGTTGCGCTCGGTGAACAGGGGATTAGTGGAGGCCGGCGTGATCTCCAGAACGTTGCCGTCGGCATAGGCCTCCGACGCCGGGATCGACGACGACGAGCAATAATGGCCGGCGACGAACGGGATTTTCGCGCTGCCGATTTTTTCCGCGACCGAGCGCGCCTGCTTCGGATCGCAGGCATCATCCTCGACATCAAGCGCGAGCTTCTTGCCGAGCAGGCCGCCCGCGGTGTTGAGATCCGCCACTGCCTGTTCGGCGCCGTTCTTCATCTGCCGGCCGAATGCGGATTCGCCGCCCGTCATCGGGCCCGCCACGGCGATGGTGATGTCCTGCGCCAGGGCTGTGGTCGACAGCGCCAGCGACGCGCCGAATGCCAGGCCGATGAGCTTGAATGAATTCATGAGGAGTCCTCGCGGGGTCTATCGCTACGGGAAATCCCCGGCGGGTGGCCGGGTTCGAAGATCGGGACCATTGTCGACTGATTTCGCCGTGAAGTCATCGGCAATTTTGCGGCGAATCCGTGGGTCCATTCGCCGCGTCCGGGACCTGACGCGAGGTTGACCCCGGATCGGCAGCGCACCACGCCGCTGGGGCGGGCGCGCTGCATTGCATCCGGGCTACGCGTCAGCGCTACCCGCGCCGGCCGCCTTCGAGATAGGCCGAGCGCACTTCCGGCCGCTGCAACAGTTCGCTGCCGGTTCCGGACAGCGTGATCAGGCCGTTGACCATGACATAGCCGCGATGGGCCAGCCGCAGCGCGTGATTGGCGTTCTGCTCGACGATCAGCACCGTGAGGCCATCCTGCCGGTTCAGGGTCCGGATCGCATCGAAGATCTGCCGCGCGATCAAGGGCGCAAGGCCGAGCGAAGGCTCGTCCAGCAACAACAGGCGAGGGCGGCTCATCAGCGCGCGTCCGATCGCCAGCATCTGCTGTTCGCCACCCGACAACGTGCCGCCGCGCTGCGTCATGCGTTCCTTCAGCCGCGGAAACAGCGTGAACACGCGCTCAAGTCCGCTGGCGCGATCGGCTTGGCTGGACTCGGTCGCGTCGGCACCCATCTGCAGGTTTTCGGCCACGCTCATGCGCGGGAAAATTCGCCGGCCCTCCGGCGATTGCGCGATCCGCAGTCGTGCGATCTCGTGCGTCTCGAGATCGGTGATATCGCGGCCATCGAACAATATCTGGCCGGAGCGCGCGCGGGGCTTGCCGAAAATCGTCATCATCAGCGTCGATTTGCCGGCGCCATTGGCGCCGATCAACGCGACAATCTCGCCGCTGGTGATGTTGATGTCGACGCCCTTCAGCGCCTCGATCTTGCCGTAGGCGGCGTGCAGGCCGCGGATTTCGAGCAAAGGCGTGCTCACAATCCGAGCTCCTGCTCGACGGCGGCAACTTCCTCGTCTTCGACGCCGAGATAGGCCGCGATCACCTTGGGATCGTCGCGGACGTCTTTTGGCGTGCCTTCGGCGATCTTGACGCCGTAATCCATCACCACGACGCGGTCGGAAATCTCCATCACCACCGACATGTCGTGCTCGATCAGCAGGATCGAGGTGCCCTGATCGGCGCGAATCGAGAGCAGAAGCTCGCTGAGCCCGGCGCTCTCGCGCGCGTTCAACCCGGCGGCGGGTTCATCAAGACACAGCAATGCCGGTTCGGTGCACATCGCGCGGGCGATTTCGAGCCGGCGCTGGTCGCCATAGGGCAGATTGCCGGCCGCGTCGTCGGCGCGGTCGAGCAGCCCGATGCGGTCGAGCCAGAATTTTGCCAGATCGATCGCGCGCTTCTCCGCGGCGCGCCACGACGGCGCGCCGATCAGGCCAAGAAAGGTCAGTCCGGACGCCCGCATCAGCGCGTTGTGCTGCGCGACCATCAGATTTTCCAGCGCGGTCATGCCGGGAAACAATCGGATGTTCTGGAAGGTGCGGGCGACCTTGGCCTGCTTGGAAATGCGGAAATCGTTCAGCCGTTCGAGCCGGAATTCGGCGCCGCTGTCATGGGTAAGGCGGATGCTGCCCGAGGTCGGCTTGTAGAAACCGGTAATGCAGTTGAACACGGTGGTCTTGCCGGCGCCGTTTGGTCCGATCAGCGCGGTGATCTGACGCGGCGTCGCGCTGAACGACAGATCGTTGACGGCCACGATGCCGCCGAAGCGCATCGTCAGATGATCGACGCCAAGAATGCTGTCGTGAATGCTGTCGTGAATGCTGTCGCCGCTCATCCGTGGCCCTCCTTGACGAGGTCGGACGAGATCGTTTGGGCGTGGCGCAGGAATACGGTGGGCGCACGATGGCCGATCAGGCCGCGCGGCCGCCAGATCATCAACAGCACCATCGCAACGCCGAACACCAGCATGCGGTATTGATCGAGCCCGCGAAACAGCTCGAAGCCACCGATCATGGTCAGCGCCGCCAGTGCGACGCCGAGCTGCGAACCCATGCCGCCGAGCACGACGATCGCGAGCACCAGGGCCGATTCCTGGAAGGTGAAGGATTCCGGACTGATGAAGCCCTGTCGCGTGGCGAAGAAGGCGCCGGCGAAACCGCCGAACATGGCGCCGGTCGCGAACGCCGTCAGCTTGGTGGTGGTGATGTTGATGCCGAGCGCGCGGCAGGCCACTTCGTCCTCGCGCAGCGCCTCCCAGGCGCGCCCGATCGGCAGGCGTCGCAGGCGGATCGTGACCCAATTGGTCAGCAGCGCCAGCGCCAGGATCAAATAGAACAAAAACACGATGCGGTGGGTCGGCGAGAATTCGATACCGAGTTTGGCGGCGAGGCCATTGGGGCCCGGCGTCAGCGGGATGCCGAACATGGTCGGGCGCGGAATGCCGGAAATGCCGTTCGGGCCGCCAGTCAGGCTCTGCCAATTGATGATGACGAGCCGGATGATCTCGCCAAACGCCAGCGTCACGATGGCGAGATAGTCGCCGCGCAGCCGCAGCACCGGAAAGCCCAGCAGCACGCCCCAGAACGCCGCAAGGAGTCCGGCAAGCGGCAGGCAGACCCAGAACGACAGGCCGAAATTGGTCGCCAGCAAGGCATAGGAATAGGCGCCAACCGCGTAAAACGCGACATAGCCGAGGTCGAGCAGGCCGGCGAGGCCGACCACCACGTTCAGTCCCCATCCCAGCATCACATAGGTCAACACCAGAATGCCGAGATCGAGGATGTAGCGTTGATCGTAGAAGATCACCGGGACCAGGAACGCGAAGATCAACAGCAGCGGCGCGACCAGCCGTCGCGCAATCGCCAGCGCCGATTGCATTTGCGGCGGAACGGCCCTGACCGTGCCGACCGGTCCCCACCATTGCCGCAGCAATTCAACGACGATGCTGCCGCCGAACACGATCGCGACCATCGCGGCGAGATCGCCGAACCGTGTCCAGTAGATCAGTTGGCCGGTGGGGCCGGCCTCGGTGCGAATGCCGATCATCAGCGAAAACAGCACCAGGGCTACGAAGGCGCTGATCAGGGCTTTCTTGAGGATGAAGACTGCACCAGGGGCACGCGAAGCGAGCGTCGGGATGGTTGTCACGCGGCTCGCCCGTCAGACTTTTTCGACTTCGGGCCGGCCGAGCAGGCCGGTCGGAAGGAAAATCAGCACGACGATCAGGATCGAGAACGCCGCGACGTCTTTATACTCCACGGAGAAATAGGCCGACCACAGCGTTTCGATCAGACCGATCAAGAGCCCGCCCAGCATTGCGCCGGGCAGCGAGCCGATGCCGCCGAGCACCGCGGCCGTGAACGCCTTGATGCCCGCGACAAAGCCCATGTAGAAATCGACCAGGCCGTAATAGAGCAAATACATCAAGCCGGCGACGGCGGCGAGCGCGGAGCCGATCACGAAGGTCCTGGAGATGGTGCGGTCGACATCGACGCCGAGCAAGGCCGCCATGGTCTGGTCCTGTTCGCAGGCGCGCATGTCGCGACCGAGGCGGGTGCGCGACACCAGCCACGTGAAGATCGCCAGCAGCACGATGGTGGTGACGACGACGACGATCTGCACGTTCGACAGCCGCACCACGAAGCCGCCGCTGTCGAGCAGTGTGTAGCCGCCGGTAATGATCGGCGGTACCGGTTTGACCCGTGCGCCCTGTGCTATCTGCGAATAGTTCGACAGCACGAACGACATGCCGATCGCCGACAGCATCGGCGCCAGGCGGAACGAATGCCGCAACGGCCGGTAGGCGATGCGCTCCACGGTCCAGCCGTAGAGCGCGGTAATCGCCATCGATACCAGCAGCACGATCAGCAGGATCACCGGCACCGCTGTCAGGCCGAGCGAGACCAGCACCAGGAATGAAATCAGGGCGATGAAGCCGCCGATCATGAAGATGTCGCCATGGGCGAAATTGATCATGCCGACGATGCCATAGACCATGGTGTAGCCGATGGCGATCAGGCCGTAGATCGAGCCAAGCACGACCCCGTTGATGACTTGCTGGGCGAAATAATCCATGCGCTGCCGTTGTTCGAGTGACGCGGCGGGGCTCCCGGCAGCCGGAACGTCGCGTCGTGCCATTTTCTAACAGTGGTAACCCGGGGCGGCAACAGCGCCAGCCGCGCCCGGACGGCGTTGTACATAGGTAGTTTAGGGGAGGGATTTCCCGGAGTTTTTGCCAGTTCCTTGGCCGTTCCTTCAAAGTTCCTTGGCCTCAGCGGCACCACGCCGGCGCCATGCAAAGATCAAGCTGGAACCGGGTTTGGCCTGAAACCAATCGCGCCACCCCGGCGTTATCCTCCCGCTACGTTCAACAAGGGAGATCTCAAGATGTCCAACCAGAACCAGCCCGGCCAGCAGAATCAGACCCCGGGTCAGAAGCCCGGTCAGCAGCAGGGCGGCGGCGCAAAGCCCGGCCAGCAGCAGCAGGAGAAGCCCGGCCAGCAGCAGGATCCGAACCGCCAAGGCCAGACCCCGCAAAAGGATCGCTAGTTCCGGCGTAGATCGAAGCGAGAGAGCAGGGAAGTCCCGCCGAAAGGCGGGATTTTTCTTGTGCGGTACCGCTGGGGCTGTCTTGCGCCCGCGGTAAAGCCGGTTCCCCCGTCATTAAGGTAAACAAAGGGTTTAAATTGCCCGTCGCAGTTTAAGCGAGTTACCTCGCCGCATGAATCCGCCGCCGCATCCGATGGCGCGGAACAGCGGGAAGCGACATGTCGGTAAACTGGCGGATCAGCTCACTGAGCGGCGCGTTGCTCGCAGCCTATTTCATTCCGACCTGGACCACGGTCGCCCTCAGGATCATCATTTCCCCGATCCACGGCTTTTATGAACGGCCGAACATTTCGGTTGCCCTGTTCATCAGCGATCATCTGCAATTGACCGGGATGGCCACGGTGCGGATGGCGTGGCTGCTCGCATTGGGCAAGCTGACGGTGGTCGCATTCTTTGCGGTTTTCCTGGTCTTTCTGGCCCGGGCGATCATCCGCAAGAGCGGCGGCGCCGATGAGGCGCTGGGGATGGCACTTGCGATCGGCAGCGTGATCAGTTTCGCCAGCATGATGATGGCGTCCCAGGTGGGCGAGACCGCGGCGCTGCGGCTGCACGCGACGGAACTGCTGATGCTGCTCGGCACCGCGATCGTGATGCTGACCGAGCGTCCCGCCCAGACCGTGCCGCAGGTCCTGCGGTCGGCCGGCGATCTATCCCTTCAGCAGCCCCAGATCCTGGATAATCGCTGAGGCTTCCTTGACGGCGTGATTGGCGGCGGGCACGCCGCAATAGATCGCCTGCTGCAACAGAATTTCCTTGATATCGTCGGGCGTGAAGCCGCCTTCCGTCAGCGCCGCCCGAATGTGCAGGCGAAACTCGTCCCATTGCGCCAGCGCCACCATCGTTCCGATCACCAGCACGCGCCGCGTGCGATCGTCGAAATGCGGCCGAGTCCAGATCTCGCCCCACGCATAGCGCGTGATCATATCCTGGAAGTCGGTATTGAATGCGTTTCGGTTGGTGATCGACTTGTCGACCCAGGCATTGCCGAGCACCTTGCGGCGCTGGACCATGCCGTCATCGCGGCGTTTCTGATCGTCCATTTTACGTCTCCTCCGGGTGGGCGCGCTCCCTCTCCCACTCAACTCGGGTTTACCCGAGTTGAGCAACATATTTATCGAAGTCGGATATATCCGACTTCGATCGGGAGAGGGTTGGGGTGAGGGGGGGTACGCCCTCACGATAGTCGTAACCCCTCACCCGATTTGCTGCGCAAATCGACCTCTCCCCATGGGAGAGGTGAAGGGAAGGCGGCATCATTTCGCTAGCGTTGCGTCAGGAAGCCGACCACGGCATCGGTGAACGCGTGCGACTGCTCGATATTGGAAATATGCGCGGCGTCCAGAATCGTAAGGCTCGCGCGCGGGATCTGGCTGCGGATCAGTTCACCCGCCGCCAGTGGCGTCGCCATGTCGTGACGGCCGGCGATCACCAGCGTCGGGCTTTTGATCTTGGGCAACAGCGCGCGCTGATCGAGCGTGCTCAGCGCCTCGCAGCAGGCGAGGTACCCTTCGACCGGCGTGGCCAGCAGCATCGCCTTCATGTTCGCCGTCGTCTGCGGCTCGCGCTCGCGAAAATCGGCGGTCAGCCACCCGGCGATGACGGCGTCGGCGACCGCCGCAAGGCCGCCTTCCTTGACCGCCTTGATGCGATTGAGCCAGTTGGTCGGATCGGCGTAATAGCAGGCGGTGTTGGAAAGAACGATCCGGTCAAAACGCTCCGGCGCGTTGGCCCCCAACCATTGCCCGACCATGCCGCCCATCGACAGCCCGCACCAATGCACCTTCTCGATGTTGAGATCATCGAGGATTGCGAGTACGTCGCGGCCGAAGCGCTCCATCGAATAGGGGCCGGGCGGGACGCCGGATTTGCCATGGCCGCGGCGGTCGTAGCGGATCACGCGAAACAGCTGCGTGAGCGCCTTCATTTGCGGCTCCCACATCTGCAAGGTGCAGCCCAGCGAATTCGACAGCATCAAGGTCGGTCCGCCGTCGCGGCCTTCGACCGACACGTTGAGCAGGCAACCATCGGCGTCGATCATCGGCATGTCGTGTTTCCCTGTCATGCGCGGGTCAGGTCCGCGCGCGTTTTACTTTTTATCCAGCGACGCCAGCAGCCGGTCAATCATGGCCTGCGAAACGCCCTGATAGGCCATCGGCTCGAACAGGTCTGCAAGTTTTTTGGCGTCGAGCTGCTGGGTGACTTTGGGGTCGGCGGCCAGCACGTCGCGCAGGGCTTTTTTCTCGGCCACGGCCTTCTTGCTGGCGGCTTCCACCAGATGATGCGCCTCGCTCTTGCCGAGCTTTTCCGTCAGCGCAAAGGTCACGGATTCGGCCATGATCAACCCGTTGGTGGTGTCGAGATTGGCGCGCATCCTGATGACATCGACTTCCAGGCCTTCGGCGATATCGACGATCGCCGCGAGCGCGCCCGAGGTGACCAGCAGCAGGCTCGGTAAGGTCGGCCATTCCGCATGCCACGGCCCGGCGCTGCGTTCGTGATCCTGCACCTGGGCGGCAAACATCGTCGCCGCCAGACCCGGCGCCATGGTGGCGGCGCCAAGCGCGCTGGCGGCCGCGACCGGATTGCGCTTATGCGGCATGGTCGAGGAGCCGCCGCGGCCTTCGCCCGAGGGTTCGAACGCCTCGCCGACGTCGGTCTGCATCATCAGCGATACGTCGCGGGCGATCTTGCCGCAGGTGCCCGCGATGATCGCGAGCACCGAGGCCGCCTCGGCGAAGCGATCGCGGTGGGTGTGCCAGGGCGCATCGGGCAGCGGCAGGCCCAGCTCCTGTGCGAGCTTCTCGGCGACGCGCAGGCCGTTGTCGCCGAGTGCTGCCAGCGTTCCCGCCGCGCCGCCGAACTGCAGCGCCAGCGCGTCGCCGCGCAATCTCCGCAGCCGCGTGCGCGAGCGGTCGAGCGCTGCGGCATATTCCGCAAGCTTCAGTCCGAACGGAATCGGCAGCGCATGCTGCAGCCAGGTGCGCCCGACCATCGCGGTATGGCGATGGGTTCGCGCCATCAGGGCAAAGCCGGCGATGGCGCGGTCGATATCGGACAACAGTGCATCGATCGCGGCGCGCAGCGTCAGCATCGCAGCGGTATCGATCACGTCCTGGCTGGTGGCGCCCCAATGCACGTAGCGCGCGGCTTCCGCATCGGCCTTGGCGACGGCGGCGGTGAGCGCCTTGACAAGGGGGATCGCGATATTGCCGGATTTGGTCGCGGCTTGCGCCAGCGCGGTCAGATCGAAGGCCCCCGCGTTGCAGGCTTGCTCGATCGGGGCAGGCGCGCCTGCCGGGATGATACCGGTGGCGGCCTCGGCGCGCGCCAGCGCGGCCTCGAAATCGAGCATGTACTGGAGATAAGCGACATCGTCGCAGATCGCGCGCATGACAGCGCTCGACAGCATCGGCGCGAACAAGGGCGAGAGCGCTGTACTCATGATGGGCGCGACCTAACCATCCTCTCATACCTCTGCCAACCCTGTCGGCCCGGCGCAAGTGGACCGATCCGCGTGCTGCAGTTGCGAATATGCATCGCACGCCTACGGCCATCCCCTTTCATTTGGCCGTTCCGTGCTTTACTTGGGTTTGGAAGACCTTGGGTTTGGGAAGACTTGGGGTTTGGTACCGGCGCCGTGGCGCCAAAGCGCGTTTTCAGGAGGCGAATCACATGGCCATGACGATGAACGGCGAGGTCCAGCTGGCGGCGCCGCGCGAGGCCGTGTGGGCCAAATTGAACGATCCGGAAGTGCTCAAGGCCTGCATTCCCGGCTGCGAGGAGCTGGAAAAAACCGAGGACAACGGCTTTCGCGCCACCGCTAAAATGAAGGTCGGGCCGGTATCAGCCCGCTTCAAGGGCAAGGTCACGCTGAGCGATCTCGATCCGCCCAATGGCTACAGGATTTCGGGCGAGGGCGAGGGCGGTGTTGCCGGCTTTGCCAAGGGCGGCGCGACCGTGGCGCTGGCCGAGAAGGATGGCGGCACCCTGCTGAGCTATAATGTCGAGGCGCAGATCGGCGGCAAGCTCGCCCAGCTCGGGCAGCGCCTGATCAACGGGTCGGCCAAGAAACTGGCCGATGAGTTTTTCGCGAATTTCGTCAAGGCGGTGCAAGGCTAGTCCTAAAAAACGGCTAGTCTTAAAAACGGCTAGTCCTAAAGGCTAGCCTGCAAGTCACTCCCCCGTGAGGCCACATCCGGCCATGCCGCAGGTGAGGTTGCTCATTGCCGGGATGGCCCATATTATGGCTTTGGAATGATTTTAATCGACTGTTCCGCCGATGTGCGGCGGCGCAGATGAAGAGAGTGCTGAATGGCCAAGATTTCCCTGATCGTGAACGGCAACCCCGTTAACGCCAATGTCGATCCCCGTACCCTGCTAGTCCAGTTTCTGCGCGAAAACCTGCGGCTGACCGGTACCCATGTCGGCTGCGACACCTCGCAATGCGGTGCCTGCGTCGTGCATCTCGACGGCAAGGCGGTCAAATCCTGCACCACGCTGGCGGTGATGGCCGACGGCCATGAGGTGCGGACCATCGAGGGGCTTGCCGCCGATGGCGCGCCGCTGCATCCGATGCAGGAGGCCTTCCGCGAGCATCACGGCCTGCAATGCGGCTTCTGCACGCCCGGCATGATCATGACCGCGGTCGATATGGTTCAGCGCAAGGGGCACGACCTCTCGGACCATGTCATCCGCGAAGAACTCGAAGGCAATCTGTGTCGCTGCACCGGCTACCAGAACATCGTTCAATCGATCGCGGCCGGCGCCAAGGCCATGTCTAAATAAGGTTTGGCTAAATAGGATTTTAGCCAAGTAAGTTTGGGCGAAATCGGATCTCGCGTCATTTCAAGTGCCGCATATGGCGGTCGGGAATACCTCATGTACGAATTCAAATATCATCGTCCGGCGACTGTCAGGCAGGCCGCCAATCTGCTGATCAAGAATGAAGACGCCAAGCTGATCGCCGGCGGCCACACGCTGGTGCCGGTCATGAAACAGCGGCTGGCAAGCCCGCCGCATCTGGTCGATCTGTCTCATATCGAGGGCCTCAACGGCATCGAGATGAAGGGCCGCGCGCTGGTGATCGGTGCTACCGCCAAGCACGCCGAGGTCGCAACATCGGCGATTGTCGGTGAAGCCATCCCGGCGCTGGCCGAACTTGCCGGCCTGATCGGCGATCCCGCGGTGCGTCACAAGGGCACCATCGGCGGCTCGCTCGCCAACAACGATCCGACCGCCGATTATCCGGCCGCCTGCCTCGCGCTCGGCGCCACCATCGTCACCAACAAGCGCCGTCTGAAGCCGGAAGAATTCTTCCAGGGCCTGTTCACGACCGCGCTCGAGAGCGATGAGATCATCATCAGAGTGATGTTCCCGGTGCCGAAGAAGGCCGCCTACATCAAGTTCCGTAACCAGGCCTCGCGTTATGCGCTGGTCGGGGTGTTCGTCGCCAAACGTCCCTCGGATGTCCGCGTTGCCGTGACCGGCGCCGGCTCCGATGGCGTGTTTCGTGTGACCGCGTTCGAAGAGGCGTTGAAGAAGCGCTTCTCGCCGAAGGCGCTCGAAGGTTTGACGGTGCCGGCGGATGGCCTGAACAGCGATCTGCACGGCAGTGCCGAATATCGGGCGCATCTGATCGGGGTGCTGGCGCGCCGCGCGGTCGAAGCCGCGACCGCCAAAGCGTGACGCTGAATACGGGTTCATCAAGATTGATTCTTGCAGATTGGTTCTTGCCATGAGTGCATCGGCGTTACCCAATTCTGTCGATGCGATGCTTGAGCTTCTGACCTCGCGCGGCTATCTCGCGGAACGTTCGCTGGCGACGGTGACCTATCTGGCGCTGCGGATGGGCCGGCCGCTGTTTCTCGAAGGCGAGGCCGGCGTCGGCAAAACTGAAATCGCGAAAGTGCTGTCAGCCGCACTGGGACGGAAGCTGATCCGCCTGCAATGCTACGAGGGCCTCGACGTCGCCTCGGCGGTGTACGAATGGAACAGTGCGTCGCAGATGATCGCGATCCGGCTGGCGGAAGCGGCCGGCGACGCCGATCGCGACCAGCTCACCAGCGACATCTTCGCCGAACGCTTCCTGATCAAGCGGCCCTTGCTGCAGGCTCTGGAGCCCGATGCGGCGGGCGCGCCGGTGCTGCTGATCGACGAACTCGACCGCGCTGACGAGGCGTTCGAGGCGTATCTTCTGGAAATCCTCTCGGACTTTCAGGTCACGATCCCGGAATTCGGCACCGTGAAAGCGCCGGCGCCGCCGATCGTGATCGTCACCTCGAACCGCACCCGCGAAATTCACGACGCGCTGAAGCGCCGCTGCCTCTATCACTGGGTCGATTATCCCTCGGCCGAGCGCGAGCTGGCGATCGTCAAATCGCGCGTCCCCAATATCTCCGCGAAACTCTCGCAGCAGGTCGTGCGTTTCGTGCAGGCGCTGCGCGATCAGGATTTCTACAAATCGCCCGGGGTCGCCGAGACCATCGACTGGGCCACCGCGCTGACCGAACTCGATGCCCGCTCGCTGACCCCGCAAATGGTGGGCGATACGCTCGGCGCGCTATTGAAATACCAGGACGACATCGCGCGAATGCAGGGCGACGGCTTGCAAAAGGTTTTGAAGGAAGCGACGAGCGAAAATTAAGTTCGCGCGTCACCAACAATAATCGTCATTCCGGGGCGTGCGAAGCACGAACCCGGAATCTCGAGATTTCGGGTTCGACGCTTACGCGTCTCCCCGGAATGACGAGGAAATTGGTTCTATGCCCATCAACCACCTCACGCCCCCAACTGGCCAGATGGCTGACAATGTCATCGGCTTTGCCCGCGCGTTGCGGGCGGCGGGGCTCCCCGTAGGACCGGGCGCGGTGATCGACGCGCTGAACGCGCTGCAGGTGATCGAGATCGGCCATCGCGCCGACGTCTACACCACGCTGGAGGCGATCTTCGTCAAGCGCCACGAGCATATGCTGGTTTTCGAGCAGGCTTTTGATCTGTTTTTCCGTGCCGCGGACGACTGGAAACACATGCTGGATTCGGTGCCGCTGCCGGACCAGGCCAGGAAGAAGCCGGCGCCGGCCTCGCGCCGGGTCCAGGAGGCGCTGGCGCAGCCCTCGGTCAGCGAGACACCGCAGGCCCAGGAGCAGGAACTCAAGCTCTCGGTGTCCGACAAGGAAGTGCTGCAAAAGAAGGATTTCGCGCAGATGAGCGCGGCCGAGATCGCGCAGGTGACGCGCGTGATCGCGCAGATGAGGTTGCCACAGGCCGAATTGCGCACCCGCCGCTATCAGCCGGATACGCGGGGCTTGCGGCTCGATATGCGGCGCACCTTGCGCGGCAGCCTGCGCACCGGCGGCGACATCATCGACATCCATCGGCTGGGGCTGATCGTCAAGCCGGCCCCGATCGTGGCGCTGCTCGATATATCGGGCTCGATGAGCGAATATACCCGCCTGTTCCTGCATTTCCTGCATGCCATCACTGATGCTCGCAAGCGGGTCTCGGTATTTCTGTTCGGCACCCGGCTGACCAATGTGACGCGGGCGCTGCGGGCGCGCGATCCCGACGAAGCGCTGGCGAGCTGCAGCTCGACGGTGGAGGACTGGGCCGGCGGGACCCGCATCTCTGCCTCGCTGCATACCTTCAACAAGCTCTGGGGCCGGCGCGTGCTCGGGCAGGGCGCGATCGTTTTGCTGATTTCCGACGGGCTGGAGCGCGAGGCCGACGCCAGACTGGCGTTCGAGATGGACCGGTTGCACCGCTCCTGCCGCCGCCTGATCTGGCTCAACCCGTTGTTGCGCTATGGCGGCTTCGAGGCCAAGGCCCAGGGCATCAAAATGATGCTGCCGCACGTTGACGAATTCCGCCCGGTACATAATTTGAGTTCAATCGAGGGGCTGATTGCCGCATTATCGTCGGCGACGCCGCCGCACCACCGCAGCGCGATCCGTCCCGCAGCTTGAAAGAGGCTTCCATGGCCACCACGCTCAATCGCGACGAAGACATCCTGCAAGCGGCCGAGGCCTGGCAAAAGGCCGGCCACGGCGTGGCGCTGGCGACCGTGGTCGAGACCTGGGGTTCGGCACCGCGGCCTGCCGGCTCGAGCCTCGTCATCAACGATGACGGCACCTTCTTAGGGAGCGTTTCCGGCGGCTGCGTCGAAGGCGCCGTGGTCACCGAGGCGCTCGATGTGATCTCGAGCGGCGAGCCCAAGATGCTGGAGTTTGGCGTGGCCGATGAGACCGCCTGGAATGTCGGTCTGTCCTGCGGCGGCACCATCAGGGTGTTTGTCGAGAAAGTCGGCTAATCGTGAAAAGCGAGACACTTAGGGAACTCAATGCCGAGCGCGCCGCACGGCGGCCGGTGATCGTGGTGCTCGACACCGCCAATGGCGACCAGCGTCTGGTCAAGGCCAAGGATATTCCCACGGATACCCTGCGTGCCGAACTGGCAAAACAGTTGCGCATCGGCAAGAGCGGCACGGTCGAGGCCGGCGGCAAAAAGCTGTTCCTCAATGTCTATGCGCCGACCGCGCGGCTCGTCATCGTCGGCGCGGTTCATATCAGCCAGGCGTTGGCGCCATTGGCGCGCGCGCTCGATTACGACGTGACGGTGGTGGATCCGCGTACGGCGTTCGCCAGCCCGGAACGGTTTCCAGACGTGCCGCTGATCGCCGAATGGCCCGATGTGGCGCTGCCGCCGCTCAACGTCGATCACTACACGGCCTTCGTCGCGGTGACGCATGATCCCAAGATCGACGATCCGGCGCTGCTGCACGCGTTCGAGCGCGATTGCTTCTATATCGGCGCGCTGGGTTCGCGGAAAACCCATGCCAAGCGCGGCGACCGCCTGAAGGCGCAGGGCGCCTCCGACGCCGACATCGCGCGCATCCGGGCGCCGATCGGACTGAACATTGGCGCGGTGTCGCCATCCGAAATCGCGGTCGCGATCATGGCCGAGATCACCGCGACGCTGCGGTTGCCGAAAGAGTTTGCGAAAGAGAACGCGGCATGAAGTTTGGTCCCGCCAGTCCGGCCGACGCGGTTGGCGGCGTCACGGTCCATACGCTGCGGCAGGGATCGCTGGTGCTGAAGAAAGGCACGACGATCGGCGCCGCCGAAGTCGAGGCGCTCAATAAAGCGGGCGTCAAGGACGTCGTCGTGGTCCGGCTTGAGGATGGCGATGTGTCCGAAGACGTCGCCGCCGGCGGCATCGCGCAAGCCATTGCCGGCGACGGCGTCGATGTCGAGCGCGCCTTTACCGGGCGTTCCAATCTGTTCGCGGCGCGCGCCGGCGTGCTGGTGGTCGATCGCGTGGCGGTCGACGACATCAACCGGGTCGATGAAGCCATTACGTTTGCGACCTTGCCGGCCTTCAAGGCGGTTGTGCCGGGCGAGATGATCGCAACCGTCAAGATCGTGCCGTTCGGGATCGAAGCCACGCTGTGCGAGCGGGCGGTGGCGGCTGCGAAGGCCGGCCGCATGAGCGTGGCGCCCTACCAGATCAAGCGCGTCGGCATCGTCTCGACCTTGCTGCCCGGCCTCGCGCCGAAAGTGATCGAGAAAACCCTGCGGGTCACCACCGATCGGCTGGCGCCCGCGGGTGCGACGATCATCGCCGAGCGCCGCGTGCCGCATGACGAGATGGCGCTGGCGGCCGCGATCAACGAATTGCTCGGGCTCGGTGCCGAACTGGTGATCGTGTTCGGCGCGTCGGCGATCGCCGACCGCCGCGACGTGATTCCGGCCGCGCTCGAGGAGGTCGGCGGCGAGATCGAGCATTTTGGTATGCCGGTCGATCCCGGCAATCTGCTGTTGATCGGCAATGCCGGCGGCGTTCCGGTGCTGGGCGCGCCCGGCTGCGCGCGCTCTCCGGTCGAGAACGGGTTTGATTGGGTGCTGACGCGGCTGTTGGCCGGCCTCAAGGTGTCACGCGCGGATTTGACCGGCATGGGCGTCGGCGGATTGCTGATGGAGATCGTCAGCAGGCCGCAGCCGCGCAAGCCGGTGGGTCCCGAAGGCAACCGCAATATCACGGCGGTGATCCTTGCGGCCGGGCGGTCGACCCGGATGGGCGGTCCCAACAAGCTGCTGGCCGAGCTTTCCGGCAAGCCGCTGGTGCGGACCGTAACCGAGCAGGCCCTGGCATCCGGCGCATCCGGCGTGATCGTGGTGACCGGACATCAGGCTGCCGAAGTCGAGAAGGCGCTGGCCGGGCTGAAGGTAAAGTTCGTGCACAATCCGGATTTCGCCGCGGGACTGGCAAGTTCGGTCAAGTCAGGTATCGCGGCGGTGCCCGCCGACGCTGACGGCGCGGTGGTATGTCTCGGCGACATGCCGCTGATCGACGCCCGCCTGATCGACCGGCTGATCGAGGCGTTCGCACCTGATCGCGGTAACCTGATCGCGGTGCCTGTTAGCGACGGCAGGCGCGGTAATCCGGTGCTGTGGTCGCGGCGATTCTTCGATGAATTGATGGCGCTGGACGGTGATATCGGTGCCCGGCATCTGATCGCCAAGCATAATCAGGCGGTGGCCGAAGTCCCGGTCGAAGGCCACGGCGCGTTTCTCGATATCGACACGCCCGAAGCGCTGGCCGCGGCCCGGCAGGGTCAGCCGGAGCGGTTGTCGTAATGCTGGCCCAGTCCATCCGACAAGCCCATTTTCAATCTCCCGTTCACCAAGTGGAAACGCACCTGCGCTAGGTTTTGCCCAGGATGACCTCGGGGGAGGGGCTTGTGACGTCTTTTGCCAAACTGCAGCGCCGCGCGATGATGGTTTTCGCGCTGACTTTGGTGCTGGCCGGAACGTGCTTTGTCACGGAGTCGTGGGCCGCCGGCGCTTTCGCGATCGGCAAATGCGGCGCCTATGGCGAGGCCTTCGACTATGCCGGCGAAGCCGGTGCGCGCGCTGCGGCACTCAAACAGTGCAAGGGTGAGTGCGCCACCGTGACCATGAAGCGCGCTTGCGCGGCGCTGTCGGTCGACATGGCCAACCCCTGCGGCGCCCATGGCTATGCGGTCGAATCCAAGATCTCGAATACGCTCAACGCCGCGACGCGCAAATGCTACGAGTTCGGCGGCAAGGAATGCGTGATCCGCGCCTGGGCCTGCGACGCCAGGGGCTAGTTTTTCCTAAGATAACTGGTTTTTATGAGTAGTCATTCCGGGATGGTCCGTAGGACCAGACCCGGAATCTCGAGATTCCGGGTTCGCGCTTTTGCGCGCCCCGGAATGACGTCATGCCGGAGTTACCGATGCAATTCGACACCAAGATCGCGGTCGTGATCCGGACCGACCTCGAAGCGTGGCAGAAGCTGAATGTCGCATCGTTCCTCATCAGCGGCATCGCGGCGGCGTTTCCGGAATGCATCGGCGAGCCCTATCAAGATGGCTCGGGCACCCCCTATCTTTCGTTGATCGGTCAGCCCATCCTGATCTATGGCGCGGATCGGCCGGCGCTTTCCCGCGCGCTCGAACGGGCGCTGGCCCGTAACGTGAAGCCCGCAGTTTATACCGAGGACATGTTCAGGACCACGCATGACGCCGCCAACCGCGAAGCGGTCAAGGCGGTGATCCGGGCCGAACTCAATCTGGTGGGGCTTGCCATGCGCGCCGAGCGCAAGGTAATCGACAAGATCATCGACGGGCTGAAGTTTCACAGCTAGAGCATGATCCGGAAAAGTAGGAACCGATTTTCCGAAAAGATCATGCTCAAACAAGAAGATAGAGCAGGATGACGATTCGAGGATAAGTCATCCCGCTCTGTCCGGATTTCAGATAACGCCACCCGCCAGGGGCCAACCGTGTCGAGCCAACGAGACCGCGCGATCGAGTTGCTGCGACGCTTTCTCCGGCGCAAGGACCACACGGCCGTTCTGGCCCAGTTTCGCGACGCCCTGATCCGAGAAATCCTGCTGACCGAACGGCTGCGCATCAAAGCCGTCATCATCACGGTCACGCTATTGGTCGCGATCGTGACCGTACTTCACTTCGCGGCGCCGTCGGTATTCTCCCGCATCTCGAACGGCCAGTTCGATCTGGTTCCGCTCTATCTGGTCTATGTGCCGTTTTTGCTGCTCGAGTTCATGGTGCTGTATCTGGTGACCCGCCGGCTGGCGATGCACAGCGAAGTGCCGACGGTGCGGCGCTATCTCTCCGCGCTGATCGAAATCAGCATTCCGACCTTTGTGCTGTATCTGCATATGAACTGGATGGGGTCGGCGCACGCGCTAGGGTTTGCCGCGCCGCTGGCCTATTTCCTGTTCATCGTGCTCTCGACGCTACGGCTCGATTTCTGGCTGTCCACGTTTACGGGGTTTGCCGCCGCCGCGGAGCTTTTGGCGATGGCGATGCTTTATCGGCCGCCGGGTTTTACCGGCGAGCCCGCCTCCGAACTTGGCTACGAACTCAGCCGCTGCTTCATGTTTCTGATCGGTGGCATATTGGCGGGCGCGGTCGGGGTTCAGCTGCGGCATCAGTTCGAGGCCAGCATCGCGGCGGCCACGGCGCGCGACCGCGTCACCAACCTGTTCGGCCAGCATGTCTCGCCCGAGGTGGTCGAGCGGCTGCTGGTGGAAGGCGCGGACCGATCCAGCGACCTTCGCCGCGTCGCGGTGATGTTCGTCGATTTTCGCAGCTTTACCGCGGGCGCAAGGGTGCAGACACCGCAGCAAGTCGTCGAACGGCTCGATGGCGCCTTCGCGATCCTGGTCGACATCCTCGATCGGCACGGCGGCATCGTGAACAAATTTCTCGGCGATGGGTTTCTGGCGCTGTTCGGCGCGCCATTCGAGGCGGAATATCCGGCGCACCGTGCGGTTGCCGCGGCGCGCGAGATGCTGGTTGCGATGGAACGCATCAACGATGGCTCGAGCTGGCCGTTGCGCATTGGCATCGGTATCCATTTCGGTGAGGTCGTCGCAGGCAATATCGGCTCGCCACGGCGCAAGGAATATACCGTGATCGGCGACACTGTGAATTTCGCAGCGCGGCTTGAATCGCTCAATAAGGAATTCAATTCGCAACTGCTGATTTCGTCCGCCGTCTGCGATGCGCTCGGGGACGCCGGTCGCGACGCGGTCTCGCTCGGCGAGGTCGCGATCAAGGGATATGACAGGCCGATGGCGGTGTGGCAGCTGGGATAGACCAGCCGTTCAGCCTTTTTCATTTGAGCCGTCGTCATCCGCGGACAGTCATTGCGACCAATGGAAATGTCCTCGGTGCAATTTCCGAAATGACATTCCGGCGTCACGCGCGCTAGAAGATGGACTTATTCATCCCGCGACGGGAGACCTTGCATGCAACGCCGTTACATCACCGTGGACGTTTTCACCGATCGCGCCTTTGGCGGCAATCCGCTCGCGGTCGTGCTGGATGCCAGCGGGCTCTCGACCGCGCAGATGCAGGCGATCGCGACCGAGTTCAATTATTCCGAGACGACTTTCGTTCTGCCTGCGCAGGAGGCCACGCACGACGCGCAGGTCCGCATCTTCACCGTGCGCTCTGAAATTCCGTTCGCCGGGCATCCCAATGTCGGCACGGCGTTTGTGCTGGCGGCGCAGGCCGGCAAGCCGCCGGCGCGGCTGTTGTTTGAGGAGAAAGCCGGCCTCGTGCCGGTCGAGATCCTCGCGCAGGATGGCAAACCCATAGGTGCCGAACTCACCGCGCCGCAACCGCTGAAGCGCCTTACGCAGTTCAGCGCCGAACAGGCGGCGGCCTGCGCCTCGCTGTCCGCGGCCGATATCAAAACCGATCGGCACCCGCCGCAGATCGTCTCGGTCGGGTTGCCGTTTCTGGTGATGGAAGTGGCGACACGGGAGGCGTTACGCCGCGCGAAACCGGACGCGGCGGCGTTTGCGCTGACGTTTCCGTGCGATGACAGCGATGCGATCTACCTCTACACAAGCGACGTGCCGCCGAACGAGCAGCCATGCGATCTACAGGCACGGATGTTTCATCCGGGATCGAGCGGTCTCTCCGAAGACCCCGCCACCGGGAGTGCCACCGCGGCGGCCGCGGCGCTGCTGGCTGACTTGTCCGGCGAGCAGAATGCCGAGATATCGCTGCGTATCGGGCAGGGCGTCGATATGGGGCGGCCGAGCCTGCTGCTGACCCGAATCCGCAAGCAGGCGGGCGCGATCGTGTCAGCCCATGTCGGTGGGCGCTGCTTTCAGATGATGGAGGGGACGTTTCGGTTGACGGGAGAGGGGTAGGGGAGCGCTCGTCGCCGTCGTGGCAATGACGAGGACTACATTTGTGGCGCGACCAAATTCTCGATCTTCACCCCGTCTCGGTCTTCGATGATCTCGGCGATCCATTGCCGGTGGCAATGGGCGTGGTCGCGCTCGTAGCAAAGGATGCAGACCGGGCCGGATTTCTTCACCAGCGCCGACAGCTCATCCAGTTCTTCTTTGGCCTGCACCGTCGTCAGATGCGCGGCATAGATTTTGTGCAGCACCCCAAAATTGCCGCTGCGCGCGGCTTCGCGGCCGCTCTTCGGCGTGCCCAGGCCGCGCAGATGCAGATAGGAAATGCCGCGCTCGTCGAGCCCGGCCGCCAGCTGGTTCTTGGAAAAGCCGGGGCGCCGCGACGATGCCACCGCGCGCACATCGACCAGCAGCTTGACACCGGCCGCTTCGAGTTCGTCGAGCACGGACTTCGCGGGCGTCTGCTCGTAGCCGATGGTGAAAAGTTTCCTGGCCCTGGCCATCGCGGCCTCCGGTTATTTCGGCACCATGCTCATCTAACGCGTTCGATCAATTCCATCGCGCCGGCCGGTGCCCGCACCTTGCCTTCGTGAATCACGTAAGCGAACACGTCGCGCGGCGCTTTCTTTGGCGCGGTTTTGTCGACGCGCGGAAGATCGTTCGGCTCGCCGCCTTCGGCCCATGCCTGAAACCGTTTCGCCCAGGCGTCGAGTTGCGTGGGCGGATAGCAGGTTTTCAGGTCGTCATCGCCCTTCTGCAGTCGCGCATAGACGAAATCGCTCACGACGTCCGCAATCGCCGGATATTTGCCGTGCTCGGCAAACACCACGGGCGTTTCGAACTGGCGCAGCAGCGCGATAAAATCCGGCGCGCAGAAACTGTCGTGGCGCACTTCCACCACATGACGTAGCGCGCGGCCTTCGAGCTTGCGCGGCAGCAATTCGAGAAACTTGCCGAAATCGGCTTCGTCGAACTTCTTGGTCGGCGCGAACTGCCACAATACCGGACCGAGCCGGTCGCCCAGTTCGAGCACGCCGGAATCATAAAACCGCTTTACGGAATCGCCGGCTTCCGCCAGCACCCGCCGGTTGGTGGCGAAGCGCGGTCCCTTCAGCGAGAATACGAATCCGTCCGGCACCTCGCGGGCCCATTTGCGAAAGCTCTCCGGCTTCTGCGAGCCGTAATAGGTGCCGTTGATCTCGATCGAGGTCAGTTTCGACGCGGCATATTCCAGTTCCTTCGCCTGCGTCAGCTTCTCCGGATAGAACACCCCGCGCCACGGCGCGAAGGTCCAGCCCCCGATGCCGATGAAGATGTTGCCGGTCTTTGCGGCGGCCTTCGGGGTCTTGCTCAATTGTGGCGCTCGTTTGCTGGTGAGGGTTGGGATTGCCGGGGCGAGCCTAATCAAATCGGCCGCGATTGACCAGTTGGCAACTTGCCGTCCCCGCGCCTTTGCACGATCCCTGGTTTGCGCTAGAAAACCGCAACTTCCATCGGAGGACGGCGTCATGGCGTGGCCGATTATTGTCGCGTGGATTCATTACATCGGGATCATGCTGCTGATCGCGAGCCTGCTCGGCGAGCATCTGCTGCTGAAGCAGGAGCTGACCGCCTCCGAAGCGAGAACGATCCAGACGCTCGATATCGTCTATGGCGCCTCGGCCACGATCGTGCTGGTCACCGGCATCATGCGGATGTTCCTGGAAAAGGGCGCGGCCTATTACAACCACCACATCGCGTTTCATATCCTGTTCGGGATCTTCGTGATCGCGGTGTTGATCTCGATCTATCCGACCGTGACCTTTCTGCGCTGGCGCAACGACACCCGCGCCGGCCGCGGGCAGCAACTGGAGCGCTCCCAATTCAAGAGGATTCAGATGATGGTGCGGGTGGAAATGACGCTGATGCTGCTGGCGCCGTTGTTCGCAACCTGGATGGCGCACGGCGAATTCTGATCGATATGCATATCTGATCGTTGCAGGCCGCTGGCGCGCCGGCCGTTCAGGTCACCGCGATCACCGCCGGCGACATTTCACCGTCGAGCCAATCCTGCTCATCGGCCAATGAAAGCCAAGCGTCTTCCATGCGCTTGTAGCGCAGATAGGTCGGGTGATCGATAGCGCGGTCCGCCAGTCGCTGACAATTGTCGGCGTTTTCGCGGAAATGATCGGACTGCTTCATGGCTTCCTCCTCTCCTGAAGGTAGGTAGCAGGGCTGACATAACCAACAACATGTGACGATGAAATGTTCGTAACGTCGCGGTCAGGTTCCCGTGATTCCACACGAAACGACCGCTGCCCACCTTACGCGCCGCGCGGGTTCCGGCTAGGATGCGAAAAAAGGAGAACAAGATGCGAATATTGATCCTGGCAGTTTTGATGTTGAGCGCGACAGGCGCGATCGCCGACGAGATCGACGACGCGCACCGGCAGGCGATCACGGGACGCGATACCTACTGGAACTGCCTGGCCCAGGAATATTCGCAGGACGGCACCAAGACCATGTCGGGTTCCGATTTCACCAGTCACATCGCTGATGTCTGTCCGTCCGAGCGGCAGAATTTCCGGGTGTCGCTGGTCGATTATCTCTCGCGGCAGTTTCCCGACGTCGATGCGGGAGACCACATGACGACAGCCAACAAGGCGATCGCGATGGCGCAGAAGGATGTCGTGACGGCCTTCATCCGGCACAAGGAAGCGTCGAAGTAAGCACCACCCCTTGCGGAACGCGCCCGGCATCCCTATCTAGCTTCCAACGGCGACGTTGATGCTTGATAGCACCGGCGCTGGGACGACCACGGAATAGCTCGGTTGCGCCGGATGTACGCGCGCCCCTCTGTTCGTGGTCGTTGGCATTTTTGGGCCGCTTTTGGCCTGTTTTGAGCTCCCTTACCCCCCGTTTTCGATCCGTTGAACCGACCCTTGGCTTCGCCACGCCTTGGCATGGAGGGGGCCTGCGGATATACGCTGCGGCATGAATCAAGCCATCAGACCGGGCCCCGAAACCCCGCCGCAGGCAGCCCTTGCGCCGCAGTTGTCGGTCGTCGTCCCCACCTTCAACGAGCGCGACAACGTCACCGCGCTGTTCCGCAAGCTGGAGACGGCGCTCGCGGGCCTGGCCTGGGAAGTCATCTTTGTCGACGACAATTCCCCCGATGGCACCTGGGACGTGGTGCGCGGCCTGGCGTGCCAGGACAGCCGCGTGCGCTGCATCCGGCGGATCGGACGGCGCGGCCTGTCCGGCGCCTGCATCGAGGGCATCCTGGCCTCCAGCGCGCCGTGCGCGGCAGTGATGGACGCCGATCTGCAGCATGACGAGACCCAGCTGCCGAAGATGCTGGCGCTGCTGCAGGCCGGCGACGTCGATCTCGTGGTCGGTAGCCGCTATATCGAAGGCGGCAGTGCCGACAGTTTCAACAAGGGGCGCGCCGGCGCCAGCGCGCTTGCGACCGAGGTCGCCAAGCGCGTGCTGCGGGTCAAGATCGCCGATCCCATGAGCGGCTTCTTCATGATCCGCCGCGATCGCTTCGAACAATTGGCGCCGCAGCTCTCGACCCAAGGCTTCAAGATCCTGCTCGATGTCGTCGCCACCGCGCGCGGCGAATTGCGGGTCCAGGAAATCCCTTATAGCTTCGGTTCCCGGCTGCATGGCGAAAGCAAACTCGATTCCATGGTGGCGCTGGATTTCCTGGGGCTGGTGCTGGCGAAGCTGACCCACGACGTGGTGTCGCTGCGCTTCCTGCTGTTCGCGATGGTCGGATCGATCGGCGTGTTCGTGCACTTTGCGACGCTGTACATCGCGCTGAAGGGCTTTCATCAGCCGTTCGCGGTGGCCCAGGGCTGCGGCGCGCTGCTGGCGATGACCAGCAATTTCGTGCTCAACAACTTTCTCACCTATCGCGACCAGCGGCTGAAGGGTTTTGCGATCCTGCGCGGCCTGCTGCTGTTCTATCTGGTGTGCGGCGTTGGCCTGGCCGCCAATGTCGGCGTCGCTTTCTCGGTCTATGCGCAGGAGCCGATCTGGTGGCTCGCGGGCGCGGCCGGCGCGCTGATGGGCGTGGTCTGGAACTACGCGATGTCCGGGCTGTTCGTCTGGCGCAAGCGATGACGCTGCGATGAGCCCGCAGGACGCGCGGCTTGTCCGCACCACGGCTCTGACAATTCTGGCGCTGGTGGTGTTGCGGCTCGCGGCGGCGGCCCTCACGCCGCTGACCTTCGATGAAGCCTATTACTGGATGTGGTCGAAGCATCTGGCTGGCGGTTATTACGATCACCCGCCGATGGTGGCGATGGTGATCCGGCTCGGCACCATGCTTGCCGGCGACACCGAATTCGGGGTGCGGCTGGTCTCGATCCTGCTGGCGCTGCCGATGAGCTGGGCGGTGTATCGCACCGCCGAAATCCTGTTTGGCGGCCGGCGGGTGGCGGCGACCGCGGCCATCCTGCTCAACGTCACCCTGATGGCGGCGGTCGGCACCATGATCGTCACGCCGGATGCGCCGCTCTTGGTGGCCGCCAGCTTCGTGCTGCTTTTTCTCGCCAAGGTGCTGGAGACCGGGCGCGGCGCGTGGTGGCTGGCGGTCGGTGCCGCGGTCGGCGCTGCGCTGTTGTCAAAATACACCGCGATGTTTTTCGGCCCGGCGATCCTGATCTGGCTGGTGGTCGTGCCCAAATTGCGGCGCTGGTTCGCATCTCCCTGGCCCTATCTCGGCGGTATCGTCGCGTTCGCGATTTTCGCGCCGGTGATTCTCTGGAACGCCGATCACCACTGGGTCTCCTTCATCAAACAGATCGGCCGCGCCCGCATCGAGGATTTCAGGCCGGCGTTCATCGGTGAATTGATTCCGACCCAGATTGCATTCGCGACGCCGCTGGTCTGGATGCTGGGCGCGATGGGGCTCTATGCGTTGTTTCGGCGCAACTCCGGTGCGCTGGCGTCGCGCGCGCTGGTCAGCACGACGTTCTGGACCATCGTGCTGTATTTCGTCTGGCATTCGCTGCATGCCCGCGTCGAGGCCAACTGGTTCGCACCGGTCTACCCGGCGTTCGCCATCGCGGCCGCGGTCGCCGTGCATGTGACACCGTGGGACACGCGGGGCCGGCGCCTTGCCGATTTCTGTCTGCGCTGGGCCGCGCCCTCGGGCGTGCTGATGTTCGTGTTGCTGATCGTGCAGGCCAACACCGGCGTGCTGTCGGGCTATCGCCGCGACGCCACCGTGCGCAGCGTCGGCGTCGGCTGGCGCGAATTGGCCGGCGAGATCGAGATGGTTCGCGCGCGCGTCGGGGCCACCTGCGTGTTGGCGCCGGATTACGGCACCACCGGCTGGCTTGCGTTCTATCTGCCCAAGGGCACCTGCGTGCTGCAGCCGACCCAACGCATCCGCTGGGTCAATATGCCCGAGCCGGATCCCGCGCAGTTGTCCGGCAAGCTGCTTTATGTCGACGAGGTTCGGCCCGGCGTGTCGCGATATCTCGACCAGACCTTTTCGCATATCGCGCGGGTCGCTGAACTGCCGCGCAAACGCGGGCCGCTGACGATCGAAACCTACGGGCTCGATCTGGTCGACGGCGCCAAACGCGACGTGCTCGATCGCTCGCCGCCGCCGGAGCTGGAATAAAATGTCCCTTTCCCCCTGTCTGTTCCGGGCCACCTGAAACGTTCTTGTACCGAGAACCCTTTTCAGGAGGTCACGCCATGAGCCAATCTACTGCTTTGAAACCCGCAGCCGAACTGGCCCGCGCCGCAGGCATGCGCTTTCCCAACGAGAGCGCCGAATATCGCCGCGCCCGCGAGGCGCTGTTGATCGAGGAGATCGAACTGCGCCGCCACATCGAGCGGGTTGCGGAACAGCGCCGCACGCTGCCGCCCGGCGGCGAAGTCATCAAGCGCTACGCGTTCGAAGGCGAGCAGGGGCCCGCATCGTTCGCGGACCTGTTCGGCAACAAGACGACGCTGGTGGTCTACAGCTACATGTTCGGTCCGCAGCGCGAGCGGCCATGTCCGATGTGCACCTCATTGCTGTCGGCGTGGGATGGCGAGGTGCCCGACATCATGCAGCGTGTTGCGCTGGCGGTCGTCGCGCGCTCGCCGATCGCGCGGCTGACCGCGTTCAAGCGCGAGCGCGGCTGGCACTATCTGCCGCTTTATTCAGATCAGACCGGCGAATTCAGCCGCGACTATCACGCCATCACCAAAGACGGCGGCGACGATGCGGCATTCAACGTGTTCACGCGGAAAGACGGTCAAATCAGGCATTTTTGGGGTGGCGAGATGAACGGCGCCTCGGCCGATCCGGGCCAGGATCCGCGTGGTGCGCCGGATTTGATGCCGCTTTGGACCATTCTCGACGTGACGCCGGAGGGACGCGGCAAGGACTGGTATCCGAAGCTCAATTATTGAACACGTTAAGCAGTTTTTATCCATGCTTGAGGTTCCGCGACCTGTCCCGCGGCGGGACAAATTAACCATGCCCAACAAGCGCCGTTACTTAATCCGCATTTAACTAAAAGTCGCCTTAATGACGCTCCTCGCCTCTGCGAGATCACCTGCCGGAACTTTTTTGACGGTGGCGATTCACGCGCAGGTTTGCGTTCGAAGCTGCCGCCGGTTTGCAGACTTTCGGACCGAGCCTGGAAGGGGGACAAGGTGGAACCAGTCTGGATGCAAGGCGTATGAGTACCAGTATCAGTGCGTGTTATGACTTCGCAGCCCACACTCCCAGAAACTTTTCTCGCAAGGCGGTTGTTCCCACCGGCTTTCTTGGCAGCGCCGCGGTGGCCTGTCTCGTTGTCGGCTGTGCGTGGACTGTCTACACCAATGTTTTCGCTTCCGGCATCTATCCGTCCGCGGGCAATTTCGACGTCGCGGTAATCAGGCATTCGACGGCGCCGGTTCGAACGGTGCTCGCGGCATCCAACACCTCCGTCGTGATGGAGACGCCGCCGGTGGTGGCTGCGCCGATCGTCGTTGCGCAGGGTCCGTCATTTTCGTTCGAGGACCGCTTCGCCGCGGCAGCCCCGCAATCCGTCGCCGCAGCACCTCAGGCGGTCGTCACCCCGCCGCAGGCGATTGCCGCGGCACCTCAGGCCGCTTCGCTGCCGCAGCCGGAACGCCAGGTCGCAGCCCTCGCACCCGTTACGCCGCCGCCGGCAGCCGTGCCCGAGCGCAAGGTCGCCGAAGCCGTGCCGATGCCGGCGTCGCGTCCGGCCGAAGCGCGCAAGAGCGCCGGGGCTTCCGTGCGTGACATGGCGCAGCGCGCCAAGGCCGCCGTGATGTCGGTCGCCTCGAACGATAGGCCCGAGGCGCCGGCGAAACCGCCGACGATCTTTGAGCGGTTGTTCGGCAAGTTTGAATCATCGGTATCGAATTCGGGATCGGCGCTGGCCTACGCGTCGGCCGATGTCAGCAGCACGGGCTCGCTCGGGCCGGCCAACCAGAACATCGCTTCCGTCGGCACCGGCGCGCTCTACGATCGCCAGACCGCGGTGTACGATATCGCCGCGCACATGGTGTACCTGCCCGACGGCACCAAGCTCGAAGCGCATTCCGGCCTCGGCTCCAGCCTTGACGATCCGCGCTCCGCCAGCGTCCGGATGCGCGGCGTGACACCACCGCATCTGTATGATCTCAAGCCGCGCGAGGCGCTGTTTCACGGCGTCGCCGCGCTGCGGCTCAATCCGGTCGGCGGCGAGGAATCGATCTATGGACGATCGGGCCTGCTGGCGCATACCTTCATGCTGGGCCCGAACGGCGACTCCAACGGCTGCGTCTCGTTCCGCGACTACAACGCCTTCCTCGAAGCCTACCGCAACAAGGGCGTGCGCCGGCTCGCGGTCGTCGCGCATCTCTGAGCTCTTCAACTTGTCAAACAGCAATACGATACACGTCCGCGTTCTTGCGGCGCGATGCGCCCGAGTTTTGCGTCGTTTTCCGCACCTCTGACAAACAGAGGGAGCAGGAAGAGCCGGGTGCCGATTGCACCCATGGGTCCGTGTAAAAAACACGGGAGGTAGGACCACAGGTTCAACCGGATTCACACCGGCTCTCCCTGCGCAATGGCTTTACGACTTACTTCGTGCTCTCCCCGGTGACCGGCTTTTTGCCACCGTCATCTTCAAGAAGCTTGCTTCTCAAAAACTTGACGCCAGCATCGGGGCGTCAGGACCACACGACTTCGTCGTACGCGGCAGGTCGCGCTCGTCTCGCGCGCTGCCGCGTCCATCGCATCCCGCTCCCAACGTTCGTGACGATCGCGAAACGCCCTCTTGTGGGAACAGGACGGCGTGGACTTAGCCGCTGATTTGGGTCGGATGAAAAGCCGAATATTTTTTCGAAAGGGACTGGACCACCCAAATCACGTTGAAATAGCTTTGGAAATCAGATTTTACGCGCATACCGTTTGCGGGGGTTTTTGCGATGTCCGATCCGGATTTTCAGCCGACTTTGGTTGGCCCAACCATTACCATCCGGCCGATCGCCTCGGATGATTGGCCGGAGCTGTTCGCCGCGGGCTCCGATCCGGAAATCTGGAAGGTGCATCCCGTTCCCGATCGCTACACCGAGTCCGGGTTCAGAAAATTCTTCGACAGCGCGGTCAGTTCGAAGATGGGCTTTGTGTTCGTCGATCAGGCAAGCGGTAAGCTGATCGGCTCCAGCCGGTATTACGGTTATGAGCCCGAACGCAGCGAGATCGAGATCGGCTGGACCTTCATCGTGCGCAGCCATTGGGGCGGACGCGCCAATCGCGAAGTAAAGCGGCTGATGCTCGATCATGCCTTCGGCTTCGTCGATACCGTGGTGTTCTGGGTCGGCGATACCAATTGGCGCTCGCAGGGCGCGATGACCAAGATCGGCGGCGTCAAGCGCGCGGAGTTGTTTACGCGAGAGTTGTCGGGCGACAGGCCGTATTTCATTTTCGATATTACGAAGCGGCGGTATCAGCAGGGCGGACGGGCGTTGGTTAGCTGAGGTTTCCTAAGCGGCCCGTCGGGCTGCGGTACGACTTGCTTGCAGCGGTGAGTCTTCTCCGCCTTCGAAAGATCGTACGTCGCTTGCTGGTTCAACCAGAAGCGAGGGT
>JBDTKZ010000082.1:0-28813 GCA_039935075.1 Bradyrhizobium sp.
CGGGGCGCGGGTCATGTTCCGCAGCTCGTCCTGCCAGTATCGGTGCGTTTCGCCCGTACGCAGGTCGTGAACGACCATGCACACGACCTCGGGGCGATTTCCGCGACGAGCGTCATATTCACAGTCAACGCAGTAGATGTGATGAATATGCTGAAGGGGAGCGGCCCGAAGGCCGCTCCCCCACTGAACGGGCAATGTCATGGCGTTCAGACTTCGCCGCGCTGCTTACGACAGACGGGATGGTCCGGGCTGTCGATCACGCGCCCGCTGAACGCGATCTCGAGCAGTTCGCCCAAGGTTCTTTCCGGAAACTCGGGCGCGTCGAACTCAGCGACCGCCTTCATGATCCGGTACTGACCCTGACCGGCGTCCGCGAATATCCTGATCCAAGCGGACTTTGCAATCTCGGCGCCGCGGAGGGCGCTTTCGAACCACGGGTTGCTCGCACCACCGGTCGGCAGCTTTACCGGCCACAGCATTACCGAGCCAGTCCGAGTGACCGTGAGATGGAGGCGTGCGTAGAATGCGTCACGCGTTTCCAGCATCTTGGCGATCATCTTGGGCATGATCAGGTAATATTCAGTGGTGAAGTTGTTGCGGCCTTCGTAGAGGGCCACCGCGATGGTCTTCTCCTTGCCGGGGTGGACCCGCACGAAGTCGGTGGCGGGGGGCTTGCGCACCGTGACGGTGGCGAGCTGCTCCTCCGCGCCCTCAAGGCCGGCTTGCTGCATATCGAGCTTGAACGACTCGATATCGGCAAAGAAGCCCGCGGGCAGCGGCGTCTGGTCGCGCACCGCTGACGGTTGAACCGCGAAGTCGGCGTAGTTCAGCGCGGTGCTGCTGCCAGCTGGCAGCACGTTTTCGGCATTTTCCATATGAGATCCTCGTCAATGTCCGGAACAAGATCGCCCCGGAACGAGGATGCTAATAGTCACAACACGTGAGCCCGTGGTGCGCAGAACGACGGAGATATTGGCCAAGATTTTCGCCGCTTATCAGACCCGCAAATCCCTTGACATAATTTTTTTGTTGATAATGAAGAGGTTGTCCGAACTTTGCGGAAACAAATCGTCCCATTGCCAGCAATATTCTGGAGCCTTGCGGAGCTGAAAAGATTTGATTGCGACGTCGAGGCCCTTCTTCAGCATTGCTTCGATCTCTGATTTGTTGGAATGGGGGTTTGCCAGTTCCAGGCAAAGTTGAAGATACCGGCGGAACGAACCGCTTCGGGCAGTTTCTTTAACCTGCAGCGGAACGTCGATTCGCAAATGCCAAGTCCTGATTTCCAAGAGTTCGATGCATAGCACTGCTAATTTCGAACTCAGCCAACGCTTACTGCTACGCTTATTCAGCCTTTCCTCTGCCTTTTTAAGCTCAGCATCGATGGCGCTGAGATTTTGGAGATGCGGGCCCAACGATGTCGCCTTCGCATCCTCTTTCGAATTGAAGCGCCGATAGTCGGAGCTTTGCTCAAGCAGAGTCAGTTCGTCCAAGAGCTGCTGACGTGTGTTCTGAGCGCGTTTAAGCGTCTTGCGCGTTTCGGATGTCACGCGGAACTCGGCGCCCTCGTCTGTCATGTAATCACGAACCGCCTCCTCGACGGCTTCGCGACTACTAGGGGGCATGCCCCCAGCAGCTTTCGCGGTGTCGTTCCACTCTTTGTTCGGGATGACCGTCATGTTTCAACTCCTGAAAGGTGGTGCGTAATCCTCACGGTCTGTTGAAACAAGTAGAGAAGGGGGTCCATGCCCGCCTTGAATTTAAAAGAAGTTAATTGTCCCCACTATTGCGATCGTAGGCCTGCCGGACAAGGCGGTCTCCGAGGCCCGCGAGCGGGTTCGTTCGGCGCTGATCGCCTCGGGGCTGGCGCTGCCGGCGCGGCGGATCACGGTCAACCTCGCGCCGGCCGATCTGCCCAAGGAGGGCAGCCACTATGATTTGCCGATCGCGCTTGGCCTGATGGCGGCGATCGGCGCGATTCCGCCGGATGCGCTCAATGGCTTTACGGTGCTCGGCGAACTCGGCCTCGATGGATCGATCGCCCCGGTCGCAGGCGCGTTGCCGGCGGCGATCGGCGCCAATTCCCGCGACGAGGGCCTGATTTGCCCGGCGGCGTGCGGTGCGGAGGCGGCCTGGGCCAGCCCGGATATCCAGATCATCGCCGCGAATTCGCTGATCCAGATCGCCAATCATTTCAAAGGCACCCAGGTGCTGTCGCGCCCCTCGCCCAAAGTGCGGGAGCGCGAGGCCGAGCTGCTCGATCTGCGCGACATCAAGGGCCAGGAAAGCGCCAAGCGCGCGCTGGAGATCGCCGCGGCCGGCGGACATCATCTGCTGATGATCGGCTCGCCCGGCGCCGGCAAGTCGATGCTGGCGGCGCGATTGCCATCGATCCTGCCGCCGCTATCGCCGTCGGAATTGCTTGAAGTGTCGATGATCGCCTCGGTCGCCGGCGAGATCCGCGACGGCGCGCTGACCGCGAAGCGGCCGTTCCGCAGCCCGCATCATTCCGCCAGCATGGCGGCGTTGACCGGCGGTGGTATCCGCGCCAAGCCCGGAGAAATCTCGCTGGCGCATCAGGGCGTGCTGTTCCTCGACGAATTGCCGGAGTTCGACCCGCGCGTGCTGGACTCGTTGCGCCAGCCACTGGAGAACGGTGAGGTCTCGGTATCGCGCGCCAATCATCGCGTCACCTATCCGGCGCGCTTCATGCTGGTGGCGGCGATGAATCCATGCCGTTGCGGCCACGCCTTCGAGCCGGGCTATTCCTGCAAGCGCGGACGGATCGAACGTTGCACCGGCGATTACCAGTCGCGCATCTCGGGCCCGCTGATGGATCGCATCGATCTGCGCATCGAAGTGCCGGCGGTGAGCGCGACCGATTTGATCCTGCCGCCGGCGGCGGAAGGATCCGCCGAAGTTGCCGCCCGCGTCGCCGCCGCCCGCGACATCCAGCTGGCGCGCTACGCGGCCGCGGGCCTCAAGCATATCAGAACCAATGCGGAGGCGCCTTCGGCGCTGCTGGAAGACGTCGCCAAGCTCGATCCGCAAGGAACGAAATTGCTGCGCGACGCCGCCGAAACCATGCGGCTGTCGGCGCGCGGCTATCATCGCGTGCTGCGCGTCGCCCGCACCTTGGCCGATCTCGACGGCGCGGAGCGGATCGGCCGGCTGCATTTGGCCGAAGCCCTGTCGTACCGCGCTCTGGCCGAGGACGTCAGAACCGCCGCGTGATCTCGGGCGCTTCGCTTGAAGACGCTTTGCATCAACTCCTCGGTAACGAGTTTTGTTTACCCTCTGCCAACCATAAGGCCCGGTGTGTTGCGGGCGCTGGTTGAGCGAGTGGCGTATCATGTTGCGTTTCAGGATTCTGGTTTCGGTGGTTCCATTGATGGTGGCCGCCATCCTCGCCCGCATTGAGCTGGTGCCGGGGGCCCGACCTTGCATCGCGGTCGGCGACCAATCGGTGCAGATCGCATCCGCGCCCTGGCATGCCGACCTTCACGTCAGCTTCACCGACGATCCGAAGGCGGCGACCGTGCGCGTCGAGGTCACCGACAGCGCCGAGGCCGCCGACTTCGCCGTGGTCGATGATATCGACAGCCCGGAGGACAACGCCTGCGAGATCAACGCGGCGACCCAGTTTGTCGCGATTTCCGCCAAGGTTTCAGGAACCAGGGTTTCCGGAACCGACGCTTCCGGAACCGCGCCGGTCATCTATCTGACGCATGAAGGCCCGGCCGATTACCGGATCTTCGTCAACTCGAAGAGCTTTACAGCCCGCGACGCGGCGGCCCTGATCGTCGGGGCCAGCGGCGGCCATTCGCGTCTCACCGCGGCGTCGCTCTGAGAACGTTCAGGTTTCGTTAACCCTGTTCTCATCGCAGGGCGTGAGGGCATCGCTCCTCAAGCACTTTGCAAGGTCGCCACCGCATCGTCGGCATGCGCCGAGATCGCGCCAACGGCAAGCTCAGGACAGTCGGGATGGGGAAGAGTTTCCGGATCAGGATGCGCATCCGCCGCTTCACGCGCCGGCATCCCTGGCTTGTGATCGCGATCCGCTCCTTCATGGTGTTCTCCGCCGCCTTTGGCGGCGCCTATGGCTTCATTGCCGGAAGCCGATCCGAACATTCCGGTTACGATCCCAACGCCTTCGCCATCGGCGCCAGCTTCCTGTTCGCGCTGGCCTGCGTCGCGCTCGCGACCTTGAGCATGCGGCTGCGCTGGATGCGCCGCAAGCTGCGCAAGCTCGCGCTGCATAATGAAGCGCTGGCCGACCGCAATTGGGAACTGAAAGAAGCCGAGGAGCGCGCCCGCAGCCTGTTCGAATCGCAAGGCGATCTGATCGTGCTGCGCGATTCCGAGGGCTGCATCACTTTCGCCAACGATGCCTATTGCGAACTCGCTGACCAGTCGCGCGAGGCATTGATTGGGAGCCGCTTCGCGCTCGCCATCCTCGAGCAGGGCGACGCCGCGATCGAAACCAACGGCACCCGGATTCACGACCAGAAGATCTCGGCGCCGCTGGGGCCGCGCTGGATCGCATGGCGCGAGGGCCTGGTTCGTACCGATGCCGGTCAACCGGCGGAAATGCAGAGCGTCGGCCGCGACGTCACCGATCGCACCGAAACCGAACGCGCGCTCGGCGAAGCCCGCGACCACGCCGACGCCGCCAACCGCGCCAAGTCGCGATTCCTGGCGATGGCCAGCCATGAAATTCGCACCCCGCTGAACGGCATCATCGGCATGAGCGGGCTGCTGCTGGACACGCCGCTGACAGCAGAGCAGACCACCTATGCCAAGGCGGTGAAGACCTCCGGCGACGCGCTGATGTCGCTGATCGAGGAATTGCTGGATTACTCCAAGATCGAAGCCGGCAAGATCGACCTCGAACATCGCCCGTTCGCGCTGGCCGCCCTGATCGAGGACATCACCGAACTGCTGGCGCCGCGGGCGCAGGCGCGCAAGCTCGAGATCGCGGCCTATGTCGATGAGCGGCTGCCGGTGGAAGTGGTCGGCGACGCCGCGCGGTTGCGGCAGGTGCTGCTCAATCTGGCCGGCAATGCGATCAAGTTCACCTCGACCGGCGGCGTGGCGCTGATCGTCGAGCCCGGGATCTGGCCCAACGAAATCAGTTTCCTGGTGCGCGACACCGGCATCGGCATCGCGCCCGAGGCGCAACAGCGAATCTTCCGCGAATTCGAGCAGGCGAACGATGGGATCGCCCGCAGTTATGGCGGCACCGGATTGGGGCTGAGCATCAGCGAGCGCATCGTCAAGCGCATGGGCGGCCGCATCGCGCTGGAGAGCAAGCTCGGCACAGGCTCGACCTTTGAAGTATCCGTGCCGCTGGCCGGATCCGGCGAGAGCGGCCAAAAGCCGTTCGCGGCGCCCGAACTGACCGGACAGTCGATCATGCTGGTGGCGCCGCAAACCATCGAAGCCTCGCTGATCGCCCGGCGGCTGCAGCGTTGGGGCGGCCAGACCTGCATGGTGTCGGACATCGCAGTCGCGGAAGCGTTGTTGCCGGAACGGTCCTGGCAGGCCGTGCTGCTCGACCATGCCTTTGGGGTGGCCGAGGTCGAAGCGCTGGGCGAAGCCGCGCGCATCCACGCGACGCAGCGGATCCTGATGTTCACCCCGGCGGCGCGCCAGGACCTCAAACTGTCCTCCGCGTTCACGGGCTATCTGGTGAAGCCGTTACGCGCCGCTTCGCTGGCGGCCCGCCTCATCAGTGCGCCGGAAATCGCAGCACCCGATATCGCCGGCGATCCGCTGATCGATCTGCCGGATCAGACCGAGACGCCGGCCACCGCGCCGATGCGAGGGCTCTCGGTGCTGGTGGCGGAAGACAATGAGATCAACGCGCTGTTGATGCGCTCGTTGCTGACGCGGCTCGGACACCACGCCGTCATCACCACCAATGGCGAGGCGGCGCTGGAATCATGGCTGGCGGCGAAATCCGCCGGCGCGCCCTATGACCTCGTGCTGATGGACATCCAGATGCCACAGCTCGACGGCATCGAAACCACCAAGCGCATCCGTGCCCGCGAGGCCGGCCAACCCGGCCGGCCGACGCCGATCCTGGCGCTCACCGCCAACACGCTGGTGGAGGATCGTTATGCCTGCTTTGAAGCCGGCATGGACGGCTTCCTGGTCAAGCCACTCGACCGCGACAAGCTCGCCGAGGCGCTCGCAGGCCTCGCCGCCTCCCGACATATTGCGGCGTAAGCGTGCCGAAACCACCACAGCGTCGTCCCTGCGAACGCAGGGACCCATACGCCGTGTCCTCTCGTTTCGAACGATGAGGTGAAGGCCTTCAGGGACGACGAGCGGTTGATGTTTTAAAAAGCTACAGCCGGCGCAGCGCCACGGTTTCGACGACGTGATCGGCGGTCTTTTTCATGATCAAGGTAGCGCGTGGCCGCGTCGGCAGGATGTTGTCTTCGAGATTGGCGAGGTTGGTGCGTTCCCAGATCGCGATCGCTGTCGCGGTGGCT
Organism: Bradyrhizobium sp.; assembly: GCA_039935075.1. Taxonomy (GTDB): domain Bacteria; phylum Pseudomonadota; class Alphaproteobacteria; order Rhizobiales; family Xanthobacteraceae; genus Bradyrhizobium. Next base: position 6,501 of record JBDTKZ010000082.1, read on the forward strand.
TCTTCGTCCGACAGCACGGCATAACGATTGAAGTAGGACCGCGGATCGGTGAATGCGGTATCCCGCAAGGCCAGAAAGCGTCGCACATACCACTGGCGCAGCACCGGCTCGTCGGCGTCGATATAGACCGAGAAGTCGAAGAAGTCGGAGACCACCGGCACGGCCTTTCCGTCGCGCGGCAATCGCCCGGTCTGCAGCACATTGACGCCTTCGACGATGAGGATGTCGGGACGGTCGACCTCGGCCCATTGGTTCGGGACGATGTCATAGGTCAGATGCGAATAGACCGGCGCCCGGACCTGCCGGCGTCCGGCCTTGATGTCGCTCAAGAACGACAGCAACGTGGGCAAATCGTAGCTTTCCGGAAAGCCCTTTTTCTGCATCAGGCCCTGCCGTTCGAGCACGGCGTTGGGAAACAGGAAGCCGTCCGTCGTCACCAGATCGACCTTCGGCCGCGGCGACCAGCGCCCCAGCAGCGCTTGAATCACGCGCGCAGTGGTCGACTTGCCGACCGCCACGGAGCCTGCGACCCCGATGATGTAGGGCACCTTGCGGTCGCGGATGGCGAGGAACTGGCGCTGGGCCTGATAAAGCCGGTGGGTGGCATCCACGTAGATCGACAACAGCCGCGACAGCGGCAGGTAGATGTCTTCGACTTCCTTCAGGTCGAGGCGGTCGTGCAACGAGCGCAGGCGCTCGAACTCGCCCGGCTCCAGCGTCATCGGCGTATCATCGCGCAGATGCGCCCATTGTTGACGCGTGAAAACGCGATAGGGATTGTATTGCTGGTCCGGTGCCCTGATGTCCATGAGCTGTCCCTAGGATCAATCGCGCTTGCGCGCCGCCTTTTCTTCCAGACCTGACATGCCGGTGCGCTGCGCCAATGCCGCTTCGACCTCGTCGAGAGCGATGCCGCGCGACTTCAACAACACCAGCAAATGGAACAGCACATCCGCGGCTTCCGCGATCAGATGTTCCCGGTTATTTTCGACCGCGGCGATCACGGTCTCCACCGCTTCCTCGCCGAACTTCTTGGCGCAATGCTCTGCGCCCTTGTCCAGCAGCTTGCGGGTGTAGGACGCCTCTCCTCCCGACGCCGCGCGGGCATCGATGGTGGCGGCAAGATCATGGATCGTAAAACCCGGCATCAACTCAACTCACACGCGTGCCCCTGAATTCCGGGCGTCGTTGGTCTATTTGATTATTTAGCACTTCTGTCACAAAGAGTCGTCAGGGATCGAGCCGCATCGGCAAGCCGGCGCGGATCATGTGATCCTTGGCCTGACGGATGGTAAATTCGCCGAAGTGGAAGATCGACGCGGCCAGCACCGCGGTCGCATGCCCCTCGCGGATACCGTCGACCAGATGGTCGAGATTGCCGACGCCGCCGGACGCGATGACCGGTACGGGGACACTGTCGGCGATCGCGCGTGTCAGCGGAAGGTCGAAGCCCTGCCGGGTGCCGTCCCGGTCCATCGAGGTCAGCAGGATTTCACCGGCGCCGAGCGAGACCACTTCCTGGGCATATTCGATGGCGTCGATCCCGGTCGAATTGCGTCCGCCATGGGTGAAGATTTCCCAGCGTTCCGATCCGCCGCCACGCTTGACGCGCTTGACGTCGATCGCCACCACGATGCATTGCTCGCCGAACTTCTCGGCGCCTTCCTTGACGAATTCGCGGCGGCTGACGGCAGCGCTGTTGATCGACACCTTGTCGGCGCCGGAGCGCAACAGCACGCGAATGTCATCGACCGTCCGAACGCCGCCGCCGACGGTCAGCGGCATGAAGCAGGCTTCCGCGGTGCGCCGAACGACGTCCAGCATGGTGCCGCGGTTCTCATGCGTCGCGGTGATGTCAAGAAAGCAAAGCTCATCGGCGCCGGCGGCGTCATAGGCGATCGCGGCTTCCACGGGATCGCCGGCATCGCGCAGGTCGACGAAATTGACGCCTTTGACGACGCGGCCGTCCTTGACGTCGAGACAGGGAATCACGCGCACCTTGAACATGCAAAACTCCTAGGCCGCGGCGCGGGCGTTGCGGATCAGCGCCAACGCCGCTGCAGGATCGAGCCGGCCATCATACAGCGCGCGACCCGCGACCGCGCCGGCGAGTTTTTTCGCGCGCGAGGTCAGCAATGCCTTGACGTCCTCGATCGAGGCAAAACCGCCGGAGGCGATCACCGGAATCGAAATGCTTTCGGCCAGCGCAATGGTGGCGTCGAGGTTGAGGCCTTTCAAAAGGCCATCGCGCGCGATGTCAGTAAAAATGATCGCGGCGACGCCGGCATCCTCGAACCGTTGCGCGATTTCGAGCGCGGTGACTTCCGATGTCTCGGCCCAGCCCTGCACCGCGACCTTGCCATCGCGCGCATCGAGGCCGACCGCGACGCGGCCGGGAAACTGTTTGGCTGCACGCTTCACCAGTTCGGGATCGCGGACCGCCGCGGTGCCGATGATGACGCGCGTCACGCCCTTGGAAAGCCAGGCCTCGACGGTGGCGAGATCGCGGATGCCGCCGCCGAGTTGCACCGGCATCGTGATCGCCTTCAGCATGGCCTCGACCGCCAGCGCATTGACCGGCTTGCCGGCAAAGGCGCCGTCGAGATCGACCACATGCAGATACTCAAAACCCTGCGCGGCGAAGGCACGCGCCTGGGCTGATGGATCGAGGTTGAACACGGTGGCGCGCGCCATGTCGCCCTGCTCGAGCCGCACGCATTGGCCGTTCTTCAGATCGATGGCGGGAAAGAGAATCACGGCTTCCACTTCAGAAAGTTCGAAATCAGGGCCAGCCCGAACCGCTGGCTCTTCTCGGGGTGAAATTGCGTACCGATCGCGGTGTCCTTGCCGACGATCGCGGTCACCGGACCACCGTAATCGGCGCGCGCCAGCACATCCGCTTCATTGGCGGCATTGAGGTGATAGGAGTGCACGAAATAGGCGTGGCGGCCTTTCGGTCCCAAATCCAGCCGCTCCAGCACCGGATGGTCGCGCAGCACGTCGAGCGTATTCCAGCCCATGTGGGGAATTTTCAGATTTTCCTCGCGCGGCACGATCTTCTCGACATCGCCGGCGATCCAGTTGAACCCGTCCGTGGTGACGTGTTCCTTGCCGCGCGTCGCCATCAACTGCATGCCGACGCAGATGCCCAGGAACGGCCGCGCCTTTTTGCGCACCGCTTCCGTCATCGCCTCGAGCATGCCGTCAACCGAGTCGAGGCCCTTGCGGCAATCGGCGAAGGCGCCGACGCCGGGCAGCACGATGCGATCGGCGCGATACACCACTTCCGGATCGCGGGTCACGACGATCTTGTCCGGGTTCTCCATGCCGCGCGTCGCGCGCTCGAACGCCTTGGCGGCCGAGTGCAGATTGCCGGAGCCGTAATCGATAATGGCAACGCTCACCGCGAGGCTCCCGGTTGCGGAAACAATCCGATGATTTCGCTCTGCGCTGCCGACGGCGGCTTCGAGAATGGCTGTCCCGGAATATCGCGGGTCGGCGGCGGTCCGCCGCGATCGGTCGCCCATTGATCGTTGCTGAGACCGCGTTGCCTGGCGGTCCAGCGATCGAAGAAACGCCGCTCGGCGGATTCCTCATCATCGGCCACCACGATATCGAGCTGACGCCAGTTGCGTCGCGACAGGGTCCAGCGCCGCAAGCTTGCGGCTTCAAATCCCATCAGCAGCGCGATCAGCAGATTCACCAGGAAGACCGCTCCCCGGCCGGCGCCAAGCACCGTCATCGCGACATCGATGGCCACCAACGCCACCAGCCAGCCGATCGCCGCCAGCCACAGCCGATGCGCCACGAGCCACAACGGGCCGAAAACGAACGCCCAGAAGTGAAACCCGTCACGCACGAAAGCGAACTTGTCGGTCGCGACGATGCTGACATCAATCGCGACAGGGGCATGAACGGTGTAGACCGGCATCGGTATTCTCCGCCGAGAAGCGATCGTCAGCCGCCGAGCTGACCCTTGGTGGATGGCACTTCGCCCGCGGCGCGCGGATCGATCGCGACTGCGGTGCGTAGCGCCCGCGCCAGACCCTTGAAGCAGGATTCGGCGATATGATGGCTGTTCTCGCCATATAGGGTCTCGACGTGCAAAGTCACGCCGGCGTTGATCGCAAAGGCGTTGAACCACTCCCGGACCAGTTCGGTATCGAATTCGCCGACCTTGTCGCGCGGGAATTCCACCTTGAACACCAGCACCGGCCGCCCCGAAATGTCGATCACGATTCGCGACAGCGTCTCGTCCATCGGCATGTGGATCGAGGCATAGCGCGTGATGCCGGCCATGGTGCCGAGCGCCTGCTTGACGGCCTGGCCAAGCGCGATCCCGACATCCTCGGTGGTATGATGATGGTCGACGTGAAGATCGCCCACCGCCTTGACCGTGATGTCGATGCGCGAATGCCGGGCCAGCAGATCGAGCATATGGTCGAAGAACCCGATCCCGGTCGCGACGTTGGATACGCCTGATCCGTCGAGGTTTACCGCGACCTCGATATCGGTCTCTTTGGTCTTGCGCTTGATGGTCGCCGTGCGCATGAAAGTGCTTCCCGTCCTTGAAAACGCGGCCCTTTTAACAGGCTGGTGTCCCCTTCGCTACTGCGGGATGACCCTTTAAAGACTGAACTTCGGCCTATGGTGACCGGAATCCGGGTCCAAACCGTGCCGATTGTAACGGGGCGGGCAAATCCCTAAATCCCGGGGGTACGCGAGGGTCCATCATGCAAGCTTCACAGACGGAATCGCCGGTTTGGCACGGCACGACCATTTTGACGGTCCGCAAGGGCGGCAAGGTCGTGATCGGGGGCGACGGGCAGGTCTCGATCGGCCAAACCGTGATCAAATCCAACGCCAAAAAGGTCCGGAAACTCGGCAAAGGCGACGTGATCGGCGGTTTTGCCGGCGCCACCGCCGACGCTTTCACGCTGTTCGAGCGGCTGGAGAGCAAACTGGAGCAATATCCGGGACAGCTGACCCGCGCCGCGGTCGAACTCGCCAAGGACTGGCGCACCGACCGCTATCTGCGCCGGCTCGAGGCGATGATGATCGTCGCCGACAAGGACGTGTCGCTGGTCCTGACCGGCACCGGCGACGTGCTGGAGCCGGAAGCCGGTGTGATGGCGATCGGCTCCGGCGGCAATTACGCGCTGGCCGCCGCCCGTGCGCTGGTCGATAGCGACAAGGATGCCGAGGCCATCGTCCGCCGCGCGCTCGATATCGCCGCCGATATTTGCGTCTACACCAACCGCAATGTGACCATCGAGACCCTGCAGGGCAGCTGACCGATGCCGGTCTATGCGTTTTGGCCGATGACCTCGGATCATCTGCCGATGATCCGGCGCTGGCTGGAGACGCCGGAGGTGGTGCGCTGGTGGGGTGAGCCGGACGAGCAATACGCGCTGGTGAGCGGCGATCTCGATCATCCGGACATGGATCAGTTCATCGTCGCGATCGACGATCATCCCTTCGGTTACATCCAGTGTTACACGCTCAGCACCTGGAATCAGGGTTTTGGAGTGCAACCGCTGGCCACGCGCGGCATCGACCAGTTCATCGGCGACCCCGAGATGATTGGTCGCGGCCACGGCTCGGCCTTCATCCGGCAATTCGTCGAAAACCTGCTAATATCAGGCGTTCCGCGGATCGTGACCGATCCAGATCCGGAGAATACTCGTGCGGTGCGCGCCTATGCCAAAGCTGGCTTTCAGGGCGATCGCGTGGTCGAGACGCCGGATGGTCCGGCGCTGCTGATGGTACGAAACCCGTGACGCCTGACAGCAACGATTCACCCATTCCGCCGCGTACGCCGACGCATTGGATTCTGATCGCGGCCGGCCTGATCGCGCTCCAGGCATCGATATTGTACGCGATGGGCCGGCAGCCGATCTGCCCCTGCGGCTATGTCAAGCTTTGGCAGGGTGTGGTGCAAAGCCCGGAAAACTCACAACACCTCACCGACTGGTACACGTTCTCGCACATCATTCACGGCTTTCTGCTTTACGGCGCGACGTGGCTGTTGCTGCCGCGGCTGCCGTGGCCGGCGCGGCTGATGGCCGCCATGCTGGTGGAAGGCGGCTGGGAGCTGCTCGAGAATTCCAACTGGATTATCGAGAAATACCGCACGACCACCGTATCGCTGGGTTATGTCGGCGACAGCATCGTCAACTCCGTCGCCGATACGCTGTCGATGGTCGCAGGCTTCCTGCTGGCACGAAAGCTGCCGATCGCGCTGACGATCGGACTCGCGCTGGCGTTCGAAATCCTGGTCGGGCTTCACATTCGCGACAATTTGACCCTGAACATCATCATGCTGATCCATCCTTTCGAAGCGATCCGGCAATGGCAGGCCGGGCCGCCGATCATCTGACCTCCACCCAACTTGTTCTCGTGCCAATTTGAACCTAACTAGGACCTATGACCGACTTCTCCCCCCGTGAAATTGTTTCCGAACTCGACCGCTTCATCATTGGCCAGGGCGACGCCAAGCGCGCCGTATCGATCGCGCTGCGCAATCGCTGGCGGCGGCTGCAGCTGACCGGCAGCCTGCGCGAAGAGGTGCTGCCGAAAAATATCCTGATGATCGGGCCGACCGGCGTCGGCAAGACCGAAATCGCGCGGCGCCTGGCCAAACTCGCCGGCGCGCCCTTCATCAAGGTCGAGGCGACGAAATTCACCGAAGTCGGCTATGTCGGCCGCGACGTCGAACAGATCATCCGTGATCTCGTCGAAGTGGCGATCGCGCAGACGCGGGAACGCAAGCGCAAGGATGTGCAGGCCCGTGCGCAGCTCGCCGCCGAGGACCGCGTGCTCGATGCCCTGGTCGGGGCCAATTCAAGTGCCGCGACGCGCGATTCGTTTCGCAAGAAGTTGCGTGCCGGCGAACTCAACGACAAGGAAATCGAAGTCGAGACGCAATCCTCGGGCGGAATGCCGATGTTCGAGATTCCCGGGATGCCCGGCGCGCAGATGGGCGCCCTTTCGATCGGCGATATCTTCGGCAAAATGGGCGCACGGACCAAGACCCGGCGCCTGACGGTCGAGGGCTCGCACGAGATCCTGATCAACGAGGAATCCGACAAGCTGCTCGATAGCGACCAGCTGGTGCTGGAAGCGATCAACGCGGTCGAGAACAACGGCATCGTGTTCCTCGACGAGATCGACAAGATCTGCGTGCGCGACGGCCGCAGCGGCGGCGACGTATCGCGCGAAGGCGTGCAGCGCGATCTATTGCCGCTGATCGAAGGCACCACGGTGTCGACCAAGCACGGCGCGGTCAAAACCGATCACATCCTGTTCATCGCCTCCGGCGCGTTCCACATCGCCAAGCCGTCCGACCTGCTGCCGGAATTGCAGGGCCGGTTGCCGATCCGGGTCGAACTGGAAGCGCTGACCCGCGACGACATGCGCCGCATCCTGACCGAGCCGGAAGCGTCGCTGATCAAGCAGTATATCGCGCTGATGCAGACCGAAGGCGTGACGCTCGATATCACCGCCGATGCCATCGACGCGCTTGCCGATGTCGCGGTCGCGGTCAATTCGACGGTCGAGAATATCGGCGCGCGGCGGTTGCAGACGGTGATGGAGCGCGTGCTCGACGAAATTTCATTCGCGGCCCCCGACCGCAATGGCGAGACCATCCAGATCGACGCCGACTACGTCCAGAAGCATGTCGGCGATCTCGCCAAGAACACCGATCTCAGCCGGTTCATTTTGTAGCATCTCGTCGTCCCGGCGGTCGCGGGGACGGCGAAGAATTGCGCTTCCCGCAGCCGCCATGTGATAGTCCGGGCCTGATTTGAAGATTTCCGGTGCTGAATGAATCCGCGGTTATGGCAAAACCCCTGGCGCCTGATGCTGGTCATCAATGCCGCCGTGATATCAGGGGTTTTGCTCCACAAGATCACGCTGCCGCCTTACGTTCCCTACATCCATTTGTTGGCCGATTATCATTTCGGCTTCACCAAGCGCGCGCTGATCGGCGCGATCGTGGCGCTGTTTACCTCAAAGGTGCCGGTCTGGCTGGTGTTCGCGTTGGGCGGCGCGGCGTGGCTGGTTACGCTCGGGCTGTTCATTCAACTATTTCGGCGCACCTTCGGCTTCGATGACCGGCACATGCCGCTGTTCGTGTTCTTCGCGGGCTCGCCCTTCTTCCTGAAGAATTTCATGCACACGCTGGGGCATTTCGACATCTATGGCTGCGCGCTCGCGATCGTGCTGCTGCTGATACCGGCGCGCTCGGTCGCGTTCGTGTTGTGCGCGGCGCTGTTCTCGATGATCCTGATCCTGGTCCATCACATCCATTTCCTGATGTATGTGCCGACCATCGCCGTCATCGTGGTGCTGCGCTACTACCTCGTGCAAGGTATCAACCGCGCCAATGCGCTGATCGGTCTCGCCGCGCTGGCCGCCGTCGCGCTGTTGTTCCTTGCCGCGCAATTCTATGGATCGATGCCGATCCCGGAGGCGGATTTCGTTCGCTATCTCCAGAGCAAGATGGCCGATCCGTCGCGCACCGATCTCCTGAGCTTTGGCTATATCTGGTATCAACCGCTGTCGAAGGAGTTCAGCGATACCTGGGCGCGGATGCCGTCGAACCTGCTGGGCGTGCCGGTATTTGCGCTGCTGATCTGGCTGCATACGCCGCTGTGGCGCTATTTCGCCGAACTGATCCGCGCGCTTTCAAATGATTTCCATCGCCGCGTCGTCATTGCGGCGCTCGTGTTGGTAAGCGCTGCGTATCTGATCATCTTCGTCACCGTGTTCGACTATTCGCGCTGGATCTCGAACTGGGCGGTTTGCATGTTCCTGATTCTGCACGCCGTGAAGACGTTGCCGAGTTACGAGGTCGTCACTCCGATCCCGGCCGCCAACAAGAAGACGACGATCTTCGGCTGGATCGTAACGGTGATCCCGCGCGTCGGAATCGTGCGGCCGTTTTAGAGTTCATATTTGAGCATGATCTCCGCGCAAACGCTTCGCGTTTGTCGCAGGGAAAACCGGTTGCCACTTTTCCGGATCATGCTCTAGATTCTTGCCCGCCTGATCCGCACGTAGAGCGCGCCGGCACCGCCATGACCGATATGCGCTTCCTCGAACCCGACCACCAGGGTGCGGAATTCCGGTAGGCCGAGCCATTGCGGCACCTGGCGGCGCAGTACGCCGCGCTCGGATTCAAGCCCCATTTTGCCCTTGCCGGTAATGACGAGCACAAATGTCAGGCCATCGGCGTGGGCGCGATGCAGGAAATCCGTCAGCATTCGATGGGCGCGGGTTTGCGTCATGCCATGCAGATCGAGCCGTGCATCAATCTCCTTGCGGCCACGCGAGAGCTGCGAACGCTCGCGGCGCCCGAGCGGCGCCAGCGGCGGTGGTGCGGGCGGCAGATCAGGCTTTGCCGGCCGCAGCGGTTTGGCGTGCGATGCGAGCGACGGGGCCGCAACTGGTTTTGCCGCGACCGGCGCCTCGACTTGCTGGACAGCTTTGACCATTCGGGGTTTTTTCCGCAACGGCTTGGTTTGTTTTGCGACGCTTTCCCATAGCGCGCGCTCCTCCTCGCTCAGCGCACGTTTGCGCCGTGGTGGATCGACCAGTTCGGGAATGATTCGGGGACGCTTCATTGGTTATTGCGATAATACCGGCGCCGATGACGACGCCGCTCGCGGTCCGGCTTGACGTCCGGCCGCGCCGCCGGCAGCGGCACGGTCCTGGCGGCATCCGCTGGCGTTGACGAAGCCTGGGCACCAGCAGGTGATGACGTTGCGGCGGCGGGAGCCGTATTATTTTGATCCTTTGGCGGTGCCACTTGCGGAAACAGTCTTGCGATTTTCGCCGACGGCCTCGGGTCCGGCAGCGGCATCTTGCGGCCGAGCGCCGCCGGATCGAGGCTTTTAGGCACCAGCATCACGAAGTTCATGTTGTTCTTCAGGCGGCCCGACACCCGCGCGGCATCAGGGCCGGCACCGAAATAAAGATCGGCCCGCGCCGGGCCCGTGATAGCCGATCCGGTGTCCTGCGCGATCATCAACCGGTGAAACGGCGTTTTCGACTGTTCGGATTCGATTGGCAACTCGCCCGCGATAAAAAACGGCGTACCGTAAACGTGCAGCGATTTATCGACCGCGATCGAGCGGCCCGGCGTCAGCGGCACGCCTTGCGCGCCGACGGCCTCATCCTTGTCGGACAGCTGCACCTCGCGAAAGAAGATGTAGGAACGATTCTGCCGCCGCAAATCCTTGGCGCCATCGGGATTTTGCGCCATCCAGTCCCTGATCTTCTGCATCGACATCTGCTCTTTCGGGATGATGCCCCGGTCGATCAGGACGCGGCCCACCGGCGTATAGGGATAACCATTATGCGCATCGTAATTGATGCGGACGGTCGAGCCGCCCTCGAGCCGAACGCGGGCCGAGCCCTGGATTTGCGCGAATAGCAAATCGGTCGGGTCTTTCAACCAGCATATTTCGAGGCCGCGCCCGGCAATGGCGCCATCTTCGATCTGGGCACGATCATAATAGGGCACCAGCTTGCGCCGGCCGATCTTGCGGAACACATCGCCCTTGTTGGGCAGTCCGACGGCATCCTGCTTGAAGCCGCGCACGAACAGATTGGACGGACGGCGATAGACCGGCACGTTGTAGACGTCGGTCCTGGTCCGCGACCCATCGATGATCGGCTCGTAATACCCGGTGACAAAACCCGCATCTTCACCAAGCCGCGATATCCGCAGCGGCAGGAAATGTTGCTCGAAAAAGGCCCGCGCCCCGCCGCTGTCGGTGATCTCGGTCGCGCGTGCCGCACGACACGGATCGCGCAAGGAAATTCCCAGCGCTTTCGAATCCGCGGCCGGGCCGGTCTGCGCTACGATCGCCTTGCAGCTCACGCGAAACGCCTTGTAAGCGGCAAGATGGTCGTCGTCGTTCCAGCCGGCGATATCGGCCCACGCCAGCGGGGCATATTGGCTGCGGCTGATCACGAACGGCAAGGCGAGTTGGGGATAGGGCAGATGGCGCGTCCGGGCGCCGTCGGCGGGCATCGGCGCGAGCGACAGGCTGGCGGCAATCGCCACCGCCGCGACGACGAATTTCACGCCGCCTTTGGATTTGAAATTCCTGATGCCCGCTTGCAGCCCCCGCTGCAGGAACTTCAGCGTCGTGGCACTAGAGCCCTTTTCGTTTCGATTAAATCGAAACCGGGCTCCAGATTTTTGATTTGAAGCGTTTTCTTGACGCGAACCGGTATCCACTTCGCTTGAAAACGCTCTAGTGGGCGCTACCCGTGCCCACCAGCTTCCAGTTCGGATCGCGTGAAGTAACGTCACGGGCAAATGTCCAAACATCGGTAATGTCGGCGACCTTATCCGGATTGCCGTCGACGATCGTGCCGGCCTTGTCGCGGGTGACCGAAATCATCTGCGACACAAAGCGGACAGTCAGTTGCGTCGCCCTGTCCCGCGCTTCCGCATTCACGAGTTCCGCCTTGTCGATCGAAACAAAACGAGTTTCGGTCTTTTGCTCGTGTTTCTCGCGATCCTTGATCGCGGATTCGAAACTCTCATACACCTCGGAGGACAACAGATCCTTTAGAGAGCGACGGTCGCCATTGGCGAAGGCCAGCACGATCATTTCATAGGCGCCCTTCGCGCCGCTGATGAAATGCTGCGGATCGAACGACGAATCCTGCGCGGCGATCGCATCCAGTCCCTGGGCCAGCGGCGTACCTGTTTCGGCAAGGCCCTTCCAGCGATCGGTGGGCGGAACGACATCCGCCGTCGGCGCCAGCGGCACTTGATCGATCACCGTTCCCGGGATCGGAACCACGTTGTCCTGCGCGCCCTGCACCACATTGCGTGCCGTGCGATCATAGGGTGGCCGCTCATTTCCGGTACGCTGTCCAAGGACACTGCGCAGGCGCAGAAAAATGAAGACCGCCAGCGCCAGGAAGATGATGGTGTAAATATCCACGTCGCATTCGCTTTCTGATTCTCACGCCGGGGTCCGGCGGTAGAGCGTTTCCCCTTCAAGGGACGGCAAAGATTACCTCATGGAATAAGTCTGCAGCATGTAGGCATAAAACTATGCCCAGCCAATGGCGCGCTTTGGCATGGAAGGCCATGCCGGCGGAAACCGGCCAAGCCAGCGCTTGCGCCCGTTCACCACCGCTCTGTTGTACTCCGTTTTGGCCGCGAGGGGAAATCCGATGATTTCCCGGAAATCGCGCATATTCAACAATTTAGGTCCCGCCCGCGTGGCCCGTCCGGGCGGTCATTTTTAGCGCTTGGCCGCCCGCGCCGGCCCGGAGCCCTGCGGGAGGCGGCCGGTAGCCCCCACCGTCATCCTTGTGGAGTGACGCAGCCCTATGATAGCCACTCGCCCCGACAGAGGCCTTTTCGCCCTTCAAGCGAGTTCCGCCACGACCCGGTTCCTGCTCGCTCGAAAACGTTCCAGGAGAGATTTCGATGACCAACGGTAACGGTACGCCCCCCGAGGCGGCTCCTTCCCCCCAGTTGAACGTGCTGGCGCAGTATACCAAGGACCTGTCGTTCGAAAATCCGAACGCGCCGGCCTCGCTGGGACCCCAGGCGCAGCAGCCCGCGATCAACATCCAGATCAACGTCAACGCCAACAATGTCGCCGAAAACGAATTTGAAGTGGCCCTTTTGATCGAGGGCAAGGCGGAAAACGCCGGCAAGGTGCTGTTCAGCTTCGACCTGACCTATGCCGGGGTGTTCCGCATCGTCAACGTGCCGCAGGAAAACCTGCACCCGATGATCATGATCGAGTGCCCGCGGCTGCTGTTCCCGTTCGCGCGCGAAATCATCGCAACTTCGGTCCGCGATGGCGGCTTCCCGCCGTTGATGCTCGACCCCGTCGATTTCGTCGGCCTGTACCGCCAGAACATGGCGCGGCAAGCCGCCGCGGCAGAGGCTGCGCAGGTCAAGCCGAGCTAACGAGGCGTAAGCGTCGGCTCAAGCGCCGAGAAACTCATTCCAAACCGGCTTGTCGCCCAACGTGGCGACAAAGGCCCGGTGCGCGACGCGATCCTCGTCCGAGAGTCGCGATGCCAGCGGCTCGGTCCGCTGCCGCCGCGGCATTTCGCCAATTCCCCCCGGCCGGGTGTCGCGAACTTCCGCCGCCAGGATCAGTTGCGACTGCCGCGCCCCGATCAGGTCGATATAGACCTCGGCGAGAAGCTCGGAGTCCAGCAACGCGCCGTGTTTGGTGCGGCGGGAATTGTCGATCGCATAACGCGAGCAGAGATCGTCCAGGCGGTTCGAGACGCCCGGGTGCTTGCGTCGCGCCAGCAACAGCGTATCGACCAGACGTTCCCGCGAAATCGCCGGCCGCTTGATGCGGTCGAGTTCGGCATTGATGAAGCTGATGTCGAACGACGCGTTGTGGATCACCAGCGGCGCATCGCCGATGAATTCCAGGAAGCCTTCGACCACCGCGGAAAAAAGCGGCTTGTCGGCCAGGAACTCGCTGGAAAGCCCATGCACGGCAAAAGCTTCCGCCGGCATATCGCGTTCCGGATTGATGTAGACGTGAAAGGTCTGACCGGTCGGCATCCGGTTGAAGATCTCGACGCAGCCGATTTCGACCAGCCGGTCGCCCCGCAGCGGGTCGAGGCCAGTGGTCTCGGTATCGAGAACGATTTCGCGCATCAGTCAGAACCGCAAGGGTGATCACAACTGGCGAATCAGGTCCGCCGTCGCGGCATCTTACCAGCCTCATCCAGGATGTCCCGGATTCGGGTACGCACCGGATCGAGCCCGTGCGATGTATCCACGATAAAATCCGCGCGTTTGCGTTTTTCGGCGTCCGGCAGCTGCCGCGCCAGAATGGCGTCGAGCTTTTCGCCGGTCATATTGTCGCGCGAGAGAATCCGCTGGCGTTGAAGATCGGGCGATGTCGTCACCACCACCACCGCATCGACGCGTTTTTCGCCGCCGGTCTCGAACAACAGCGGCACATCCATCACCGCAACCGGCGCGCCGGAGCACTCGGCATCGGCGAGGAACTTTTGATGGTAGGCGCGCAGCATCGGATGAACGATCTGCTCCAGCCGCTTCATCGCGACGGCATCGTGCACCACTTGCGCCGACAATTTCGTTCGATCGACCTTGCCGTCGACGGTCGTGCCGGGAAACGCAGCCTCGATCGCCGGCGCTGCCTCGCCTTCATAGATCATGTGAACGGTCGCATCGGCATCGTAAACCGGGACGCCGGCTTCAGCGAACAATTTCGCGGTGGTCGATTTCCCCATCCCGATCGAGCCGGTCAAACCCAGAATGATCATCGCACCGTCACCATCCGCATCGACCTCTATACCGCCAGCAGGCCTTCGCCGCGCAAGAACGCCAGCAAAGGCAGCAGCGGCAGCCCCAGGATAGTGAAATGATCACCTTCGATGCGTTCGAACAAGTGAATGCCTGGTCCCTCGAGCTGATAGGCGCCGACGCTGGTCGTGACGGCCGCGCCGGCCTCATCGAGATAGGCATCGATCTCGGTATCGCTCATTTGCCGCATGGTCATGCGGGCAACAGACACGGTTTCGAACAGGATGTCGCCGTCGCGGGCAACGGCAACGGCCGAATGAAGCTCATGGCTGTTGCCGGCCAGCGCTCGCAGTTGATCCGCGGCCTGGGCGCGACCCGCTGGCTTCGAGAAAAGCTGTTTTCCCAAGGCCAGCGTCTGATCCGCGCCGACGACAATTCTGTCGGGCTGGCGCGATGAAACCCATAGCGCCTTCTGCCGTGCGAGGAGCGAAGCGATCTCGCTTGGCGCTACCAGGCCAGAGGCGCGTTGAATTTCCCGCTCATCAATCCCGGCTGGTACAGCTTCAAAAGCGACGCCGGCATTGGCCAGCAGGGTTTGCCGCGCGCCGCTTTGCGAGGCCAGTATCAACGGATGTTTGCCGCGCCAGATGGTCATCGCTTGGTGATTATTCCGAAAGCTGCTGACGTTGCCGGTCGGCCAGCAATTTCATGATCGCCGCCGAAGTTTCCTCAATCGACCGTCGCGTGACATCGAGCAGCGCCCAATTGAATTTGGCGCTCAGCCGCCGCGCAAACGCCACTTCATCGGTGACCGACTGGCGATCGATATAGTCGTCATTGCCGACCCCGGCGCCGATGCTCAACAGCCGGTTCTGCCGGATCTGGATCAGCCGCTCCGGGGTCGCATGCAGGCTGACCACCAGCGGCTTCTTCAAATTCTCCAGCTGATGCGGGATCGCAATGCCCGGCACCAGCGGAACGTTGGCGGTGCGAACCCCGCGGTTGGCGAGATAGATCGAGGTCGGCGTCTTCGACGTGCGGGATACACCGACCAGCACGACGTCGGCCTCTTCCAGGCCTTCGACATGCTGGCCGTCATCATGGATCATGGTGTAGTTCAGCGCGTCGATGCGCTTGAAATATTCCGCATTCAGCGTGTGCTGCGCGCCGACACGGCCGGTCGTCGCAGCGCCGAGATAGGCCTGAAATAATTGCATCACCGGACCGATGATCGACAGGCTCGGAATGTTGATTTCCTTGCACTTGCCTTCGAGCCGCGCCACCAAATCCTTTTCCAGCAACGTGAACAGCACAATGCCCGGCGCTTCCTCGATCTCGTCGAGCACGCGGTCGAGCTGCTTCTGACTCCGGACCAGCGGATAGACGTGTTCGACCGGCGTCACATTGGCGTACTGCGCCGCCACCGCGCGCGCCACCGTGATCAGCGTCTCGCCGGTCGAATCGGAGACCAGATGAAGATGAAAATAATTGCCGGTCGTGGGCACGGTGGACCCTGTGTATCCTGTGAATCTCTGTGGAGCATACCCGAGGAAATCGGGGTCGGACCTGCGGTTCCGGTATAACCCGGCCTTTTCTTCACAGGGCTCCCGTCCGGAATAACTTATCCGACGGGCGGAACGATAGTGGGGTTATGTGGACTTGTCTCTTCATAAGCCGACCACAGAACGGCGCAAGCGCCTGAAGCCAGTGGCGTTATTCCGATCGCCGCACGCAGCAGCCGAGCTGTTGATGGATGTGAACAAGACAGGAGAATTCCGGGACAGTGTTTTATGAGTCCAATCCACCGCTACTTAGACTCAAACTTAAGATTCTATTAATATTGTTTTAGAAAAGGGCTGCTTGCGGATATGTCTCCATTCGAACCAAGTCTGGTTGTCGGCAACGCTGATATCGGCTGAAACGTTCCAGCTTCGGCGCGACCGATGAGTTGCTTGCAAACGAGTGAGGCATCCCGCGGTGTACGAATGGATCAAGGCCCTGCACATCATCGCCGTCATCGCGTGGATGGCGGGAATGCTCTATCTGCCGCGGTTGTTTGTCTATCACTGCGAAGCCGAGATCGGATCGAAGCAGTCCGAGACGTTCAAGGTGATGGAACGCCGGTTGCTGAAGGCGATCATCAATCCCGCGATGATCGTCACCTTGTTGGCCGGGCTCTATTTGGCGTGGTCCGGTCACTGGTTCTCTGCCCCGTGGTTGCATGGAAAGCTGCTGCTGGTGCTGCTGCTGTCCGGTGTGCACGGCTTTTTTTCCCGCTGCGTGAAGGATTTTGCCGCCGACCGCAATCTGAGAAGCCAGAGATTCTATCGGTTTATCAATGAGGTACCGACGGTATTGATGGTCGGAATCGTGATTTTGGTGGTGGTAAAACCGTTTTGACCAAGGTGATCCCCGAGAAAAGCCGGTGACCATTGCTTTTGACCTCCTTGCAGAGGCCGGTCTGATTTTCTATATTGTCGAAGTCCCACCCCACGCAGGCGGATGTGGTTGCGCTTCGGCTTCGTTGTTGAGCCGGCCGTCACATCAGGTTTGAAGCCTCTCCGGCACTTTCCTCGCTTAGACCTGCGGACCATCCTGATTTCGCGTCCGCATTTCCTTAAAGCCACCTCGCACCCCTCCCCCCTAGTTACTCCACAGGACCACCCCAATGCGGGAAATGAAACTTCAAGACCTCAAATCCCAGACGCCGGCTGAGCTGGTCACGTTTGCGGAGGAAAAAGGGGTCGAAAACGCCAGCACCATGCGCAAGCAGGAGCTGATGTTCGCCATTCTCAAGCAACTCGCGATCCAGGAAACCGACATTATCGGTGAGGGCGTCGTCGAGGTTCTCTCCGACGGTTTCGGATTTCTGCGTTCGCCGGACGCCAATTATTTACCGGGACCGGATGACATCTACGTCTCGCCCTCGCAGATCCGCCGCTTCGGTCTGCGCACCGGCGATACCATCGAAGGCCATATTCGCAGCCCGAAAGAAGGCGAACGCTATTTTGCGCTGCTGAAGGTCAATACGCTCAATTTTGAAGATCCGGAAAAGTCCAAGCACAAGGTCAATTTCGACAATCTGACCCCGCTGTTTCCGGATCAGCGGTTCCGGCTCGAACTTGAAGACCCCACCCGGAAAGACTTGTCTGCAAGGGTTATCGACATCGTTGCGCCGATCGGCAAAGGTCAGCGCGCTCTGATCGTGGCGCCGCCGCGCACCGGTAAAACCGTGCTGATGCAGAACATCGCGCACTCGATCACCGCCAATCACCCGGAATGCTATCTGATCGTGCTGCTGATTGACGAACGTCCGGAAGAAGTCACGGACATGCAGCGTTCCGTGAAGGGCGAGGTGGTGTCATCGACATTCGACGAGCCGGCGGTACGTCACGTCCAGGTCGCCGAGATGGTGATTGAGAAGGCCAAGCGGCTGGTTGAACACGGCCGTGACGTCGTGATCCTGCTGGACTCGATTACGCGCCTGGGTCGCGCCTACAACACCGTGGTGCCGTCATCTGGCAAGGTTCTGACCGGTGGTGTCGATGCCAACGCGCTGCAGCGGCCAAAACGCTTCTTCGGCGCCGCGCGCAACATCGAGGAGGGCGGTTCGCTCACCATCATCGCCACCGCGCTGGTCGATACCGGCAGCCGAATGGACGAAGTGATCTTCGAAGAATTCAAGGGCACCGGTAACTCGGAATTGATTCTGGATCGCAAGGTCTCGGACAAGCGGACCTTCCCGGCGATCGATATTTCGCGCTCCGGCACCCGCAAGGAAGAGCTGATCACCGATCCGCAACTGCTGAAGAAAATGTACGTGCTGCGCCGGATCCTCAATCCGATGGGCACGATGGACGCGATCGACTTCCTGCTCGACAAGCTCCGCAACACCAAGAACAACTCGGAATTCTTCGACTCGATGAATACCTGAGTCATCAGACGGTCGGGAAAGGGCGTCGCGGCGAGGGTCGGACGCCCGTTTTCGTGTCTGCGCCACTTGGCGATCGCTGCAGGGTTTGCTGCAGCAATGATGCAATATGAAAAAATCGGCTAGGCGCAGCGCTGCCGTGGGTAAGCTATTGATATCTTTTGATGTTGCTCGTTAGAGGGATCTGGGCTGCCTGTTCTAAGGTTCTTTGTGCAGCAAATGCTGCGGGGAATGCTGCATATTGCTGCGGCGCATAATAACCGCCGGACACCCCACGAGCCGGTTCGGATCGCTGCGGCGAGTTCCCGGATTTCGCCGGTCGGACCCGGGGTTAAGGATTGCAGCCAGCACCGCCGTAAAAATGTTGCAGCTATTGTGCAACGCACAACGATCTTGGACCGCTTTGGGTTGTCCTTCCGTTCAGGCCCCAAATTGCTTTGCCTGTTTGGAAAGTCCGAGGCAAATAGGCGATGCATCCACGGGAACAGACCATTTTTGCCTTGTCTTCGGGGCGGGCACCAAGCGCCATCGCTATGGTGCGGATGTCGGGCCTGGAAGCTGCCACAGCGCTAACCGGGCTTGCCGGTAAAGTTCCGCTACCCCGGGTCGCGACCCGGGCTTTGCTTCGTGATGGGCATGGACGACCAATCGACGATTCGGTGGTGCTGTGGTTTCCGGGACCGGCGAGCGCGACCGGCGAGGATGTCGCCGAGTTTCACGTCCATGGCGGACGCGCGGTATTGGCTTCCTTGTTTGCCGCGCTCTCCAGCCTGGAGAATGTGCGGGCCGCAGAGCCGGGCGAGTTTACCCGGCGCGCCTTCGAGAACGGCAAGCTTGATCTGACCGAGGCCGAGGGTCTCGACGACCTGATCCATGCCGACACCGATCGGCAGCGGCGCCAGGCGTTGCGTCAACTGAAGGGATTGCTCGGCGACAAGGCGCGCGACTGGCGCGAGCGAATCATCGGAGCCTCGGCGCTGATCGAGGCGGGAATTGATTTCTCCGACGAGGGCGACGTCTCGGCCGAATTGATCGCGCCGGCGCGTGCGAAAATCGAATCGCTGTTGGCGGAAATCGAACAAGTCCTTGCGGCGCAGGGCAAAGCTGAACGGCTGCGCGATGGGCTTGTGGTTGCGATCGCCGGGCCGCCGAATGTCGGCAAGTCGACCTTGATCAACCAATTGGCGCGGCGCGAAGTTGCGATCGTCTCGCCTTATGCCGGCACCACGCGGGACGTGATCGAGGTGCAGCTCGATCTCGACGGCTATCCGGTAACGGTGATCGACACTGCCGGAATTCGCGAGACCGACGATCCGGTGGAGCAGGAAGGCGTCCGCCGGGCGCGGGCGCGAGCCGCGGAGGCGGACCTGGTGCTGTGGTTGTTTGATTCGTCAGCTTCAGCGAGGCCGGATGAAACGGCGGCACCGCGATGGATGGTGCGCAACAAGGTCGATCTGGGTGCGGACGGAGCCGGTGCCGACTTCGAGATATCGGCTGATCGAGGCGACGGCATTCCGGCGTTGATCTCGTCTCTGGTCGGTTTTGCGCAGGATTTCTTTGGCGGGGATGAAGGCGGCCTGATCACGCGGGACCGTCAGCGGCAATTGCTGCAGCAAACGGCTGCTTCACTGCAGCGCAGCATTTTGATGTTTGAGCAGGGGGAGGAACTCGCTGCGGAGGATTTGCGAGCGGCCGCCTATGCACTGGGACGATTGCTGGGTCGGGTCGACGTGGAGGATATTCTGGACGTGATCTTCCGAGAATTCTGTATAGGTAAGTAATATTTCTTTATTCATTTATATGTTCATTTCTATATTGGTTTGTTTCACGTGAAACAAGTTGGCGGAACTTGAGTTCCGTCCTTTCTGACTGCCTGTTTCACGTGAAACACGGCGCTCGGCAAAATTCCGACTTCCTGATGCAATCGTCCCCGGATAGAAGTCTGGCATGATTTCAACACCGACATCGTTCGACGTCGTCGTCATTGGCGGCGGCCACGCCGGCTGCGAGGCGGCCAGTGCCGCGGCGCGCATGGGCGCGATCACCGCCCTGGTCACGCATCGATTCGCAACCATCGGCGCGATGTCCTGCAATCCCGCGATCGGTGGGCTCGGCAAGGGTCATCTGGTCCGCGAGGTCGATGCGCTCGACGGCTTGATGGGGCGCGTTGCCGACGCCGGCGGTATCCAGTTTCGGATGCTGAACCGCCGCAAAGGGCCGGCGGTCCGTGGCCCGCGCGCCCAGGCCGACCGCAAGCTCTACGCCCAGGCGATGCAAGCCGCCATCGAGGCAACCGCGAACCTAAGGGTGATCGAAGGCGAGGCCGACGAGCTCCTGATCTCGAACGGCCGAGTCGTGGGGGTTCGCCTGGCCGATGGCCGGAAATTATCGGCGGCCGCGGTCGTCATCACCACCGGGACGTTTTTGCGCGGCCTGATTCATCTGGGCGAAAAGAACTGGCCGGCGGGCCGAGTCGGCGAGGCGCCTGCGCTGGGGCTTTCGGCCTCGTTCGAGCGAGCCGGCTTTTTACTGGGCCGCCTGAAGACCGGCACGCCACCACGGCTCGACGGTACCACGATCGACTGGTCCGCGGTCGAGATGCAGCCCGGTGACGATCCACCGGAGCCATTTTCGGTGATGACCGACCGGATTACGACCCCGCAGATCCAGTGCGGCATTACCCGCACCACGCCGGCCACCCATGAGGTGATCCGGGCCAATGTGCATCGTTCGCCGATGTATTCGGGGCAGATCAAGAGCAGCGGCCCACGCTATTGCCCGTCGATCGAAGACAAGATCGTTCGTTTCGGCGATCGCGACGGGCACCAGATCTTCCTGGAGCCCGAGGGTCTCGACGACTCCACGGTTTACCCGAACGGTATCTCGACCTCGCTGCCGGAAGAGGTGCAGTTGGCCATCCTGGCGACCATCCCGGGTCTGGAGCGCGTCCGCATGGTCCGGCCCGGCTATGCCATCGAATACGACCATATCGATCCGCGTGAGCTGGATCCCACCCTGCAGACCAAGCGTTTGCCGGGACTGTTCCTGGCCGGTCAGATCAACGGCACCACCGGCTATGAAGAGGCGGCGGCGCAGGGGATCGTTGCGGGTCTGAACGCCGCATTGGCGGCCGGGGACGCCGACCCTATCGTTTTCGACCGTGCCGACGGCTATCTCGGCGTCATGATTGACGATCTGGTGACCCGTGGCATCACCGAGCCATACCGGATGTTCACCTCGCGGGCCGAATACCGCCTGACCTTGCGGGCAGACAATGCCGATCAACGGCTGACGGGCAAGGGAATAGCCCTTGGCTGCGTCGGAACTGCCCGCATCCAGCGCCATCAGACCAAGATGGCGGCGTTGGATGCCGCAAAGTCGCTGGCCAAGTCCCTCTCGATCACGCCGAATGAAGCCGCCAAGCACGGGCTGGCGCTCAACCGGGACGGTCATCGCCGCTCGGCCTTTGAACTACTGGCCTATCCGGATATCGGATGGGCCGAGTTGCGCGGAATCTGGCCGGAATTATCAGCCATTGACCCATCGATCGCAGTCCATCTCGAGATCGACGCCAAATACGACGTCTATCTCAAGCGCCAGACCGCTGATGTCGATGCCTTCCGCCGCGATGAAGGCCTGGTGCTCGCGGATATCGATTATGCCGACGTCCCGGGACTCTCTAATGAGGCCCGATCGAAGCTTGAGAAGGCGCGACCGCGCACGGTCGGGCAGGCCGGCCGGCTCGATGGTCTGACTCCGGCTGCGCTGGGTATCCTGGCAGCCTATCTGCGAAGAGAAGCGAGACGGAAGGTGTCAAAGGCGACGGCGTGAGCTGTTTCACGTGAAACAGGATGCGGGCGGAGAGACTCGGTCGCGATTTGCCAGCGAGGTTCTCGGGGAAACACTAAGGATCATGGCATGGCGTTTCACGTGAAACAGCCTTCGTTCCATTGGACACAGCTCACTTTCGTCATGGCCGGGCTTGTCCCACGGCTGTCCGGCTCGATTTTTGCTGTGCAAGGTGCACGGCATTGATTCTAATAGTGTCCAGAGTTTTGCGACTCAACTGGACATGAAAAGGATCAGCGCCGTGCC
>JBDTKZ010000083.1:0-11918 GCA_039935075.1 Bradyrhizobium sp.
ATGGCGTCATGCCGACGCCTTGCGCGGCCTCGAGGATGGCGGGGTCGACGCCACGAAGCCCGGTGATGGTGTTGCGCAGCACCGGCAGCATCGAATAGAGCGCCAGCGCCAGCACCGCCGGCAGGAATCCGAACGCCGAAAAGCCAAAGCCGAACCAGGACAGCGACAGCGCGGTCAGCGCCAGCAACAGCGGATAGAACAACGCCAGCAGCGCCAGCCCCGGCACCGTCTGCACGATGCTGGCAAATCCCAGCAAGATGCTGCGCATCACCGGCCGGTTGCGGGCGACGACCGCGAGCGGCAGGCTGACCAGCAATCCCAGCGCCAGCGCCGTGACGCTGACGCGCACATGGTTGCCGAGATAATCCGGCAGATGCGTCAGGGCCTCATGCCAGCGCGGATCGCTGAAGAAATTCATGCCGCATGATCCGGCGGCAGCAGCACCTTGAGCCGCTCGGCCTGCCGCCGCGGCGTGTGCAGGAGTTCGCCCACGTAAGGGTCGTCGCTGCCGGAAAGCTCCGCTGGAGTCCCTTGCGCCAGCAATTTCCCGCGGCGCATCACTGCGATGCGGTCGGCCAATAATATCGCCTCGGTCATATCGTGGGTGATCATGACGGTGGTCAGCCCGAGCTTGCGATGCAGCGCGCGATAGTCGTCGCCGAGCGCATCGCGAGTGAGGGGATCGAGCGCGCCGAACGGTTCATCCATCAGCACGATGCGGGGTTTGGCCGCCAGCGCCCGCGCCACGCCGACGCGCTGGCGCTGCCCGCCGGATAGTTCGTGCGGCAGGCGGTCGCGGTGCTGCGTGCGGTCGAGCCGCACCAGATCGAGCAGTTCGTCGACCCGCGACGCAATCTCGGAAGGCGGCGTGCCCAATAGTTTTGGCGTGATCCCGATATTGCCGGCGACGCTGATATGCGGGAACAACCCGCCGTTCTGGAATACGTAGCCGATGCGGCGGCGCAGGCGGATCGGATCGGCGGCGCTGACGTCCTCGCCCTCGACCATGATGCGGCCGCTGTCGGCCTCGATCAGCCGGTTGGCCAGCCGCAGCAGCGTGGTCTTGCCGGAACCGGAGCCACCGACGATCGCGAGGAATTCGCCCTCGGCGACCTCGAGCGAGACGTCGTTGACGGCCTGCACGCGTCCGCCGTCAAAGCTCTTGCCGACATGCGCGTAGGCGATCAAAGGTGGGATAGGCATGCGATCTCGATCCTGGCGCTCCCGCTTTAAGAGAGCGCCATAGTGATAGCAGAAAAACGGAAGTTTCCAGCAATCAAGAGCCCCGAAAGCGCCGGCGCCGGATCAATGCGCCATCGCGGTTTCGCCCGCGATCTGCTCGCGCCTCGCGTCGATGCGCAAGCTCACCGCAACAACTGCGCCGACGAGCGAGCAGCCGGCGAGCAGAAGCAGCCCCACTGTGAAGTTGCCGGTGAGGTCCTTGAGGTAACCCATCGCAAACGGGCCGGCGAAGCCGGAGAGATTGCCGAGCGAGTTGATCGCGGCGATCCCGGCGGCGGCCGACGCGCCGGTCAGGAAACTCGCCGGCAGCGGCCAGAACATGGGCGGTACCGCCGAGACGCCGATCTGCGCGAAACATAGCAACGCCATGATGATGACGGGACTGGACATAAGCCCGGACAGCCCGATTCCGACCGCGGCCATCAGGAGAGCGGCGGCGACGTGGCCTTTTCGTTCCATGGTGCGATCCGAGTGCCGGCCGAGCAACACCATGCCGATGGCACCGAACACGAAGGGCAATGCCGCGAGCAAGCCGGTTTGGGTATCGCTCACCCCAAAGCCCTTGATGATGGTCGGCAGAAAGAACGCGACGCCGTAGCTCGCCGCGTTCAGGCAGAAATAGACCAAAGCGCACAGCAGGATGCGGATATCGGTGAGGGCCTGAAACAGCGAAAGATGTTCGACCTTCTCCTTGTTCCTTTTCTCCGTGGCTTGCACGTTCTCCAGCCAGGTAATCTCGTCTTGTTGCAGCCAGCCTGCCTGACGCGGAAAGTCGGTCAGATAAAACAGCACGGCGAGCCCCACCACAATGGACGGCAACGCTTCAAGGATGAACAGCCATTGCCAACCGTCCAGTCCCCAGCCGCTCACGTTAAGCAACAACCCGGAGATCGGCGCGCCGACGATCGATGAAATCGGAATCGCCAGCATGAAGAAGCTGATGACGCGGGCGCGGTAGACCGCCGGAAACCACAAGGTCAGATAAAAAATGATGCCGGGGAAGAAACCCGCCTCGCATCCGCCGAGCAGCAAACGGAGGGTGTAGAAAACCGTTTCATGCGAGGCGCCCGTGGTTTTGGAAATCGACGGGATAAAGGCGAACGCCGCCGAAACGATCCCCCAGGAGATCATGATGCGAGCGATCCATATCCGCGCGCCGACGCGCTCCAGAAAGATGTTGGAGGGAACCTCAAACAGGAAATAGGCAATGAAAAACAGTCCGGCGCCTAACCCGAAGGCCGCCTCGCTGAAGCCCAGCGCCTGGTTCATGTGCAGCTTGGCGAAGCTGACATTGACGCGGTCGAGATAGGCAACGAAATAGCACAGGATCAGAAACGGGATCAGCCGTCGCATCACTTTGCCGATGACGCGCTTTTCTACCTCGTCCATGGCGTTGCCTCCTGTTGGCCGCGTTTGCCGCCTTGAGCCGGGCCGATTTTGCGTAACTATGACGCGCTCTGGCTCAAGGAGCCAATGCATTTTTTCATGGCGTTCTTTCCAGGGATTTTCTTTGGCATTTTGCATGCCGGGATGGATTGCTGCAGTGCAGTTATCGTGGCCGCGATCAGCCCCGCAACCATGCGACCAAATTTATCGGTAGACGAGCCCTGGCAAATTGCGGTCAATTATTTTTGGAAACCGGCGTGTCGCAAACCGTTGCCCTTGCGGTACACGAGGCAATGTCGACACATCGAGCAGGAGAACATCATGCGGGCTGACGGAAACGAACCACTCGCGCGTCATGCCCTCGCTTTTGTCCTTGCCGGCGGGCGCGGCAGCCGGCTGATGGAACTGACCGACCGGCGTGCCAAACCCGCGGTCTATTTCGGCGGCAAGTCGCGCATCATCGATTTCGCGCTGTCGAACGCCATGAACTCCGGCATCCGCCGGATCGCGGTCGCTACCCAATACAAGGCTCATAGCCTCATTCGGCACCTGCAGATGGGCTGGAACTTCTTTCGACCAGAGCGCAACGAGAGTTTTGACATTCTTCCTGCCAGCCAGCGCGTCTCCGAGACCAATTGGTATCTCGGAACCGCGGACGCCGTGTATCAGAACATCGATATCATCGACGGCTATGGCGCCCGATTCATCGTGGTCCTCGCAGGCGACCATATCTACAAGATGGACTACGAATTTATGCTGCAACAGCATGTCGACCAGCGTGCGGACGTCACCATCGGCTGTCTCGAAATGCCACGATCGGAATCGAGCGGCTTTGGTATCATGCGGGTCGACGACAAGGATGTTATCGAGAGTTTCCTGGAAAAGCCGGCGGATCCGCCCGCCATGCCAGGCAAACCCGATCACTCGCTGGCCAGCATGGGAATCTATGTCTTCAACACCAAGTTCCTGTTCGACGAATTGCGACGCGATGCCAATGATCCAACCTCAAGTCATGATTTCGGCAAGGACATCGTCCCGCACATCGTGAAGCACGGCCGGGCGGTGGCGCATCAGTTCAGCCGTTCCTGCGTCCGGTCCGGCGACGATCCACGCAGCTACTGGCGCGACGTCGGAACGGTGGACGCCTATTGGGCCTCCAATATCGACCTCACCGATCTTCTGCCGGAACTGGATCTTTACGATCGCTCCTGGCCGATCTGGACCCATGCCGAGATCACGCCGCCTGCAAAATTCGTTCACGATAAAGAAGGCCGTCGCGGCGAAGCGGTGACGTCGCTGGTCTCGGGCGGATGCATCATATCCGGCGCTGCGCTGCGCCGTTCCCTGCTGTTCACCGGCGTGCATTTGCACTCCTACGCCAAGGTCGAAAATGCGGTGATCCTGCCTTATGTCGATGTCGGCCAGGGCGCTCGACTGGCGAACGTCGTGATCGACCGCGGTGTCCGGATTCCACCGGGACTGGTGGTCGGGGAAGACCCTGAAGACGATGCGAAGCGATTTCGCACCACCGAACAGGGCATCTGCCTGATCACGCAGGCGATGATCGACGGTTTCGCGACATGAGTTCGGTTCGTGTTCTGTCGGTTGCGTCGGAAATCTATCCCATCATCAAGACCGGTGGCCTCGCCGATGTGGTCGGCGCCCTTCCCATGGCGCTAAGGGCCGAGGGAATCGAGACGCGCACGCTGGTGCCGGGCTATCCAGCGGTTACCGCCGCGTTGGAAGCGGCCGAAGAAGTTCTGTCTCTGCCGAATTTCCACGGCGGTCCCGCCCGCGTGCTTTCTGGTTGCTGCGCGGGCATCGACCTGTTCGTGCTCGATGCGGCGCATCTTTTTGCGCGTCCGGGAAATCCCTATTCGTCACCTGACGGTGCTGACTGGCCCGACAACGCGATCCGCTTCGCAGCCCTCGGACAAATCGCGGCCGATATCGGCCGAGGATCAATCCCGGCATTCGTGCCCGACATCGTGCACGCCCATGACTGGCAGGCCGGGTTGACGCATGCCTATCTGCGGTACAGCGACCGGCCGCGGCCGGGTACGGTGATGACCGTTCACAATTTGGCCTATCAAGGGCAGTTTCCGCGAGCGATGTTGAGCGAACTCGGATTGCCGCCGGACTCGTTCAACATCGATGGCGTCGAATATTATGGCTCTATCGGATTTTTGAAGGCCGGGCTGCGGTTTGCCGACCGTATCACGACGGTCTCCCCGACCTATGCGCTGGAAATCCAGCGGCCCGATGACGGTATGGGGCTGGACGGCCTGCTGCGTGGCCGGTCAGATCTATTGAGCGGGATCCTCAACGGGATCGACACCTCGGTCTGGAATCCCGCGACCGATCCCCACATCGCGTCACGCTTTGACGCCGTTCGATTGGAGAAGCGGGCGCTCAACAAGGCCGCACTCCAGCAACGATTGGGCCTTCGGGCCGCGCCGGATGCCTTCCTGCTCGGCGTGATCAGCCGGATGTCCTGGCAAAAGGGGCTTGACCTCCTGTTGGAGACGCTTCCCGCGGTACTCGGCGAACACATCCAAATAGCGGTGCTGGGAAATGGCGATCAGGACCTTCAAAATCGCTACCGTGCGGCCGCGGAAGCTCATCCGGACCGGATCGGCGTGTGGGTCGGCTACGATGAAAGTCTTGCGCATCTGATCCAGGCCGGTGCGGATGCGCTGGTGGTGCCGTCGCGGTTCGAGCCATGCGGGCTTACCCAACTTTGTGCGTTGAGATATGGCGCCGTTCCCATCGTATCTCGCGTTGGCGGGTTGGATGATACCGTGATTGATGCGGGTGAGCCGGGTATCTCAAGCGGAGCCGCGACCGGCATCAAATTTGGACCCGTCACGACCGAAAACCTCACCAAGGCAATCCGCCGGGCGCATGCGCTGTTTCGCAAGACTCATGTGTGGCGAGAGATTCAGCGGAATGGTATGGCCGTCGATGTATCGTGGCGTCATCGGGCCAGCGCTTATGCCGACCTGTATCGCCAGATTGTCGAAGCGCGTCGGGACGCGTGAACTTGAACAAGGCGCGAACGCGCCCCTTTGGGGGATGCGTCGTGATCAAACCTTCGGACTGCCAGAAGTCCAGAACCGTCGCTATTTCACCTCGATGGCATAATGGCGCGTACCTGCGGTGCCGCCAGGATAAATTACCTCGACCATCACGGAGTCTGACCCCACATATCCGGGTTTGGGCATATAGAAAACGAACTCTCCATCCACACTATTGGCGTTACATTTGGCGCGGGAGCTGTTTTCCGGAAAGCTCGGAAAGCCATTACCTTTTTCAACCGAGACGGTTCCACTTTTGGGTGGCTCCAGAATTCGCACGGTCGGAATTCCGATCACCGAGCAATCCGGATTGAGGTCGAACAGGGTCGCCATCCTGAGCTTCTGATCTTGAACGGCGGTGCGTGTCACCTCGGTGATTTGCGCTGGTGGTTTCGTGCTCGCCGATATCCGATTTTCCGGCGCGCTTACCGGAGCGACCTTGATCGAGTAGTGGCGCCGGGACACCGATTTGTCCGCATAAAGAATATCAACGGTAAGCGTATCGTCACCGACGAATCCCCGCTCGGGTTCGTAGGTGATCTTGACACCGTCCACTTGATTTTTATTGCAAACGAACCGCGGGTTGGTTTGCGGGAAGTTCGAGAACCCGGTTCCGCGATCGACCGAGATCTTGCCGTGCTTCGGAGCTTCAATCGTGGAGACCGTCGCAAACACGGGCGAACAATCGAGTTTGAGTTCATCAATGAAGGCTATTTGCCTGCTCTGATCCGCGATGACCTGGCTGGTCAATTCTGCGACCGCCGCGGCCCTTGGCTCGACCGGTCGCGGCGGCGTTGCGGCGGCGCTAAATCTGTAGGCGCCGGACACGTCGGCGCGGACCTTGCCTAAATCGGCCGCGATCTGCGCCTCCGACTCCGGAGGGCAGGCTTGCCGCGATACCAGCGAGACGAACTCCCGGTGGATCTTCAATGTCCTGTTGTCGATCCTGTAAGTCGATCGATAGCTGAAGAATGCGTTGTCGATACTTAGGCCGGTCACCGCAATCGGCATCGGCAGAGCCGGATCGAATATCGCGTCGATATCCTCGCTCTGACTGGCGGCGAGACAGGCGAAGGCGTATTGCCGTCCGCTGAGCCGGACGCCGAACAGGAAGTTCCCCGGTCGCACGGAAAATGGCATCCCGACAGGAATGGCCGCCAGCCCTGCCGGCGCAGGCGGCTTGAAGCGATCGTTCAACTTGAACTCGCTTTTGAGAACGGCCGGATCGTGCAACTCCGCGACATGACCAAGCTCGATGTGTCCAGAGCCGGGCGTATTAAAGAGTTGAAGTTGACGCTGGACGGCTGTTTCCTGACCTGCCTGCTGCACCAGGCTTCCGACATAGCGCAAGCCACTGGCGAGTATTCCCGTGCTGATCTCCTCCGTCTGGCCGCTCATGGTGCCATCGGCCGCGAATTGAACCGTCGTCCTGACCTGTACCGTATGGTCCTGACGTTTCATCGGAGGCGTGCGGGCCAGTCTAGCGCCGGTCGCAGAAACGCGTACGACAGGTTTATCATAGGTCTCCGCAGCCAGCGTGCCGAAGGCTGCGATATTCACGGTAGGATCGTCGTAAAGATCGAATTCCGGCAAATAAACGATCACGTGATTGAGCACGGCAAGCGTCGGCGGTTCGGGAAGTGAATAAGCCAGACCCAGATTGATCAAGGCGGCCTCACTGGCGATGCCTTTGGCCGCGAGCAGCGCCGACATCAGAGTCACTTTATCTTTGCAGTCTCCGAATTTGTTCCTCAAAACCGTGGCGGCGTCGTGCGGTACGACACGCCCGACAGAGAGATACACCGCTACATAGCGAATGTTCTGCTTGATCCATGCATCGATGGCGACGGCTTGCGCCCTGCGATCGGTTATTCCTCGCGTAATTTCGTCGGCGAGGACTCTGATTTCCGACGTAAGGCTCGCCTGCGGCAATGCCGCCTTTCCATAAGCAACGCCCAACTCTGTATAGGAGTGAAATGTCGAAACAGCTATGTAGGGAGCGCGATCGAACGGCGAGACGGCTCCCGGCTCTTCCGGCCGATAGGCTGCGCCGGCCATCTGCACAAGGTGACGCCGAATGCCTCCACTGACTTCCGTTTTGTCGGAGCTGCCATTCCCGGTTGCCCGAACCGCAAGATCGAGATTTGTCGGAGCTTCAATCGTGTATTGGACCGACGACACCGACGCGCTAGGTGGGAAAACATCGAAGTCCGTGAACTGTCCGGCGAAGATATCGCGTGAAATCTCGGACTTGAGGGTCATCACCAGGGTATCGCCGACCGCGACATCCGGAAAGATGAAGGTCCGTATTTTCAGATCGGAGGCGTAGGTCGCTTGCAAGCCGGAAGCTCCGTCGCGCGTGATGATGTTCGCAGGATCAACGCGGACACGGCGGCCATCGGCTTTTTCGGTGAATGCTTCCAGCGTTTCGAGAACTTGCATGCCTTCGACGAACTGCACTTGCTGCTGGCTGAGAGGCTGGATTGCGCCCTGCGAAAGAATCTTGATTCGCTTGGTAGCGATCTCCGTGGCCGTTCGATCGGCGCGAACAGTGAGATGGCTTTTAATTTCCATGGTGAACGGAGGTGTCACGTTGGGTGAGGCAGATGGTGGTGAAGAACTCGCCGGACCATCCCTGGTGCCATCAGGACGGGCCTGCGAGGCCGCTTCTTCGCCAACCAGGCACCCCACGAAAACGGATAGAAAGGCAGCCAGGAATTGGATCAAATGATGCCGCTTCAATTGCATCCCCGCACCGGTTTGAATGATTTGGATCTAACAAGCCGTCAAATATGTCTTTGTAGAAATCGTCTACCTAACGGGGCTGAGGTTAGTTCAAAGCGCGCGCTCGTTCCAGACATCAATAGCCCCGGAATGCCGAATGACCATGTGAGCTTTATCACACCGTCCAAGAGCGGCCCGGCGCGCCCCTGCGTCAACCGCCGGCTCGACGCGGGCCGCAGCGCCGCTGGCTTAAGTTGAACTTATCCTTCGCAGGCGCTAAGGCATCATTCAAACTTGGGAGGGGATGCGGTGGATACGGCAATGCCAACGGCGGTCGCGCTTGTCGATGCGACGGTGGCGTTTCGGCTGGTCGACGACCGGGTCTATACGGCGGTCGAAAAGGCCAATCTTTCGGTCGCGCATGGCGAGTTCGTCGCCATCGTCGGACCGACCGGTTGCGGGAAGTCGACGCTGCTTAATGTCGCCGCCGGGCTGCTCAAGCCGGCATCGGGCGAGGTGCGGATTTTCGATGCGCCGCTGACCGGGCTCAACCCGCAGGCCGGCTATCTGTTTCAGGCCGATGCGCTGTTTCCCTGGAAGACCGTGATCGACAATGTCGCGATCGGGCTGGAGATCACCGGCGTCGGGCGCGCCGAGGCGCTGGCGCGGTCGCAGAAATGGCTCGCTTTGGTCGGGCTCGGCGCGTTCGCGGGGCGCTATCCGCATATGCTGTCGGGCGGCCAGCGCAAGCGCGTAGGCCTGGCGCAGGTGTTGATCCGCGATCCCAAGATCCTGTTGATGGACGAGCCGTTCGGGCCGCTCGATGCGCAGACCCGGCAGATCATGGGCAATCTGCTGCTGGAACTGTGGAATGCCGATCGCAAGGCGGTGCTGTTCGTGACCCATGATCTCGAAGAGGCGATCGCGCTGGCCGACCGCGTCGTGATCATGTCGGCTGGGCCCGGCGCGCGCATCATCGGCGACTGGCGCGTGCAACTTCCGCGTCCGCGTGACATTATGGAGGTGCGGCTGGACAAGGAATTTCACTCACTTCATCGTGAGATATGGAGTGTTCTGAAGGACGAGGTGTTGAAGGGCTACGCACAATCAGCAACCGGGTGAGTTGCCTGATGTGACGAAACGACGATCCGATCGAAATCCGACATTCAATAGTTCCAAAATTCGAGAACCCCAACATTCAATAATAAAGGGAGACGTCATGCTGGTACGAGGTTCACTTCTGGCTTTCGCCGTCACGCTCGCCGCTCTCGGCAACACCCATGCCGCGAACGCGCAGTCCGCGTTTACGCTGTCGTCGCCCGACTTCAAGGACGGCGCGCGGCTTGCAACCAAGAACGCCGGCAACAACAAGGCCAATCCCAATTGCGTCGGCGAAAACGTCTCGCCGGCATTGTCGTGGAGCGGCGTTCCCGAGGGCACCAAGAGCCTGGCTCTGATGATGTTCGATCCCGAGGGGCGTCCGCCCGGCGGCGTCAGCCATTGGGTCGCCTATGGTATTGCGCCGACGGTGACCGGTTTCGCCGAGGGCGAAGTGTCGAAGGCCAGCGATAAATATGTCGGCGGCACCAGCACCCAGAAGGTCGGCTTCTACTCCGGGCCGTGCACGCCGGCCGGCGCGCCGCATCACTACACCTTCACGCTGATCGCAACCGATCTCGAACCCTCGGCACTCGCCGCGGGCCTCACGCGAGACGAGGTGATCAAGGCGCTCGACGGCCACGCCAAGGTCGCGACCGGTTTGATCGGTACATTCTCGAAGCCGTGACGGTGAGGCGCGCTTTCTCTCGACAAGTGGGAATGAATCCACACGTCGTCCCGGCGAAGGCCGGGACCCATACGCCGTGTGGTCTCGTTTCGGTACTGGGGTGAAGGCCTTCTTCAATAGCGAACGCCAGGGGTTATGGGTCCCGGCGTTCGCCGGGACGACGCTGAGATACCCAGCTAGCCAGGGATAGATCGCCACCATGTCGCGCCTGACGCTTCTTGCCTGCCAGCTGCTGGTTGCCGTGGTCGCGGTCGGGCTATGGCAATTGCTGGCCAGCGTGCCGTTGTTCGGCAAGGTGTGGCTGCCGCCATTCTTCTTTTCCAATCCGGTCGATGTCGGTAGCCAGATCGTCGACTGGTTCGTCAGCGGCATCATCTGGAAGCATCTGGCGATCACGCTGTGGGAATCGATCCTGGCTTTCGCGATCGGCTCGCTCGGCGGCATTGCGGTCGGCTTCTGGTTCGCGCGCCAACCGCGCGTCGCCGCGGTGTTCGACCCTTACGTGAAGATGGCCAACGCGCTGCCCCGCGTGGTACTGGCGCCGATCTTCACGCTGTGGCTCGGTCTCGGCATCTGGTCGAAGGTAGCGCTTGGCGTCACGCTGGTGTTCTTCATCGTGTTCTTCAACGTCTACCAGGGCGTCAAGGAAGTCTCGCGCACCGTGCTCGACAACGGCCGCATGCTCGGCATGAACGAGCGGCAGCTGATGCGGCATGTCTACTGGCCGTCGGCGCTGTCCTGGATGTTTTCCTCACTACACACCTCGGTCGGCTTTGCTGTCGTGGGCGCCGTGGTCGGCGAATATCTGGGATCGGCGGCGGGGCTCGGCTATCTGATCGAGCAGGCCGAAGGCAGCTTCGACATCGCCGGCGTGTTCGCCGGCATGTTCGTGCTGTCGGCTTTTGTCATCCTGATCGATATCGGCGTGACGATGGTCGAGCGAAGGCTATTGGTCTGGCGGCCGGTGGTGGACGGGCGAGGGTAGACCTCAAGTTCGTCATTCCGGGATGGTCCGAAGGACCAGACCCGGAATCTCGAGATCCCGGGTTCGTGCTTCGCACGCCCCGGGATGACGGCTGAAAGCGCGCCCTCAATTCAGCATCTTGGTATCGTCAGGCGCCTGCGGCGGGGTCTTGATGGCGATCGCCCGCAGCGGACGGCCGTCCGGCTTGGTGCCGCCATGCGCGGTGCCCTTCGGGATCACGATGAGGTCGCCCGGCTTGACCTGCACTTCCTTGTCGCCGAGCCAGATCGTTCCGGTGCCTTCGAGGATGTACTGGATCTCGTTGGTGTTGGGATGCATGTGCTTGCCGACATTGCCGTCCTGGATCGAGATGGTGGCGCCGTCGGCGGAGACGAACATCTTGGAATGCATGCCGCCGGCATTGGCCGGGCCCAACGCATCGCCGGAGAAATCACCGGTGTGGATGATCTGTGGCATGATGGTTTCCGCGGCGATGGCCGGTCGCAGCAGATGCGTGACACCGCATCCGGCGGCAAAGGCGACGGCAACAGACAGCGCGGTGATAGTGCGGTTCATCGATAGTTCTCCCTGCGAATTCGTTTTTGTGCGCGGGATGCTATGCGGTCGGATTGATGTTGACCAGCCATCACCCGCGTCATTCCGGGGCGCGCGAAGCGCGAACCCGGAATCTCGAGATTCCGGGTCTGCGCCAAAAGGCGCATCCCGGAATGACGCTGCG
>JBDTKZ010000084.1:0-27348 GCA_039935075.1 Bradyrhizobium sp.
GTCGGCGCGGCGCTCGGGAGTGATAATGCGGGAGGGCGGGTTCACTTCGCCAATTCCTTCAGCCCGAGTCGGATTAGCTGCGCGGTCCCGGCGTGCTCGCCGGCGCTGCGGGACGCCGACGCAATCGCCGCCGCGGCCTGCGGCTGGCCGTAGCCGAGATTGACCAGCGCCG
This sequence comes from Bradyrhizobium sp., assembly GCA_039935075.1. GTDB lineage: Bacteria > Pseudomonadota > Alphaproteobacteria > Rhizobiales > Xanthobacteraceae > Bradyrhizobium. The sequence continues at coordinate 173 of JBDTKZ010000084.1, forward strand.
AGATCGCGTCGGTGACCGGCCGCGGCGCGCGCTGATCGTCGATCGCGCCGGCGAGATGAACCACCGCCGGATCGACATTGGTGAAGGCGGGCGCCTTGTCCTTTATCTCGGTGACGATGCGCTCCGCGACCTTCGGGCCGACGCCCGGCGTGCGTGTCACCGCCGCCTTGTCGCGCAGCGCGATCGCATTGGCAAGCTCGGTGGGCGGCAGGGTCGAGAGCACCGCCAGCGCCACCCTGGCGCCGACGCCCTGCACCGTCTGCAGCAATCGAAACCATTCGCGTTCGACCTCGCCGCGAAAGCCGAACAGCTTGATCTGGTCCTCGCGCACATAGGTTTCGATCGACAGCACCGCGGCTTCGCCGGGCGACGGCAGCGCCTGCAGTGTTCGCGCCGAGCAATGCACCTGATAACCTACCCCGCCGACGTCGAGGATCACATAGTCTTCGCCATAGCTGTCGATCAGGCCCTTCAGCTTGCCGATCATAACCCGACCACCCTCAGCTTCAGCGCCGCGCTGGCACGGTGGTGCGCATGCGTGATCGCGACCGCAAGCGCATCGGCGGCGTCGGCGGATTTCGGCTCGGCCTTCGGCAGCAGGATCTTCAGCATCATCAGGATCTGGTTCTTGTCGGCATGACCGGCGCCGACCACGGTCTTCTTGACCTGGTTCGGGGCATATTCCGCAACCGCGATGCCGAACATCGCCGGCGCCAGCATCGCGACGCCGCGCGCTTGTCCGAGCTTCAGCGTGGCGACGCCATCCTTGTTGACGAAGGTCTGCTCAACCGCGGCTTCCAGGGGCCGAAAATTGCCGAGCACCGCGGCAAGGCCCTCATGGATCGCAAGCAGGCGGCTCGCCAGCGGCAGCGTGTCCGGCGGTTCCACCGAGCCGCAGCCGACAAAGCTGAGCCGGTTGCCGTCGATATCGATCACGCCCCAGCCGGTGCGGCGCAGGCCGGGATCGATGCCAAGGATACGGACGGGGGAGCGAATCGGCTGGGATGTCATGGCGTAGTGATAACGTCGGAGCCGAAGGAACGAAACACAAACAGAACGTCATCCCCGCACAAACTCAATCGTCATCACCCGCGAAAGCAGCCGGATCGGCACATCTCCGTCGTCGTCAGGGATGACAAATCACCCGCCCAACTTCGCGACCAGTTCGTCGGAGACCTCGAAATTGGCATAGACGTTTTGAACGTCGTCATGCTCGTTGAGCAGGTCGATCAGCTTCAGCAGTTTCTCGCCGGTCTCGTCATCGACCGGTACCGTGTTCTGCGGCTTCCAGGTCAACGCCGCCTTGCGGGCTTCGCCGAATTTGGCTTCGAGCGCCTTGGCGACGTCGCGGAACGTCTCCTGCGAGGCATAAATCTCATGGCCGCTTCCGCTGGAGGCGACGTCGTCGGCGCCGGCCTCGATCCCGGCTTCCAGCATCGCGTCATCGGAGGCGACCCTGGCGTCGTATTCGACGATGCCGGTGCGGTCGAACATGAAGGCGACCGAACCGGTTTCGCCGAGATTGCCGCCGGACTTGGTGAAGTAGGAACGGATGTCGGAGGCCGCCCTGTTGCGGTTGTCGGTCAGCGCCTCGACGATGACAGCGACGCCGCCCGGGCCATACCCCTCGTAACGGATCTCGTCGTAATTCTCGCCATCGCCGCCGCTGGCCTTCTTGATCGCGCGTTCAATCGAGTCCTTCGACATGTTTTCCTGGCGGGCGGAAATGATCGCGGCGCGCAGCCGCGCATTCATCCCGGGGTCGGGCTGGCCGAGCTTGGCCGCGACGGTGATTTCACGCGCCAGCTTGCCGAACAGCTTCGACTTTTGAGCGTCCTGCCGCCCCTTGCGGTGCATGATGTTCTTGAATTGGGAATGGCCGGCCATGCGAGATCTCTTGGATTCGTCAGCGAATATCGGGGTGGGAAGCGCGGCCTTATAGGCCGCGATCCCGGTAAAATCAAAGATTTACCGGGATTTCCGGTACTTTGGTAGTGACGCCGCCCGGGAATGAGGCAATTGTTAACCGTGAGTTCACGCGGGACTGCAAAGATACCCCTGCAACGGCGCACCATCACGGGGCCTGAGATCGGCCAACCGGTCGCGTTAACGGCCGCCACCAAGGTGGCGTTCGTCCCGGCGTAAGCGTGTCGAGCGCCATCCGCAGTCGGAATTTCTGAAAGTTGTAGAGCGAGAACACCGGGAGCGATACAGTCATGTCGGTTGTGCAGCCCATCAAGCCAGAGAATGCCGCAGCACCTCCGTCGGATAGCGAACGGCTGGTCGATCAGCTGTCCAACCGGATCGGCGGCCTGGGCGTCGAGCTGGCGGATGTCGCCGGAAATCTGAAGGAAGTCGCCGGCCGCTTCGCTAGCCAGTCGGACCGGTTCGGGCATCTGCAAAAGACCGCCGAGACCATGGTTGCGGCCAATCACGATATCGCCACCGCCTCGCGATCCGTGCAAACGGCGAGCTCGGCCGCCGTCGGCGAAATCACGCAATCGCGTGCCGCGGTCGACACCGCGGTCCAGCATATCGCGGAATTGATCGACGCCGTCGGCCGCATCGAGCGCCGGCTTGGCTCGGTCGGAACGGCGCTGGCGCAAGTGGCCAAGGTCTCCGGCTCGATCGAAGCGATCGCCAAGCAAACCAATCTGCTCGCGCTGAACGCGACCATCGAGGCTGCCCGCGCCGGCGCTTCGGGGCGAGGTTTTGCGGTGGTCGCCGCCGAAGTGAAAAGCCTCGCCGAAGCGACGCGCCAGGCGACACACCTGATTGGCGACACCGTTCGCGATCTCGACGGTCAGGTCGGCAATCTGATCGGCGAGAGCGGCGACGCCTCGGTCCGGGCCAAGAATGCCGGCGAAGGTGCCTCGCAGATCAAGGACATCATTGTTCGGGTGCAGAGCGGCTTTAGCGCCGTCGGTCAGGAAATCGACGGAGTCGCCCGGGCCGCAACATCGAATCTTTCCCACTGCGACAGCGTGATCTCCGAACTTGGCGAGCTGGCGACCGGCGTCGATCTGTCCTCGACCGATTTGAAGCAGGCCGACGACCGCGTGGCGCGGCTGCTCGAGGTTTCCGAGGGCCTGATCGCGATGATCGCCGACAGCGGCGTGGAGACGTCGGATGCACCGCTGATCCGCACCGCGATCGAAACCGCAAAGCGGATTTCGGCTGCGTTCGACAGCGCCGTCGAGCGCGGCGACATCCGCCTCGAACAATTGATGGACGAGAACTACCGCGAAATCCCCGGCAGCAATCCGAAGCAATATCTCACGGACTATATCACCTTCACCGACCGGATCCTGCCGCCGATCCAGGATCCGATTCAGAAATCCGACCCGCGGATCGCCTTTTGCGTCGCGTGGGCGAGAAGCGGATATCTTCCGACACATAATCCGAACTACAGCCTGCCGCAGGGGCCCGACCCGGTCTGGAACAACGCCAATTGTCGTAACCGGCGAATCTTCAAGGACCGCAACGTCACCAAGATCGCGCAAAACACCAAGCCGTTTCTATTGCAGACCTACCGGCGGGATATGGGCGGCGGCAATTTCGTGCTGATGAAAGACTTGTCGTCGCCAATTTTCGTGCGCGGTCGCCATTGGGGCGCCTTCCGCGTCGGCTTCCGCCTGTCCTGAGCCAGGTCCACGCTAGCCAGGTCTTCGCTAGCCAGGTCTTCGCTAGGCAAGTCTCCGCTAGGCAAGTCTCCGCGAGCCGCGGCTCCCCGGCCAATTCATGCTAGATATTTGATGCCGCCCGTCATCGGAACGGCCGATCACGAATTTTATTCGGAAGATGAAATGGACCAGCGCGTAACCAACGACCGCATCGCTCTTTTCCGCGAACAATGGAGCGACCGGCTTTTGACCGCGCTGACCTTGCTGGTCGTCGTGATGCTGTTCGTGATCGCGCCGCTCCAGGCCTCCGGGCTGTTCGTGTTCCAGGCTTTCGAACTGGCCTTTGCGCTTGTGCTGGTGGCCGGCGTGTTCGTGATGTCGGGAAGCCGGATCGCGGTCTTTGCCATGCTTGCCTCGCTGGTGGTGGCGACGATCGGGGGCATTCACCGGATCACGGCGCCGTCCAACCTCGACATCAATCTGTTCGCGGGCTCCTGGCTGATCATGAGCATCACGCTCGGATGGGTGGTGGCAGGCATGGTGTTTTCGCCCGGACGCGTCACCTACCATCACATCATGGGGGCGGTTCTGCTTTACCTCGTCATCGCCGTCAGCTTCGTGCCGTTGTTTGCCTTTGTCGGATCGGTGGTCCCCAAGGCGTTTTCGGGAATCGCGATGCAGGACACACCGGCGCTTGCCAGCAATCTGATCTATTTCAGCTTCGTGACGCTGACCACGACGGGCTATGGCGACGTGTTTCCGGTGCATCCGATTGCGCGCAGCCTGTGCAATCTGGAAGCCGTCATCGGCCAGCTCTATCCCGCGACATTGCTGGCGCGATTAGTCACGCTGGAAATGGCGCATCGGAGCTAAAGCGTTTTCGAGCGAAGTGGACACCGGTTCGCGCGAAGAAAACGCGTCAAAATAAGAGTCTGGAGCTTAGGTTCTGATTCAATCAGAACCTAAGCTCTAATCGCTGAAGCCCACATAGCGAACGAAATCGGTGTTCGGCTGACGATCGGATTTCACGGCATTGGCGGGGAATTCATCGTCGGGATATCCCATCGCGACGCAGGTCATGATGACCTGATCCTCGGGGATCTCGGCGACTTCGCGGACGATGTCGGACCGGGTAATGCCCTGACCGTTAATGACGCTGCCGAGGCCACGATCCCAGGCCGCCAGCACGATGCCGTAGCACAGCGCGCCGAGATCGAAGTGACACACCGCGCCGGGATCGAGAATGCGGTCATAGGCCAGCACCAGCGAGACCGGCGCGTCGAATTGCCGGAAGCCGCGCAGCACCCAGTCCTGCCGCATCGGCTTGTCGTCGCGCGCAATGCCCATGGCACCGAACAGCTTCTTGGCGATATCAACCTGCCGTCCGCGGTGAACGCCCTGATATTCGCCATGGCTGACGATATCGCGCTTCGGCCTGGCGCCAGCCACCATCTCTTCCATGTTGCGCTGACGGACCCGCTCCAGCGGCTCGCCGGTCAGGACGTGGACATGCCAGGGTTGCGTGTTCATCGAAGACGGCGCGCGCTTGGCGACATCGATGATCTCTTCAATGACGGCTCGCGGCACCGGCTTGGCTTTGAAACCCCGCACGCTTTTGCGCGAATGTACCAGCGCCTCGAAATCCATTCCACACTCCTCCGTCGCGATGCCTGTTCTTGATTGTCGTTATCGGGCGATGGGCTAACTGGTCCAGAATGCCGGCAGCGCCGGCTCCAGCCGTCCGCCGGCGCGAACCGGTGCAACGCGCCGTGCGAGCCCGGTGGCATCGTCGGTCTCGACCGCAACGCCGCTGAGCGTCGCAACCCCATTGGCGGGTTCGAACCGTCCCGACGGAATGCCCGAGGTAAAGCGCCGCAGCGGCTCTTCCTTCTGCATTCCGATCACCGAATCGTAGTCGCCGGTCATGCCGGCGTCGGTCATGTAGGCGGTGCCGCCGGTGAGGATCTGGTGATCGGCGGTCGGCACATGCGTGTGCGTGCCGACCACGAGGCTGGCGCGGCCGTCGCAGAAAAAGCCGATGCCTTGTTTTTCGCTGGAGGCTTCGCCGTGGAAGTCGACCACGATCGCGTCAGCAGCCTCGCGCAACGGACACGATTCCAGTTCGCGGCCGATCGCGGTGAACGGATCGTCGAACGGCGTCATGAAGACGCGACCGATGGCATTGACGACCAGCGCGCGCTGGCCGCGTTTGGTGTCGATCAGCGCGGCACCGCGGCCCGGCGTTCCCTTCGGATAATTCGCCGGACGAATAAGCCGTGGCGCGCGCTCGATGAATACCAGCGCTTCGCGCTGATCCCAGGAATGGTTGCCGAGCGTGACCGCGTCGGCGCCGGCGTCGAGAAATTCCTGGTAAATCGCCTCGGTGATGCCGAAACCGCCGGCCGCGTTCTCGCCATTGACGACGACGAGATCGAGCGCCCAGTCGCGGATCATGCCGGGCAGGTGCTCCGAGATCGCGGTGCGGCCGCTCCTGCCGACCACGTCGCCAACGAAAAGAATACGCAAGTCATAAGCTCCGGAAATCAAACATTCGTGTTTCCGTTAGCACATAATCCAGCGCCACGTCGTGCGCCAACGCCGGGACCGCCTTGATTTTCTGTACGGCGAAGGCAAGGCCGACACCCCTGACGGCCTTCATTTTTCGTAAGTGCGCGAAGGTGTAGTCGTAATGACCGGCGCCGTAGCCGATGCGGTGGCCCAAACCGTCAAACGCCGCCAGCGGCACCAGCATGACGTCGGGAATCAGTTCGGGCGCCGCGGGCGAAGGTTCGGGGATGCCGAGCGGCCCGAGCACCATCTTGTCGTTGGGCGACCAAGCCCGGAATGTCAGCGCCTGGCCACGCGCCGCCACCGTCGGCAACGCCAGCCGCGCGCCTTGCGCTGCGATCGCCCGCATCAGCGGTGTCGGATCGATCTCGCTGCGGATCGGGGCGTAACCCGAGACGATTGTCTCGCGTCCGATCGCAAATGGCAGGCCGCGCGCGGCGACCGCCTGCGCTGCGGCGGCACGCTGCTCGCCGCTCAACGCGTCCCGCGCCGCGAGAGCCGCGCTACGAAGATTTGCCTTGGATGTGGTCGCGGGCATGAGGACTCGCAGTCATCACCCGCCGCCGGGCCGGCGCTACGCGCCGCCCGACGACAGGCTCCATCGGGTGATCCAGTATTCCAAAGCGCCGGTTATTCAACCGCGAAATCACTGCGTACTGGATACCCCGCTTTCGCGGAGTATGACGGCTGAAACGAATGGACCGGCGACGAACACGTCGACGGCAAAATAAAAGCGCGAAGCCGCAATGGCCGTTGAAGCACTCGATCCCGGAGCACCTACGAAAGTAGGTGGGCACCATATGACCGGATCCACGAACCCGGCCAGGGACAGTTCCCTGAAGGATCGATAAGGCCCCGGGGATATGTGGCTCCTGACGCGCGATGCAGCCTCGCGGGACCAATGTAACCACTGACAGGGCAAACCGCCAGCGCCAAGCGCCTGATATCCCAAGCCCCCTGATATCCAGGGACTGCGCATCCTTTTGCTGATCCTGCCGTGGAGGGGGAGGCTAAATCTCAACCAATCGCCACGCCGCCGCCGATGGTGCGGTTCAATATTTGCGTGGTTTTCTCGATGCGGTCAGCGGCGGCGTTGAGCGCATTGGCGACCGCCGTCTGTGTTGCCCGGGCACGATCCGCCGCCACCACGCGAACATCGCGCAGGACGTGAAGTTCTTCCTCGAGGCGACGGACCTGATGATTGGCGTCGACCAGTTCGTCGCACACCATCAGTGCGGCCATCACGGTGAGGCGGGCGTCGCCGATTTCGCCGAACTTGCCGCGCAGGCTTGTAATCCGCGACTCGAAGCTTTCGGCGAGGTTCAGAAGCCGCGCCTCCTGTCCCTCCTCGCAGGCCATGCGGTATTGCCGGCCATTGATGGTGACGTTGATGTGGCTCATGAACTTTCTCCCGCGTCGAGCACGGCGCGGATGCTGCCGATCGCCGCGTCCAGCCGGTCGGCGATCTCGCGATTGGTGCGCTCCAGCCGGCGCGATTTCACCAGCGAACCGTCGAGTTCGTCGGCGAGCCGCGAGCGATCCGTGCCCAGCGCCTGGATCCGGCTCGCCAGTTCGTTCTCGTCACGGTCGGCTTCACGGCGGCGTTCGACCGCACTTTCCAGGGCGTCGAGCGCCGCCATCAGCCGCCGCGTGGCGGCGTCGATATCGACCGATGTGGGCTCGGCGGAGCCCAAGCCGTTGGCGGGACGATCACTCATGCGGTGCGCGCGGACCTGATTACAGCCGATCGCGGAACAAGAAATTTCGCGGTTCGGCAAGTGGTTAGGCGACGAAATTTACGTGGCAAGCGAGACCAGCGCAACGCCGCTGCAGAACTATGCACCGCAAAGCAACTTTTCGGCTCCGTCACGCGTTTCATCGCCTTGGACTCCGGGAATACAGGTGCTATCCAGCCCTGACCTTCCGTGGCCTTTGCTGCCGTACCCCAACCAAGCATCTCATTTCAGGCGGATTTTCAACATGACGCAGGTCGATCACACCCGTATGGCCAATGCGATCCGTGGCCTCGCGATGGACGCAGTCGAGAAGGCCAAATCGGGCCACCCCGGCCTGCCGATGGGCGCCGCCGACGTCGCCACCGTGCTGTTCACACAATTTTTGAAATACGACGCCGCCGAGCCGAAATGGCCGGATCGCGACCGCTTCATCCTGTCGGCCGGCCACGGCTCGATGCTGCTGTATGCGCTGCTGTATCTCACCGGCAATAGCGACATGACGCTCGACCAGCTCAAGCATTTTCGCCAGCTGGGATCGTTGACCCCCGGGCATCCGGAAAATTTCCACACCAAGGGCATCGAAACCACGACGGGGCCGCTCGGCCAGGGCATCGCGACCTCGGTCGGCTTCGCGCTCGCGGAAAAGATGATGGTCGCCGAATTCGGCAAGAAGGTCGTCGACCATCACACCTATGTGCTCTGTTCGGACGGCGATCTGATGGAGGGCGTGTCGCAGGAAGCGATCGCGCTGGCCGGCCACTGGAAGCTCAACAAGCTGATCGTGCTCTATGACGACAATGGCATTTCGATCGATGGTCCGACCACGCTGTCGGACTCGGTCGATCAGGTGAAACGCTTCAAGTCCGCGGGCTGGGCCGCTGAGTTGATCGACGGCCAGGACCAGAAGGCCATCGCGGCGGCGATCGCCAAGGCGCAGAAATCCAACAAGCCGACGCTGATCGCCTGCAAGACCACGATCGGCTATGGCGCCCCGACCAAGGCCGGCACCAACAAGGCGCATGGCGAAATGCTGGGCGCCGAAGAACTCAAGGGCGCCAAGGAGAATCTCGGCATTTCGCAGGAGCCGTTCTCGGTGCCGGATGACGTCCTCAAGGCCTGGCGCGAGGCCGGCAGCCGCGGCGCCGCCGCGCGCAAGGAATGGGAAGCGCGCATGACGACGCTGTCCGACCGCAAGCGCGCCGAGTTCGATCGCCGGCTGCGGCACGAGCGGCCGGCCGCACTGGCGAAGGCGCTCAGGGCGCACAAGAAGTCGCTGCTGGAGACGCCGCAGAACATCGCCACCCGCAAATCCTCCGAGCTTGCGATCGACGCCATCGCCCTCGCGATGCCGATGGAATTCGTATCGGGCTCGGCCGATCTCACGGGATCGACCAACAACAAGGCCAAGTCCGCCACCAATTTCTCGGCCAAGACGCCGAAGGGGCGTTTCATCCATTACGGCATCCGCGAACACGGCATGGCGGCGGCGATGAACGGCATCTTCCTGCATGGTGGCTACGCACCGAGCGGCGCCACATTCCTGGTGTTCACCGACTACGCCCGCCCCGCGATGCGGCTGGCCGCGCTGATGGGGACCGGCGTGGTCTACATCATGACCCATGATTCGATCGGCCTCGGCGAGGACGGCCCGACCCATCAGCCGGTCGAACATCTGGCGGCGCTGCGCGCCATTCCCAACATGCGCGTGTTCCGGCCCTGCGATGCCATCGAAGTGGCGGAGTGCTGGGAGCTGGCGCTCAACCGTACCAACGGTCCGACAACGCTGGTGCTGACCCGCCAGAACCTGCCGCAGGTTCGCACCTCGACGCCGTCGGACAACCCCTGCAGCCATGGCGCCTATGAGCTGGTCGCTGCCCAGGGCGAAGCCAAGGTCTCGCTGTTCGCCACCGGCTCCGAGGTCCAGATCGCCATCGACGCCCAGAAGCAGCTCGCCGAGCGCGGCATCGCGTCGCGGGTGGTTTCGGTGCCCTCGCTCGAGCTGCTGCTGGCGCAGCCTGAAGACCGCCAGCAGGCGATCATCGGCAAGGCCCCGGTCAAGATCGCGATCGAGGCCGCGGTACGCTGGGGCTGGGACGCCGTGATCGGCCACGATGGTGGATTTATCGGCATGCACGGTTTCGGGGCCAGCGCGCCGGCCAAGGACCTCTTCAAGCACTTCGGAATTACCGCCGAGGCTGCGGTTAACGCTGCCCTGAAACGCCTGGGGTGATGGTTGAGGTTGCCCCGAAAAGGGGTTAGTTAGGGTCATCTTATCCGTTTCCGCCCGGCAGAACCGGGCGTTCGCCGCAATAGCCTTCGTGGATGGCTCGTCGCCCTCCGCGGGGATGACAGAGGTCATTGAAGGAGAGAAAAGATGGCAATCCGGGTCGCAATCAACGGGTTTGGCCGCATCGGCCGCAACGTGCTTCGCGCCATCGCCGAGTCCGGCCGCAAGGACATCGAAGTGGTCGGGATCAACGACCTCGGCCCGGTCGAGACCAACGCCCATCTTTTGCGTTTCGACTCCGTGCATGGCCGTTTCCCCGGCATCGTCACGGTGGATGGCGACTCGATCAGCGTCGGCAACGGCAAGATCAAGGTTTCCGCCGAGCGCGACCCGTCGAACTTGCCCTGGAAACAACTCGGCGTCGACATCGCGCTGGAATGCACCGGCATCTTCACCGCCAGGGACAAGGCCGCCGCGCATCTGACCGCCGGCGCCAAGCGGGTGCTGGTCTCCGCACCGGCCGATGGCGCCGACGCCACCATCGTCTACGGCGTCAACCACGATACCCTGACCAGGGATCATCTGGTCGTCTCCAACGGTTCCTGTACCACCAACTGCCTCGCGCCGGTCGCCAAGGTGTTGAACGACACCGTCGGTATCGAGACCGGCTTCATGACCACGATCCATGCCTATACCGGCGACCAGCCGACGCTCGACACCATGCACAAGGATCTCTATCGCGGTCGCGCCGCGGCGATGTCGATGATCCCGACTTCGACGGGCGCGGCCAAGGCCATCGGCCTGGTGCTGCCGGAACTGAAGGGCAAGCTCGACGGCGTCTCGATCCGGGTGCCGACCCCGAACGTCTCGGTGGTCGATCTCAAGATCGTCGCCAAGCGCGCCACCGACCCGAAGGAAATCAACGAGGCGATGAAGCGCGCCAGCGAGCAGCAGCTCAAGGGCATCCTCGGCTTCACCACCGCGCCGAACGTTTCGATGGACTTCAACCACGATCCGCATTCCGCCACGTTCCACATGGACCAGACCAAGGTTCAGAACGGCACGCTGGTGCGGGTGCTGGCCTGGTACGACAATGAATGGGGCTTCTCCAACCGCATGGGCGATACCGCCGTGGCGATGGGAAAGCTGCTCTGAATCTTTAAGCTCATGGTTCGAGACGCGCGCGAAGAGCGCGCTCCTCACCATGAGGGAAACCTCATCCTGAGGAGCCGAGCGCAGCGAGGCGTCTCGAAGGATGGGCCGCGAGAGACCCCGCCAATGTCCAAGACCTTCCGCTCCCTCGATGACGTCGACGTAAAGGGCAAACGCGTGTTGTTGCGCGTCGACCTCAACGTTCCCATGGAGAATGGCCGCGTCACCGACGCCACCCGGCTCGAGCGCGTCGTCCCCACCATCAGCGAAATCGCCGGTAAAGGCGGCAGGGCTATCCTGCTCGCGCATTTCGGCCGGCCGAAGGGACGCGACGCCAAAGACTCGCTCAAGCCGGTCGCCGCGGAACTCGCACGGATCCTCAACAAGCCGGTCGCCTTCGCCGACGACTGCATTGGTGAAGCCGCCGAAAAGGCCGTTGCGGCGATGAAGGACGGCGACATCCTCTGCCTGGAAAATACCCGCTTCCACAAAGAGGAAGAAAAGAACGATCCGGCCTTCGTCGCCGCCTTGGCCAAACTCGGCGACATCTGGGTCAATGACGCGTTCTCGGCGGCGCACCGCGCCCATGCCTCGACCGAGGGCCTCGGCCACAAACTGCCGGCCTATGCCGGCCGCACCATGCAGGCCGAACTCGACGCGCTGAACAAGGCGCTGGAGGCGCCGACCAAGCCGGTGATCGCGATCATCGGCGGCGCCAAGGTTTCCAGCAAAATTGATCTTTTGGAAAATCTCGTCAGCAAGGTCGATGCGCTGGTGATTGGCGGCGGCATGGCCAACACGTTCCTGCATGCGCAGGGCATCGGCATCGGCAAGTCGCTGGCGGAAAAGGACCTCGCCGCGACCGCGCTGCGGATCATCGAAAAGGCCGACGCGGCGAATTGCGCGATCATCCTGCCGGTCGATGCCGTGGTGGCACACCATTTTGCCGCCAACGCGCCGTCGCACGCCTATGGCCTCGATGCGATCCCGGCGGACGGCATGATCCTCGACGTCGGCCCGCGCTCGATCGCGCGCATCCATGCTGCGATCGACGACGCCGCGACCCTGGTCTGGAACGGGCCGCTCGGCGCATTTGAAATGACGCCGTTCGACCGCGGCACCGTGCAGGCGGCCAGGCATGCCGCCGAACGTACCAAAGCGAAGAAGCTGGTCTCGGTGGCCGGCGGCGGCGACACGGTGGCGGCGCTGAACCAGGCCGGCGTAGCCGGCGATTTCAGCTATGTTTCCACGGCGGGCGGGGCGTTCCTCGAATGGATGGAAGGCAAGCCGCTGCCCGGCGTCGAGGTTTTGAAGGCAAAATAATTTATCGGGCATCGCGCCCCAACGCGGAGAAAACAATCCATGGCTCGCATCACGTTGCGTCAATTGCTCGACCACGCGGCGGAACACGACTATGGCGTGCCCGCTTTCAACATCAACAACATGGAACAGGCGCTCGCCATCATGGAGGCCGCCTCCAGCCTCGATGCGCCCGTGATCATCCAGGCCTCGCGCGGCGCCCGCTCCTACGCCAACGACGTCATGCTCAAGCACATGATGGACGCGGTGACCGAAATCTATCCGCAGATTCCGGTCTGCGTGCATCTCGATCACGGCAACGGTCCCGACACCTGCATGACCGCGATCCAGGCCGGCTTCACCTCGGTGATGATGGACGGCTCGCTGAAGGCCGACGGCAAGAGCCCGGCCGACTGGACCTACAATGTCGGCGTCACCAAGACCGTCACCGACATGGCCCATCTCGGCGGCATTTCGGTGGAAGGCGAACTCGGCGTGCTCGGCTCGCTTGAGACCGGCATGGGCGACAAGGAAGACGGCCACGGCGCCGAGGGCAAACTGTCGCACGATCAATTGCTGACCAACCCCGACGAAGCCGTCAAATTCGTCAAGGAGACCAAGGTCGATGCGCTGGCGATCGCGATGGGCACCTCGCACGGCGCCTACAAATTCACCCGCAAGCCGGACGGCGATATCCTCGCCATGAAGGTGATCGAGGAAATCCATCGCAAGCTGCCCAACACCCATCTGGTGATGCACGGCTCGTCGTCGGTGCCGCAGGATCTGCAGGACATCATCAACGCCAATGGCGGCAAGATGAAACCGACCTGGGGCGTTCCGGTCGCCGAAATCCAGCGCGGCATCAAGCACGGCGTCCGCAAGATCAACATCGACACCGACAACCGGATGGCGATGACCGGCCAGATCCGCAAGGTGTTGAAGGACAATCCGGAAGAGTTCGATCCGCGCAAATACCTCAAGCCCGCGATGGAAGCGATGACCAAGCTCTGCAAGCAGCGGCTGCAGGAGTTCAACACCGCGGGGCAAGCCGGAAAATTCAAGAGGGTGCTGACGCCGGCCGAGATGGCCAAGCGCTACAGTAACGGCGAACTCGATCCGAAAGTCGCATGAGTTTGCGAGGGGCGCGCTTGACCTCGCCCCTTTTTTTGGCCGCAGTCCGGGGGCACTAGCCGACGTCATGGCCAACACCAAACCAGTTCCGCCGCGCCCCGCGCCACGGCTTTATCTCGCGACCCCGCTGGTCGACGACCCCTCCCCGCTGCTGGCAAGCCTGGCCGGTGTGCTCGCCGCTGCCGATGTCGCGGCCGTGCTGCTGCGGCTGAAGCCCACCGACCAGCGCACCATGATCTCCCGCGTCAAGGCGCTCGCCCCGGTGATTCAGGCCGGAGGTGCTGCCGCCTTGCTTGATGGCAATTTCGAACTGGTCGCCCGTGCCGGCGCCGACGGCGCCCATGTCACCGGCATCGACGCCATGGAAGAGGCGCTGCCGAGCCTGAAGCCCGACCGCATCATGGGTGTCGGCGGTCTCGCGACGCGACATGATTCGATGGCCGCGGGCGAAGCCGGCACCGATTACGTGCTGTTCGGCGAGCCCGACGCGAAGGGCCAGCGGCCCTCGGTCGAAGCCATTGCCGAGCGGCTGGAATGGTGGGCCGAATTGTTCGAACCGCCGTGCATCGGCTTTGCTCAATCGCATGAAGAAGCCCGCGAGTTCGCCACGGCCGGCGCTGATTTCGTTCTGGTCGGCGAGTTCATCTGGGCCGATCCGCGCGGCGCCGTGACAGCGCTGTCGGAAGTGGAACAGACCATCAAGCAGGCCTGGGCCGAGTCATCCGGAAAAGTCACGGCCGGGCAGGGATAACGCCGGACATGAAATTCCTGCGTTCGATAGCGAGCCTTTCGGTGCTGGCAGGCGTCCCGCTGCTGCTGGCTGGCGGCCTGCTGCTGGCGGCCGGTGCTGCGACGGCACAGATCTCGCTGAGCCCGCCCGCGGCGACGCCGCCACCGGCGCCCGCCAAACCCGTGGCCAGGCCCGTCGCGAAGCCAAACCCGAAACCCCGCGAGACCCCGAAGGAAGCGGCCAAGAAACCCGCGACACCGAAACCGGAAACCACGCCGACACCGACCGTGACGGTGGTGCCGACGCCCCTCCCTGACGATCCCAATGCCGATTACGTCTACGCCGCGTACCAGCGCGGACAGTACAAGACCGCCTTCGATCTCGCGACCAAGCGCGTGCAGGAACGGGGTGACCCCAAGGCGATGACGATGCTCGGCGAACTCTACTCCAATGCGCTGGGCGTCAAACGCAATTACGACAAGGCGATCGACTGGTACCGGCGCGCCTCCGATGCCGGCGATCGCGAAGGCATGTTCGCGCTGGCAATGCTGCGGCTGTCCGGCCGCGGCGGCCCGAAGGGCGGCGAGGAGGCGGCAAAACTGCTGGCGTCGGCCACCAAGCTCGGCAGCCCGAAAGCAGCGTATAATCTGGCGCTGCTTTACATCGACGGCCAGACGCTGCCGCAGGATATGAAGCGCGCCGCCGAACTGCTTCGGGTCGCCGCCGACGCCGGCAATCCGGAAGCGCAATACGCGCTGGCGACGTTCTACAAGGAAGGCACCGGCGTCCCGAAAGACGTCGAAAAGTCGGTGCGGCTGCTGCAGGCGGCGTCGCTGGCCGACAATGTCGAAGCCGAGGTCGAATACGCCATCGCGCTCTATAACGGCACCGGCACGCCGCGGAACCAGCCGGCCGCGGTGGCGCTGTTGCGCAAGGCGGCCAAGCAGGGCAACCCGATCGCGCAAAATCGGCTGGCCTGGGTGCTCTCGAACGGACAGGGCGCCCCGATCGACAAGGTCGAGGGCCTGAAGTGGCATATCGTGGCGAAAACCGCTGGCAAGGGCGACCCGATGCTCGACGACGCCTTTGCCGATATGAGCCCGGAGGATCGCGCCAAGGCCGAGGCCGGCGCGCGCAGATGGCTGGGCACCAAATAAAGATGGCGCCGCATGATCCGCCTTGACGCCCGCACCCCCGCAGGGCACCCAGTTCAGGGCTCGACGGTGCCATCGGGCTCTTGTCCTTTCCCCATGGGAGAGGGAGCGCGCCGTCCCTTTTGAAACCTCAACCACAAGATTAGCAAAGACCGGGATCATGCTGCAGTCAGCCCTTATGAACGTGATGATCAAGGCCGCGCGCCGCGCCGGCCGCAGCCTCAAGCGCGATCTCGGCGAGATCGAGAACCTTCAGGTGTCGCTGAAGGGCCCCGCCAATTTCGTCAGCCTGGCCGACAAGCGCTCCGAGGAGATGCTGTACGAAGACCTCACCAAGGCGCGTCCGGGTTACGGCTTCATCGGCGAGGAAGGCGGAATGCGCGAAGGCACCGACAAGAGCAACACCTGGATCGTCGATCCGCTCGACGGCACCACGAATTTCCTGCACGGCATCCCGCAATTCGCGATCTCGATCGGGCTGCGGCGCGAGGACACCGTGATCGCCGGCCTGATCTACAATCCGGCCAATGAAGAGCTCTACATCGCCGAACGCGGCAAGGGCGCCTTCCTCAACGACCAGCGGCTGCGCGTCGCCGGTCGCCGCAACCTGAATGATTGCGTGGTCGGCTGCGGCCTGCCGCATATCGGACGCGGCGATCATGATCTGTCGCGCCGTGAGATGACCGAAATCCAGAACCGGGTCGCCGGCCTGCGCCGGTTCGGCGCGGCATCGCTCGACATGGCGTTCATCGCCGCGGGCCGTCTCGACGGCTATTGGGAACGCAACCTGCAATCCTGGGACATGGCCGCCGGCGCGATCCTGGTCCGCGAGGCCGGTGGCGTCGTCAGTTGCATCGATGGCGAGAGCGATCCGCTCAAGACCGGCAATGTGATCTGCGGCAACGAATACATCCACGCCGAGCTGGTGAAGATCATTCGGCCGCTGGGATAGTGGCGAGTAGTCCGCTGCCGTCGTTGTGAGCGTAAGCGAAGCAATCCAGGGCGGAAAAACAAGAGCTGGATTGCTTCGTCGCAAGTGCTCCTCGCAATGACGATTGAAATGCAGTGCGCTTCACACACCGCCGTCATCCCCCGGCTTGACCGGGGGACCCAGTACGTCGCAACTTCTCGCCTCCTTCATTGACGCCTGGAATACTGGGTCGCCCGCTTTCGCAGGCGATGACGTCGGAATGTGTGTCCGCGTTCTCGCGACACGATGCGCCCGAGTTCTACAAATTCATCGGCCCAAAAAAAGAGGGCGCAGGGCGACCCTCAAAAGAGGGCGCAGTGCGATCCCAAGAGGGACGCAGGGAAGACCGGGTGCGCGCTGCACCCGCGGTCTCGCGTGCAAACAGTGAAAAAAGGCGCACACGAGCATACAGGTTCAGCGGAAGCAGTCCGGCCTTCCCTGCGCAATGGTTTTACGGTTTCCTTCGTGCTCTCCCCGGTGACCGGCTTTCTTGCCACCGTCGCCCCCAAGAAGCTTGCTTCTCAAGAACTTGACGCCAGCATCGGGGCGTCAGGACCACACGACTTCGCCGTCCACCTCACGCGCTGTTCGTCAAAAGCGCATCGGCGTCCACCGCATCCCGCCCCACGTCCGTGACGATCGCGATACGCCCCTCTTGCGGGACGGGATGGCTCGATATGAGCCGGTGATTTGGGTCGGAAGGAAAGCAAAATATTTTTACGCGCGGGGCTGGACAGTGATTCTGCTGACTTTCCTGGCGCGCACGCCACACGACGTGTGCGCCAGATCACGCGGTCAATGAACGGCCTTTCGCTGCGGCACGTCCACCGATCGGAGGAGGAATGGTCCTCTTCATCAACACAGGAGACGTGACATGACATCTTTGAACAATGATATCGCGAACCGCGAACTTTCCCTTGAGGAACTCGACGCGGTGGCGGCCGGCGAATTTAGCTGGGGCGCCTTGGGCAAAGCGATCCTGGGCGGCGCGGCGGCGGGCGGTGCCGGCGGTTTGGCGGGCGGTCCGGGTGGCGCCGGTGCCGGTGCGCTTGGCGGCGGCCTTCTTGCCGGCATCGGATACTGCATCAGCTCGATCTTTTGAGCCTGCGGGCCAGCCAAAGTGAGACTCCCGGCCTTCGGGCTCGGAGTCTCGCTTTGGTGGCGAGCAACCAGCACAAACCAACAGATCAGAGGAGACTGCGATGCAGAAAGCTCAGGAGTTGACCAGCGACGAACTCGATTTCGTGTGTGGAGGAGCCGGTAACGAAGGCGGCGGCGGTTCGGACCTTTCCGATTGGCTGAAGTTGATTCAAAAAATCCTTCATATTCCCAGCAAGCCGGGTGGACCCATTCGCTAACAGCGACCCACGGGAGCAATCTTGCTGCCATTTTTCGCCGGCGTCAGTCGCCGGATAAAGGCAGGAACGAAACCGGGGGCCGCCTCGATTGGCGGCCCCCCCTCGGCACGTATCACCAATCATCTTCACCCCAACAAACAGGAGACTGAAATGGACAAGCGCGAACTGACGATCGACGAACTCAACGAAGTGGCGGCGGGATGATGGCACACCTCGGCCCGTTCAACGGCCCTCTCATTCCACCGTCAACCGGCCCCACGATCCCGGTCGAGCCCACTCCGGTCATCATCTATGTCTGACAATTGCGAGAGCGAGTAGCCGCATCAAGAAGCTCGACGATTGTCTATTCAAAGCTTGAGTGAATTACGCGCAATCCGCGCTTCCCATTTGCGCTCGATCCATCCGAGCATTCGCGACATGGGCTTCTGCAACACCGGCACGTCCTGCGAGATCAAAAGAAGTCCGAGTGGAAGCATCCAGAGTCCCAACACCGGCAAAAAGCTGAAAATGCCGCCGCCAATCAAAAGAATGGCCAAAGGAATTCGCGCCAATCGCGAAGAGGGCTTGCGTAGCCAAGCGACAAAACGGGCCGGCTTCGGCGGAAGCTTACCTTCAAACCAGGCAAAATGCCGGTCGAGTTCCGTTTTGCCATGCTCTGTCACGGTGATCTCCTCGTTCCAACTGAGATGTTGATCGGCGGCGACGCTGCAAGGCGTCAGCTTGTCGCGAGCGAGCGGGCTTGAAATCAAGATGGAGCCGTCGGGATGGGAGCAGCCGCGTAGCAAGCAGGCATGAGCACGTAGTCCGGATAAGTGAAGCGAGATGCTTGCTCACCGTCATCATCCGCCACCGGGTCTCGCCTCCGGCGAGCCCGATGGCGGGCATAACGCTGCTAACAGCGGCGCCGACGCTGGCGATCCGTGCCCATCGTTCGCCTGCTCCGGAACCACCTCGCGATCCCGCGCCAGCACGCGCTGCACGCTGACAAAGAACACCGGCACCATCAACAGCGCCAGCACCACCACCGCGATCATGCCGCCCATCACGCCGGTACCGAGCGCCTGCTGGCTGGCGCCGCCGGCGCCGTGCGCGATCACCATCGGCAGCACGCCACAGACGAACGCGACGCCGGTCATCAGGATCGGGCGAAAACGAAGACTGCAGGCTTCCATTGTCGCCTCGATCAGCGGCTTGCCCTGTGCCCGCAGATCGCGGGCGAATTCGATGATCAGGATGGCGTCTTTGGCGGATAGACCGATGATGGTGATCAGGCCCACGGTGAAATAAACATCGTTCGGCAACCCGCGCAGCGTCGCCGCCACCACCGCGCCCAAAATCCCGAGCGGCACCGTCAGCAGCACCGCCAGCGGAATGGTCCAGCTTTCATAAAGTGCGGCGAGGCAAAGGAACACGACCAGCGCCGACAACGCGAGCAAAAACGGCGCCTGCGATCCCGACAGCTTCTCCTGCAGCGATTGCCCCGTCCATTCATAGCCGAAGCCACGCGGCAGCTTGCCGGCCAGACGCTCCATCTCGGCGATCGCATCGCCCGAGGTATGTCCGGGTTTTGCCTCGCCGCTGATGCGCACCGCCGGATAATAATTGAAGCCGGAAATCTGCGTCGGCCCCTTCGACCACTCGACGGTGGCGAAGGCGGAAAACGGCACCAGCTGACCCCGGCTGTTCTTGACGTTGTAATTGAGGATATCTTCCGCCTTCATGCGGCTGCCACGATCGGCCTGCACGATCACGCGCTGCATCCGGCCGCGATTGGGAAAATCATTGACGTAGTTCGAGCCGAGATTGGTCGAGATCGTATTGTTGATGTCCTCGAAGGTGACGCCGAACGCGCCGGCCTTTTCGCGATCGATCGCCAGGCTGACCTGCGGCGCCGGCGGCAAGCCTTCGACATAGACCTTTTGCAGGATGTCACCGGCGTTGGCTTCCGCGATCAGCCGGTCGGCCGCGGCCGTCAGCGCCGCATAGCCCTTCTGGCCGCGATCCTGCAGCCGGAAGCTGAAGCCGGAGGAATTGCCGAGATTGTCGATCGGCGGCGGCTGCAATGCCGATATCCTGGCGTCGCGGATCGACGACAGCTCCCGGTTGATGTCGGCCACAACAGCCGCGGCGGAATCCTTCTCGGAACGCTCCGACCAGTCCTTCAGCGAAATGAACGCCTGCGCCGTGTTCATGCCCTGGCCGAGAAAGCTGAAGCCGGTCAGGAACGTGACGTTTTCGACGCCAGCGCGATGCGCCAGATATTTTTCCACCTTTTCGACCGCCGCCTCGGTGCGGGCGTAGGAGGAATCCGAAGGCGTCTGCACGTCGGTGGTGATAAAGCCCTGGTCATCGACCGGCAGGAAGCCGCCGGGCAGGCGAGCGAAGGCCCAGCAGAGGCCAACCAGCAGCGCCGCATAGATCAGCATCAGCCGTCCGGTGCGCTTCAGCGACCAGCCCACCGTCCTGGTGTAGCGTCCCCTGACGTGATCGAGACCACGGTTGAACCAGCCGAACACGCCCCTGCGAGCGTGACCGTGACCCGCGGTCGCCGGCTTGAGCAGCGTCGCGCACAAAGCCGGGGTCAGCGACATCGCCAGCAAGGCGGAGAACGCGATCGCGGCCACCATCGTCACCGAGAACTGCCGGTAGATGATGCCGACCGATCCCGGAAAGAACGCCATCGGCACAAAAACCGCTGATAGCACCAGCGTGATGCCAATGATGGCGCTGGTGATCTGCGACATCGCCTTGCGGGTCGCTTCCCTGGGCGGCAAGCCTTCTTCGGCCATGATGCGCTCGACGTTCTCGACCACGACGATGGCGTCGTCGACCAGGATGCCGACCGCCAGCACCATGCCGAACATCGTCAGCATGTTGATCGAATAGCCCGCCAGCAGCAGCGTGGCGCAGGTGCCGAGCAGCGCCACCGGCACCACGATGGTCGGAATGATGGTGTAGCGGATGTTCTGCAGGAACAGGAACATCACGATGAACACCAGCACGACGGCTTCGACCAGGGTCGACAGCACCTTCTCGATCGAGGCTTTCACCACCGGCGTGATGTTGTAGGGAATGTCGTAAGCGATGCTGGCTGGGAAGAACCGCGACAGCTCCTTCATCTTGGCTTCGACCGCGCTGGCGGTGGCCAGGGCGTTGCCGGTCGGCGACAGCAGCACCGAAAGCCCGGCGGTCGGCTGGCCGTTGAGCCGGGTGTTGAGTTGATAGCTCAAACCGCCGATTTCGATCCGCGCGACGTCGCGCAGCCGCACCGTCGAGCCGTCCGAATTGGCGCGCAGGATGATCGCGCCGAATTCGTCCGGCGAGCTGAGCTGGCCCTTGACCAGCACCAGCGCGGAAATGGTCTGCTCCGGCGTGCTCGGCTCGGCGCCGATGCTGCCGGAGGCGACCTGCGCGTTCTGGGCGGTGATCGCCCTGGTGACGTCATCGGCGGTCAGGCCGTATCCGACGAGCTTCTGGGGATCGATCCAGATCCGCAAACTTCGCTCGGTCGAATACAGCGTGGCGCGGCCGACGCCGGGAATGCGCCTGATCTCGCCGAGCACGTTGCGGATCATGAAATCGCCGAGCCCGATCTCATCGAGGCTGCCGTCGGTCGAACGCAGCGTGATGATCTGCAGTACCGCGCTGGAGGCTTCCTCGACCAGAATGCCCTGTTGGATCACCGCCCGCGGCAGCCGCGCCTCGACCCGCTTGAGGCGGTTCTGGACCTCGACCGACGCCGCACCGGTGTCGGTGCCCGGCACGAAATTGGCGGTGATTTCGACCTGCCCCAGCGAATCGCTGGTCGATTCGAAATTCAGGATACCGGACGCGCCGTTGAGTTCTTCCTCGATCAGCCGGGTGACGCTGTTGTAGAGATTTTCCGGCGACGCGCCGGGATAGCTGGTGCTGATTGAAATCGACGGCGGCGCAATGATCGGATATTGCGCCACCGCCAACAATGGAATCGAGATCGCACCGATCAGGCAGATGAACAGCGCGACGACCCAGGCGAAGATCGGCCTGTCGATGAAGAAACCCGGCATAGGATGCTACCGCTGCGCTTGCGTGGTCGGCTTGAGCGGCGGCGCACTTTCGGTGGATGCGTCCGCTTCGGTCCAGGCTTGCGGCCTCACTCTGTCACCCGCGACGAATTTCTGAAAACCTTCGACCACGACCTTGTCGCCGGCTTTCAACCCGTCGGTGACGAACCATTGGCCGTCCTGCAGCGATCCGATGCGAACCGCCTGCGCCGCGACATGATTGTCGTTCTTGACCAGGAACACCTCGCTGCCACCGCCGCCGTTGCGCTGGATCGCCTGCTGCGGCACCGCGATCGCATCGGTATCGATCCCCTGCTCGAGCAGCACGCGGACATACATGCCCGGCAGCAATTCACGCTTCGGATTCGGAAATTCGCCGCGCAGCGTCACCTGCCCGGTGTGGGCGTCAACCTTGGCCTCGGAAAACAGCAGCTTGCCCGATATCGGATAGACCGAGCCGTCATCGAGCACCAGCCGCACCTTCAGGGCGTCGGCCGCGATGCGATCGAGATCGCCGCTTTCAAACGCCTTGCGCAGACGATTGAGTTCGGTGACCGACTGGGTAAAATCGGCATAGATCGGATCGAGTTGCTGAACCGTCGCAAGGCCCGCCGTTTCGTTCTGCACCACCAGCGCGCCCTCGCTGACCAGCGCGGCGCCGACCACGCCGCCGATCGGGGCGCGGATCGTCGCATAATCGAGATTGAGACTGGCGCGTGCCACATCCGCCTCTCGTCCCGCGACCTCGGCTTCGGCCTGACGCAGCGTGGCGATGGCTTTTTCGTTCTCGGCTTCGGGAGCAGTCTTCTGGCTGGTGAGAGTTGCGATGCGGCGGGCGTGCTGCGACGCCTGTTCAAGCACCGCCTTGGCCTTGGCGAGCGCCGCCTCGTTGGACTGCACCTCGACTTCGAACGGTTTTGGGTCGATCTGGTAGAGCGGATCGCCAGCCTTGACCTCACTGCCCTGGCTGAACGTGCGCCGGACGATGATGCCGGAGACGCGCGGACGCACCTCGGCGACGCGGGTCGGCGCGATCCGGCCCGGCAGTTCACGCACCACGGCGCGGGCCTGCGGGTTGACGGTGACAACGCTGACATCGGGATCCGAAACTTGCACGGCTGCGGCGGCGGATTTCGGTTCGTCACACCCCGCGAGCAGCGGAGCCAAGGCAGCGATAGTCAATGCAATGCATGCCGATTGCGCGCGAAATCCTGACATCAAAACGATGGCCCCAAGTTTATGGTTTGATTGCGAATGACAACATTCGCCCGGCGCGAGACATCCGCGCTCTTGATCAACGCAGGATAAGAACACCGTGTTGCGATGCAACGCATCGCG
The DNA here is from genome assembly GCA_039935075.1 of Bradyrhizobium sp. Taxonomy (GTDB): domain Bacteria; phylum Pseudomonadota; class Alphaproteobacteria; order Rhizobiales; family Xanthobacteraceae; genus Bradyrhizobium. The sequence continues at coordinate 23,502 of JBDTKZ010000084.1, forward strand.
CGGGCGGCGCAATGTCACACACGCACCTATCGCACTGATCCAGCAATGACTTTTATCGACCGGCTATATTGTCGCGGCGATATTTGCCGCGTTGAAGCGTCGCAGGCTGCGGGAACCCGAATTATTTAAATTCCCGCGCGGGGAGTAACGCGCAAGATTGTGAGGTCGAAGCGCAAGTGATTCGACCCACGCCGTACTGTCATCATCCGCGAAGGCGGATGATCCAGTATTCCGCGAGAGACATGTTCAGCTCGGACGTCGCGGAATACTGGATGCCCGCCTGCGCGGGCATGACGTACAACTACACCGCCTTCATGCGGTAATGACTGATGCCCCATTCGCTGCCGTCGGCGTAGCCGAACAGGCCGGCGGTGGCGAGGAAGAACCAGCGCCAGCGCCGCATCCACAAGCCTGTATCGCTGCGATACACCGAACGCAGCACGTCTTCGATCTCGTCGCGTTGGGCATCGAAATTGTTGAGCCAATCGAGCGCGGTGCGCTGATAATGCGTGCCGCTCCAGCGCCATTCCTTCTCGACTTCGAACAAATCGGCATATTGCCGGATCAGATGATGGCTCGGCATCACGCCGCCGGTAAAGAAATGCTGCGCGATCCAGTCTTCGCGATTCGAGCGGTCGAACAGATAGGCGCCGGCGCGATGGGTGAAGATGTGCATGAAGAAGCGGCCGTCGGGCTTAAGCCAGGACCGCACCCGCGCCAGCAAGGCGCGCCAGTTCATCATGTGCTCGAACATCTCGACCGACACGATACGATCGAATTTCTGGTGCGGATCGAAGCCGTTCATGTCTGATGTGACGGCCCGCAGATTCCTCAAGCCGCGCCGCGCGGCCTCGCTTTCGATATATTCGCGCTGCGAATTCGAATTGGACACCGCGACCACGGGCGAATGCGGAAATTGCCGCGCCATCCACAGCGACAGCGAACCCCAGCCGCAGCCGAGTTCGAGGATCGATTGCCCGTCGGCGAGGTCGGCGTGCTCGGCCGTCTGGCGCAGCGCCTCTTCCTCGGCCTCCTGCAGGGTCGAGGTCGGCTCGTTGTAGAAGCACGACGAGTATTTGCGGTTCGGACCCAGCACATGCGCGAAGAACGCGGCCGGCACTTCATAATGCTGGGCGTTGGCCGCGTCGGTATGCTCGGCAATGGCACGGGCGGCCATTTCACCGGCGAACAAAGCGTCGCTCTCGGCATTGCCGCTGGCGAGCCGCGTCGCGGTGCGCGAGCATAATTGCTGGATCGCGGCGCGGATGATGACATCCGGCAACGGCACCCGTTCGGCCGTGCCGATCATGTTGGAGACGAAGCTCATGCGGCGGCTCCCTTCGGGATCATGCTTGCGGCGGCAGCGGAAAGAAGGCGCTGGTGCGGGCCTGATAGTCGCGGTAGCGCTCGCCGCGCGAGCGCAGCATCTGCGCCTCGAGCGGCGGGATGCCGGTGACGTGCACCAGGATCCAGTACATGAAGACCGGCGCCAATAACGTCACCCAGCCCCAGCCGTATTCGGGGGAGATCGCGATGACGGGATAGGCCAGCCAGCCGAACCACTCGAAAAAATAATTGGGATGGCGCGACCACCGCCATAATCCAATGTCGCAGACCCGGCCCTGATTGGCGGGATTGCCGCGGAACGTCTTGAGTTGTGCGTCGGCCAGCGCCTCGCCGGCGATCCCGGCGCATAAAATCAGCACGCCGAGCCAATCCTGCCAGCGCAACGCGTCCGACGGAAACCGCGCCGCGACGAAAATCGAAAACACCAGCGGGATCGATCCGAAGCCCTGGTTCTGCAGGAACAGGAACATCCGGCGCGGCGAATTTACCCCCCATTCCCTGGCGAACGCCGCGTAACGCGGATCGTCCGTGATCCCGGCGGTTCGCACCGCGATGTGGCAGCCAAGCCGGATCGACCAGATCGCCACCAGCGCCGCGACCAGCCATTGCCGCGGGTTGGGGCTTAATCCCGCGATCGGCCACAGCGCGCTGGCCGCCCCGGTCAGGCCCAGCGAGAAGGTCCAGATGGTATCGACCCAGCCGGAATTGCCGGTACGCTGCTGGACCAGCCAGGCGCCGGTCATCAGGACCGACAGCGCGACGGCGATCGCCGCCAATACTCCCAAGACCGTTTCGGCCTCCAGATACCAAAGGATCATGCAATTGCCCGCCAAACGCCGGTGACATCAAGGATTTATGAAATACGTTGCAGGAGTAAGCCGGGTTTCACGGCCAAGTTCCCTGATCTGGCCACGAACAACGCGCAACTGGTCTTTTTTCCCGGCACCGCTGTGCCATATTGGTGCCCCGAAGCGCTTCCCTCGCACAAGGTGATCATCGCCAATGCCGTCAGGCCCCTCCTCCCCCTCCGCGATGGAAATCGAACTGAGCAAGCTGTCGTCGCCCCGGATTTTCCTGGTGCGGATGCTGGTGTTCCTGGTGCTGTGCGCGTTGGTCGCGGTCGTGCTCTACAAGCAGATCATCACCGCGTTCTTCGCCAATCCCGGGCTGAACGCGCTGATCGGCCTCGTGCTTCTGATCGGCACCATCCTGGCGTTCCGCCAGGTGATCCGGCTCTATCCGGAAGTCGCCTGGGTCAATAATTTCCGCATCGCCGATCCGGGTCTGGCAATCGAGCGGCGCCCGACCTTGCTGGCGCCGATGGCCGCGATCCTCGGCGGCGAGCGCACCGGGCGAATGTCGATCTCGCAGCAGACCATGCGGCATCTGCTCGACTCGATCGCGACCCGGCTCGACGAGGCCCGCGACATTTCCCGTTACATGACCGGGCTTCTGGTGTTTCTCGGCCTGCTCGGCACCTTCTGGGGACTGATCGAAACCGTCGGCTCGGTCGGCAAGGTGATCGATGGCCTCAAGGTCGGCGGCGATGCCGGCGCGCTGTTCGACACCCTGAAAGAGGGCCTCGCCGCCCCGCTCGGTGGCATGGGCATTTCGTTTTCGTCGTCACTGTTCGGTCTCGCCGGATCGCTGATCCTGGGCTTCCTCGATTTGCAATCCAGCCAGGCGCAGAACCGGTTCTATACCGATCTGGAAGACTGGCTGGCCTCCACGGTGCGCGAATATTCCGGCGAGACGGGAGGCGCGACACTCGCGACCGGCGATCTGCAGAATGCGCTGGAGCGGCTTCGCTCCACCATGGAAGAAGGCGGCAATAATCGCGGCACCACAGCGGCGATGGCCAATCTGGCTGAAGCCATCCAGGGCCTGGTCGCGCACATGCGCACCGAGCAGCAGATGATCCGCGAATGGGCCGACGGCCAGGGCGAGCAGAACCGTGAAATCAAAAAGCTGCTGGAGCGGATTGCGGTGCAACCCGAAAGGCACCTGAGCGGAGATCTTTGATGGCGTTGATCCGCCGCCGCCAGGACACCGGATTCAACTACTGGCCCGGCTTCGTCGATGCGCTGTCGACACTGGTGCTGGCCATCGTGTTTCTGCTCTCGGTGTTTCTGGTGGTGCAGTTCTATCTGTCGCAGGAAGTCACCGGCAAGGACAAGGCACTGGAGCAGCTCAATGCCAAGATTGCACAGTTGAACGAACTGCTGTCGCTGGAGAAAATCACGCAACTCGACCTTACCGATCAACTTTCCCGGACGCGCGCGGGATTGGCGAGTGCCGAATCCGAGCGCGACCGCGCCAAGGGACTCTACGAAGGATTGGCCGGCGCCGGCAACGATGCCGCAGGCCGCGCCACCGAACTCAACAAGGCGCTGGATTCCGAAAAGCAACTGTCGTCGCGCGCGCTGGCACAAGTCGAGGTACTGAATCAGCAAATCAGCGCGCTGCGGCGGCAGCTCGCGGCGCTGGAGGCAGCGCTCGA
>JBDTKZ010000085.1:0-12550 GCA_039935075.1 Bradyrhizobium sp.
ATAGACAGGCTTTCGTTTTTCGAGGAAGGCCCTGATGCCTTCGTTGAAATCTTCCGAACGGCTGCATAGCACCTGATTGCGATCTTCCATCGCGATCACGGCCTCAATCGAACCGGCATCGACGCTCATATTGAGGCATTCCTTCGACAGCCTCAGACCGACCGGTGACGCCGTCATCATCGCATCGACGTAAGGTTCGGCCGCGGCATCGAGACTGCCGTCTTCGACCACTTCAGAGACGAGGCCCACGGCCAACGCACGCTCGGCATGAATGAAGCGCCCGGTCAGGATCAATTCCGACGCGACGGACACGCCGACCAGGCGTGGCAGGAAATAGCTGGTACCGATGTCGCAGCCGCCGAGGCCGAGCTTGAGGAACGCGCAATTCATCCGCGCCGATGTGGTGGCGATCCTGATATCGGCAGCGAGCGCCAGCGCAAAGCCGCCGCCGGCCGCGGCCCCCTGCACCAGCGCGATGATTGGCTGCGGACATCGCCGCATCAGCATCACGATGTCGGCGATCCGGCGCTGCGAATCCAGCGACTCCGTCACCCCGGGCGGCTCCTGCTGCCCGGCGCGGCGTTGCATCGCATGTTTGAGATCGAGCCCGGCGCAGAAATTCGCGCCGGCGCCTTTCAGCACGACCACGCGCGTGGAACGGTTGCGCTGCAGGCTTTCGAAGTAGGCGTTGAGCGCGTCGATCATCGCGGGATCGAGCGCGTTGAGGCTTTCCGGGCGATTGAGCGTCACCCGGTCGACCCCGTCATCATGTTCGATCAGCAGCGAGGCGGTCACGCGATGCTCCCTGTCAAATGGGTCCCGGCTCTGCGCAGCGCGCCGCCCTTTACGGCGTGGTGCGCTGCTGAACCGGGGTCCATCGCAACGACTACCGCGGCGCCATGCGGATGGCGCCGTCGAGGCGGATGGTTTCGCCGTTGATCATCGGGTTCTCGACGATGTGGACCGCGAGACTGCCATATTCGGACGCATCGCCAAGCCGCGCCGGATGCGGCACCTGCGCGCCGAGGCTTTTGCGGGCTTCCTCGTTCAGACCCATCAACAGCGGCGTCAGAAACAGGCCCGGCGCGATGGTGTTGACGCGGATCTTGAGGCTGGCGAAATCACGCGCCGCCGGCAGGGTCATGCCGACCACACCACCCTTCGAAGCCGAATAGGCGATCTGTCCGATCTGACCTTCATAGGCCGCAACACTCGCAGTGTTGATTACGACGCCGCGCTCCTCGCCGACAGGTGCCGCGGTGGCAAGCCGTTCGGCGAACAGCCGCATCACGTTGAAGGTGCCGATCAAATTGACGTTGATGATGCGAACGAACTTGGCCAGCGGATAAACGCCGTCCTTGCCGACGATCCGCTGCGAACCGCCGATCCCGGCGCAATTCATCAGCACGCGGGCAATACCATGCGCGCTTTCAGCCTTCGCCAGCGCCGCCTTGACCTGATCCTCGTCGGTGACGTCGGCGTGCAGCGCCACGCCCTTGACTTCGGCCGCTACCTTTTCGGCGTTCTCCTTGCTCTGATCGAGCACGCCGATTTTGGCGCCCTTGGCGGCCATGGCGCGGGCGGTGGCGGCACCGAGACCGGAACCACCGCCGGTGATGACAACGGCAACGTCTTTCAACTGCATGACAAAAACCTTTCCTTGGGCGCTTCTTCTCTGGACTTGCAATCAAGTGTCCGAACCGGCCGTCATCCGGCCGCCGCGGCACCCTTTTCATTATTGATCGTCAGCACGCCGCCACAGATCAGCGCTTCCATGTGACGGATATACTGGCGGCAGACTTCGTCGGTGACCGGACCGACGCCGGTGGCGCGCGACATCGCGTGCCGGCCGAAGAACAGATGATCGCAGGCGCCGATCAGGCTGGTGTAAAACAGCACCGGATCGACAGCACGGAACTCGCCGGCCTTGATGCCATCGGCCAGCAGGCGGCGATGAAAATCCAGCAACGGTGCGACAAAGAACTTCGAGACTTCGTCGGCGGCCTCGGGGCTGCTTTCATGCAGTAGATAATGGATCAGCCGGTTCATATAGGGGAATTGGTGATAGGCCCGGATGATGCCGGCGATATGCAGCCGGAGTTTCGCGGTCGGCGTGATCGGCTGCGCCAGCAGATATTCGAGCTGCGCCATCTCGGTGGCGGCGTCGCGCGCCAGCAGCGCCAGCAGCAGACCATCCTTGTTGCCGAAATGATATTTCACCAGCGCGGCGTTGACGCCCGACTTCTGCGCGATGTCGCTGAGCGAGATTTCGATCGAGGAACGCTCGATCATCAATTCGCTCGCGGCCACGATCAGCTTATCCGCCGTGGCGTTTCGTCCACCCGCAGTTCTTCCGCCCTCAAGCCTGACCGGTACGCTGGTATTCAACTGTGACGCCATCAACCTGCCTGGTGTGAAATCCGCGCGCAGATAAGCCGAAGCTTGGGCCGCACTCAAGAGTTAATTGATTGATTGACTAAATCGTGCCGCGCCCCTTAAATCCCGCTCAATCCAACCCCATTCCAAAACAAGTCAGGGAGAACAGAGATGGCCGAGGCTTATATCGTCGCTGCCGCACGCACCGCCGGCGGACGCAAAGGAGGGCGCCTCGCCGGCTGGCACCCGGCCGATCTCGCGGCTTCCGTGCTGGATTCGCTGGTCGAACGCACCGGCGCCGACCCCGCACAGGTCGAAGACGTCATCATGGGCTGCGTGATGCAGGCCGGCGAGCAATCCAACAACATCGCGCGCAACGCCATCATGGCCTCGAAGCTGCCGGAAAGCGTGCCGGGCACATCGGTGGATCGGCAGTGCGGATCGTCGCAGCAGGCGCTGCATTTCGCCGCGCAAGCGGTGATGTCGGGCAGCATGGATATCGTGATCGCCGCCGGGGTCGAAGCCATGACCCGGGTGCCGATGGGCCTGGCGTCATCGCTGCCCGCGAAGAACGGCTTTGGTCATTACAAGAGCCCGAATATCGAGAAGCGCTATCCGCATATCCAGTTCAGCCAGTTCACGGGTGCTGAAATGATGGCGGAGAAATACGGTCTCTCCAAAGATGAACTCGATCGATACGCCTATGAGAGCCACCAGCGCGCGATCGCGGCGACCCAAGCCGGCAAGTTCAAGGACGAGATCATTCCGCTGCAGATCACCCGCGCCGATGGGTCGACCGATACCCACTCGATCGACGAAGGCATCCGCTTCGACGCCAGCCTCGACGGCATCCGCAACGTCAAGCTGATCGTGGAGAACGGCAAGCTCACCGCGGCCAGCGCCAGCCAGATCTGCGACGGCGCCTCGGGCGTGATGGTGGTCAACGAAAAGGGCCTGAAGCAGCTCGGCATCAAGCCGATGGCGCGAATCCATCACATGACCATGATCGGCGGCGACCCCGTGATCATGCTGGAAGCACCGTTGCCCGCCACCGAGCGCGCGCTGAAGAAGGCCGGCATGTCGATCGACGACATCGACCTGTACGAAGTCAACGAGGCCTTTGCCTCGGTGCCAACCGCCTGGCTGAAGACCACCGGCGCCGATCCCGCAAAACTCAACGTCAATGGCGGCGCCATCGCGCTCGGCCATCCGCTCGGCGGCTCCGGCACCAAGCTGATGACGACGCTGGTCAACGCGCTCAAGCAACGCAACAAGCGCTACGGCCTGCAGACCATGTGCGAAGGCGGCGGCATGGCGAACGTCACCATCGTCGAGCGGCTGTAAGAAAACAACCTTTCGTCGTCCCTGCGAACGCAGGGATCCATAACCCGTGCCGTCGGTGAGATGGCGTGGAGCTAACTCCACGTCTAATCGTCACCGCCGGTGGTTATGGGTCCCGGCGCAAGGCCGGGACGACGAAGAATTTTCCCAAGGAAAAACTCCATGACTCACCCGTCGGTCCACGCGCGCACGAAGCCTGACAAGATCGCCTATCAGATGGCGGCGACGGGCAAGGCGATCACCTATCGCGAACTCGATGAGCTTTCCAACCAGGGCGCGCATCTGTTTCGCAAGCTTGGGCTAAAAGCCGGCGATCACATCGCGTTCCTGATGGAAAATCGGCTGGCATTCATGGAGATCTGCTGGGCGGCGCAGCGCGCCGGCCTGTATTACACCGCGATCAGCCGCTATCTGACCCAGGACGAGATCGCCTATATCGTCAAGGACTGCGGCGCCAAACTCGTCATCACCTCGCCGAAATGCGCTGATCAGATCCAGGGGTTGGTCAACGGCGACCCGGCCGAGCCGCTGTTCTTCATGCTCGACGAGGCGCTATCAGGCTTTCGCTCCTGGGACCAGGAAGCGATCGCGCAGCCGACCACGCCGATCGCGGATCAGGTCGCCGGCTACGACATGCTGTATTCGTCGGGCACCACCGGCCGCCCCAAGGGCATCAAGCGGCAATCCGAGAACAATCCGATCGAACTGCCCAATCCGTTCCTGCGGATTCTCTGCGCTGACATGTGCGGGATGAATGCCGACAGCGTCTATCTGTCGCCGGCGCCGCTGTATCACGCCGCACCGTTGCGCTTCAACATGATGGCGATCGTGCTCGGCGGCACCTCGGTGATCATGGAATCGTTCGACGCCGAGGGATTCCTCAAGCTGGTCGAACAACACAAGATCACGCAATCGCAGCTGGTGCCGACCATGTTCGTGCGCATGCTGAAGCTGCCCGATGAGGTCAGGATGCGCTACGATGTGTCGTCGCTGAAAGGCGCGATCCATGCCGCGGCACCCTGCCCGATCGACGTCAAGGCCAGGATGATCGAATGGTGGGGACCGCTTCTGATCGAGTATTACGCCGGCTCCGAAGGCAATGGCGTCACGGTGTCGACCTCGCAGCAATGGCTGGATCATCGCGGCACCGTCGGCCGCGCCGTGGTCGGCAAGGTCAGGATTCTCGGCGAGGATGATGCGGAAATGCCGGTCGGGCAGATCGGCACGGTGTACTTCGCCGACGCGCCGGTGTTTTCCTATCACAACGATCCCGACAAGACGAAGCGCGCCTACAATTCGCGCGGCTGGTCGACGCTCGGCGATGTCGGCTATATCGACGACGAGGGCTTCCTGTACCTGACCGACCGCAAGTCCTACATGATCATTTCCGGCGGCGTGAACATCTATCCGCAGGAGACCGAGGACGTGCTGATCACCCATCCTGGTGTCGCCGACGTCGCGGTGTTCGGCGTGCCGAACGAGGAGATGGGCGAAGAGGTCAAGGCGGTGGTGCAGCCGCACGACATGGCGCGCGCCGGCAAGGAACTGGAAGCCGAGCTGATGGTGTTTTGTCGCCAGCATCTGTCGCCGATCAAATGCCCCCGGAGTATCGACTTCGAAGCCGAACTGCCGCGCACGCCCACCGGCAAGCTGGTGAAGCGGCATCTGCGCGACCGCTATTGGCCGAAGACGGCCGTGAAGGTGTAGGGCATAGGACTCACCTTTCGTCATGGCCGGGCCTCGTCCCGGCCATCCACGTCTTTTTCCTGCTTAGGTTCAACAAAGACGAGGATACCCGGGACAAGCCCGGGCACGACGATCTTTTTTGAGACAGAGGAAATTTCCTAACATCGATCATTCGACACCGACCGAAGCATCGTAGCCGGTCGAGCTGGCATACACGCTCCATCGCCAATCGACACCGATTGGCCAACACAGGAGCGGATACCATGGACAACAGCGCAAACCAGAGCCTGGTCGTCACGGCATTTTGGCAGGTCAATCCCGGCGAGGAAGGCGCCATCGCCGGACTGCTGAAGGAGTTTTTGCCGCAGGTCCGGCAGGAGCCCGGCGTGAAGGAATTCCAGATCCACCAGAACACCGCCAAGCCGAACGAATTCTTCTTCTACGAAGTGTTCGCCGGCGAAGCCGCCTTCGCCGATCACCAGCAGACCCGGCATTTCAAGGACATCATCGTCGGGCAAGCGATCCCGAAGCTGGCCAGGCGCGAGCGGGCGCAGTTCCGGTTCATCTAGGCCAACCTATCCGTCATTCCGGAAGCCGCGAAGCGGCTGTCCGGAATCCATAATCCCGGCGCTCGTTGTTATCCGAGATACCGGGAGTATGGATTCCGGGCTCGCGCGTTGCGCGCCCGGGAATGACGGCGTAAACCGATCCCATGAACACAACCACTTCCCTCCCCGATATCCCGCTGCCCGCCACCATCCGCTCGCGCTTCGTCGATGGCATCAACGGCTTGCGCATGCATGTGCTGGAGGCCGGCTTCGAGACGCAGGGACGGCCATGCGTGCTGCTGCTGCACGGCTTTCCGGAACTCAGCTTCAGCTGGCGCAAGGTGATGCCGATGCTGGCGGCGGCCGGTTATCACGTGATCGCGCCGGATCAGCGCGGCTATGGCCGCACCACCGGCTGGGATGCGGACTATGATGGCGACCTCCATTCGTTTCGGCTGCTCAATCTGGTGCGCGACGCGCTCGGCCTGGTCTCGGCGTTCGGTTACCGTCACGTCGACGCCGTGGTGGGACATGATTTCGGCAGCTCGGTCGCGGCATGGTGCGCGCTGGTGCGGCCCGATGTGTTTCGCTCGGTCGCGCTGATGAGCGCGCCGTTCGCAGGTCCCCCGGCGCTGCCCTTCAACAGCGCTGATACACTTAGCCCGCCCAAGCCGGCAGATCCCGTGCATCGCGAACTCGCCGATCTGCCGCGGCCGCGAAAGCATTATCAATGGTACTACTCGACGCATGAGGCCAACGCCGATATGCACCGCGCGCCGCAAGGCGTGCATGATTTCCTGCGCGCCTATTACCATCAGAAAAGCGCCGACTGGAAAGACAACAAGCCGTATCCGCTCACATCATGGTCCGCGGGCGAACTGGCCAAGCTCCCGACCTATTATGTGATGGACCTCGCGCAGAACATGGCCGAGACGGTCGCGCAGGAAATGCCGGCGGCGCAGGCGATCGCCGATAATCAATGGCTGCCCGATCGCGAACTGGCCTTTTACGCCGGCGAATATCAGCGGACCGGCTTTCAGGGCGGCCTGCAATGGTATCGCTGCGGCACCTCGGGCGAATTTATTGCGGAATTGCAGACATGGTCGGGCCGCAGCATCGACGTGCCCTCCTGCTTCATCTCGGGCAAGCAGGATTGGGGTACCTATCAGCGCCCCGGCGTGTTCGAAACGATGCAGACCAAGGCCTGCACCCGGATGATCGGTTGTCATCTGGTCGACGGCGCCGGTCACTGGGTGCAGCAGGAGCAACCCGCCGAAGTGAGCCGGCTGCTGCTGCAATTCATCAAGCAGGCCGGGGAACTTGTTGCCCGGTAGTTCAAATTGCCAAGGGGACCAATCGGAACAATCCATCCGTGACTTCGTTTTCGGCTACCCGGGTAGTGTCCCGGCAGTCACTGGAGATAAACATGGAAAGAAAGATCGTTGGACTTCTGGGCGCGATAGCGACGCTCGGAGTCGTCAATGCTGCACAGGCAGCGCCGGCGCCGGGTCCGGCACCGACCGATGTCTTGAGGGCTAATTCCTTCGCTGATCTACTGAATCCGATTCCGAACGCTGCGGCATTGCTGCTAGCGGTTGATGAATCCGCTCCTGTCTCGTCAGCGGGCGAAAATGTGCAGCTTGCGCAGTATCACCATCATCACCACCACCACCATCACCACGGCTATCGCAGATATGTGCCTCGCCTGATCGTGGTGCCGCGTCGTCACCATCACCACCACCACCATCATCATCATCATCACGGCTACTACCGCTAGTGATCGTGAACTCCGCGGAAAACGGGGTCCTTCGGGACCCTGTTTTTTGTCTGCTATTCCTGGCGGCTTTTTTCCTTTGCCGCGCGATGAAGATGCCGATAGGTGCCGTCGAACACGATATCGGTCGATGACGTCCACTCGGTTCCCGCCGATAGATTCGGCCGATTGGCATAGATGCGCCGCGCCTGAAGCTCGCGCTCCGCGGATTCCTCCTCGTCCATCGGCTCAAGTTCGAAATTGGCTTCCTCGGGAATCACGATGATCTGCGCGAACGGCTCATTGGGCCGGAAAATATGGGTACGGCCCTCGGCCGGTGCCTTGAAGACCGTAAAAAACACCATCGGCCACCAATTCCGCACCAACGCCGGAACTGCGATCGGCACGGTGTCGCTGCGATCGGTATAGAACCGCGGATGCGGTTCGGTCCTGATCGCCATGCCTTTTTCGACCTTGAGATCGAGTAGCAACTGATAGGTATAGAATTGGTCGCCGAAATTTCGAAACGGCGGCCACTGCACGCCGCCCTCCGGCGGAGGTCCCCAGTCTCCCTCGAGGATCAATTTGCCGTCTTTGGTACTGACGTGCAGTTCATTGTCGTAGGGATAAAACAGCTCGATCCCGTATTGCGCACCTTCGGAAAACGGAACGCAATGCCAGACCTGCTCACGCGAACCGTTGGCGCGGGGCTCGCGCTTGCCGGCCCATCCGGGAATCTCGAGCCTGGTCCGGCGCGGCGCCAGCCGCGGATCGTTCAAGCGGTATTTGACCTTTTCCATCGGAGCTCCGGTTAATGTTCCAACACGACAGGAACTCGAACGGACGTCACCCCACAAGGGTTCCAGACCCCGGCCGACCCAAAGCAGATGTTGTTTTCCCGGCCAAAGTGCGGGTTTGCGTTTGACCCGGCCAAAACCCAATCCTATATCTCTCTTTAGAATTATTCTAATCTTAGAGAAATAGGCCGTGATGTGAAGAGCTTTTCCGATTTGACCGAGCGCGAGGTGCTGGCGGTGGCGATTTCCTCGGAAGAGGAAGACAGCCGCATCTACATGGCTTTCGCCGAAGACCTCACCGAGCGATATCCGGACTCGGCCAGGATATTCGAGGGGATGGCCGAAGAGGAACGCGGCCACCGTCATCGGCTGCTGGAATTGTACGAACAGCGTTTCGGACAACATTTGCCGCCGATCCGGCGCGACAACGTCCGCGGTTTCCTGAAGCGCCGTCCGATCTGGCTGACCAAGAACCTGTCGCTCGACACCATCCGCAAGGAAGTCGAGACCATGGAGTTCGAAGCCGAGCGATTCTACGTCAAGGCGGCCGAGCAAGCCGAAGATGTCGGCGTCCGCCGGCTACTGGGCGACCTCGCGGAAGCGGAGAAAGGACATGAAAAGCTCGCCACCAAACTGACCGACCAGATCCTCAGTCCGGGCGTTCGTGCCGACGAAGACAAAACCCGCCGGCGCATGTTCGTGCTGCAATATGTGCAGCCGGGTCTCGCCGGATTGATGGATGGTTCGGTGTCGACATTGGCGCCGCTGTTCGCCGCGGCGTTCGCGACGCATCAGAACTGGCAGACCTTCCTGGTGGGCCTCGCCGCATCGATCGGCGCCGGCATCAGTATGGGTTTTGCCGAAGCGCTTTCCGACGACGGCTCGCTGACCGGCCGCGGTTCGCCCTGGCTGCGCGGCGCGGCCAGCGGCATCATGACCGCGCTCGGCGGGCTCGGCCACTCGATGCCCTATCTGGTACCGGATTCATGGGCGAATGCGTTCTGGATCGCGACCTCGATCGCGGGCGTCGTCGTGTTCTTCGAATTGTGGGCGATCGCCTTCATCCGATCGCGCTACATGGACACGCCATTCTTGCAAGCGGTGTTCCAGATCGTGCTCGGCGGCGTCATCGTGCTAGCGGTCGGCATCCTGATCGGCGCGGCTTAAGGCGCGCCGATCACAAAACGTACACATTGCCCTTGCGTAATAATTAGAGCATTTCCAGCTGCCGGACCGGCTGCGACGTGCTGAAATCGCGCGGCTGATGGAATAAGAGACGCCCTGCTCCAGTCTTGATGCGAGCTGCTGCCTTTTGAGAGAAATCATGACCGACCGTACCCAATATGGGACTACCGCGAAGGTGCTGCACTGGCTCGTTGTGGCACTGCTGCTGGTGCAATACCCGATCGGCTGGCTGATGCCCGATATCCATCGCGGCCAAACGCCCGGCGTCGGCATGACCCTTCATATCTCCTTCGGCATCACCATCCTGATCCTTATTCTCCTCCGTTTCGTTTGGCGATTGACCCACCCCGTGACGCCCGAAAGCTCGCTGCCGCCCTGGCAACGGCTCAGCTCCGAGGTCGTGCACTGGATGTTGTATGTCTTCGTGCTGGCGACCACGGTGAGCGGGTGGCTGTTCGCGTCGTTTCGGGGTTGGTCGGTTTCGTTCTTCTACCTCTTCCCGATGCCGATGCTGTCGTCCGACAATGCGGCGGCCGGCAAGGCAATCGACGGACTGCATCAGGCCGCGGAATGGGCGCTGCTGGTCCTGATCGGCGTTCACGTCGCTGCGGCGCTGGCGCATGTCTTCGTCTATCGCAACCAGGTCATGCGGCGCATGCTTCCTGAATAGAGCCGCCACAGCAATAATGGTCTAGCGCTTCCCTGCGGAATTGAACATCATCGGCCGATCGAAAACCGGGAGGACACCTTGGCCAAATCGCAATGGAGTTTCAAAAGCGCGACCGAGCTGTCGGCGGCGCTGGCGGCAAAGCAGGTCTCCGCCGTCGAACTGGCGCAGGACGCGATCGGCCGCATCGAACGCCATGACGGCAAGATCAACGCGGTATGCGTGCGTGATTTCGCCCGCGGCCTCGAGGCTGCCCGCGCGGCAGATGCCGCGTTGGCGCGTGGCGAGAACAAGCCTTTGCTCGGCATTCCGATGACGGTAAAGGAATCCTATAATGTCGGTGGCCTCCCCACGACCTGGGGCTTTCCGGCGCAAAAGAATTTCACACCCCCGGACGACGCGCTATCGATCTCGCGCGTGAAAGACGCCGGCGGCGTGATCCTCGGCAAGACCAATGTGCCGCTCGGCCTCGGCGACTGGCAGAGCTACAACGAGATCTACGGCACCACCAACAATCCCTACGATCTCGGTCGCACGCCGGGCGGATCTTCCGGCGGATCGTCAGCGGCGCTCGCGGCCGGTTACGGACCGCTCTCGCTGGGCTCCGATATCGGCGGGTCGCTGCGCGTGCCGGCGTTTCATTGCGGGGTCTATGCGCATAAACCAACCTTCGCGCTGGTGCCGTCGCGCGGCCACACCCCGCCGCCATTTCCGCCGCTGCCATTCGACCGCGATCTCTCGGTGATCGGGCCGATGGCGCGCTCGGCTGCGGATCTTTCGCTGCTGCTCGACGTGATCGCGGGGCCGGACCCGATGGAAGCCGGCAAAGCCTATCGGCTGGCGCTGCCGCCGTCGCGTCATGACGCGATGAAGGATTTTCGGGTGCTGCTGCTCGATACCGATCCTGTGCTGCCGACCGATAGCATCGTGCGCGGCGAGATCGAGAAACTGGCTGCCAATCTCGTCAGGGCCGGCGTCTCCATCGCGCGCCAGAGCCCGCTATTGCCTGACTTCGCGGCCTCGACACGGCTTTATATGCGGCTCCTGATGTCGTTCCTCGCGGCCTCGTTCCAGCCCGAGATTTACGCGGGCGCTTCGGCCGCCGCCGCCAAGCTTTCGCCCGACGATACCAGCCTCGGCGCCGAACGGCTGCGCGGCATCGCGCTCAGCCACCGCGACTGGGTGATCGCCGATGGCGGCCGCGCCCGCCTGCGGGCGCAATGGCGCGAACTGTTCAAAAGCTTCGATGCGGTGATCTGCCCGATCATGCCGACGCCGGCCTATCCGCATGATCATTCGCCCGATCAGGAAGCCCGTCGCATGAAGATCGACGGCAAGGAACACGTCTATCCCGACCAACTCGCATGGCCCGGCATCGCGACCTTGCCCGGCCTGCCGTCAACCGCGATTCCGCTCGGCTTTGCGCCGGACGGACTGCCGGTTGGCGTGCAGATCGTCGGCCCCTGGCTGGAAGACCGCACGCCGCTGAAACTTGCCGAACTGATCGAGCGCGAATTCGGCGGGTTTGTGCCACCGCCGATGTTTGATGATTAGCCTCGTCATTCCGGGGCAGCCCGCAGGGCTGAACCCGGAATCCAGAGGTTATAATAATAGCGAGATTCCGGGTTCGCGCTGGCGCGCGCCCCGGAATGACAAAATCCGGGAGCCAAGCCCAATGCCCAAAGACCTCGACGAACTCACCGCACTCAACCGCGACTATGTCGCTTCGGTGCAAAATTGCGACGTCAAACGGTTCGACGAAATCCTGGCGCAGGATTTCTACTGCACCAATCCCGACAAATCACTGGTCGACCGTGCCGCTTTCCTCAAGCAGACCGCCGTGCCGGTGACGATCCGGAATCTGATCGCCGACGAGGTCAAGATTCGCGTACTGGGTGACTTTGCCATTATCCATGGCCGCACCAGTTACACCACCGGCGACGGCCAGCAGGCCCACGGGGCCTACACCGATTGCTGGGCGAAGCAGAATGGAAAGTGGCTCGCGGTGTCCGCGCATGTGGCGCGGTAGCGAAGGACTTCAACAGGGAAAAACGTCATGCCCGGGCTTGTCCCACGGCTGTCCGGTTCATGTTGAACCCCAGTTTAGCGTGATCTGTCGAGAGTCGAGTGTGGACGAGCGATGTAATTGTCTCAGTCTGGTGAAGTCTTTTCTGTGCATCAGGTTGGTGCGCACGAG
>JBDTKZ010000086.1:0-37033 GCA_039935075.1 Bradyrhizobium sp.
ACGGGTACCGTCGTTGCGCCCAGCGCCGCGATTGGCAAGCCGGCGGCTCTCTATGAGCTGAAGGATCAGGACACCGTGCTCCTGCTGCTCCGCGCTCAGCGCAACTGGTAATCCAGTTCGTCTGATAGCGACCCTACAGAGCCCCCGGCGAGAAATCGCCGGGGGCTTTTCTTCGTGCGATGTGTGGCAAGCGGGATAGCAGCGCCCCGGCTTGGAGGCCTGATCGGAGGCCGCGGGGGTGACGTCACGATGCGGGATTGACCGCAAGCTTTTGGCTCAAATAGGGTGATCGGCATCACCGCTGTTTGGACACGAGCGGAGCGCACCGCGCTTTCGGCAGCGTATTCTTCGCAGCGTGTTCTTTGATGAAGGCCGTCGAGTGCCGAAGCGTCCTTTCCCTTCCAGCCCCGGCCACCATCCGCAGCGCGGGCAGGCCCTCGAACGGGCCGCCCTTGCGTTGCGGATGCGGCATTTCGCTGAGGCCGAGCGGCTCGCCGCCGAAATCTTGAAAGCGAGCCGGACCGACACCGCGGCCGTGTCGATCCTCGCTCAATCTCTGCTCGCACAGGACCGTGGAAGCGAGGCCATTGCGCCTCTGGAAAAGGCGGTACGTCGCGGCGGTGATGCCGGTATCGAAACCTTGCTCGGCGCCGCGCTCGGCGGCGCTGGACGTCGGGAAGAAGCGATCGAACAATTGCGCAGGACCGCGGCGCGGCAGCCGCCATTTCCGCCGGCCTATCAAGAACTCGCCGGTCAGTTAGCCAAGGCCGGACGGGTCGACGAGGCCATCGCCGTGATCGAGAGTGGTATTGCTTCGTTGCCTGAAAACATCGATCTGCAACTGGACCTCACGCGCCTGCACCTGCGCGGCAACGCGCGCGATAAGGCGCGAACAATCCTTTTGAAGGCGCGCGAAGCAGCTCCAGGGCGGCCCGAAATCCTGACCGCCCTCGCTCGCGTCCTGCTTCTGGACGGCGAGTATACCGCTGCGGCGGACATTTACCGGCATGCGCTGGCCTTGCGTCCGGATGATGCCATGACGCGTGCAGATCTCGCCGCCTGCCTTCTGGAAATGGGGGAGCGCGACGCCGGCGAGGCAAATTTGCGTTTGGCGTTGCGTGGCCAGCCTCAGATGCTCGGCCGAGCAACTTACACGCTGATAAATTCGTCACATGGCCGCTTCTTCTTCCGCCAGAGCGCCGTGGCGAAATTCCTGCAGGACAAACCGGCTTAGAGCGGGATGACTTATCCAGCCGGTTATGCGCGAAATTGCCGTCGGTACAGCCCAGGCTCGCGCGTGATCGTCTTCGTCAGGTCATGCACCCGCTGGGTCTCCTCCGCGGTCAGGGCGGCGGTTTGCGCAACCCAGCTTTCCCGCTTGACCGGCACGCATTGTGCGATGGGCGTGCCCCTTGGCAGCACTCCCTTGAAATTCAGATCGTGCCAATGTGCCGGAAAATGGATCCAGCTGTCGCGATAGCGGTCGCAATCGACCAGCCCGCTCAGTGTGGTGAAAGGCAGATCAAATCGATTGAACGGATGCGTGAACAACAGAGAATAGCCCTCGGGCGCTTCGATGGTCCACAGATTGTGAAACTTGATCAGGAGCCGGTCGGCCTCGAACAGGGGAGAGCCGGTCACCTGGCTTGCGTCATGGAAGCCGATTGGCGAGCGAGGGAAATCAAGCTCGCCGCCCCCTGGAATGTCATTGTCCCAGGTGATGGCGCCATTCTCGATCCTGAGGTCGCAGATCAGCAGAATGAGGAAACCGCAGGTCATTGCATCGATGAACGGGGGACAACGCTTGATGGTATCCTCTTCGCGCATATTGATCGCGCTGAAGGCCTGCGTCGGCATCGCCTTGAGCCAGCCGGGAACACCTAATGTCGCCGCGATCGGCGGCGGCAGCTTTCCCTCAAGTTCCGCCGGGCAGCGGAATTTGATCGTCATCGGTTCGTTGTTGCTCGTCACGGTCTTTGTTGCTGCTTGGCTTGCGTGTCCAGAGCGCTCTTACGGCCGCTCGCTGCATTGAAGTTATCACGGCTCGGTAGACGGCGGCAATCGCGTCGAAAACGCGGGCGCTATTCGACGTTGGCGCCGCGGTGCAGGTCGGCCTCGATCTGAAGCCGCGTGCCGCCGCCGAAGCGGGCGCGATAGACCTGCAGATTCTCCATGATCCGCTGCACGTAATTGCGGGTCTCGGAGAACGGAATCTGCTCCACCCAGTCGACCGCGTCGACCTTGGGATCGCGCGGATCACCGTAGCGTTCGATCCATTTCCTGACGCTGCCGCGACCGGCATTATAGGCCGCGAAGGTCATGATGTAGGAGCCGCGATAATCCGCCAGCAGGCCGCCGAGTTCGGCCGCACCCAGTGCTGCGTTATAGACCGGATCGTTCTTCATCCGGCCAAGATCGAAATTGGCGCCGTATTTCTTGCAAACGTAGCGGCCGGCATCCGGCGTGACCTGCATCAGCCCATAGGCTTGCGCCGGCGACACCACGGCGGGGTTGAAGGCGCTTTCCTGCCGCGCGATCGCAAAGATCACGCTCTGCTCGACATCGGGCCCGATCGATTTGAACGGCGGGATGCCGTTGACGGGATAGGCATAGAAATCGAACGGCAGTCCGCGGTTGAGCGCGGCCTTGCCGAGCAGCAGCATGCCGCGGGCGTCGCCGTTGCGCGAGGCGAGTTCGCCGAGCCCGACCAGGGCGTCGGGATCGCCATTGTCACCCATATCGCCGAAGATCGGGATCGCGATTTCGCGCTGGTCGAGCGCGTACAGCAATTGCACCGCGCGGACGATCTCGAGCCGCTCGATGCCGCGGCCCCTCGCGGCCGGTGCGCCGTTCAGCTCGATCTGCGGCAGGCCGAGTTTGGCGCGCGCCAGCTGGCCGTAATAGCTGGTGGATTGTTCAGCCGCGGCCGTGTAGGCGGCGCGGGCTTCCTGGGAATGGCCGGCGGCTTCCGCGGCGCGGCCCTGCCAATAGCCGGCGCGCGCCAGCGCCGTCGGGTTGACGCTGCCGACGCCGATGCGGGCAAAATGCTGGGAGGCGGTCGCGGGGTCGGTCAGAAAGCGCAACGCGATCCAGCCCGCCGTGAACTCCTGCTCGGTCTTGTAGATGTCGCGGGCCGGAAGTGCGGCGTCACGCGCGATCAAATAGGCGGTGCGGATCTCGTTGACGTCGAGCATCTTGCGCGCCAGCAACCGCCGCTCGATCCACCATTCGTCGACATTGTAGAGCCGGCCGGGATCCCGGGGCGCGCTCATCATGAGCTGCGCGGCCTCGGCGAATTTTTCCTCACGGCGCAGCAACTGGATCCTGGCGAAGATGTAGCCGGCATCGCCGCGAAGTTCGCTCGGGACCGCCTCCAGCAAGGCGCGGGCGTTGCCCGCCTTGTGGTTGGAGGCGATGCGCGCCCTGGCCAATGCGACTTCGCCGCTGCCGAGCCGCCTGGCGGCGCGCAACGCCGCCGCTTCCTGCTCGGTGCCATAGAGCATGAAATCCATCCGCGCCTTTTGATCGCCGGGCGTCAGCAGCGCGCCGAACTGATCGAGCGCGGTGTTTTCGGTTTCCTCCGACATCGCATCGTTGCGCCAGGCGTCGCGCACCAGGCGCTCGGCATTGGCCCGCTCGCCGCGGCCGATCAGCACGCGCGCCAAAGCGAACTTGCCCTTGGCCGACAGAGGCGATTCATTTTCGAACCACGACCACACCGCGGCGTCTTCGCGATGATCGTCCCACAGCGCCGCCTCCAGGCGACGGCGCAGGAACGATTGCGAAGGCCAGCTTGGGTTGGCCGAGATGAAGGCGCGGTAGCGCTCGACCGACGCGCCATTGTCTTCGCTGCGCAGGATGATCCATTCGGCGAGCTTCTTCGCAACCGGATCGGAGATGTCGGCTTCGGCCTGCGTGGCGTCGCCGGGCTTGTGTTTGCGGATCAGGCCGATGACATTTTCCAGCGCCTCGGAATCGGCCTGTGAGGTCGACGATGTGGCGGCTACCGCTGCGGGGATGGTGGGCTTGCGCGCCGGCGCGGGCGGCAACGTCGCGTGCTTATGGCTCGCGGCCTCGATCCCGGACGGCGCGCGGGGCGCGGTATTTTTCGCCGCGCTGGTTTTGGCCGCGGTAGCCTTGATAGCGGTAGCCTTGGTATCGGTAGCCTTGGTATCGGTAGCCTTGGTATCAGCGGAACCGGCATTATGGGCGGCCGACGGCGTCTTCGGCGCTTCGGACTTGCTGACCCTGGGCTTGGCCGTTTTAGGTTTCTCAGCCTCAGACTTCGCAGTTTTGGATTTCGCAGCCTCCGGCTTGGCCGTTTGAGACGTGGTTGCCTTGGGTTTGTCCGTCCCGGATTTGGCCGATTGGGGCTTCGTCGCTTTCGATTTGGCGGTAGCAGCCTTGGACGATTTGGAAGTCTCGGTCTTGGAAGTCTCGGTCTTGGAAGACTTGGATTTGGAAGCTTCGGATTTGGCGGCCTCGGGGTGGGTCGGCGTTTGCGCTGACGCCGGTAATCCGGTGGTCAGCGCCAGACTGACTGTTACGGCGATCGACAGGACCAACGACAAGCTCATCGACAGGGCGGTCGATCGCAAAGCGGCTGCACGGCTAGGCTGGGTCACGGCGTTCCTTCGCGGCGAATCATCGATTCCCTTGGGCACTATGTCTATTTGATTGAATATGCGGACAAAATACTAATTACGCCGGATATTTGCGGTGTTTGCACCATCACCGCGGCGAAATCGCGGCCGGGGATCGGGTGTCGCGCGGGCCTTTCGCAGGGAGCCGAGACCCGGTATGAATTGTCCTTCACCAGTCTAGGCGGCATGCAGCGCGCGTTCGGAGGAAGTCCATGGCAACCAAGACGAATTTTCGAGGCTCATTCACCGCCTTGGTCACGCCCTTCAAAAATGGCTCGCTCGACGAGGCGGCGTTTCGCTCGCTGGTGAACTGGCAGATCTCCGAGGGAACCAACGGCCTAGTGCCGGTCGGCACGACAGGCGAAAGCCCGACCGTGAGCCATGACGAGCACAAACGCGTGGTCGAATGGTGCATCGAAGAGGCCAAGGGCCGGGTGCCCGTGATCGCCGGCGCCGGTTCCAATTCGACCAAGGAAGCCATCGAACTGGCCGAGCATGCCGAGAAGGCGGGCGCGACCGCGGTGCTGGTGGTGACGCCGTACTACAACAAGCCGACCCAGGAAGGCATGTACCAGCACTTCAAGGCCATCAACGATGCGATCGGCATTCCGATCATCATCTACAACATTCCGCCACGCTCGGTGATCGACATGAGCGTCGACACCATGAAGCGGCTGTTCGAGCTGAAGAACATCGCCGGCGTCAAGGACGCGACCGCGAACATGGTGCGGGTGTCGCAGCAGCGCGCCGCCATGGGTGAGGAATTCAACCAGCTGTCGGGCGAGGACGCCACTGTGCTCGGGTACATGGCCCATGGCGGCCATGGCTGCATTTCCGTGACCTCCAACGTCGCGCCGCGGCTGTGCTCGGAGTTCCACGTGGCCTGGCAGAAGGGCGACATCGCCACCGCGCTCAAGCTGCATGACAAGCTGATGCCGCTGCATACCAACCTGTTCATCGAGTCCAACCCGGCTCCGGTGAAATATGCGCTGTCGCTGCTCGGCAAGATGGACGAGAAACTGCGCCTGCCGATGGTGCCGGTGTCGGAGTCCACGCGCGTCGCCGTCCGCAGCGCGATGGTGCATGCCGGACTGATCAACTAGTTTCGACATAACCGGTCGTCGTAACCGGACTTTCGAATCCATCGTCATGGCGCTAGATGAAACAGAACAGAAGGGCTCCCGGATGAAGGAATTTCGCGACTTCGCCATGAAGGGCAACCGCGACCTGCTCAAAAAGGCCTGATGTGGCGGAGAAAAACGAGCGCCCGATCAAAGTCGTCGCCGAGAATCGCAAGGCCCGGTTCAATTACGCGATCGAGGACACGCTGGAGGCGGGCATCGCGTTGACCGGCACCGAGGTCAAGTCGATCCGCAACGGCAAGACCACGATCGCGGAGTCCTATGCGGATACCAAGGACGGCGAGATCTGGCTGATCAACGCCAATATTCCGGAATACCTGCAGGCCAACCGCTTCAACCATGAGCCGAAGCGGCCGCGCAAACTGCTGCTGCACCGAAAGCAGATCAACAAGCTGATGGGGGCGGTCGATCGCGACGGCATGACGCTGATCCCCCTCAAGCTGTATTTCAACGAGCGTGGCCGCGCCAAGCTGCTGCTGGCGGTGGCCAAGGGCAAGAAGCTGCACGACAAGCGTGAAAGCGAGAAGAAGCGCGACTGGGGCCGCGAGAAGGGCCGTCTGCTCCGCGCGCGAGGATAGAGTGGGCGAATGGCGAGTAGAAAAATCTCCATTACCTTCGCCTCTATTCGCCATTCGCCACCCAGAGGATCGAACCATGGCGCAACCGAACCTGCTCGAAGTCGACTGGAGCAAAATCCCGGCGCCGGCCGATGATGGCGCGGCCAGGCATCTCGTCGGCATGGCGATCCCGCCGCTGAGCCTGATGGCGACCGACGATACGGCGGTGATGCTGTCGGCGTTGCCGGGGCGCACCGTGGTGTTCGGCTATCCGCGCACCGGCGAGCCCGGCAAGATCGGCCTGGTCGATGATTGGGACATGATCCCGGGCGCGCGCGGCTGCACCCCGCAGACCTGCGCGTTTCGCGATCTGTTCGCGGAATTGAAGGCCGCGGGCGCCGCTCACGTGTTCGGCCTGTCGACCCAGGACAACATCTACCAGACCGAGATGGCATCACGGCTGCATCTGCCGTTCCCGGTATTATCGGATGCGAAGCTGCTGCTGGCCGAGGCGCTTAGGCTACCGACCATGCAGGTGGCGGGGCTGACCCTGATCAAGCGGCTGGCGCTGATCGTCGACGCCGCGCGCATCACGCATGTGTTCTATCCGGTGTTTCCGCCCGATCGAAACGCCGGCGACGTGCTGGCGTGGTTGAAGCACAATCCGGTTTAGGCGGAAGGCTTTGATTTCGCAGGGTGGGCACGGCGCCAGCGCGCCTTTACCTACCCTGCAGATCGCAAATTTACTTCGCCAGATCCGCGCGCACCTTCGCGAACACGCCGCGGAACATCTCCGGCGTCAGCACCCGCGTGTTGGTGTTGTAACGCGAGCAATGATAGCTGTCGTAGAGTTTTAGGGCGCCGGCCTGATGCACCGCACCGTGTGAAAAAGGCGCCGCCGCGGCGCGCAGGCCCAACGCCTTCAGCGTCGTATCGTGCGCGATCCGTCCCAGCGCCAGGATCGCGCGCAGATCGGGCATGGTCTCGATCTTTCCGACCAGATACGGCCGGCAGGTGTTGATCTCCGCCGGCAGCGGCTTGTTCTGCGGCGGCACGCAGTGCACCGCGTTGGCGATCCGGCAATCGACCAGGGTCAACCCGTCATCGGGGCGTGCCTGGTAGACGCCTTTGGCAAAACCATATTCGAGCAGCGTCGCGTAAAGCAGGTCGCCGGCGTAGTCGCCGGTAAAGGGCCGGCCGGTGCGATTGGCACCCTGCATGCCCGGCGCGAGGCCGACGATCAGCAACCGGGCGTTCGGATCGCCGAATGACGGTACCGGTGCATTAAACCATTCCGGTTCGCGCGCCCGCGCGGCTTCGCGAAAGCTGACCAGTCTTGGACAGAGCGGGCAGTTACGGTCGGGGTCGGAGCCGGGGAGGGGCGCGCCGGCAAGGGCAGGCTGGAGGGAAGGCTTAAGGGAGGAAGGCTTGCCGCGTGCGGATTTCTTGCTACTCTTCGAATTCGTCGTCATCGGCCCTTGGCGCCATGGTGGTCGCGCGCTGCAGGAATTGCGGCGCGTGATGACGCGGTTCGCGCGGAGCCGGACGCTCGGATGGATCGCGACCGAGCTTGGATTGCAGTTCCACCAGATCGGTGAAGACGTCGGCTTGGCGCCGCAACTCGTCGGCGATCATCGGCGGCTGGCTGGAAATGGTCGAGATCACCGTGACCCGGACGCCGCGGCGCTGCACCGCTTCGACCAGCGAGCGGAAATCGCCGTCGCCGGAAAACAGCACGATCTGATCGACATGCTCGGCGAGTTCCATGGCATCGACCGCAAGCTCGATGTCCATGTTGCCCTTGACCTTGCGGCGGCCGCTGGCGTCGATGAATTCCTTGGTCGCCTTGGTGACCACGGTGTAGCCATTGTAATCGAGCCAGTCGATCAAGGGACGGATCGACGAATATTCCTGATCCTCGATAATGGCGGTGTAATAGAACGCGCGTACCAAGGTGCCGCGGCTCTGGAATTCCTTGAGCAGGCGCTTGTAATCGATGTCGAAGCCGAGCGTCTTGGCGGTTGCGTAGAGATTGGCGCCATCAATGAAAAGCGCGATCTTATTGGAGGCAGCTGACATCAAGTTTACTCGCGTTGTTAACGTTTTTGGCAGCGCGGCAACCGACCACGTGCGGCTCGGGATGGGTGTCTAAAGTTCGGAGAATCAGACTCGCCAAAACACCACCGAAAATATGGTGCGGCAAGGGTGGAAAGCCGATACTTTCGACTTGGAATGAAGCGAATTCTTGTCCGCGACAATACCCTGGACGTGTCGGGATGTGTCCGGACGGCCCGGTCTTCCGGTTCCTGAGTGGGTTAGCAGAGGCGATTGCGAAGGCCAAATCACAAATTGGTCTTGCGAAAGGCCGTTGGTCCCTATAACTACCCGACATAACCCGCATATTCGGTCCCATTTAACGGAGCGACAGTCGATGGCGCGCGTCACCGTGGAAGATTGTATTGATAAGGTCGATAACCGGTTCGACCTGGTTTTGCTGGCGGCCCACCGTGCCCGCATGATCTCGTCCGGCTCACAACTGACGATTGATCGAGATAACGATAAAAATCCGGTTGTATCACTGCGAGAAATCGCGGATTCGACGATATCCCCTGAGGATTTACGCGAAGAGCTGGTTCATTCGTTGCAGAAGTTCGTCGAAGTCGATGAGCCGGAGCCGGATACGGTGCCTTTGATCGGTTCGGCCGGCGCCAGCGTCGATGCCGATGACACCGAGGTTGCTGTCGAGCGCATGACCGAGGAAGAACTCCTGAAGGGGCTCGAAGGCCTGGCACCGCCGGAAGAGCAGCCCGAAGAGGACGAATAGCCCGCCTTTGTCGGCGGCTCCGGGACACCCCGGAAGGATCTGATTTGTCAAAGGCCCGGGCATTCGTCCGGGCCTTTGCTTTTGTTGGTGTTTTTATGGTTACCATGGCGCTCATCCGGCGCGGACGAATCCTGCGCGGCTGTCTCCGATGTGATCGGCGGCCCGCCGGTTTCGCGTTACACTACGTTTGGTGCCGAAAATCGGGCATTTCCCTCGGAAACGAGGTGCTGCTTCGCTCGGGAACGCATTAGATTGTATCGTGAGGCGGCCCTGTGACGGCTTAAGCGCGAAGGCGGAGACGAGATGGCGAGTTGGCGCCGCAACCACCGGCAGATGCAGGCTGCGACCGATTCGGTCGCCGTGGCGCCTGACACGCGTGAGACGGCCCAGGAAACCAAGGACAATAAGCCGGCCAAGTCGCCGCGTTCGCGCATGATGCGACAATACGACCTTGTCGAACGGGTCCGCTCCTATAACCCCGATACCAACGAAGACCTGCTGAACCGCGCCTATGTCTACGCCATGAAGGCGCACGGCACCCAGACCCGCGCCTCCGGCGATCCCTATTTCTCGCATCCGCTGGAAGTCGCGGCGATCCTCACCGACCTCAAGCTCGACGACGCCACCATCGTCGCGGCCCTGCTGCACGACACCATCGAGGATACCGAAGCCACAAGGGCGGAAATCGACCAGATTTTTGGCCACGAGATCGGCGCGCTGGTCGAGGGCCTCACCAAGCTGAAGCGGCTGGAACTGGTCTCGCGCGAGGCCAAGCAGGCCGAAAACCTGCGCAAGCTGTTGCTGGCGATCGCCGACGACGTTCGTGTGCTGCTGATCAAGCTGGCGGACCGGCTGCACAACATGCGCACGCTGGAGTTCGTGCCGCCCGCGGCGCGCCGTCGCATCGCCGAGGAAACCCTCGACATCTATGGGCCGCTTGCCGGTCGCATGGGCATGCAGGAGATGCGGGAAGAACTCGAAGACCTTTCGTTCCTCACCCTCGATCCGGAAGCCCATGCGGTGGTGATGCAGCGGCTGGATTCGCTGGCCGACCGCAACCGCAATTTGATTGGCGAGATCGAAACCCAGCTCTCGCGCAATCTGCAGAACAACGGCATGGCCGCGCGTGTCTATGGCCGGCGCAAGCAGCCGTTTTCGATCTGGACCAAGATGGAGCGGAAGTCGGTCGGCTTCGAGCAATTGTCCGATATCTTCGGCTTTCGCGTCGTGCTGGATACGATCGAAGCCTGCTATCGCGCGCTTGGCGTCGTGCACACGACCTGGCCGGTGGTGCCGGGCCGCTTCAAGGACTACATCTCGACACCGAAGCAGAACGATTATCGTTCGATCCACACCACCGTGATCGGCCCCGGCAACCAGCGCGTCGAGCTTCAGATCCGCACCGGGGAGATGGACCAGATCGCCGAACTCGGCATCGCGGCGCATGCGTTCTACAAGGACGGCGTCGGCTCGCCGACCGAACTGCTCAAGCGCGAATCCAATGCCTTTGCGTGGCTGCGGCGTACCGTCGGGATCCTGTCGGAAAGCACCAACCCGGAAGAGTTTCTCGAGCATACCAAGCTCGAGCTGTTCCACGACCAGGTGTTCTGCTTCACGCCGAAGGGAAAACTGATCGCGCTGCCGCGCCAGGCCAATGTGATCGACTTCGCCTATGCCGTGCATACCGATGTCGGCAACAGCGCGGTGGGCTGCAAGATCAACGGCAAGTTCGCGCCGCTGTCCTCCGAATTGCAAAACGGCGACGAGGTCGAGGTGCTGACCTCGAAGGCGCAGGCCGCGCCGCCGTCGGCGTGGGAGGCCCTTGCGGTCACCGGCAAGGCGCGCGCGGCGATCCGGCGCGCCACCCGCACCGCCGTGCGCGATCAATATGCCGGCCTCGGCCGCCGCATCGTCGAACGCTTGTTCGCCCGCGCCAAGATCGAATACGCCGACGACAAGCTGAAGGGCGCGCTGCCGCGGCTGGCGCGCGCCTCGATCGACGACGTGATGGCGTCGGTCGGGCGCGGCGAGTTGAAGGCATCCGACGTCGCCCGCGCGATGTATCCCGATTACAAGGAAGAGCGCGTCGGCCGGTTTGGCGCCAAAAAGAGCCTCGCGGAAAAGCTGAAGCTGAAATCGCCATCCGATCCGGCCCGCAGCCCTTCGGCTATTCCGATCCGCGGTATCCATTCCGACCTGCCGATCAAGTTCGCGCCGAACGGCGGTGCGGTGCCGGGCGACCGTATCGTCGGCATCGTTTCGCCGGGCGAGGGCATCACGATCTATCCGATCCAGTCGCCGGCGCTCGGCGATTTCGAGGAGGAGCCGGAGCGCTGGCTCGACGTGCGCTGGGATGTCGACGACACCACGCCGCAGCGGTTTCCCGCCCGGATCCTGGTTCATAACGTCAACGAACCGGGAAGCCTCGCCCAGGTCGCCACCGTGATTGCCGAGCACGACGGCAACATCGACAACATCAGCATGTCCAGGCGCTCGCCTGATTTCACCGAACTGATCATCGATCTCGAAGTCTATGACCTGAAGCATCTCAGCGCGATCATCGCCCAGTTGCGCGCCAAGGCCGTCGTCGCCCGGGTCGAGCGCGTCAATGGGTAGGGGCGAACGCCCTCATGGTGAGGAGGCACATTTTCGCGCCGTCTCGAACCGTGCGCGACAACGCCATCCTTCGAGACGCGGCCAAGAGGCCGCTCCTCAGGATGAGGTCGGAGCCTGTAGTGATTCGATTAAAACACGCGACCTCATGGTGAGGAGGCGCGCCAGCGCCGTCTCGAACCGTGTGCCACGAAGTTATCCTTCGAGACGCGGCCAACGGGTCCGCGCAAAGCGCGGCCCGATGATAAATTTCGACGCCGCTCCTCAGGATGAGGATGTTCTGCTAATCACCGTCAGATTATTTCAAGCTGCGAGTCCTGCATGTCCGCTCCTCCGCTCCGTCTCGGCGTCAATGTCGATCACGTCGCCACCTTGCGTAACGCGCGCGGCGGCGAGCGGCCCGATCCGGTGCGCGCGGCGCTGACCGCGATCGAGGCGGGCGCCGACGGCATCACCGCGCATTTACGCGAAGACCGCCGCCATATCCGCGACGAGGACATGGCGCGGCTGAAGGCCGGGATCTCCAAGCCGCTGAATTTCGAGATGGCGGCGACATCAGACATGCTGCGGATATCGCTCGCGACCAAGCCGCATGCGGTGTGCCTGGTGCCGGAGCGACGCGAGGAACTCACCACCGAAGGCGGGCTCGATGTGGTCGGGCAGCACAACACGCTAAAGCCGTTCATCGCGCAATTGAACGATGCCGGAATCAGGGTGTCGTTGTTCATTGCCGCCGACCCGCGGCAGATCGAGATGGCGGCGAAGCTGCGCGCCCCGGTGATCGAGATCCACACCGGCGCCTGGTGCGATGCCGTGGTGGACGGTCATACCGCCAAGGCGGACGCCGAATGGCAGCGCATCGTCAAGGGAGCGGCGCTGGCGCGTGCCGCGGGGCTGGAAGTTCATGCCGGCCACGGCCTCGATTATCGGACCGCGGAGACCATCGCAGGCCTGTCCGAGATCGCCGAATTGAATATCGGCTATTACATGATCGGCGAGGCGTTGTTCGTCGGGCTCGGTGAAACCGTGCGCGCGATGCGATCCGCCATGGATCGCGGCCGCGAGAACCTGGAGGACAAGAACCTGAAGGACTTGGCATGATCATCGGCATCGGCTCCGACCTGATCGACATCACCCGCGTCGGCAAGGTGATCGAGCGTCACGGCGAGCGCTTCCTCGACCGCATTTTCACCACCGCCGAGCGCGCCAAGGCCGAACGCCGCGCCAAGAACGAGAAAATGGTGGTGGCGACCTACGCCAAACGGTTCGCCGCCAAGGAAGCCTGTTCCAAGGCGCTGGGCACCGGCATCCGGCTGGGGGTCTGGTGGCGGGACATGGGGGTGGTCAACCTGCCGGGCGGCCGTCCGACCATGCAATTGACCGGCGGGGCGCTGGCCCGGCTCAAGGCGCTGACCCCACCGGGTCATGAGGCGCGGATCGACCTGTCGATCACCGACGACTGGCCGTTGGCGCAGGCTTTCGTCATAATTTCGGCGGTCCCTGCGGGCAATCCCTGACGCTTCAAGGGGTGGTTTTCGCGTATCCGGCGGCGAAACTAAAAATCTTAGGCCAATCAAAGGATTAGCAAGTTTTGATGGCGCCGTTGATTGCGCGGTTGCGAACAACCGTCTAAAACGCCGCGGGGAAACAGGGCGAATTCGGGTTTGCGCCGGGATTCGCTTTCACACCAGAATCGACCATTCCTTGACGCGAAACGGCTAGCGATTCGCGTAAGGAAGATATTCTGCCATCGATTGGCAGAAGCGGCGGAAATTGGGAAAGCGATGAGCGTGACCACAGGAACAAAATCTGAGAGCGGCTTGGGTGAAACCATCCGTGTCGTCATTCATGCGCTCTTGATCGCCCTGGTGATCCGCACCTTCCTGTTCCAGCCCTTCAACATCCCCTCGGGCTCGATGAAGGCGACGCTATTGGTCGGCGACTATCTATTCGTCTCGAAATATTCCTACGGCTACAGCCACTACTCGATCCCGCTATCGCCGCCGTTGTTCTCGGGGCGCATCTTCGGTTCGGAACCGAACCGCGGCGACGTCGTGGTGTTCCGGCTGCCGAAGGATGACACCACCGACTACATCAAGCGTGTGATCGGCTTGCCGGGCGACCGCATCCAGATGAAGGAAGGCCTGCTTTACATCAACGAAAAGCCGGTGGGGCGCGAGCGTCTCAGCGACTTCATCGGCGAGGACCCCTGCGGGTCGTCCGACGCCACCGCGCGGGTCAAACGCTGGAAGGAAACGCTGCCGAACGGCGTCAGCTATGAGTCGCTGGATTGCGTCGATAACGGTTTCTACGACAACACCAATATCTACACCGTGCCGCCGGGCAATTTCTTCATGATGGGCGACAACCGGGACAATTCGACCGACAGCCGGGTGCTGTCGGCGGTCGGCTATGTGCCGTTCGAGAACCTGATCGGCCGCGCCCAGATGATTTTCTTCTCCATTGCCGAGGGCGAACACGCCTGGATGTTCTGGCGCTGGCCCACCGCGGTGCGCTGGAATCGCATATTCTCATTTGTGCGATGAACGACGACGCGCAGGACATCCAGACCCCGTCGCCATCGGGCGAAGCGTCCGCTCAGCTGGACGCCGGGCGCGAGCCTGCGGCAAGGAAGAAACGCGGCAAGGTCAGCGCCAAGGCGGCGGCTGCGGCGATCGAGTCGCGCATCGGGTACAAGTTCGCCGATACGGCGCTGCTGGTCACCGCGTTTACGCATGTCTCGGCCCTGAAGCCTGCCACCCGGCACCGCGCGGACAGCTATCAGCGCCTGGAGTTTCTCGGCGACCACGTGCTCGGACTTGTCGTGTCCGACATGCTCTATCGCGGCTATCCTAAGGCCGACGAAGGCGAATTGTCCAAGCGTCTGGCCGATCTCGTGCGCAAGGAAAGCTGCGCCGATGTCGCGAAATCGCTCGGGCTGCTCGATGATATCAAGCTCGGCGCGGTTGGTGCCGCCGCCGGGGCGCGGTTGCGCAAATCCGTGCTCGGTGACATCTGCGAAGCCGTGATCGGGGCGATCTTCATAGACGGCGGCTACGCGGCCGCGGCGCAATTCGTCGAGCGCAACTGGACGGAGCGGATGCGCAAGCCGCGGCGACCGTTGCGCGACCCCAAGACCGTGCTGCAGGAATGGGCCCAGGGCAAAGGGCTGCCGACCCCGGTGTACCGCGAGGTCGAGCGCACCGGGCCGCATCACGATCCGCAGTTTCGGGTCGCGGTGGATTTGCCGGGACTGGACCCGGCCGAAGGCGTCGGCGGCAGCAAGCGCGCCGCCGAGAAAGTCGCGGCATCCGTGATGATTGAACGTGAAGGCGTTGGTGGCGGCAGCAATGATGGATGAAACTCCCGATACGGGCGCACCGGCGGCAGCCACACGCTGCGGCTTCGTCGCGCTGATCGGCGCCCCCAATGTCGGCAAGTCCACGCTCGTCAACGCCCTGGTCGGCTCCAAGGTCACGATCGTCTCGCGCAAGGTACAGACCACGCGGGCGCTGATCCGCGGCATCGTGATCGAGAACAACGCCCAGATCATCCTGGTCGACACGCCCGGAATCTTCCTGCCCAAACGAAGGCTCGATCGCGCCATGGTGTCGACGGCCTGGAGCGGCGCGCATGACGCCGATCTGGTCTGTGTGCTGCTCGATGCCAAATCGGGAATCGACGAGGAAGCCGACGCGATCCTGACCAAGGCGGCCAGCGTCGCGCACAAGAAGCTCCTGGTGCTGAACAAGATCGATCTGGTGCCGCGCGAAAAGCTGCTGGCGCTGGCCAAGGCCGCCAACGAGCGCCTGCCATTCGAGGAGACGTTCATGATCTCGGCGCTGTCGGGCGACGGCGTCGACGATCTCAGGCGCACGCTGGCGGCGATGGTGCCGGCGGGGCCGTTTCATTATCCCGAAGACCAGATGTCGGATGCGCCGCTGCGGCATCTGGCGGCCGAGATTACCCGGGAAAAGATCTTCCGGCAGTTGCATCAGGAATTGCCATATCAGTCGACGGTCGAGACCGACAGCTGGACCGAGCGCAAGGACAAATCGGTCCGCATCGAGCAGACGATCTTTGTCGAGCGCGAAAGCCAGCGCAAGATCGTGCTCGGCAAGGGCGGCGCCACCATCAAGTCGATCGGTGCCGACTCACGCAAGGAGCTCACCGAGATCGTGGGCGTGCCGGTGCATCTGTTTCTGTTCGTGAAGGTGCGCGAAAACTGGAGCGAGGACCCCGACCGCTACCGCGAAATGGGACTGGATTTTCCAAAGGAATGACCGGCGTCTTATGAACGTCCCCCGAAACGTGGTCTGGTTTGAGGTGCTGCTCTATCTGTCGCTGACGCTCGACGCGTTGTCGGCCGCGTTTCAGGACCGCACCCCGACCGGGGAGATGACGGAACACTTGATCGCGATGGCGACCGTAATCGCGGGCGCGATGATTCTGTTGCTGGTCTATTTCGTCTGGCTCGCCGCGCAGCGGCGCAAAAGCTGGCCGCGCTGGGCATTACTCGCCCTGCTGCTGATGTCGGTCTATTCGCTGGTGGAAGCGATCGGCGATACCGGCCTGGCGCTCGACAGCGCCATCGAGGTGGTGTCCTGCGCCTTGTCCGCGGTGGGGCTGTATTTCTCCTTCACCGGCGATGCCAAGGGATGGTTCAATGCATAGCTGACGCGCTGCGACCCTCACTTCCATTAAACGCCGGCCGCGGCCCCGTTCTGCTCGATCGCCGGTTCGGCCCGGAATCTATTGCGGGAATCCTCGACGGCGGCCTCGGCAATGAAGTTTACGACGTCACCGAAATTGCCGACGATTGTCGTGATATCGGCCGTCCCAGGCGCAACGGCGTCGCTTTCGTCGCCGAGAAGGGCGATGAAGATCCGGCCTCCCATGCTCTTCTTGCTCAACCGGCGCACCGTATACTGGATCATCGCATTGGAAGGTTTCCCCACGTAGCAAATGCAAAACGCCGCTGCCTGCGACAGGTCGAGCGAGAAAAACCTCGAAATCGACAACGCGTCGGCCGTTTCGCTTGCGGCGCCGATCCCTCGACGGTGCAGCATCTGGGCAACGACCAGCGTAGCGGCCTCATCGAGTTTGCCTGAGCCGGGAATGCACATGATAGCACCCGGCTGCCTCCATTTTTCCAGCAAGGGAACCGGCGGGATATCGGAGACGGGCTCGAGTCGCGCCAAATCGGAGCGGAGATCGGCCTCCAGCCCGTCGCCGATCAGCCGGTCTTCGTGGGCCTCGAGGTCGTCCGCCACCTCGCGCACGGTGGTCAACACGCGATCGAGGCGCTCACCGTTCAGCCTGCCGAGGCGGGCGTCGGCGTCGGCCAAGCGCAAGCCGTTCAACAGAATTGTATCGTAATAATCTTGCAGCGATGCGCCTTCGAGATGGGTCTGGGCCTGCTGCGATGCTTCGATCGGATCGCCTGCAAGCATCCGCTGGTAGATCAGTTGCGGTGGCGTCAATGCCGGCTGGTTGCCAAGCAACACGTCAAAGAATTGAAGGCGATCGACATGGCGGCCCACGACGACAAGGCAAATCGTCAAGGGGGTGGCGAGCACCAGCCCGATCGGTCCCCAAAGCCAGGTCCAGAAAGATGCGGAAAGCACGATGGCAACCGGCGACAGGCCGGAGCTTCGACCGTACACCAGCGGCTCGACGACTTGTCCGGCAATGAGCTGGAGCGTTCCGAACAGTGCGGCCGTCATCAAGAGCATGCCCCAGCCGGAGCCGACCGCCGCTGCGAGGATCAACGGAAAGACGGCCGAGATCGGCGAGCCGACATAAGGCACGAAACGCAAAATCATCGCGACGAGGCCCCACAGAGGTGCGCTTGGCACGCCGATCAATTGCAGCCCGATGCCGATGAGCAGGCCGAACGAGGCATTCAGGATGACCTGGTTCACGAACAAACGACTGAGGCGCTGGCCGGCGTCATCAAGCGCCGCGGTCGTGCGCTGCATATCGTGCGATCCGGCGAGCCGAATGAACCGGTTTCGCAAGTCCTGGCGCTGCAGCAGAATGAATACCACGAAGATGATGACGATGCCCGTGGTGGTGAGCGGTTGGATCAGAGGCTGAATGATTGCAACGAGTGTCGTTAAGGTTCCCGGATCGGGCTGTCTGATCTCGACAGGAATGGGCTTATCAAGTGGTTGCCGCCGCAAGCCGTCTGCGCCGGTTCGCCCGGCGGACGGATTTTGAAGTTCGGTATTGAGTTCTCTGAGCACCTTCGACGCGCGCTCAAGTGTCCCTGATCCGCTCGCTGCGACGCCCCGCAAACCCTGGATTTTGTCGCGAAGGGTCTGTTGATACCCCGGCAATTCCTCGGCCAGGCGATTGGCCTGCGAGACCATCAGTCCGCCAAGGCTGAAGATAACTGAAAACCCGACCAACACCGCAATCAGCACTGACAACGTGCGTGGGACCCGCAATGACTGCAGCCGGGTCACGAACGGCGCCAGGACAAAACTGAACAGAACCGCCAAGGCAACGGGGACGAGGATTTCCCTGCCGAAATATAATCCGGTCACGATCAGCGTGGCGACGGCCAGATTGATAAGGGCGGTTCCCGGCTGCTGCTGCAACCGGATGGGGGAGGAGATTTCTGCCAATTTTTTTCAATCCGCGGAGGCCAAGGGCGCGCTGCCGAGCCGCAGGACGCAACCCGGGTCGGTCACAACCGTTTGTGGTTACAATCGTTCCTTCCAGCAGCGTATTCTCGTGGTCGCGAGAGACGATGTGTCAGTCCATCGTGATTGTGATAGTTTGAATGTGTTGTTCGGGCCTGCGGGCGCCGGCGCTGAATCGAGAGAATTGTCCCACGAATGGAATGGACCGACGAAGCCATCGTGCTGGGCGTGCGGCGGCATGGCGAATCCTCGGCCATTGTCGAGCTGCTGACGCGCAGCCACGGCCGCCATCTCGGCCTGGTGCGCGGCGGTGCGGGCAAGCGGATGCGGCCGTTGCTGCAGCCCGGCAACAGCGTCACCACGGTATGGCGGGCGCGGCTCGATGAGCATCTCGGTTATTACGTCGTTGAGGGTACGCGCTTGCGTGCGGCCACCCTGCTGGCGTCGGCGCATGCGACCTATGGCATCACCCATCTGGCCTCGCTGGTGCGGTTGTTGCCGGAGCGCGATCCGCACGAAGATATTTACGAAATGCTGGAGCGCACGCTCGAGGATTTCGACGACGCTGGCGCCGCGGCCATACACCTGGTGCGGTTCGAACTCGCGATGCTGGCCGAACTCGGATTTGGCCTCGATCTGGAAAATTGCGCCGCCACCGGCGGCACCACCGAGCTGATCTACGTTTCGCCGAAATCCGGCGGCGCGGTGTCGCGGACGGCTGGCGAGCCGTATCGCGACCGGCTGCTGCGGTTGCCGGCGTTTCTGCGCGAAGGCGAGGGCGCCTCGAACGACTGGTCGGATCAGGATTTGCAGGATGGTTTTCGGCTGACCGGGTTATTCCTTCTGCGCCACGTGCTGGAACCGCGCGGGCAGGGCCACTCCGATGCGCGCGACGGTTTCATCAATGCGGTGGCGCGCAGCAGGATTGCCATTGCGCCGAATTGATCGCGGTTTCATCCCATTCGCGGCGAGATATTACGTCGCGGTGCCGCATTAACGTTATCGCGCGATGTACCACCGCTTGCAGCGCATGGCGCTGTCTTCTGAGCGGGACCCTGTGCCGCATTTTGGCCACTTCAAATGACTTAAAGCCAACGATCGGAACTTAGTTCCGCGAATTTATCGCGCGCCGCCGGACCAGAACTCGTCCACTTAAAGCGGCTGTCTTGATCGCGTTGAAGCGATCTCCCGACAAAGGATTTGTAAGTCAATGCGTACCATCTTAGCTGCAACGGCTGTGCTTTGTGTATTCGCGTCGAATGCGCAGGCTCGATCGTATCACCATCATGCTCACTACGGACGGCATGCTCATTACGCCGGACGCCCCGGGGCCTGGTGCGGATGGTACATGCGCGGTCAAGTCGGCAGCGATCCGGGTTCGTCGTACAATCTGGCTCGATCATGGGCGCGCTATGGATCGAACGCGGGCGGTCCGTCCGTCGGCGCGATCGTCGTCTGGCGTCATCATGTCGGAAAAATTGTCGGCCAGGAGAACGGCCAGTGGATCGTTGAAAGCGGCAACGACGGCGGCGCCGTCAGGACCCGTCCGCGATCGCTTGCCGGTGCTATCGCATTCAGAAATGCATAAGCAGCGTATGAGGCGCTGATCAAAATCGATCGTTGACGGCACGCCGCAACGCGATCCGGCTCGGTGATATCCCGGCAAACCGCCGAGCCGCTCCATCCTTGGGGAATTTTTGGGGAACCAAAGTTCCCTTCCATTGTTGCGATAGGACCGGATCGCTGATCTCGAGGGATTCCGATGGGTGTACGTTTGATCTGTCTTTTGGTGGTCTTGCTTGGATGGTCGTCCAACGCGATGGCGGCGGAGCGATCCGGCATCTTGCACCGCATGTCCTGCGTGGCTGTCAGGTACTACGTCGCGCTCTATTCGGCGACGGCCGCCGAGGAATATGCCCGAAATCAGGGCGCGACCGATGCGGACATCGACGCGGCGCGACGCTGTATCAGGCCGGGTCTGACCCAGACCGCCTCGGCTCAGAAAGTCCCGGGTAAATAGCGGCCGACGGCCTGGCTGCGAGGCCTGCTGCGACGGTGGCGATCGAATCAGGTCCAAACTATCTGGCCCCGTTGCCCTGATTCGCGCCTTGCCCGATTCGTCCCAAAAGTTTAATCCGGCGCCATGGGAAAACGACTGATTCCGCCTGAACCGGCCGAAATTCACGAGGTGATGCTGCGCGATGCGCTTGAGGAGCGTTATCTCGCTTACGCGCTTTCGACCATCATGCACCGCGCGCTGCCGGACGCCCGCGACGGCCTGAAGCCGGTGCATCGTCGCATCCTTTACGGCATGCAATTGCTGCGGCTCGACCCCGGCACGCCGTTCAAGAAATCCGCCAAGATCGTCGGCGACGTGATGGGTTCGTTCCATCCGCATGGTGACCAGGCGATCTACGATGCCATGGTGCGCCTCGCGCAGGATTTCTCCTCGCGTTATCCGCTGGTCGACGGCCAGGGCAATTTCGGCAATATCGACGGCGATAATCCCGCCGCCTACCGCTACACCGAAGCGCGCATGACCGACGTCGCGCGGCTGCTGCTCGACGGCATCAACGAGGACGGCGTCGAATTCCGTCCCAATTACGACGGCCAGTCGAAAGAGCCTGTCGTGCTGCCCGGCGGCTTCCCGAACCTGCTCGCCAATGGCGCGCAGGGCATCGCGGTCGGCATGGCCACCTCGATCCCGCCGCACAACGTCGCCGAACTTTGCGACGCCGCGCTGCATCTGATCGAGAAGCCCGATGCCAAGTCGAAGGCGCTGCTACGCTGGGTCAAGGGACCGGATTTCCCGACCGGTGGCATCATCATCGACTCCAAGGAGAGCATCACCGAGGCCTATATGACCGGGCGCGGTGCGTTCCGCACCCGCGCCAAATGGAACCAGGAAGAGGGCGCGCGCGGCACCTGGGTCGTGGTCATCACCGAGATTCCGTGGCTGGTGCAGAAGTCGCGGCTGGTCGAGAAGATCGCCGAACTGCTCAACGAGAATAAACTGCCGCTGGTCGGCGACGTCCGCGATGAATCGGCGGAAGACATCCGCCTGGTGATCGAGCCGAAGTCGCGCGCGGTCGATGCCGAATTGCTGATGGAATCGCTGTTCCGGCTGACCGAACTGGAAAGCCGGATTCCATTAAACCTCAACGTGCTGGTGAAGGGGCGCATCCCCAAGGTGCTCGGCCTCGCGGAGTGCTTGCGCGAATGGCTTGACCATCTGCGCGACGTGCTGCTGCGCCGCTCGAACTACCGCATGCAGCAGATCGAGCATCGTCTCGAAGTGCTCGGCGGCTATCTGATCGCCTATCTGAACATCGACAGGGTGATCAAGATCATCCGCACCGAGGACGAGCCGAAGCCGGCCTTGATCAAGGCGTTCAAGCTCACCGAAGTCCAGGCCGATGCCATCCTCAACATGCGGCTGCGCAGTTTGCGCAAGCTCGAGGAAATGGAAATCCGCACCGAGGACAAGAACCTCCGTGGTGAATTGAAGGGGATCAAGGCGCTGCTCGGCTCCGAGACCGAGCAATGGGGCAAGGTCGGCGACCAGGTCCGCAATGTACGCGAGATCTTTGGACCGAAGACGCTGCTCGGCAAGCGCCGTACCCAATTTGCCGACGCGCCCGAGCATGATCTGGCTGCCATCGAGGAAGCCTTCGTCGAGCGCGAGCCGGTCACGGTGGTGGTGTCCGACAAGGGCTGGGTGCGGACGCTGAAGGGCCACGTCGCCGATCTCTCGACACTGACCTTCAAGACCGACGACAAGCTCGATCAGGCCTTCTTCGCCGAGACCACCTCAAAGCTGCTGCTGTTCGCGACCAACGGGCGTTTCTACTCGCTCGACGTTGGCAAATTGCCGGGCGGCCGCGGCCATGGCGAGCCGATCCGGATGTTCATCGACATGGAGCAGGACGCCGCGATCGTGGCGCTGTTCGTCAACAAAGGCGGGCGCAAGTTCCTGGTCGCCAGCCATGACGGCCAGGGTTTTGTGGTCAACGAGGACGATTGCGTCGGCAACACCCGCAAGGGCAAGCAGGTGCTCAATGTCGAGATGCCGAACGAGGCCCGCGCCATAGCCACCATCACGGGCGATACCGTCGCGGTGATCGGCACCAACCACAAGATGCTGATCTTCCCGCTCGACCAGGTCCCGGAGATGGCGCGCGGCCGCGGCGTGCGGCTGCAGAAATACACCAGCGCCGCGCTGTCGGATGTTGCGACCTTCGATGCCAAGGCCGGCCTGACCTGGAAGGATTCCGCCGGCCGCGACCAGAGCATGTCCGCCAAGGAATTGACCGATTGGCGCGGCAACCGCGCCGATGCCGGCCGCCTCGCGCATGGCCTGCCGAAGTCGAACAAGTTCAACCGGGGCGTGGAGTAGGGCGCCGCGATAAGGCGCGGGACCTCGCTCCATAAAAACCGTCATACCCGCCACCGGGTCTCGCCTTCGGCGAGCCCGATGACAGGCTGCAGCGGGTATCCCGTACACAGCAACTTCTCGTCTCTATCACCTTTGCCCTGGAATACTGGATCGTCCGCTTTCGCGGACGATGACGGCTGAGAGCGCGGCGGACGTAATAGTATTCGGTCATCCGTCCGCGGTATAACCCGGCGTCACAACGACCCGGTATCATCTGAAGCGCCATGGCCCATCAGCACGACCATCATCATCCCGATCATGCACACGACGACGGTCATGGGCACGATCATGCGCCCGATCACGGCCATGCGCATGGCCATGTCGGGCATAGCCACGCGCCCGATCATTTCGGCTTTGCGTTTGCCGCTGGTGTCACGCTCAACACGGGGTTCGTAATCGCCGAGCTGGTGTTCGGCTATGCCGCCAACTCGCTGGCGCTGATCTCCGATGCGGTTCACAATTTCGCCGACGTGATCGCGCTGCTGCTGGCCTGGGGCGCGGCGTGGCTGGCGCAGAAGCAGCCGACGCATCAACACACCTATGGCTATCGTCGCGCCTCGATCCTGGCGGCGTTGTTCAATGCCGGCCTGTTGCTGATCGCGGTCGGCGGCATCGCGGTCGAAGCCATCAACCGGATTCAGGAGCCCGCGGCGGTGGCCGGCTGGACCGTGGTGCTGGTCGCCGCCCTCGGCATCCTCGTCAATGGCTCGACGGCGCTGTTGTTCATGCGCGGCCGTCACGGCGACCTCAATATTCGCGGCGCCTATCTGCACATGGCG
This sequence comes from Bradyrhizobium sp., assembly GCA_039935075.1. GTDB lineage: Bacteria > Pseudomonadota > Alphaproteobacteria > Rhizobiales > Xanthobacteraceae > Bradyrhizobium. Next base: position 23,644 of record JBDTKZ010000086.1, read on the forward strand.
GCCGACGCCGGCGTTTCCTTTGGCGTGGTGGTCGCAGCCCTGGTGATCATGGCGACCGGCTGGCTCTGGGTCGATCCGGCGATCAGCCTGTGCATCGCGGCGGTGGTGCTGGCCAGCGGCTGGGGCCTCGCCAGGGACAGCGTCAACCTCGCGCTCGACGGCGTGCCGAAAGGCATCGAACTGGCCAAGGTGAAGGATTTTCTGGTCCGGCTGGAGGGCGTCACCGAGCTGCATGACCTGCACATCTGGGCCATGAGCACCAACGAAACCGCGCTGACCGCGCATCTGGTGCGCCCGACCGGATTCAACGACGCGTTTCTGCACAGCGTCTGCGAGGAGTTGTCGCGCCGTTTCAACATCCACCATGCTACGCTGCAGATCGAAGCCAGCAGCGACGTCTGCAGGCTCGCGCCGGCCGAGGTGGTTTAAGCGCACGTTTTGGGATTTGAAGATCGATCCATGCACTCACATTCCCTCGATCAATGGACCCACGACCACGTCTTCCTCGGCCAGCGCCACGAGCGCAACGAGCGCCGCACCTGGTTTGTGGTCGCGCTGACGGTCGCGATGATGATCGGCGAGATCACCGCCGGCACGTTGTTCGGATCGATGGCGCTGCTGGCCGACGGCTGGCACATGGCAACCCATGCCGCCGCGCTTGGCATCGCCGCGCTGGCCTATTTTTTCGCGCGACAGCATGCGCGCAGCGCGCGCTTCAGCTTCGGCACCGGAAAATTTGGCGACCTCGCGGCGTTTTCCAGCGCGATCATCCTGGGCCTGATCGCGGTCCAGATCGCCTATGAAAGCGCGACGCGGCTGTTTCATCCGGTGCCGATCGCCTTTGGCGAAGCGATCCCGATCGCGGTGCTGGGCCTGGTCGTCAATCTCGCCAGCGCCTGGCTATTGCGCGATGACCATGACCACCATCATGGCCACGGCCACTCCCATGATGCGCATCACCAGCACGACAACAATCTGCGCGCGGCCTATATCCACGTGCTGGCCGACGCCGCGACCTCGGTGCTGGCGATCGCAGCATTGGTGATCGCGATGCTTTCGCAATGGGTTTGGACCGATCCGGTGGTCGGCATCGTCGGTAGCCTGGTGATTGCGAGCTGGGCCTACGGGCTGATCCGCGATTCGGGGGCGGTGCTGCTCGACGTATCAGCCGACAAGGATCTGGAAACCGTGATCCGCGACCGGATCGAAACCAAGGGCGACCGCGTCACCGATCTGCATCTATGGCAGGTCGGTCCCGGTCATTGCGCCGCGGTGATCTCGGTCATCTCGGACAATCCGCTGCCGCCCGCGACCTACAAGCGCCGGCTCGGCGGATTGAAGCGGCTCTGTCACATCACGGTCGAGGTCGAGCGTTGCCCACATGAGGCGACGGCTTAGCTCGGATCAGATAAATATCGGCGGTGTAGGCTTCGCGCGCATCAGTTTCGCGGAGCGGAAACGGTCGGCGGCGACGGACTCGTCAACTGCCGCTTCAGCGTGCCGGCGTAGAACGACATGCCGCCGATCAGGACGACCGCGAGGAAATAGGTCGCGTAAGCTTGCGGGCGCGTGGTCGCCCATTCGAACAGGCCGCGCAGTCCGACCGGTTTGTCAGCTTGATTTTCCATACCGAGGTTTTGCGTTAAAAGGGCTCGAATTGGAAGACCAAACTGCCAATGGAATTGCCGGATGATTCGGAGGTCAGTCGACCGGCCCGCCATCGGCCTTCGCATCCGCCCGTAGCAGACACAGCGCCAGCAGTGCTGCGAGGCTGAGCGCCGAGGAGACCATCAGGACGCGGCTGCCCATAGTGTCGATCAGCAGGCCGAACGCCAGCGGCGCCACCGCCTGCGCCATCCGCGCCGGCGCGCCGATCAGGCCGAGGCGATAGCCGTAATTTTCCGGACCGAAGATCGCCAGCGGCAAGGTGCCGCGCGCGATCGTCAGGATGCCGTTGCCGGCGCCGTGAAAGATCGCGAACACACTCGCTGCACCGCCGCCCGCCAGTGCGAGGATCGCAGCGCCAATCGGATGGGTGAGGCAGGCCAGCCGCGTCGAGAGCAGCGGATGGTAGCGGCTGAGCATGCTGGCTTCCGCGATGCGGGCGAGGACCTGTGCCGGGCCGATCAGCGCGCCGGCGGCGATCGCCTGCACCGGCGTGGCGCCGGCCGCTTCCATAATGCGCGGGAAATGCGCCGCCATCGCGCCGGTGACGCTCCAGGCCGCGGCAAAGGCAAAGGCCAGCAGCACCATGGTGCGGTCGATCGGAATATGCGGCTTGACCGCATTCGCCGCGGCGGCTTTCGCGGCCACCACCGGCGGCAGCATCAGCCAGTTGATCGGCAGGCCAATCAGGATGTGCGCCGCGGCCCACGCAAAGCAGGTGTCGCGCCAGCCAATATGATCGAGCCCCAGCGCCGTCAGCGGCCACCCGATGGTCGAGGCAAAGCCCGCGATCAGCGTGATACCGGTGATGGAGCGGCGCGCGGCATCGCCATAAATGCGCCCGAGCGCGCCGAACGCGGCGTCGTAGAGGCCATATCCCATGCCGACCCCGAGCAGCAGCCAGGCTGCGACCAGCACCGGAATCGAAGTGGCGAAGCCAAGCAGCGCCAGCCCCGACGCCAGCGTCAAATTGGAGAACGACAGCACCGAGCGGCCGCCGACCAGATCGATCTGACGCCCGATACGTGGGCCCAGCAGGGCGGAAATCACCAACGACGCGGAGAAGGCGGCGAAGATCCAGTTCGAGGACACGCCGAGATCGCGCGCAATCGGATCGGCCAGGATCGCCGGCAGATAATAGCTCGATGCCCAGGCCAGCGTCTGCGTGGTGCCGAGCGCCAGAATAATCGGAAGCTGCCGCTGGCTCATGGCTTAAGCGCCATCGTTATTCCTTGTCACCTTGATCCGCCCCACAGTCGATCGTTAGCACGACATTTGCGGGCAGCGCCGGACCCACGTCAAGCCGCGCGCTGCATTGTTGTGCAAGCCTTTCACCTGATCTGATTACGCGGCATAATCAGCTCATGGATCCCACATCCCGATCGCATCTGATGAACTGGCTGGTCAGCCAGGGCCTGACCGGCCTGCCGGAAAACGACCTGCTGCGCGGCTTCTGCGAGCGCTGCCGCGCCGGTGGCCTCGATTTGTCGCGCGGGCTCGTCTTTATCGACACGCTGCATCCGATCTTCGAGGGCCGCGGCTTTCGCTGGAACGACACCGAGACCAATGAGAGCGAAATGTTCGAATATGGACCGACAGGCTACGGCAGTGCCGCCCAGAACTGGCGCCGCTCGACCTTCCATCACATGCTCGAGCACGGCGATGACGAGATCCAGATCGATCTGGCCGATTGCCACAAGCTCGATTTCTCGATGATCGACGATCTCGCCGCCCAGGGGCACAAGCATTTCATCGCCTTCGTGCACCGCTTCGGCGAGACCGGCACCATGGGGCAGATGGATTGCCTCTACTCCTATTGGGTGACGCGGCGCGAAGACGGTTTTGGCGAGCACGGCCTTGATGCGTTGCGCGATCTGGTGCCGGTGCTGGGGCTGGCGATCAAATCCGCCGCGCACGCCGATGTCGCGCGAACGCTCGGCCGGGTCTATCTTGGCCGCGACGCCGCCGAGCAGGTGCTGCGCGGAAAAATCTCGCGCGGCGTCACCGAGCGCATCAACACCGTGCTGTGGTTCTCGGATTTGCGCGGCTCGACCGCGATCAGCGAGACCATCGCGCCCGACGAGATCATTCCGTTCCTCAACGACTATGCGCAGGCCTCGATCGACGCGATCCACGATTGCGGCGGCGAGGTGCTGAAACTGATGGGCGACGGCGTGCTGGCGACGTTTACAAATGAGAACATGGCCACCGCCAAGCGCGCCGCGTTGCGCGCCGAACATCAGTTCCGCCGCAACATGATCGCGCTCAACGTCCGCCGCGCCGCGGAGGGAAGGCCAACGACGTCGGCCTATGTCGGCCTGCATGTCGGCGAGGTTTTTTACGGCAATATCGGCAGCGAGGACCGGCTCGACTTCACCGTGGTGGGGCCGGCGGTGAACGAAGTCAGCCGCATCGCCTCGATGTGCCGCTCGGTCGATCGTGAGTTGCTGGCCTCATCAGATTTTCGCGCCGGGCTCGATGCCGTCGGGCGAAACTATCTGGTGTCCACCGGCCGGTTCGCGCTGCGCGGGATCGGGCGCTCGCAGGATCTCTATACGCTGGATCCGGACATTGCGGCCGATGAGGTCGTGACCGGCAAATACGAGCGCTATCTGGCTGGCTGAGCCGTTTTGGCGCGCGCCATATAAAGTAATACCGCGACCAGCGAGGCCGCTGTCAGCACGGCGCCGAGCGCGAACATCGCCCGCGGCGAGACGGTCGCGGCGAGCCAGACGCCGATCGCGGCGCTCATCATCTGCCAGAAGCCGACCAGCGCCGAGGCCGCCCCGGCCTTCTCGCCGAACGGCGACAGCGCCTGCGCGGTGCCGAGCGGATTGACGATGCCCATCCCGAGCAGGAACACCGACGTGGCGGCAAGGAACGGCAGGAATGTCGGCGTCAGGACTGACACCAGCAGGATGGCGGCGCTGCCGATCGCGGCCGCCAGCAGGCCGCCCTTGATCGAGCGGTCGAGCCCGAAGCGTGGCGCCAGTCGGGTGGCCAGCATGCCGGCCGTGAACACCACCATCACGGTACCGGCGAAGAACAGCCCGAGCTGGATCGGCGTAAAATGCAGCCCTTCGATCAGAACGCGCGGCGCCGCCGCGAACATCGCAAACAGCCCGCCCATGATCAGGCTGACGGTGGCCGCCGGAACCACGAAGCGGCGATCGACGATCAGCCCGAAATAGGTTTTGGCGATCGCCAACGGATTGAGCGGGGTTCGCGTCGCATGGTGGGTCTCGCCGAACACCAGCTCGTAGGCGAGGGCGGCGATCGCGGCAAAGACCCCGACAAAGATGAACTCCGAGCGCCAGCCGAAATAATGATCGAGCGCGCTGCCGAGCAGCGGCGAGAAGCCGGGCGCTGCCGCCATCGCGATCATGATCAGCGCCATGGCGCGCGCCAGCGCCGCGCCGCTGAAGAGGTCGCGGGCGATGGCGCGCGACAGCACCGAGGTCGCGCACGCACCCGCGGCCTGGATCACCCGGCCGATCAACAGGCTCGGCAGATCATTGGCCAGGCCGCAATAAACGCTGCCGGCGAGGAACACCGCAAAGCCCGTCAGCACCGGCCAGCGCCGGCCGTAACGATCCGAGACCGGCCCGACAACGAGTTGGCCGAGCGCGAACACCGCCAGGAACACGGTGATCGCCGAGGTCACCGCGGCGCTCGAGACCTGCAACGACGCGGCCATCTGCGGCAGCGACGGCAGCAGGATGTTGGTCGCGAGCGTCCCGGTCGCCGCCAATGCGGCGAGCACCGCGATCTGCCCCGTGGTCGAGGCGGCTTCCGGCCGCGGCGCGGCTGAAATCGTTGAAACGGGCGGCATCGTGGAAAGGGTCTCGTCGGCCATGGGAACTCCCGGTCAGTATGACATGACAGATATCATATTAAACGTGAGATGACGAGCCCCGGGATAAATCGGGGTGCGGGTCGATAAAATTCAGATGGGCCAGCCGATGGCAGGTTTGGCGCGCGGGGCGGACTCAGGTCAGACGTCGCGTGAGGTTCGAAAAGTGCCAGAACCGGACCCCAACCTGCTCAATCGATTATGTTGTCGGCGCTGGCAGCAAGCGCGGGTGGCACCGAAATCCCCAATTGTTTGGCTGCTTTGAGATTGATAGACAGCTCGAACTTGGAAGCCTGGTAGAAAGGGATATCGCCCGGCTTCGTCCCTCGGAGAATTGCATCGATATTGTTTGCCGCGCGCTTGTACATTTCGACCAAGTCGAAGGAATAGGCCATCAACCCGCCAGCCTCAACCGGCTCAAAAAACGTAAACATCGAGGGAAGCTTGGATTCGCCGACCAGCCTTGCAATCAGCGTGCTGTTTCGAAAGACGTCAGGCGAGTCGAGCACCAAGATTGCATCTGCGCCATTGTGGGAGAGGCCCTCGATCGCCGCCCGGTAGTCAGCTTCACTCGCGCCAAATTCAAGTAGGGACACCGCGAGAGGCAGGCCTATCGTCTCGGCTGCCGCGCGGACCGCGGGGCCTGAGATGGGCCCGTTCCATTGGAAGCGAAGAGCGAGACAGCCGAGTTTCGACATGGCCGGAAACATCTCGCGCAATAGCGCAATCCGCTTGCCATGGATGGACGGGCCGGTGTCGATGCTAACGCCCGTGAAATTACCCCCCGGGTGGGCTAAACTCTGCGCAATCCCCAGCGCGAGCGGGTCAGCGGTCAACGCTACGACTGGAATAAGGGATGTTGCCGATTTGAAGCTGACCGAACCCGGACCAACCGTGTAGATGACATCTGGGTTTGTTCGAACAATTTCCCTCGCCAGAACATCGAGACCGGACTGGCCTTGCTCTCTGCCATAACCTTCGACCGTGAGGTTTTGTCCCTCGACCCACCCCAGCCGCCGAAGCTCTTCGAACAAGACCCTGTAATACCGGTTCTCGCTATGCTCATGCATGAGCGTGCTTGACTCCGACGGGCTGAAGATTGCCAGGCGTTTGCTATTGCGTTGCTGTCCTCGAGCCACGAGTGGCCATGCCAGTCCAGCCCCAAGTGTCGCGATGAACTCACGTCGCCTCATTGGATCACCCCGAAGGCAGAGTCACCGTCCAGCGTATCACGTCGCGCGCTTTCGAGCGCCAGAAATGTTGTTAGCTGTCGACGGACGCAAGTCCGAGATGGGTCAAACGCGGTCCCGACGGCCCGGAAAAGCCACTTCCGATCTGTCCCGATTAACAGACGACGAGGAAGCCATTATTGAAGGTCGCTTCGTCTCCGCCATCGAATAAATCGCCACCGCGAAGACGTTCGGAATCCAGGAGGTGTAGGCCAGCCATACTGACATGGCCGAGTAGCTTGAGTATCCCAGCAAAAAACCAAGAGGAATTTGCAGCCGCAAGGTTACCGCGCCAAACGTCATCGCGTAGCTGAACCGCATCAACAAGCGATGCAGCGCAAACCTGCGGCGCACGGCGGCACGCCACGCGCCGAGCGTGGTGCCGACCCACAGAACCGCCAGAATGCCGAAACCCAGCCCTGCGACCGGGCCGCCGGAGGCATAAGGCGAAGCCGCTAACCCTGCAATTCCAGCAACCACGCAAGCCGTTACATAGACGCGACCCGACCATCGATGCGCCTGCGGATATTTTGCTCGCAATTTCGGATAGAACTGGAAAGGGCCGAGAAGGAGCGCAATGGGCGCGATCAGCATATGCGTCAGTGCCTGCACCGGCACGCGCGCAATGACCTCCCGGATTCCCGCATCAATCTCGAGCCAGTTGCCGGCCAGCACGCCGTAGAAGCGGAGCGAATAAAGTGCCACGCTTACCGCCAGAAGGGCCAGGATCGCAAAGGCCGATTTTCCAATCATGAATTTGCTGCATCCTGGCGGGTTCAGTCAGGCGAACAATCAAGTGCCTGTTCACACCACAGGTCAAGCCGCAACCGATGTCAGTTCCGGGTCAATCGCGCAGGTTTGGCAGCACTTCAACGACTACCGGTCTTTGCCCGGGAGCGGATATTGTCGCGGCCGGTTGGCATGTCTCGAAAATGCCAATTCGAGGCCTGAGCATTTGCGCCAACAGATGAAGATCGTCGATGCGTTCCCGGCTATTTCGCGGGTTGGACCGTCTCAGGCGCAGGCGCAGCCATGCCCGCATCCCTGTAGAGTTCGGCCATCTTGGCCTTATCAATGGCCGCAGTCACGGCCTTCATGCCAGCTTGTGTTTTAGGATGGCTCATCAGCTCCCGAGCTGCGACCGAGCCGATTGTCTGAAACCCATAAACCAGGGCGGTCGGCCCTTCATATTTGAGCGCGTCGATGGTTTGCTGTCGGCAATCCTTGAACAGCAGCCCTTCGCCGATTTGATCGAGCTGTGGCGCGGCGAGGGCCTTCCAGTCCTCGACCCTCACGGACCTCCAACCAGGAGTATGATAGCATCGGATCGTTGCGTCAGTTCCGATCCGCCATCGATGAGGCGAAATGGCAAAGATTATTGCAAGGCGGCAATTCATATCGGTGCTTGGCGGCACAGCCATCTGGTCGTTTGGAGCGAGCGCGCAGCCAGCCGATAAAATGCGGCGCGTCGGTGTGCTGCCGACGGGCTATCGGCAATCCGACCCGGAAGGTCAGGCGCGCGTCGCGGCGTTCCTCGACACGTTACGCCGTCTGGGCTGGAACGATGGCCGCAATGTCCAGCTCGACATTCGATGGCCGAGCAACGATATCGACCGCATCAGGGAGGAAACAACCGCGCTCGTCGGTTCGGCGCCGGACGCGATCGTGATCAGCGCCAACGCGGCCCTGGCCGTTCTGCAAAAACTGGACAAGAAGATACCGACGGTCTTTGTGCAGGTCTCCGATCCCGTTGGAGGCGGCTTCGTCAATAGCCTGTCGCGCCCCGACGGCAACGTCACCGGCTTTCAGAATTTCGAGCCCGCGATGGGCGGCAAATGGCTCGGGCTGTTGAAGGAGATCGCACCCTCTGTCACCCGGGCGGCGGCGATCGTGCATCCCGACACGGCGGCCCATCTCGAATTCCTGCGTGCGGCCGAAGCGGTCGCGCGACCACTCGGCATACAGATGTCCACCATCAGCGCCGTGGGCGGCGACGAAACCGCGCGCGGCATCGCTCAATTTGCCGATACCCCGGATGGCGGTCTGATCGTTCTGCCGCATCCCGGCAACATCAATAATCGGGATTCTCTCATCGGGTTGGCGGCGCGGCTTCGTTTGCCTGCGATTTATCCGTTCCGGTACTTCGCGACTGGCGGCGGGCTGGCCTCCTATGGATTTGATCAGCTCGAACATTGGCGGGGCGCGGCGGGGTACGTCGATCGTATTTTGCGCGGCGCCAAACCGGCCGACCTGCCGGTACAGGCACCGACGAAATATGATCTGGTCGTCAACCTCAGCAGCGCCAAGGCGCTCGGGCTGACGATCTCCCCGTCGTTGCTTGCGACCGCGAATGAGGTGATCGACTGACACATCTGATGTCGAGTTCGGGTCAATTGTGCCTTCAACATCCCTGCAAGGCCGTGGCCGGCTCACCGATCATGTCCGGTTGCCGCGCCAGCGCGACCGCGGGCGACAGCAGGATCACAAGCGCCTGGGCGCCGAAGATCGCGACCGCCAGATAGAGGCAGCTTTCGGCCCCATAGAGTCCGCCGACGATGGCGCCGAGCGCTGCACCAACGGGGCGGGCGCCATAGCTCATGATGTTGATGGCGGATACCCGGCCCAACAGGGACGGCGGCGTCACCGATTGCCGCAACGTCGTGGTCGAGATCACCCACAGGATCGGGCCGGCGCCGAGCAGGAAGAAACCGAGCCCGGCGAGCAGGGGGCTTGGAATGAACGTGGTCAGCGCCAGCACCGCGGACGCGGCGAATCCCGTCACCGGCCCGAGCCCGATCACGACGCCGAACGGCAGCCGGCGCATCACCCGCGTCGCCGACAGCGCACCGGCCACCATGCCGACGCCATACATCGCCAAAGTCGTGCCGACGCCGACAGCCGATAGTCCGAGCCGGCGCACCGCATAGGGCACGAATACCGCCAGCAGCAGGAACGAGGCGGTGTTGAAGATGAACTGGGTGATGAACACCGGGCGCAGCAGCGCGTGATGCATCACGAAAGCCGCACCTTCGCGGATCTCCTGCAACGGATGGCGCCGTGGCACAGGCAGCCGGGCCGGTTCGTAAATCCCTGACAGCAGCACCACCGCGACGATCGACAGCGCGGCGGCAAAGCCGAACGCAGGCGCGGCGCCCACCCATCCCACCAGCACGCCGCCGAGCGCGGGGCCGCTGGCGAACGCCACGGTGCGCGCCAGTTCGATTCGCGCGTTGGCGGCGGGGAGCAGCTTGGGTGACACCAGCGAGGGCACCAGCGCCGGAGCCGCGACGCTATAGGCCACGGTGCCGCAGACCGCGACGAAGCCGGTCAGCGCCAGCAGCGGCAAGGTCAGCCAGTTGAACCAGATCAGCACCAGAATCGCCGATAGCGCGACCGCCCGCAGCGCCTCCGCCGATGTCATCAGCCAGCGCCGCGAGATACGATCGGCCAGCATCCCGGCCGGAATCGCGAACAGGATGAACGGCAATGTCAGCGCGGTCTGCAGCAGGCCGGTCTGGCCTTCGCCGACGCCCAGCATCAGCACCGCGACGATGGGCGCGGCTGCCAGTGCGACCTGCTCGGCGGATTGCGCGGCGAGATTCGACCAGGCCAGGCGGTTGAAGGTGGGTGGCAGATGGGTGGTATCGATTGGTGTGTCGGACATGGCGCAACTCCGGAATGATCGGTTGACCGCCACGGTCCCGCATCGGGGAACTGAAACCCACCCGCTTTCCGACAAGTCGGCGCATTCGGCAATCCGCTCGATACTCGCGACGCGGTCCGGCTCTGCGGCGCGGCGCCAAAGAGGTGCCGCACCACGTCAGCAACTCGACTTCAAAGCGATCGCCTAACCGGCTTTGACGGAATCGTCGCCGGGCCTCGGCGCCGCGCTCGGAACCGCCGGTGATTCAAACGCCAGTTGCTTGGCGGCGAGTGCGTTGGTGAGGCTGGTCAGCGCATCGGGCCCGGCCGCGAAGCCGGCTTCGGTCAGGATATTGGCGATCATCGGCTTGAACGCCGACACCGACAGCAACGGCGCGGCGAGGCCATCGTTACAAGATCGGCCGTCGGTATCATTTTCGTGAACCCCAGATGCAGTTGCAAATGAGTTGCAATAACGGGTGGGATACGCCACCTTGTCCGGATGGATGCAAAAAATCCCGATTTCGGCGCCGATTCTTCAGTAACGGCAGTCACATCTGCGCCGCAGCCGGCATCCGGCTGGCGCAGCGAGCGCGGTGAGCCGTCGCTGGCGGGCATGTTCGGCTCGGTGCGAACCACGACGCAGGGCCCGTTCTGGCGCAAGCTGCTGGCGTTCCTGGGCCCGGGCTATCTGGTCGCGGTCGGCTATATGGACCCCGGCAACTGGGCGACCTCGCTCGCCGGCGGTTCCAAATTCGGTTACGCGCTGCTGACGGTGGCGCTGCTATCGAACCTGATGGCGATCGTGCTGCAATCGCTGTGCACGCGGCTCGGCGTCGGCGCCGGACGCGACCTCGCGCAGGCCTGCCGCGATTCCTATCCGCGCTGGGTGGCGTTGCCGTTGTGGCTGTCGGCGGAAATCGCGATTACGGCGACTGATCTGGCCGAAGTAATCGGCACCGCGATCGGGCTCAATCTCTTGTTTCACATTCCGCTCGAGATCGGCGTGCTGATCACCGCGGCCGACGTGTTTTTGATCCTGGCGCTGCAGGCGTTCGGCTTCCGCTGGATCGAAGCCTTTGTGGTGGCGATGCTCGGCGTCATCGCGGTGTGCTTTGCGATCCAGATCGCGCTGGCCGATCCGAACTGGGGCGCTGTGATCAAGGGTTTCGCGCCGACCACCGAGATACTGCATAACCGCGAGATGCTTTATCTGGCGCTCGGCATCCTCGGCGCCACCGTGATGCCGCATAATCTCTATCTGCATTCCGGCCTGGTGCAGACCCGCGGTTACGGCGACGGCATCGCCGAGCGGCGCGAGGCGATCAAGCTTGCCAATATCGATTCGACCTTCGCGCTGTGTCTGGCGCTGGTCATCAACGCCTCGATCCTGATTCTGGCCGCGGCGACCTTTCACCGCGCCGGCAGGACCGACGTCGCCGAACTCGACCAGGCCCATGCGTTTCTGGCGCCGTTGCTCGGCTCCAGCGTCGCGCCGACATTGTTTGGCGTGGCGCTGTTGTGCTGCGGGCTGAACTCCACCATCACCGCGACCTTGGCGGGCCAGATCGTGATGGAAGGCTTTTTGAACCTGCGCATCGCGCCTTGGCTGCGGCGCATGGTGACGCGGATGATCGCGATCGTGCCGGCGGTGGTGGTGACGATCTGGGCCGGTGAGAAGGCGACCGGTCAGCTATTGATCCTGAGCCAGGTGGTGCTGAGCCTGCAATTGCCGTTCGCCGTGGTGCCGCTGGTGATGTTCACCGCCAGCCGCAGCAAGATGGGCCCCTTTGTCGCGCCGCGCTGGCTGACCGTGTTGGCGGCGCTGACGGCGGCGGTGATCATCGTGTTGAATGCGAAGTTGGTGTGGGATTTTGTGAGCGGGTGAAGGCCGGCTGACTAAGAAGCCGTGCAACAAAACACGCCTCATGGTGAGGAGGCGCGTTAGCGCCGTCTCGAACCATGTGCCACGAAGTCATCCTTCGAGACGCGCGAAGACGCGCTCCTCAGGATGAGGCTATCGAGGACGAGAAGCATCTACTCCTGCGGTTCCGACGGCACTTCGCTTGAGGCATCGATCCGGAGCCAGCCCGATGGCGCCAGCCGCTGCTGCGGCAGGAAGCGGCCTTTGTAGTCCATCTTCTTCGAGCCTTCGATCCAGTAGCCGAGATAGACGTAAGGCAGGCCCAGCCGCTTGGCGCGGGTGATGTGATCGAGGATCATGAAGGTGCCGAGCGAGCGGCTTTCCTCCGAAGGCTCGAAGAACGAATACACCATCGACAGCCCGTCGCTCAGCACGTCGGTCAACGCCACGGCGAGCAAATCCGAGCCGCGGCCGGTGATGCCGCTGTCGGCATTGCGGCGGCGATATTCGATGATGCGGGTCTCGACGTGGCTGTCTTCCACCATCATGGCGTAGTCGAGCACGGTCATGTCGGCCATGCCGCCATGGCGGTGGCGCTGGTCGAGATAGGCGCGGAACACCGAATATTGCTCCGAGGTCGGCACCGCGCTGCGCTGCTCGCCGATCACGTCGGCATTGCGGGCCATGATCTTGCGGAAGTTGCGCGAGGGACGGAATTCGCCTGCGACGACCCGGACCGAAACGCAGGCGCGGCACTGGTCGCAGGCCGGGCGATAGGCGATCGACTGGCTGCGCCGGAACCCGCCATGAGTCAGCAAATCGTTGAGATCGCCGGCCTTGTCGCCGACCAGATGCGTGAACACCTTGCGCTCGTGCCGGCCCGGCAAATACGGGCACGGCGAGGGCGCCGTCAGGTAGAATTGCGGGGTGTCACGGGAGTGCTGGGTCACGTCAGGTCGTCAGGCCTCCGAAGCAGATCAAGATAACATCGCGCTCCGGAGCCTAACGGTCAATTGTTTACCTTGGGTTCAATATCCGCGCGCGGCAGGTGCGACCTGGGTGCGGATCGAGCTATTGATAACCACGGTTCCCAGGATGATGTCGTGCAGCAGCCGGCGGCGGCCGTTGAACAGGCCG
>JBDTKZ010000087.1:0-10285 GCA_039935075.1 Bradyrhizobium sp.
ATCCCGCTCCACGTTCGTGACGATCGCGAAACGCCCCTCGTTTGGGACGGGATAGCCAAGAATAAGCCGGTGATTTGGGTCGGATGTGAAGCGTTATTTTTCACGCGAAGACTGGACAGGCCGACCATGTTGATCGGCTTCAATAAAATCGTCTGGTTGAAAAACGTGAATCACGTTTCCGGCGGCGCGATCAAGCGCAACGGTGCATCGTGCGCTGCTCATGCGCGGCGGCTGTGGACCGTTGGTGGCGACCATACCGGACCCCGGCATGGATTGTTCGCATCAGTTGCTCTCGGATCCAGCCGGTGCGCGCCTAATCCAGGCGGCTATGTCTGCTGTTGGAAGGAAAAAACGGATTGACTGCCGGGGCACGGCAGCCCTTAGTTTGGCTAAAGCGACAGGCCAGGGAGCTCAAGGTGAACACTGGAAATTCGAGATCGCGAAGGCATCACTCGGGCTGCGCGTGTTGCGGTCCATCGTCGACACGACGCGGCTTCCTCGCCGGGCTCGGCGCGCTGGGCGCGGCCTCGGTTTTCCCGATGGTTGGGATGCACGCACAGACAAAGCCGGCGCGGATCGATACCCACCTGCATTTTTATCCACCCGAATATCAAAAGCGTTGGCTTGATTACGAAGATTCACATAAGCAGCCGCATTTCCCCGGTCAGGTCGCCTGGAGTCAGGCCAAACTGATCGAGGACATGGATCGAGGTGGGGTGCGTTCAGGCATCCTGTCGATCGCCTCCACGCCAGGGGTGTGGTTCGATGTCGGGCCTGTGGAAGCGGGTCGGCTCGCCCGCGCGTGCAATGACTACGCGGCCGACATGATGCGCGACCATCCGGGTCGCTTCGGCCTGTTCGCGACGCTGTCGATGCTGGACATCGATGCCACCCTCAAAGAGGTCGAATATGCCTTCGACACCCTGAAAGCCGACGGGATCGGGTTGCAGAGCAGTTACGGGGATAAATGGCTCGGCAATCCCGTCTACAGGCCGGTGCTCGAAGAACTCAACCGGCGAAAGGCCGTCGTCTACGTCCATCCCCTGGTTGCGAGCTGCTGCAGCGCGCTCAGCGTCGGCACCTTTCCGGCGGTCATCGAAGTCCCCCATGACACCACGCGAACGGTGACAAGCCTTTTGCTGAGCGGCTCACTTGCCCGCTTCCGCGACATCAAATGGCTATTCTCACACGCCGGCGGCACGATTCCGATGATGGCTGGCCGGATCAATTCGTTTTACGGTGCACGGGCGAACCTGGCGGAATTTGCGCCGGAGGGGATCGAAGGCGAACTGCGAAGGCTTCACTACGACACAGCGAACGCGACTTTCGCGCCGTCAATGGCCGCACTGATGAAGCTCGTGCCGATCTCCCAGATCACCTACGGGACCGACTATCCCTATTTCGGCTTTGACCAATTCGCCGAGTTGCAGAAGCTCGGATTGTCCGCCGCCGATCTCGCTGCCATTGGCCAGGAGAATGCGACGCGTCTGGTACCCCGGTTGCGCGCCTGAGCTCGGGCGGATCGGCCCACCTGCGCGCGACGAGGCGAAAACGCATGACAATTCAAGGTGTGTTGTTAAACGACCCTTAACGCGATGGTAGCACCAATGGCCGCTACGCCGAGAAAGGGTCCGTGGTGAACCAGAGATCGTTTGGCCGTCGCGGGAATCCATCGGCTCCGTCCGGTCGTTCGATGGGGGCAACCGAAGCCATCACACAAGCAAGGGTCCAGTCCACCGGGCCTTCGATCGAACGGCCTGTGCGGTGGCCGGAAAAAAGCGAGTTCTCCTCGCTCGATGACGAATTGCGAGAGTGGAAGCTTGCACGCAAACGAAACTTCGAGATCCCATGGCGTCCGCTTTCGCTGATGGCGACGCTGTGTTTCGGCACCGCCTCTTTTGTGTTGCCTGATTCAGTGAACGATAACGTACAATGGCTGCTTTATGCTTTGGCGGCAGCGAGCCTGTATGCAGGCTTTCGTAAACGTCGCCGGCAGGCCAATAGCTGACCTGAAGGGTCGCTTGTCCACTCTGCGGGGAAGACCGGAAGTCGCGTTTCAGGACCGTCAGGTCGCCTTTTGACCCAAAGCAGACATTTGTCAAAAAAGGTGGACTGATCCACTTCGGACAAAAAGGGACACCGCCTTGCGACGGTGCCCACTGTGCAATCAACCATTGGCAGTAGCCTTAGCCGTTTTGAAGAGCCTCCGCGGCCTTGCGGATCACGCCAATAACGACGTCGGGCTGGGAGAGCATCGGGACGTGGCTACTGTCCACCTCGGTAACCGTTGCTCCCATGCGCTTGGAGACCCAGCGCTGGAGATCGGGATGCACGGTATGGTCCCGAGTTGCGAGAACGTACCAGCTCGGCTTCGACTTCCACGCGATGTCGTTGGCCCCGAGCTTCTGTTGGTGGAACAGATCGAAGACAGGCGCATAATGCGTAGCCCATACGACCTTCTGCTCTGACGCGGAGAGGTCTCCAGCGAAGAACTCGGTCCCGTTCGGCAGCATCCAAGCACGCCCGTCTGCGACCTCGACGCGAGTGAATATATCTGATGGATACTTGTCGAGTTGGTTCTGCACGGTTTCGCCGGCATCCGGGGCCACCGCTGCGATGTAGACGAGGCCCGCCACGCGCTTGTCAACACCTGCGGCAGTTATCGTCGCGCCGCCATAGGAATGCCCCACGAGAAGGACCGGACTGCCGACGCGATTGAGCGTGCGCTTGACCGTCTTCACGTCCTCTTCGAACGAATCCAGACCGTATTGCACGGCGATGACTTCATAGCCGTCCGCCTGCAAAGCTGGGATAACTTTGTTGAAGCATGAGCCATCGGCCCAGATTCCGTGACAGAAGACGATGGTTGGTTTGGTGGACATTGATACCTCCGAAAGCAACGCCTGATGTCTCCGCCAACAGCAGCGGCAGGATCAGGGTTGGGCTTTAGAGACAGGCTTAGTCTGCTGGCGTATTTGCCGATCTTGCGGACCTAGAGGCTATTCTTGCTCAAGTCAGCGCGCGCCGCGATTTTGCTTGCGGAACTCGCCCGGCGTGTGGCCCGTGTGCTTGCGGAAAATTCGATTGAAGTTGCCCTGCGATCCAAAGCCCATTTCCAGCGCAATCTCAACCAGCGACAAGCGCCCCTCCGCGAGTTTTCTCTTCGCCTCCTGAACGCGGCGTTCTGCAACGTATCGATGAGGTGAGAGACCTGTGGCTTTCTGGAACAAGCGAGAGAAATAAAACGGGCTAAGGCATGCTTCCGCAGCTAGTTCATCCAGACCGATCGCGTCCGCAAAGCGACACTCGACTAGGTCCAAGACCCGCGCCAGCTTCTGATAAGAAAGGCTCGGCGAGTGCGGCAGGACACGACGCGCGACATTCGAATACTTGGAAACAAGATACGCCGAGAGCATGGAACGGACGCCTTCGATGAACAGTCGATCGGTGGGCTCGGGCGGCCGAGAGATGATCTCATCAAGCGCGACCGCAACCTCCTTCAGAAGGGGGTCCGACACACCTCTGGCGCGGACCACCTCCACTCGCGACGGATTAAGGTCAAAATCAGCCAACGCGCTTGCGGCTGCCACCGAGGGCGCAAGGAAAATGTGGAGGCATTCGACCGGGGAAGCGATCTCGCATTCCACCTCCTCAAAGCCCACCGGTAGAATGCCTACTATTCCGGGCTGGACCGCCACCACCCGCCGAACAGCGCCTGCATCTCTCCACCGAACTTGTGCGCGGCCTGCAAGAGCGACGTTAATAACATTATACGTGGACGTAACAGGCGGAAGGACCGCTGGATTTGAGCACCGATGCTCGATCCGCATGTTCTGCCATTCGCGAGAGCTACGAAGCTGGCTTCTTCCCTCATAAGGGTGCTGGCGGATGCGAAAAGTCATGCGTTGCGAACCTATCGGCTACCTTCAGAGACTCCGTATCACAACAAGGTCCTTCCGTCCCGCCTGTTAAGCGGGCAAGCCGTTGCGCTCGTGCCTGAAAGGGAATGCCGATGTCGCCTACTGGCACCTTTGCGACATGCCGACCGATGCTGCCAGCGCCTGTTTATGAGGGAAGACCGGAAGTGATCGGCGCATCGCCGGACAACTCTGCCTCGCCGCGCATCGGTTTCGCCGCCTGGCGGCAACCGCTGCCCCGTGCGGGCGCACGCGATTGTTGGCATTCGCATTTGCGACACCTATAGTTTGCCCGTTCAAGAGCATTCAGAAACGGGACTTCATGCGCGTTACCATCATCACCGGCGCCGGGTCCGGGATCGGAGCCGCGGTCGCGCGGCGGCTGGCGGCGAGCGATCAGTGCCTGATGCTGCACGGACAAGGCGCCGACGCGGCCGGGCTGGAGCGATTGAAGGCGGTCGCCATCGCGTGTCAGCGCGCCGGCGCCAATGTCGAATGGCGCACCGGCGACCTGGCGAAGGCAGGGACCGCATCCGAACTTGCTGTTGCCGCGCGCGCCACATTCGGACCGGTCGATGCGATCGTGCATGCCGCGGGCTTTGCCGACCGGCGCGATTTCGCCGCCTTGCCGCGCGAGGCGCTGGAGCGGGCATTCGCGGTGATGGCCGCGTCGTTTCACGAATTGGCGGCGGAGGCGTTGCCGGATCTGACCCGGGGATCGCATGGGCGCGTCGTCGCCATCAGCAGTTTTGGCGCGCATCGATTTGTGCCCGGTGCCACCTATCCAGGCTCCGCCGCCGCCAAGGCCGCGCTCGAAGCGCTGGTCCGCAGTCTTGCGATCGAACTGGCGCCGTCGGGCGCCACCGCCAACATTGTCGCGCCGGGCTATACGCGCAAGGATGCCGGGCTGCTCGGCGCGCTGGACCAGCAGAGCTGGCAGCGGGTCGCCAAAGCCAACCCGCAAGCACGGCTGGCCGAGCCCAATGAGGTGGCCGCGGTGGTCGCCTTCCTGTTGTCGCCAGAGGCTTCGCACATCACGGGCGCGCTGTTGCCGGTCGATGGCGGGCTGACCTTGATGTGAAATCTGCTGGTCGTACTATCGCTTCTCGTGAAACTCCCGGACAAATCGATGTCAGACAAGCAAGTGGATGTGATCGTGCTCGGCGCCGGCATCGTCGGTGTGTCCGCGGCCTATGCCGCGCGGCAGCGGGGGCTGTCGGTGATCCTCGCCGATCGGCGTGAGCCCGGCAGCGAGACCTCCTACGGCAATGCCGGCATTCTCTCCAGCGGCTCGATCATGCCGCTCAACCAGCCGTCGCTGTGGAACGCGCTGCCGAAATATCTGACCAACCGGCACGCCGCGTTGCGCTGGGATCCCGCGTGGGCGGTTCGCAACGCGGATTGGGTGATCCGCTTCCTGGCCAATGCGGCGCCATCGCGTCTCAGGCCGCGGGCAACGGCGCTGCACGGCCTGATCGGCGCCTCGTTGAAACTGCACCGGGAATGGATCGTCAAAGCGGACGCTGGACAGCGTATCCGCGAGACCGGCTGGCTGAAGGCATGGCGCAGCGACGCCGTCGCCGCGGCGAAAGCCGAGCAAGCCTTTCTGGCCGAATATGGCATCGAAAGCCGGTTGCTCGACCGCCAGGACATTTCCGCGATCGAGCCTGACATCCTGCCGATCTACAAGGTCGGGCTCTTGCACACGCAGACCGCCTCGGTCGACTCGCCGGGCGCGGTGGTCAAGGCCTATGCGCGGATGTTCGCAGGCGAAGGCGGCGAAATCCGCCAGTCGGATATCAAGGCGGTCGCGCCTGACGGCGACAGCTGGCGGGTGACGCTGGCGGACGGCGCGATTTCGGCGCGCCATGTCGCGGTCGCGCTGGGCCCCTGGTCGGCGGATCTGTTGCGGCCGCTGGGCTATCGTGTTCCCCTGGCCTTTGAACGCGGCTACCATCAGGAGTTCAAGCCAAACCCGGCACGTTCGTTGCAACGTCCGATCCATGACGCAGAAGGCAGCTTCCTCATGACACCGATGGAGCAAGGAATCCGCGTCACCTCGGGCGTCGAACTGACCGCGCGCGACGCGCCCTCCTCGTTCGCCCAGCTCGATGCCGTGGTCCCGGTCGCACGCGGCGTGGTCGAATTCGGGGAGGCGATCGGCGAAACCTGGCGCGGGGCGCGGCCGACCTTGCCCGACAGCCTGCCGATGATCGGGCCTGCGCCACGGCATGCCGGCCTGTGGCTCGCTTTCGGCAATCAGCACATCGGCTTCACGACCGGGCCCGCAACCGGGGCTGCGATCGCCGCGATGATCGGCGGCGTGGCGCCCTCCTTCGACGTCAGCGCGTTTGCGCCGAGCCGCTACCTCTGATGGCCGGCAAAGCCAAAACGGAGCTTTCCCGTCACCGCGAGCAGCCATGAACTACGTTTGGGATTTCGCGATCCTCGGCAAATACAGCCATCTGTTCTGGCTCGGGCTCGGCTGGACCATCGCCTACACCATCGGCACGGTGTTTCTGGGAACGCTGATCGGCCTGGCGGTCGGCATCCTTCGCCTCAAGCGCCTGCCGGTGATCGACTGGCTGCTGCTCGCCTATATCGAACTGTTTCGCTGCACGCCGCTGCTGGTCCAGATCATCTGGTTCTATTACGCGTTCCCGGTCGTCATCGGCATCAATATTCCGGCGCACGTCGCCGCCGTCACCGTGCTGTCGCTTTACGGCGGGGCGTTCTACGCCGAGATCGTTCGCGGCAGCATCGAGAGCATCCATAGCGGACAGTGGGACGCCGCGCGCGCGCTCGGGCTGAAGCCATGGCACGTGCTGAGGCTGGTGATCCTGCCGCAGGCGCTGAAACCGATGCTGGCGCCCTACGTCAACCAGTCGGTGACCCAGCTCAAGAACACCTCGCTGGTGTCCATCATCGCCGTTCCGGACCTCGTCTATAACGCGACGCTGATCAACGCCGACACCTATCGGCCGCTGGAGGTGTATACGATCGTGGCCCTGATCTACTTCGCGATCCTGTTCCCGGCCACGCTGGTCGGGCGCAGGCTTGAGCGTGGCCTGACCTACGACAAGGCGTGAGCGCGATATCTTCGACCTCATCCCCGCGCAACAGCTTCGCCGTCATCCTGAGGAGCGCGCTCTTGCGCGCGTCTCGAAGGATGGCTGCGAGTCCGTGTGTTGCATCCATCCTTCGAGACGCTTGCTTCGCAAGCTCCTCGGGATGACGTCTAGGAAAGCTTCGAAGCCATCAGATGTTGAGTTCGACTGGCACATCTTCCGGCTTCACGCCGCTCAGAGACAATCCCTTGACGAACCATTCGCGCATCTGCCCGATGCCGCGGTTGTAGTCGACCCACACCGACAGGAAATCGCGAAAGCGTTTGTCGGGCTCGCGCCGCACCGCCATGCTGGAGGGAATGGCGACGGAAGGCGATTGCAGGATCTTGTAGGTGCCGAGATTCGGGTTCTTGGCGATCGCGGTCAGGCCGAGCACCAGCGCGTTGACGACGCAATCGACCCGCCCCGACGACATCTCGAGCATCACCTCATCGCGCGACTTCAGCGACTTGATCGTCGCATTGGGCGCAAACCGGCGCGCGACGGCCTCGTTGGCGGAGCCGACGTCGACGGCAATGTTGACCTCGGGTTTGTTGATGTCGGCCCACGTATTGGCTTTTAGATCCTTCTTGAGCATGGCGCCAAACGGATGTGGAAACACGGTGGCGGTGAAATCCACCACCAGCGCCCGCTGCGGGGTCGGATTGAGAGCAAAGCCGAGGTCGATCTTGTTCGATTGCAGATCGAGCACGGAATTTCCGTAAGTCGATTCGGTATATTCGAGCTTGACGTCGAGCAGCTTGGCAAGGTCGTTGGCCATCTCGATCGAAAAACCGGACCAGCTGCCGGTGGCCAGGTCCTTGTTGAAGTAAGGCAGTTCTCCCGGCAACACTGCGATGCGCAGCACCTTGTTGGCGCGGATGCGATCGAGCGTGTTGTCGGCCGCAGCCTGTGCCGAGGCCGGGCTGGTGACGGCGGCCGCGAGCGCCGCGCCGCTGCCGATCGCAAGGGCGTAGCGCAGCGCTTCGCGGCGATCTTCCGAAATCTTGCTGTCGTCCGATGTGGTCACATGTACCTCCTGCCCAATTCGGCCAAGCCTAGCGCGCGTATCGTGACGCAGCAATAGTATCAGGGCTATCCCGCTCGCCGTACCGCCTGTATTTGACCCTCAAGCTTGGTTCTAATTCGGCGCGCCTTCAAATCATCCGCGCGACGAGCGGAATCCTGCGCAAGGTCGCGACCAGCGCCCAGCTTAGCGACAGCGTGCCGGCGAACACGATCGCGGCCTTGACGGCCGCCGGCAGCGAATAATCATAGACCCAGTATTGCAGCCAGATAATAAAAATGTAGTGCACCAGGAAGATGCCATAGGCCGACGGCCTCACCGCATCCATGAAACGCCAATGGCCGCTGGCAAAGCGCAGGAAGATCGCGGGCTCCGCGAACGCCATCGCGCCGCTGAACAACGCAAAGGCAAGGCCATAGCCGACGCGCCAGTCCAGCGGCGGCGAATTTAAATCGGCCACCCAATTGTGGCGGGCATAGACCAAAAGCAGGATCGCGCCATAGAACAGCAGCGCAAACGCCGACCACACCGGCCAGCGCCGGGCCACCTCGCCGTCTTCGGCAAGCAGGCCGGCCCGCAGATTCAGCGCGCCGACGCCGACGCCGACAAAGAAGTAGCCGAGATAAAGCAGGATGCGGCTGGTCTGGATCGGCAGCGGATAGCCGCCCGGCTCGAGCCAGCTCGCGTCACCGAAGACCAGCCGCATCGGCAGATAGATCGCGACCGAAAACATCAGGAACGCGAAAAATGCCGTCGTCGCCCGGTTGCGCAGCGGGAAGATCAGGCGGCCGAGCGCCGCAAACGCATCGGGCACGATCAGGGCGATCAACGCCGCGATCGCATCCAGCGCCAGCAGCACCCACAGGAACCAGGCCGGTCCCGATGGCCACGGCCCGACGGTCAGCGTGTGCCACCAGAAATGAAAGAAATTGAAATCGGTGGTGCCGGGCAAATGATAGCGCAGGAAGGTCGGGTAATAGGCGATCGGCATCAGCACGAAGATCGACAGCAGAAACGGGATACCCAATCGCCACGCGCGTTCGCGCAGGAAGCTCGCCGGTCCGCGTCGGGTCAGGCTGTCGCGAACGAACAGGCCGGAGATGAAAAACATGCAGGCCATGAAGAAACTGTCGTTGAACAGCACGACGAGATCAAAGCCGAGCCAATGCGCATGGTCGCCATTGCCGAAATAAGTGTAATTGACGACGGAATGGTGCACCAGCACCAGGAGCGTGATGAAGGTCCGGGCGCGGTCGAACGCCGCGATGCGCGGCGGCGCCGTCGTGATGTCTTCATTTTTATCCAATTTCCGCAGCATCCGTTACTTTCGCGCAAGTCCATTCGCCGGCTGGTTGGATCACTTCTCGAACGCGTCGTAAATCATCTTCTTTATCGTGGTGATGACGTGCATGCGCCCGGACGGCGAGTCCTGCATCACCACGAAGAACATGTCTTCGGCACGGTCGACGACGATGTAGCAGCCGGTGGCGCCGTCCCATTTGATCTCGCCGAGCGAGCCCGGCGGCGGCGGCACCGCATTGCCGGGATCGGTTCGGACACCGAAGCCATAGCCAAATCCAAAACCGTCGCCGGGGTAATAGAAATAATTGCGCGCCACGCCCGACCCCGGGCCGATATGATCCGTCGTCATCGCCTTGAAAATCGCCGGGCTGAGGATGGTCTTGCCATCCAGTTTGCCGCCATCGAGCAGCATCTGCCCATAGCGGGCGAAATCGGCAATGGTCGATACCATGCCGCCACCGCCGGATTCCCAGCGCGTGACATTGAGCGAGTTGCGCTCGACGTGGCGGTCCCTGTCGAGCGGCTGGGCATAGCGCGCCCGCTCCGCCGGATCGGTCAGGAAGAATTTGGTCGTGGTCATGCCGAGCGGATCGAGCAGATTGGCCTTTTCGAACACGTAGAGCGATTGACCGGACGCGACCTCGATGACGCGGCCGAGGATATCGACCGAATGCCCGTAGTCCCACAAGGTGCGCGGCTGCTCGGCCAACGGCAGCTTCGCGATCCGCTCGGCAAATCCGGCGTTGTCAAAATCGCCGAGATAGATGCCCTCATAGGCGGCCTTGACCAGCCCGTCGCCATAGAAGCCATAGGTGATACCGGAGGTGTGCAGCAGCAGATCCTCGATATTGATCGGCCGCCATGGCGGCACCAGGTCGAGCACGGGCTTGCCGGCTTCATCCTTTTTCTCGACGCCGACTTTCATATTGGCA
>JBDTKZ010000088.1:0-11624 GCA_039935075.1 Bradyrhizobium sp.
GATCGTCGGCTGATACGACTCCAGATCGTGCGTGGTCATGATGCCGCCGGCTTCCGAGATCGTCTTCACCAGTTTTTCCGCGACCGGGCCCCGATAGAATCCGCGCGGGCCCTGTTCGGCGATCGCCGTCAGCGTTGCGGCGAGATCCTTCTGGACCAGTTTGTCGCCCTCCTGCAACGGCGTGCCGTCAGCGCGCTCCAGGAATTTCAGTGAATTCGGCCAGCGTGCCAGACGCTGGCGTCCCTCTTCGAGGGTGTCGGCGATATCGTCGGCGACAACAATGCCATCCGATGCCAGCGTGATCGCCGGCTTCACCAGTTCGGCCAGCGTGAATTTACCCGAGCCGTATTTATCCAGCGCCAGCGCGAGCCCCGCGACGGTACCGGGAACGCCGATCCCCAATGCCGAATCGAGCGACTTCTTGCGATCGGGCTTGCCGTCAGCACCCAGGAACATATCGCGCGTAGCCGCCGCCGGCGCAGTCTCGCGATAGTCGATCGCGATGTCTTCGTGGCGTTCGGCGGAATGAATCACCATGAAGCCGCCGCCGCCGATGTTTCCCGCGCGCGGATAGGTAACGGCCATCGCAAAGCCGGTGGCGACCGCGGCATCGACTGCGTTGCCACCGCGCTTCAGCACGTCGGCGCCAATTCGCGCCGCGATCTTTTCCTGCGCTACCACCATGCCATGCTGGGCGACCACGGCCTGCGCCGCATAGGGATCGCCGATCGGTACCGTGCCGGCGCGTTGATCCTGCGCAAAGGCGGGCGTGCAAAGCGCAGCCGTCAGGATGACGCTTGCGACGATCCAATAAGGTCGCGGAAGAGGAGAGGTCATCAAGATTTCGCCTCGGGTTAACGCCACCACACACGCAACGGCCTTGCCGCAATGAATGCTACATGGGGTCGCCATGGCCGGCAAAACGCCTCTTCGTGACCAAGCGGGATAATTTCGCGCGCAATTTGCAGCCGATCCCGACGGCGGACCGGGTCTCAAGCGACCGTGCGCGAATCCTCGTCATTCCCCGATGCGAAACTTTGCATCGGCGAATAACGAGAGCCGAAGCTTTAGTGCCGGAAATGCCGCACGCCGGTGAACACCATGGCGATACCGGCGTCGTCGGCGGCCTTGATGACTTCGTCGTCGCGGATCGAGCCGCCCGGTTGAATCACGGCGGTGGCGCCGGCCTCGATTGCGACCAAGAGGCCGTCGGCGAAGGGAAAGAAAGCATCGGAGGCGACCACCGAACCCCTGGTCATGGGTTCGGCAAGCTTGGCGTCAACCGCCGCATCCTGCGCCTTGCGCGCCGCGATACGCGAGGCATCCACCCGGCTCATCTGTCCGGCGCCGACGCCCACGGTGGCGACGTCCTTGGCATAGACGATGGTGTTGGATTTGACGTGCTTGGCGACACGGAACGCGAATTTGAGATCGCGCAATTCGGCATCGGTCGGCGCCCGCCTGGTCACGGTCTTGAGCGTGATGTCATCGACCACGGCGTTGTCGCGGCTCTGCACCAATAAACCGCCGGCGACGGTCTTTGCGGTCAGGCCTGAGGCGCGCGGATCCGGCAGGCTGCCAGCGAGCAGCAGGCGCAGATTGCGCCGCTTGGCGATGATCGCGATAGCTTCCTCGGTCGCGTCCGGCGCGATGATCACTTCGGTCAGGATTTCCGTGATGACGCGCGCAGTGTCGGCATCGAGCACGCGGTTGACCGCGATGATGCCGCCATAAGGCGATTGGGTGTCGCAGGCGAACGCCTTGCGGTAGGCGCTGATGAGATCGCTGCCTTCGGCGACGCCGCAGGGGTTGGCATGCTTGACGATGACGCAGGCCGCGGTGCGCGCGGGATCGAACTCGGCGATGCATTCATAGGCCGCATCGGTGTCGTTGATATTATTGTAGGACAGCTCCTTGCCCTGCAACTGCCGCGCCGTGGCGACGCCGGGCCGCTTGTCGGGGGTGCGATAGAACGCGGCGGTCTGGTGCGGGTTTTCGCCATAGCGCAGCGCCTGGATCAGCCGGCCGCCGAAGGCGCGGAAATCCGGCGCATCGGTCTTGAGTTGAAGCGCAAACCAGTTCGAGATCGCGGCGTCATAGGCCGCGGTGCGGGCATAGGCTTTCGCGGCGAGGCGACGGCGCAAGGTCAGCGTGGTCGCGCCGCCATTGGTGGCGAGTTCGTCGAGCACGGCCTGGTAATCCGCCGCTTCGACCACCACGGCGACATCGTCATGGTTCTTCGCCGCGGCGCGGATCATCGCCGGACCGCCGATGTCGATGTTCTCGATGCACTCCTCGAACTCGGCGCCCTTATCGACGGTCGCCTCGAACGGATAGAGATTGACCACCAAGAGATCGATCGGCGCGATGCCGTGATCCTTCATGGCCTGCGCGTGCTCGGCATTGTCGCGGATCGCGAGCAATCCGCCATGCACCTTCGGATGCAGGGTCTTGACCCGGCAGTCCATCATTTCCGGAAATCCGGTCAAATCGGAAACGTCGCGAACCTTCAGGCCGGCAGCGGCGATCGCCTTGGCGGTGCCGCCGGTGGAGATCAGATCGACCCCATGCGCCGAGAGGGCGCGGGCGAATTCGATCAGGCCAGATTTGTCGGATACGGATAGCAGAGCACGGGTCACGCGGCGCGGATGGTCGGTCATGGGGCAAGATCCTCAGTTAAAAGGGTGCTTTTGCCCAGGCGCGCGGCAGACATTCCCGCGCTTCCCGATGGTGCTCCATCCAAAGTCGCCAGTCGCGCGAGTAGCTGCTGGTTAGCAGCTTTCGACGACGTTCACAACGGCCGGCGACGGCTGACTCCACATCCTGTGGGACGCTGTTCTACAGCGGTAATTCCGGTTCGCGGCGGGCGTTGCGCCGCGCCGTCGTGGCCGAGGGCGAAGTGGTCGAACGCACGAAGGTCCAGCGGATGCTGGAGGCGTGCTGCGAGTCCTGCCGGATCACGATCTGGGCGGTGCGGCGCGGGCCATCATTTCCGGCCAGGAACACGCTGTCCTCGAGTTCGACCTTGTCGTCGAGCGCCTCGAAGGTCCAGACGTCGCGGTTCGGCAGCACCAGCATCACCCCGCGCGCGTCGCTGAGGCGGCTCGCTTTCACCGAGGGGTGGAGGTGAAACCGCAGCACATATTCGGTGTCGCGGCCCTTGATACGTGCGCCCGGCGCCGGTGACAGCGTATCCTCGCCATCGAGCCTGGAACCGTCATGCGTGGCCATCAGCACGCGGCGATGCACGACGCCGAATCGCGGCAGATAACCGTCATGCGAGGTGGTCAGCATCTCGCCATTGGGGACGGACTCGCGATAGCTTTCCACATTGGCCGGGCCGCTGATCACAGGCGAACCCTGCAGCAGTCGCTTCATCGCGGAGAGTTCGACGAACTGGCAGGACGATGTCTCGTGATAGGTCAGCGTCGAATGCGCCGGCGTGCCACGCGCGAACACGCGCCAATTGTCACGTCCGGTCGACGGCATGCCGCAATTGATCACGATCCGGCTCGGCCCGGAGGATAATTCGAACGACAGGCAGCCGGCATGGGCGTCGTGGCTGACATTCGGCGGCGGTGGCGCGCCGGTGTCCATGATGACCGTCATCGCGCCGGCCTCGAGCCGTTGAAAGCCGGTATGCGGCATGTTGGCCATCGGCACGCCATGGGTGTCGTCATAAGCGAGCAGCGTGGCCAGGAGGTCGGAAGGCGCGCTGCTCATGCCGTTGAACAGCGCGAAGCTGCCATCGCCATGGCGGAAGAAACGCAGCATCGGCATCATGCGGTCGATCGCATTCAGCAGTGCCGGCGGCGGCGCGATGTTGCGCGCCGCGAAGGTCTGCCGCAGCGGCAACAGATCGATCAACAATTCGATCAGCGCGCCGGGATTGCGCGAAATGTGTCCGCCGTCGGGAAGGATCTGCCGCTGCAATTCGTCGGAGAGCTTTCGCGTCGCGCTTCGGATGTGGCGCGCCTGATTGGCAAGACAGAGCGACGCATAACAAAGCGCGATCACCACCTGCAGCCGTGGCACGCCGTCGGGCGCATTGTGCATCGCATAACGCAAATGGCGGATGTCGCGGGTCAGCCCGCGCAAATAGCGCCGGTAGAATTTGTTGTCGGTATCGCCGAGCACCAATGGCGCCTGCGACAACAGCGAGATCACACGCCGCGCCATCACGTCGGCGCGGCGGCCCACCGGGCGTTTCTTTGCCGGGTTCGACATCCAGTCGTCGACCAGCGAGCGCGCATTGGCGCGGGTCAGCGCGGTATCCGCCGCGCGCAAATGCCGCAGCCATCCGAAACCGAGCAGCGCCACCTCCCAATCTTCCGAGGGTGGCTCGAGATCGAAGATCGAACGCCCATGGCAGGTGACGATCTTGCCGGCGAACACGAAGCGTCCGGCATAGATCTCGGCGGCGCGAGTGGCGTCCGCGGTCCGCAGATCGTGCGGGGCGATGATGAGGCGGTCGGCGCGGCCCGGCCACAGCTTCGACAGCGCTACCGAGCCGCCGCTTGCGCGCGACATCATATTCCGCGCGAAGCGGCCCATGATCAGCGTCGAAATGCGTCTGCGTTGAGCGACCGACACGCCTTGCCTAGTGTCCCGAAGTTCGCTCGACATTGCGTCACCCCCTTAGCGAACTTCGGAGTCGAGGGGACACCAGAAAATCAACAATGCGAGTATGGGCCGGTTCAGACGCCCTCAAGGACTCGCCGCGGAAACGAAAAAGACGTCTTGGCCCCACACTCGGTCGGGAGGGAATCTTGCGAATCCTTTTAATCCGGAAACGCGGTCAAGACACCATCTTGAAAGCGCGCGAATCAGCGATCGATCTGGAAATGCAGTGCAAAATCAGGATTTGACCAGCCGCGACGCGTAAAATCCGTCGAGCCCGCCCAACCTGGGCTCGTCCCGTGGCAGATGGCAGGGCAGGGTACGCAAATCGCCGTCCGCGGTCAGGATCTCGGAGAGGCCTGCGACTTCGCTGGCCTCGATCGGCGCGCGGCGCATCGATGGCTCGCTGGCAAGAAAGGCCGCTATTGCCTGCTCGCCTTCTTCCGGTTCCAGCGAGCAGGTACAATAGACCAATGTCCCAGCCGGCTTGAGCAGCGACACCGCGCGCTGCAGCAATCGCTGCTGCAGCAGCGCCAGCGGTGCGATATCGGCCTCCTGCCGCAGCCAGCCGATGTCGGGGTGCCGCCTGATGGTACCGGTCGAGGTACAGGGCGCATCGATCAGGATGCCATCGAAGTTTCCGGCATCGGCGCCGCCCTGCCACTCAGCGGCGTCGGCCACCACCGTCTCGGCTTCCAGCGCCAGCCGCGTCAGATTATCGCGCAGCCGTGCCATCCGGTTTGACGATCGGTCGACCGCGATGACGCGGGCGCCGGCTTGCGCGAGCTGGGCGGTCTTGCCGCCCGGGGCTGCGCAGAGATCGGCGATGGTCTTGCCGGCGACGTCGCCGAACAGCTGCACCGGCAGCGCGGCAGCGGCATCCTGCACCCACCATTCGCCCTCGGTAAATCCCGGCAGCATCGTCACCGAGCCCTGCAGCAGCGTGCGCACCGATCCGGTCGGCAATATCTCGCCATGAAGCCGCGTCGCCCACTGCTCGATATCCGATTTCACGGTGATGTCGAGCGACGGCTCATGGCCGATCGCGGTGGCGATATCGCGGGCAACGGTTTCGCCGTAATGCGCGGCCCAGCGCTCCATCAGCCACGGCGCGACATCGAGCCGCTCGTCCCTGACCTCTTCGATCAATGGCTGCCCCTCGCGGGCGCAACGGCGCAGCACCGCGTTGACGAGGCCGGCATATTTCGCGGCGCGCCGGTCGGACTGTGCCAGCCGCACCGACAGGTCGACCGCGGCGTGATCGGGCACGTCCATCCAGAGGATCTGCGCGGCGCCGATCAACAGCGCGCTTTGCGCGCGGGGTGCGTCGGTCGGGATGCCGCGATCGAGCAGCCGCGACAGCACATGGCCCAAAGTGCCAAGCCGCCGCAGGATCGTCGCCACCAGCCGCCGCATCAAGGCGCGATCGCGGTCGGAGAGCGTCTTTAGTCCGGGATGTGCGCCGGCCCCGTCGAGCTGGTCGTCGAGCGTGCGATGCTTATGCAGCACGCCGTCGAGAATATCCGCTGCGATCCGCCGCGCCGCGAGACCAGGCACTTCGGATGGCAGTGCGAATCGTTGAGGAGGCATTGCGTGGGAACATCTCGGGAAAGGGGATGGCAGTAAAGCGGAACAGGGCTACCACCGAAAGGAACGACAGCTCTGGCAGGCGAATATGCCAAATATAAGAATCGCCTTCATGATTTCACAGTTCAGGTATGATCTGGCCGTCACGATTTTGAATACGAGCTCTGAGGCTGAAAGCGCTTGTCATGACCGAGGATCCTTCCAAACCGGCAATGCCCGCGGCGGAGCGCAAACCGCTGCCGCCGGCCGCCCAGCGCGCGCTCGCCGAAGCCGAGGCGCGGCGGCAGCAAGCGGTGGCCCATCCGCATCCGAGACCACCGGAACTGCAGGGCCCCAAAGGCCCCGAGCCCACGCGCTATGGCGATTGGGAAGTCAAGGGAATCGCCTCGGATTTTTGACGCCGGTTCGGCGAAGCCGGCCTCAAGACATGGGACGTCGATCAGCGCGAAACCACCACGGTGGTGCCGACCGAGACGCGCTGGTAAAGATCGCTGATATCGTCGTTCAGCATGCGGATGCAGCCATAGGACACGAAGCCGCCGACCGAATTCGGCATGTTGGTGCCGTGGATCGCGTATTCGCCGCCGGCCAGCGTCATCGCCGCAACGCCCATCGGATTGTGCGGCGAACCGCCGGGAATCACATCAGGTATCGACGGCTTGTCGTGCTTGACTTCGGCCGGTGGAGACCAGGCCGGATTGCGGTATTTGCCGTCGATCCGGGTCACGCCGGCCCACTGCTTGCCGGATTTGCCGACGCCGACCGGATATCGCACGACGTGACCGGGATCGAGCACCAGGTACAGCCGGCGCTCATTGGTCTTCACTACGATCGTTCCCGGCGAATAATCGCCCCGGAAACCGACCATGTCTGGCCGCGCCTGGGCTGCCGTCGACATCAGCCCGCCCGCCCCGATGGTAGCCGCCAGCGCTACCGCGATCCTCAGCGACATCATGTTCTCCACTTGGCTTTGGCCCTCCGCGGGGACCTCACATCATCGAAAGACGCTGCAAAATGCGTCACGCATTTTTAACCGCGTGTCTTAACCGGCCGGTTTCCACATCGGGTCCGCGGGCGCAATTGATCGGGGAACTAAGGAAATGTTCGAATTAAAGTAAATGACATGGAAACAACACTTGTCTGGAAACGCGCCACGCGGGGTGCTTTCCACACCGACCGT
The DNA here is from genome assembly GCA_039935075.1 of Bradyrhizobium sp. Lineage (GTDB taxonomy): Bacteria > Pseudomonadota > Alphaproteobacteria > Rhizobiales > Xanthobacteraceae > Bradyrhizobium. Next base: position 7,388 of record JBDTKZ010000088.1, read on the forward strand.
GCCGTGAATTTCAAGCGGGAAGTCCGTAAAGGCGACGCCCGGGCCGGGCTTTACTGGCTCGGGGCCGGCTTCGGTTTCGGCTTGACGCTCTTGGCGCCTTTGGCGTCCTTCGCGGCCTTCTTTTTCGCCGCAGGTTTTACCGCCGGGGTGCCTGGCGCCGCGGGCGGCTTCTTGCAGGCGCCGGGGGTGTCGATCGCGACCTTGGCGTGCCGTGCGTCACACTCGTTGGCGTAGGTCTTGCCGTTGCAGCCGCACACCGGCCGGGAAACCCGCATGCAGAAATCGGGCATCTTGGCGCAGACCCCGGCGGTATCGGACGCGCTGCATTGTCCCGCGGGGAGCTGGCAATAGAGCGCCGAGTTGCAGGTGATGTGGTCAGGGCCGCCGCAGGCTTCGTCGAGATTGGCGGCGTTCGCACCGGACAATCCCAAGGTGATCGACCCCAAGGCGATGCCGGACGACACCAGCAGTGCCGCCGCGGCCAGCCGTCCGAAATGCAATCGCATATTTTTCCCCTGCCGCGAGCCTTAAGCTCCCGCGCCCTTCTTGTTCTGCCGATGCGCGACCAGATCGTCTACCACGGCGGGATCCGCCAGGGTCGAAGTATCGCCGAGGCTGCCCGGTTCGTCCTCGGCAATCTTGCGCAGGATGCGGCGCATGATCTTGCCGGAACGGGTCTTCGGCAACCCCGGTGCGAACTGAATCAAATCAGGCGATGCGATCGGGCCGATGTCCTTGCGCACCCACGCCACCAATTCCTTGCGCAAGGCGTCGCTCGGCTCGACACCGGTCATCAAGGTCACATAGGCGTAGATGCCCTGGCCCTTGATGTCATGGGGGTAGCCGACCACGGCGGCTTCCGAGACGGCGGGATTGGCCACCAGCGAACTCTCGACTTCGGCGGTGCCCATGCGATGGCCGGATACGTTGATCACGTCGTCGACGCGACCGGTGATCCAGTAATAGCCGTCGGCGTCGCGGCGGCAGCCGTCGCCGGTGAAGTATTTGCCCTTGTAGGTCGAGAAATAGGTCTGCTCGAAGCGGGCGTGATCGCCATAGACCGTGCGCATCTGCCCCGGCCAGGATCGCGCAATACAGAGATTGCCTGACGTTTCGCCCTCCAGCACCTTGCCGTCGGCATCGACGATCTCGGGTACCACGCCAAAGAACGGCTGCGTCGCCGAACCCGGCTTCAGTTTGGTCGCGCCGGGCAGCGGCGTGATCATGATGCCGCCGGTTTCGGTCTGCCACCAGGTATCGACGATCGGGCAACGCTCGTCACCGACCACGCGATGATACCATTCCCAGGCTTCCGGATTGATCGGCTCGCCGACGCTGCCGAGCAGGCGCAGGCTCTTCCGGGAGGTCTTCTTGACCGGCTCGTCGCCGGCTTGCATCAGCGCGCGGATCGCGGTCGGCGCGGTGTAGAAGATGTTGACCTTGTGCTTGTCGATGACGTTCCAGAATCGCGAATTATCGGGATAATTCGGCACGCCTTCGAACATCAGCGTGGTCGCGCCATTGGCCAGCGGCCCATAGAGAATATAGCTGTGGCCGGTGACCCAGCCGACGTCGGCGGTGCACCAGTAGATATCGCCGTCGTGATAGTCGAACACATATTGATGCGTCATCGACGCGAACACGAGATAGCCGCCCGAGGTGTGCAGCACGCCCTTGGGTTGGCCGGTCGAGCCCGAGGTATAGAGGATGAACAGCGGGTCTTCCGCATTCATCGGTTCGACCGGACATTCCGTCGTCACCATCTCGGCGGCTTCGTGGTACCAGAAATCGCGCGTCGGGTTCATCTCGACCGGGCTACCGGTGCGCTTGACCACGACCACCCAGTCGACGCCGCCGCTTTTGGCGATCGCGGCATCGACATTGGCCTTCAGCGGCACTTTCTTGCCGCCGCGCAGGCCTTCGTCCGACGTGATGACAATCTTCGACTGGCAGTCGCTGATGCGCTGGGCGAGACTGTCCGGCGAGAAGCCGGCGAACACCACCGAATGGACCGCGCCGATCCGCGCGCAGGCCAGCATCGCGTAGGCGGCTTCCGGAATCATCGGCAGATAGATCGTGACGCGGTCGCCCTTCTTGACGTTACGGGTGCGCAGGATGTTGGCCATCTTGCAGACTTCGTCATGCAACTGGCGGTAGGTGATGTGCTTCGACTCCGAGGGGTTGTCGCCCTCCCAGATGATCGCGGTCTGGTCGCCGCGCTTGTCGAGATGTCGGTCGATGCAGTTCGCGGCGACATTGAGTACGCCGTCCTCGAACCATTTGATCGAGATGTTGCCGGGCGCGAAGGAGGCGTTCTCGACCTCGGTGAAGGGTTCGATCCAGTCGATGCGCTTGGCCTGCTCCGCCCAGAATCCCTTGGGGTCGGAGACCGAGCGGGCGTACATGTCACGGTATTTGGTCTGATCGACCAGGGCGCGCTTGGCCCATTCCGCGGATACGTCGTAAATCTTGTCGGACATCGTCACTCTCCCCTTCCGGCCGGCGCTCGCGGCGACCGCCAGCCGTCTTCGTCATTGCTTTCGATTATGCGTCGCCGGCCCGGGCCGCGACAAGGCGGAAACCTCTCCGACCTTGGTCTGGCAAGGGGCCGTCCATCGGGCGCCGGTCGCTTGGGCGGGTCTGTTTTGGGCCGTATTTGGGCCTTGGTCGGGCCGGGGTCCGGATCACTTTCGCGTTTTGCCACAGCTTGAAATCAACGTTATCGCGCGAATGGGTGCCATGACCGGTATCTGGGAACCTCTTACGACTGATTCGGGACTCGCAAACCCGGCGGTTACCCCCTAAATGGCCTTCCCGGGGCCAGACCGGCCCACCCGGAACCAAGCCATAACAACAGGCATTACCGGAAGAACAGGTGAAGCAAGGCGACTACGGTCATGATGGATCAGCAGAATTTCGAGGCTACGCGGCCCGTTTCCGCCGATCCCGCCGTGGCGCTGGCGGAGGCGCTCGGGCAACTGCCGAAAGCGCCGCTTAAAGCGCGAGGCGCCGCCAAGTCCAATATCACCGGCATTGCCGCCAAGACCTCCATTGCAAAGACCTCCGTTGAACATCTGGCCGGCGAACACGGTCTGACGCTCGGCGACCAGAACGAACTGACCATCCGCCGCATCAAGCGCGGCAAGAACTATTCCTTCATTCGCGCTAACGGCACGCCGATCCGCCATGTCGGCACCATCAAGCGCCTGAATTCGATGGCGGTGCCCCCGGCCTATCAGGAAGTGCGTTATTCGCCGGATCCGACCTCGCATCTGCAGGCCGTCGGCCGCGATGCCGCGGGCCGCCTGCAATACCGCTATCATGCCGATTGGGAAAAGGTCCGCGAGCAGCGCAAGGCGCATCGGCTGGGCAAGCTGGTCGCGGCACTGCCGAAAATCCGCCGCAACGTCTCGATGCATCTGTCCGGCGATCAGCCGACCCGTGAGTTCGCGCTGTCGGCGGTGATCGAATTGATCGCCCGCACCGCGATCCGGCCCGGCAATGAATCCTACGCCCGCCTCAACGGCACCCGCGGCGCCACCACGATGTTGAAATCCAACGTCACGCTGGAAGACGACAATGTGGTGCTGACCTTCAAGGCCAAGGGCGGCAAGGCGACGCGCAAGGAATGCAACGCTGCCAAGCTGGTGCGCGCGATCGGCATCCTGCGCGGCGTGCCCGGCAAGCGCATGTTCCAGTATCGCGACAATTCCGGCGTGGCGCGTACGGTTTCGACAACCACGGTGAACTCGTTCCTGCGCGAGATCGCGGGCATCAAGATTTCGCTGAAGGATTTCCGCACCCTGATGGCGTCCGCCGTGGTGCTGGAATCGCTGTCGCGGATTTCGCCGGCCGCCAGCGCCCATGGCCGCAAGAAGCAGGTGCTGGACGCCGTGCGTGCCGCCGCCGACGAATTGTCGAACACGCCGGCGATCTGTCGCAAGAGCTACGTCCACGACACCATCGTCACCGCGTTCGAAGACGGCATCCTCGAACGCTTCGCCGCGACCATGAAAGGCTACCGCTCGCAATCGAAGCGCGAGCAGCTTCTGGCGCAGGTCGTGACCGCCGCGGCGGCGTAACGTCGCGCGTCGCCTGTCGCAATTTTTTCCGATTCAATTTTCAAACAACAAGTTTATCGTCATGGCCGGGCTTGTCCCGGCCATCCACGTCTTTACGGCGTTCAAAGCAAGACGTGGATGCCCGGGACAAGCCCGGGCATGACGGTTGGGAGTGT
>JBDTKZ010000089.1:0-47875 GCA_039935075.1 Bradyrhizobium sp.
GTCACCGGGGAGAGCACGAAGGAAACCGTAAAACCATTGCGCAGGAGACGCCGGGTGTTTTCGGTGAACCTGTAGTGACTACCGTGTGCTTACTACCTTCTGCACACGGGCTGCGGGTGCACCGCGCTCCCGGCGTTTCCTGCGTCCCTCTTGGGATCGCCTGCGCCCTCTGATTTTTAAGGGGCCGATGAATTTGCAAAACTCGGGCGCATCGTGTCGCGGGAACGCCCACGTTCGTCATCGCCCGCGAAGGCGGGCGATCCAGTATTCCAGGGCGTTGGTGATGGAAACGAAAAGCTGCGGCGTACTGGATCCCCCGGTCAAGCCGGGGGAAGACGGTCTTTTTCGCGGCAGCGCTGCGCGCGCCCCGGAATGACGAGCGTTTTTTCTCAGGCGCGGACGCCCTCACCCCAGATTCAATTCCTTGAAGAAATCATTGCCCTTGTCGTCGATGATGATGAAGGCCGGGAAATCCTCGACCTCGATGCGCCAGATCGCTTCCATGCCGAGTTCGGGATATTCCACCACCTCGACCTTCTTGATGCAGTGCTCGGCGAGGTTCGCCGCGGCACCGCCGATCGAGCCGAGGTAGAAACCGCCATGCTTTTTGCAGGCTTCGCGCACCGCGACCGCGCGGTTGCCCTTGGCGACCATCACCATCGAACCGCCGGCGGCCTGGAACTGATCGACAAAGGAATCCATCCGTCCGGCGGTGGTTGGGCCGAACGCGCCGGAGGCGTAACCTTCAGGAGTTTTTGCCGGACCGGCGTAATACACCGGATGGTTCTTGAAATAATCCGGCAGCGGTTCGCCCTTCTCCAGCCGCTCGCGCAATTTGGCATGGGCGGAATCGCGCGCCACGATCATGGTGCCGGTCAGCGACAGCCGCGTCTTGGTCGGGTGTTTCGAAAGCGTGGCCAGAATATCCTTCATCGGCTGGTTGAGGTCGATCTTGACCACTTCGCCGCCGAGCGCCTGCTCCACCGCGGGCAGATATTGCGCCGGATTATGCTCGAGCTCCTCGAGATAGACGCCGTCTTTTGTAATTTTGCCCAGCACCTGGCGGTCCGCCGAACACGATACGCCGAGACCGATGGGGAGCGACGCACCGTGACGCGGCAAGCGGATCACGCGCACGTCATGACAAAAATACTTGCCGCCGAATTGCGCGCCGACGCCGAGCGACTGCGTCATCTTGAGGATTTCCTGCTCCATCTCCAGATCGCGGAAGGCGTTTCCGTCAGCCGATCCGTGGGTCGGCAGCGCATCGAGATAACGCGCCGAAGCCAGCTTCACCGTCTTCATGCACAGCTCGGCCGAGGTGCCGCCGATCACGATCGCCAGATGATAGGGCGGGCACGCCGCGGTGCCCAGGGTCAGAACCTTCTCCTTCAGGAACGCCAGCAGGCGATCCCTGGTCAACACGGACGGCGTGGCCTGAAACAGAAAGCTCTTGTTGGCGGAGCCGCCGCCCTTGGCCATGAACATGAACTTGTAGGCATCATCGCCTTCGGCGTAGATATCGCATTGCGCCGGCATGTTGTTGGCGGTGTTTTTTTCCTCATACATCGACAGCGGCGCCACCTGCGAATAGCGCAGATTGCGGCGCAGGTAAGCGTCGCGCGCGCCTTCCGACAGCGCCGCCTCGTCGTCGCCATCGGTGATGACGCGAAATCCCTTTTTGCCCATGATGATCGCGGTGCCGGTGTCCTGGCACATCGGCAACACCCCGCCGGCGGCGATGTTGGCGTTTTTCAGGAAATCGAAGGCGACGAACTTGTCGTTGTCGCTGGCTTCCTTGTCGTCGAGAATGTTGCGCAGCTGCTGCAGATGGCCCGGGCGCAGATAATGATTGATGTCGCCAAACGCGGCCTCACTGAGCGCCCGCAGCGCCTCCCGCGACACCACCAGCATATCCTTGCCCAGCACCTTCTCGACCCGCACGCCCTCGGTCGTGACCTTCTTGTAGGGCGTGGTGTCGGGCCCGAGTGGAAACAGCGGGGTGTGCTTGTAGGGCGGAACGGGCTTTTGGTCGGGAAAGGCGGTCGGGGCGTTCATGGGATGTCTCGCAGGTTTTGGGGCCGGAAACGTCCGCTTCGAGACGCCGGCGATCGAACCGTTCTAAGCACTTTTGGCGGAAAAGGTAAGGTTTTGGGATGACCGGATCAGCTGCCATGCAGACCCGCCGCGCCCGTCACCGGACCGCGCCGGGGAGCATTCCTGCTGACGCTTTCGCCCGGCTCTTGCCAGAAATGTCCGCGCGGGCTTTTATGGCTTGGGGGTATCAATGAACCAAAAACGTTTGACGAGTTCGATCGCGCTGGTGCTGCTGGCCGCTTTTTTCTTCGCGCTCACGGGCGCCTCGCCGGCCCGTGCCGATCGTTGCGACGATCTCGCGGCCCAGCTCAAGAACCAGATCGACGGGCTTAGCGTCGGCAAGACCGCGGCCAATGTGATCTCCCTGTCGCATCCGCAGGCCAAGCAGCTCTCGCTCGGCTGCGCCGGCCGCAGCTATTCCAACCAGTTGTACCTCAAGGCCGGCGTCCGCAAGCCGCCGCCGGCGTTCCTCGAACTCGCCGCCAGCGGTGCGGCCATCATCTTCACCCTGCCCAAGGACGACATGCTGAAAGGCGTGACCCGCTGCATCAAGCGGTTGGGACTGATCCATGGCGACGATGTCTCGACGCGCTATCGCCGCCTCGACATGCGCTGCGTCAGGACCAAGACCGAGGCCTCGATCGCGATCTCGCGCAGCACCAGCGAGTAACGCCGCTTTCATCCCGATCAATCGATCGATTCCCGGCGAAATCAGAGTTTCCCGTTCACCATCCGCGGCAAACCGGGCGGGATCGGCCGCCTTTTAACAATTGCATTCACGGAGCGTTGGTCACCCCCGGTCACAGTCGGGCAAGTTGGCCCCAGATCCCTGTGCCAATCGCTGTCCCAGGAGTATTTGCCCGTGACTATTTCAAGCATTTCCGCGCCGCCCCCGGTCCAGCCGACTTACACCGCGAGCCAGACCACGCCCCCCGTCGTCAACAACGACAATGATAACGACGACGCCGGTGCTGCCCAGCCGCCGACCCCGGCCCCGCTTCCGCCCGGACAGGGCACGCGAATCGACCAGCTGGTCTGACGGCAGCTCGCACCAAACCGGTCAAACTCGCCGCAAGTTTGCCGAAAACATCGTGATGATCATGAGCCCTGCGTGGGACGGCGCACCGCATGATCGCCAAATGGATCTGGCAGAGCCTGCTCTGGATTGTCGCGATGGGCGCGCTTTTGTTCGCGCCCGCGGGCACGTTGCGCTGGCCCGCCGCCTGGGTGTTTCTGGCGGCCATGACCCTCATCAGCCTCGCGGCGGGATCGTGGCTTGCCAGCACCGATCCGGATTTGCTGGCCGAGCGCATGCGCCTGACCGCGCAGGATGAGCAGCCCGCCGCCGACAAAATATTCGTGCCCGTCATCGGCGGCGTGTTCTTGATCTGGTTCGTGGCGATCGGGCTCGATCACCGCTTCCACGGGCCGGATTTTCCCGTTGTCCTGCAGGCGCTGGGGCTGGCGCTGCTGCTGCTTTCCACCGTTTTCATCCTGTGGGTAATGCGCGAAAACTCGTTCGCCGCTCCCGTGGTCAAGGTGCAGCGCGAGCGTGGCCATCACGTGGTCTCGACCGGTCCCTACGCCTGGGTGCGGCATCCCATGTACAGCGGCGCCGTGCTGTTCTTCGTCGGCATGCCGCTATTATTGGGCTCAGCCTGGGGCCTCGCGGCCTCACCGTTGTTCGCGATATTGTTCGGCATTCGCACCAGCATAGAAGAACGCACGCTGATCGCGGGCCTGCCGGGCTATGACGATTACATCTCGCGGGTACGCTATCGCCTGCTGCCCGGCGTCTGGTAGCAACCACGGAGCTTACGATGACCGACAGCAAGACCTACACCGGCGGCTGCCATTGCGGCATGGTGCGGTTCGAATGCACCACCGACCTGGCGCTGGTCACCGCGTGCAACTGTTCGATCTGCACCAAGAAGGGATTGCACTTCGCGTTCCTGTCGCCGAAGAATTTTCAGCTCCGCGCCGGGGTCGAAAGCCTGCGCGAATATCTCTTCAACAAGCATGCGATCCGGCATCAGCTCTGCATCGACTGCGGCGTCGACGTGTTCGCCCGAGGCAGCAAGCCCGATGGCACCGAAGTCGTGGCGCTGAATGTCAGCTGTATCGACGGCATCGAGCTTGCGAAACTGGCGATGACGCCGATCGATGGACGCAACAGGTAGCGCATCAGTTGGCCGCCTTAACCATCCAGCGCCTTGTAGCGCCGGAAGATGCCGTCTTCGTTGAAGGGGATGCGGCGGTCGCTGGCGAGATAGGCCTTGATATTCGGCCGTGCGGCCACGCGATCGTGCAGATCGACCAGCCCTGGTATCTTGCGCTCAAAGACCTTCATCCGCTTCGGAAAGGCATACCGCAGGCCTTCAACAAGCTGAAGCATCGACAGATCGACATAGCTCAGCCGACGGCCGGTGACATAGCCGCCGCCATTGTCCTTCAACTGCTCGAAATACCCCAGATATTTTGGCACCCGTTCGCTCCAGAATTCATCGGTGCATTTTTTCGCCGGCGCCTTCTGATCCTCGTAATACAGCGACGGCCCGAGCGGGTGATGGGTGTCATGAACTTCCGATACGAAATCGGTCACGGTGAGCTGCAATTGATGCAGCCACAGCCGGCCGGCTTCCGCTTTCGGCGCGAGACCATGGCGCGATCCGAGATAGAACAGGATGTTGGCGGTCTGCCCGATCACGAGCTGGCCCGCTTTGAGGAATGGCGGCGCGAAGGGCGGCGTATTCTTCGCCGCCATCATCTTCATCATCGCCGCCCCGCGCTGCCCCCGGGCGACGTCGGTGTAATCGGCCCCGGCCTCCTCCAGCGCGAGACGGACATATTCGCCGCGACCCTGAATGCTCGGCCAGTAATAGAGTTCATAGCGCATCGTCAGCTCCTTCCTGCTCAGCCAACAGGCTTAACAAATCATTCCATATTTCGTTCAACGCGCTCAGCCGGCGAGTCTCAGCCCACGCGAGCGGAAACGCTTACCGATTTTCAACACTAACGGACGGAAGCAGGCCGCCGTCCAGGGCAAAAGCTTCCCACCCTACACCGGATTAACTCTGGCCCCGTACCTTGGACAAACCGGGGAAAACCGATCATGTCGCAGGCAGTCAACAACTCCTTCGCCTACCACCAGATCTTGGTACTGGTCGCAGGCTCGGTGTGCCTGTTCGGCACCTGGGTCGGGATGCGCCATTTCGCCCGCGCCCGCGCCACCGAAGGATCGACGCGCGTCGGCTGGCTGTTCATGGCTTCCGTCGGCACTGGCGCGGCGCTGTGGGCCTCGACCTTCATCTCGATTCTGGCGCTCGATCCGTCGCTCAACAGCGGTTTTGAGCCGATCGCGACCGGCGCTGTCCTGATGCTGGCGATCGCTGCCTGCCTGATCGGCTTCGAGATCGGCAGCCGCCACTTCACGCTGGCGCCGGAAGCCGGCGGCCTCCTGATGGGCGCAGGCATTCTCGGCATGCATTTCATCGCCTTCCGGGGCTGGCACATCGCCGGCACCGTCGAGTGGAACGTCTATGGAATCGCCGTGACCTTCGTGCTCGGGCTTGGCCTCTCCGCGCTCGCGGTCAATCGCGCCAACCGGCCGGTGACGCGCTGGTGCCGCCATGGCGCGGCAATCGTGCTCGCCTTCATGGTCTGCGCCATGCACTACGCGCTGACGGCATCGACCTCGACGATACCAGACCCCACGATCATCCTGCCCGGCTACCTGATACCGGCGCATATCCTCGGCCTTGCCGCGGTCGGCGCGGTGCTGCTGGTGATGGGCAGCGGCTTTTCGACCTACATCATCGATCTGCGTTCGCGCACGGAATCGGCGGACCGCATCCACCAGCTCTCCTTTAACGACACCATGACCGGCCTGCCGAACCGCATCGCCTTCAACGAACGCCTCTCCTTCGATGCCGCAGAGGCGCATGAGAAAGCCCACAAGCTCTCGGCATTCTCGATCGACATCGACGGTTTCAAGGACGTCAACGACGTGTTCGGCCACAGCGCCGGCGATCTGCTGCTGATCGAAGTCGCAAGCCGAATGCGCGCTGCCCTTGGTCCCGGAGATTTTCTGGCGCGCCAGAGCGGCGACGAATTCCTGGGGCTGCAGATGTCCGGCAACCACCCGCATGACGCGCGGGCCTTTGCCGAGCGCATCGCCGCGGTGTTCGCGCAGCCGTTTGAGGTCCAGGACCACCCGGTCACCCTCACCGCTTCGATCGGGTTCTCGGTATTTCCGACCGATACGCCGGAGCGCGATCAGGTCCTGAGCAACGCCAAGCTTGCGATGTATCGCGGCAAGACCAGGCAGCGCGGCTCGATCACCATGTACCAGCGCGAGATGGACGACGGCGCCCGCGCGCAACGTGCGCTCGCTCGCGACGTGCAGAACGCGGCCGGGCGCAACGAGCTCGAGCTGCATTATCAGCTGCAAACAACCCTGGACGATGGAAAGATCTGCGGCGCCGAGGCGCTGATGCGCTGGCGCCATCCGAAGCGCGGTATGGTCTCGCCGGCGGAATTCATCCCGCTGGCGGAGGAAAGCGAAGCGATCATCCCGATGGGCGAATGGGCGCTGCGCACCGCCTGCCGCGATGCCGCCAACGGAAAGATTCCCGGAACGGTCGCGGTCAATCTGTCGCCGGTCCAGTTCAGCCGCGACGACCTCGCCGAGACGATTCACATGATCTTGCTGGAAACCGGACTTTCACCGAAACGGCTCGAAGTTGAAGTCACGGAATCGACCATCATGTCGGACCAGACCCACGGCCTGCACATCCTGCGCAAGCTGAAAGCGATGGGCATATCGATCGCGATGGACGATTTCGGCACCGGCTATTCCTCGCTGGCGACGCTACATGCCTTTCCGTTCGACAAGATCAAGCTCGACCAGTCCTTCGTACGGCGGCTGCCTGGCGATGCCGCGGCGGCAGCGATCGTTCGCACCGTGCTGGCGCTCGGCGTGAGCCTCGGCATACCGGTGCTCGCGGAAGGCATCGAGACCGAGGCGCAGTGGGATTTTCTGGCCCGCGAAGGCTGCGCCAAGGGCCAGGGCTACCTGTTCGCCAAGCCTGTGAGCACAGCCCAATTGCCGGCGGCGATCGAAGCCGCCGCGCGGTTTGTTCGCAGCGACGAGTCCGAGTTTGCCGAAACCCCGCGCACCGTGGCCGTCGGCTAGCATCAACCTTTATGGCCGAGCGTTGCTTCCTAGCGCAGGCCTGGAGATAGTTTACGTGTCAGAGCTTGCGACATCCAATTTTTCAAACGGCGATCTGCGCCGCGGCGCAATGGCGCGCTGGTGGGCGCTCGGCCATGCCGCTGTGCGTGGCTTCGCGGCGCATCCTGATCCGTTGGCCGAAGCCAGCAATTGGGTGGCGCTGACCATTGGTTCGCATCTTCCCTTTTGGCCGCTTTACATCTTCTGGGTCGCGGGTCGAGAAGCGTTGCCTTCGTCCCTGCTGACCGCGGCGATGGCGCCGTTGTTCCTGGCCGTACCGATCCTGACGCGCCGCAGCAGCCTGCTGGGCCGCCTCGCGACGCCGTTACTCGGCCTCGCGAATACGATCTTCGTGGTCTGGATTCTGGGGCCTGATTCCGGAACCGAGGTTTTCCTGGTCCCGTGCGCGGCGCTTTCCGCGTTGATCTTTCGACGGCCGGAGCGGCTTCTGATGCTCGTGCTCACGGCCTTGCCGCTGATGGTCTGGTGCCTATTGCGACGCTATCCACCCACGCCGCTGCACCATTATAATGCCGCCGTCATGCGCGACCTCGTCGTGCTCAACGTCTGGAGCATCGCGATCTTGATCGTGCTGTTCGGGTGGTTTCAGGTCGATATCTATCGGAAGATGGAAGCGCCGCGGAGCGGCAGCTAGAACCGCAGCCGCTCGCGTTCTGTTTTCCGGCGTGTAACCGTCAGCTCCCGCTCAGTTCACCGCGAAGCAATACATCAAGCCGTCGCCGCCAGTGCTCTTGAGATCGGCCTGCGAGCAGCCACCCTCGGAGCCACGCGACGGGTGCGAACTGTTCCAGGATTTCGAAGCGTCGTCGTCGCGCAGGCCGATGCGATCGGCATGCCCGAGCATCGCCGATCCCTGCGTGCTGCTCGTCCAGTTCTTGCAGGTGCGATCGTCGCCCGCCGCGAACGCGGTACCATCGGGTTGCGATCCCGTCAGCATATCATGGCGGTTCGGGGTATCGCCGCGGCCGTTGATGATTTCACCCTTTTCGCTCAGCGCGGTCTGCTTGGCGAGATCGTTGGTGCCGTGGAGTTCGGCGACATCCTTGGCAATCACGACGCCCTTGGCGTTCTGCCAGGGTCCTTTGCCGATGCGGTCACGCGCATTGATCGCGGGCTTGCCGTCGGCCGCCTGGGTCGAGAGATAAGCATGCCAGATCTTGACGGCGGGAGCGTTGGCGCCCGCGGCCTGTGCCAGTTCCTGACAATGATTGTCGGCGCCGGCGATGCCGCCGAGATTGCCGCCGTTACCGATGCCGGTGCTGGTCACAAAAAACGTGGTGCCGGCCGCCTGCGCATTCGCCGGCCGATCCGCGATCAGGACCAGACAGGCCATAGCGGCGAGACCCGCACACGCGCGCGAAACAACAGGAGCAAAAATCGGCATCGGCATCCTCCCCTTTTTTTGGCCGGCCGCCTGGGGGCCAGCGCCTGATCTGACATCAACAATCCGGCCGGGACGTTATTCCGGCCCAACGACGCGAAATGAAGGCCGGCGTCATAAAAAAGCGCCGCGAAATCAATCGCGGCGCCTCATTTACCGATCGCGACCCACCGCGATCAGCTGGTTTGCTGGATCGCCGACAATTCCCAATTGGCGCCGCGCGGCCGCAGGAAGGTCCAGACCTCGGTGGCTTCGCTTGGCTGTTCACTGCCTTCGACCAAGCGGCCGGAAACCCGATCCACGGTCTTGTCGACCATCGAGAACCGCATCGCGACGCTGGCGAAGTCGCTATCGCCTTCTCGCCAGGATTCCGCGAGGTCGCCCTGCAGGAGCTTGGTGTCGGAGACCTTGTTGACGACGTTGCGCGCCTTGTTTCGCTGCAAATCATCGGTGAAATACGACACCATCTCGGGCGTCGCCAGCGTGTGCAGCCTGGCGACGTCCTCGTTCGACCACGCTGCCTGGATGTCGCTGAGCAATCGCTCGAAGGCTTCGTAGTCGGCCGGAAGAATCTCAAGAGGCGCGCTGCCAGATCCCAATCCGAAACCCGATCCGGTGCGATAGGCCGATGCGCCGGCTGGTGCTCCGGTGGGGCTATCGGCATAAGCCGGCGTGGTGCGGCGCTGCCACCAAGACATCGCCAATCGAACAACGATGACGATCAAGCCGATCTGCAGGATCAGGCCAAACAGCGACGACAGGCCGCCGAGCCCGCCGAACATGCCGCCGCCGAACAACATGCCGAGCAGGCCAGCGCCGAGGAAGCCGGCGGCAAGGCCGCGCAGCATGCCGCCGCCCGGCCGGTTGAAGAAGCCGCCGCCCGCAGTGGACGTGCCGAGCCCGGGATTGCCCGGCTGGGAGAACGTACGGTTGAACGGCTGCGCCGCATTTGGCGCGGTGGATGTGCTCGGCGGCGCGGAGAAGCTCCGCGCCCCCCGCGATCCCGAGCTCAAGCCGCCGCCAATCCGCGCGTCGGCCGGCGACATCGCCGACATCAACGGCAGCGCCAACGACAGAACAACGGCAAGGGCTTTAACAATAGCGCGACCGCGCTGAGTGAATCTCATGGCCTTTTCCTCCATCCCCGGCAGGGGAAAGCGCCCTTAAGATGGGCACCGTTACGTGAATGTGAAGCCACTATCGGGAACCGGCTCTGCGGCCCTCGGTCGCGGGGATGCGGCAATCCAGCCGTTTGTTGCGGTGCGGTCAGTTAAGACGGTGCCATGGTTTCCTTTACCTTGGCCACCAACGCGCTGAGCGCGAACGGCTTCGCCAGGAAGTCGAACTTTTCGTTCTCCTCGAGGCTCTTGGCAAACGCATCTTCCGCGTATCCCGAAACGAAGATGATCTTGAGGTCGGGATTGCGGACGCGCATCGCCCGCAACAGCGTCGGCCCGTCCATTTCCGGCATCACCACGTCGGACACCACGAGATCGATCGCGCCGTCTTTCTCTTCCAGCGCTTCCAGCGCCTCGACGCCATTCGACGCTTCGATCACGGTATAGCCGCGCGAACGCAAGCCGCGTGCGTTAAGCGAGCGCAAGCCTTCCTCATCTTCGACCAGCAGGATCGTCCCCTGGCCGGTCAGATCGACCCGCGGTTTCGGCGGCTCGGCCGCGGCCTCCCTGGCCGCTCCATTGGTCGCCAGCGGTTCCTGCTGCGGTTCCTGCTCGGCATGATGCCGCGGCAGGAAGATGCGGAACGTGGTGCCCTTGCCTGCCTCGGAGTCGACATAGACGAAACCGCCGGTCTGCTTGACGATGCCGTACACCGTCGAAAGACCGAGGCCGGTGCCCTTGCCGACTTCCTTGGTCGAAAAGAACGGTTCGAAGATCTTGTCGACGATTTCGGCGGGAATGCCGGTGCCGGTATCGGATACGTCGATCCGGACATAGTCCGCCGGCGGCATGCCCTTGTAAGATAGCTTCTCGGCTTCCTGTGCCGAAACATTCGCCGTCCTGATCGTCAATCTGCCGCCGTCGGGCATCGCATCGCGCGCATTGACCGCCAGATTGACGATCACCTGCTCGAATTGCGAAACATCGACCTTGACCTGCCAGAGGTCGCGGCCATGCACCGGATCGAATTTGACCTTCTCGCCGATCAGCCGGCGCAGCAGCATGGTCAGATCGGACAGCGCATCGCCGAGATCGAGCACCTGGGGCCGCAACGTCTGCTTGCGCGAGAACGCCAGCAATTGCCGTACCAGCGTCGCGGCGCGAGTCGCGTTCTGCTTGATCTGGATGATATCCTGGAACGACGGATCGGTCGGCTTGTGCGCGTTCAGCAGGAAGTCGTTCGCCATCATGATGGCGGAGAGCACATTGTTGAAATCATGCGCGATGCCGCCGGCGAGCTGGCCGACCATGTCCATCTTCTGCGACTGGTTGATCTGGTTTTCCAGCGTACGCCGCTCGGTGGTCTCCAGCATATAGACGATGGCAGCCTCGGTCTCGCGCTCGTCCGCTTCGACCGCGGTGACGAAGAACTGCCCCCAGCGTTCCTTGGCGCCATCGAGCATCGCCTCGACCGGCGCAATGTCGCCCTGGCCTTCGGCAGCCTGGTTGATGGCCGCGATCAGCGAACTGCGGTCGCGTGCATTGACGGTCCGGTAGATCGAATTGCTGGCGCTGGCTTCGAGGCCAAGGCCTTGCGCCAGTTTCGCAAAGCGCGCATTGGCGCGAACCACCGCGCCGGCGCGGTCCACGGTGGCGATCGCCATCGGGGTATGGTCGAAGAAGCGCATGAAGCGGACTTCGGCGGCGCGCTGCGGATCGGACCGTTCGTCGCGCGCACGGCTGATGACCAGCGTGCGCGAGGCGCCCGGCACGCCGTCGGCCCCGAACGCCAGCTTGTGATAGAGCCGCACCGGCATCGTCTTGCCGCTGCGCATCCGCAGATCGATATCGATCACTTCGGTTTTGACTTCGCCGGGCACCGCCACGATCGAGGTCAGCAGCGACGCGCCGTCGCCCGACACGATATCGGCCAGCTTCAGCCCGCCCGAACCGATTTCGGCAAGGTCGTGATCGAGCCAGTTTGCCAGCGTCGCGTTGACATAGACCAGATCGCCGGCCGGATTGACCGAGAAGAACCCGCACGGCGCATGATCGAGATATTCGATCGCGTGCTGCAGTTCCTGAAACACGTCTTCCTGCCGCTCGCGGTCGCGGGTGATGTCGGCGATCGACCACACCGCGTATTTCGACTCGCGCTTGCCCTGGCCGAGCGGTCGCACCCGCATCCGCAGCCAGCGGCCAAGGTTGCCGTCGTGGCTGCCGTCATGGCCGGCGATACGGACCTCTTCCTGCTGGCGCTTGCCCTCGCGCGCCGCCTTGAGCAGGCGAAACACCGCCTCCGACACATCGGGATTGCCGATGAAGACCCGCTCGACCGGGCGCACGTCCTGCGCGCTCGCGGCCCCCGTCAGCGCCAGATAGGTCGCGTTGGAATAGACCACGTGACCACGGGGGTCGGTGACCGCGAGGCCGTCATAGGCATGATCGGCGATATGGCCCATTACGGGGTCGTCGGCGGCGCGATCGGCGAAACGAATGATCCCGGCGGCGAACGCGAACAGGTTGAACAACCCGACCATTGCCAGCAGCGCAAGCAATCCGAGAATATAAGGCTGCGCCTGGGTCCGGCCGATCGTCATCAGCGCGACCGCCGCCGCGACGATGCCGCCGGCCACCAGCAGCACGAGAACGATGCTGCCGCTGCGCCGCGCCGGCTCGTGGGCGGTCATCGGCAGTTGCGACGGATCGTGGTCAGTATCGGCGGTCATAACCCGGGGACGCGGCCTGTCGACGTGGATCTGACGCGCTCATGCACGCCCGCTCCTGAGTGCCTGAATCGGACCGGCAAGCGCAAGTCCATCAGGCGTCTATTTCGTTGCTGGCGCGCATTCCAGGCCGGTTTCTCACGTTTTTCAAGCCGGCCGGCCGGAAAGCCCGCGTTTGAGGCCCATGACATAGCCGATGACTTCGGCGACCGCATGATAGTGCTCGACCGGGATTTCCCGGTCGATTTCCACCGTGGCGTGCAAAGCCCGCGCCAGCGGCACGTTTTCCACGATCGGGATGTCGTGCGCCTTCGCGATCTCCCTGATCTTGAGCGCCATCAGGTCGACGCCCTTGGCAACGCAGATCGGCGCCGACATGCCGCGCTCGTAGGACAGCGCGACCGCGTAATGGGTGGGGTTGGTGATGATCACGGATGCCTTCGGAACCGCGGTCATCATGCGCTTCTTCATGCGCGCATGCCGCAATTGCCGCAGCCTTCCCTTGATGTGGGGGTCGCCTTCGGACTGCTTGAATTCCTGCTTCATGTCCTGCAGCGACATCTTCTGCCGCTCGAACCAGGTCCGGTACTGGAAGAAATAGTCGGCGATCGCCACCACCGCGAGCAACGCCACCACCGAGCCCAGCAGCTTCATCGTCAGGCCGGTGATCATCCCCATGATCGCCGCCGGATCGAGCGCCACCATCGACTCCAGGCGATAGCGCTCGGGCCACAGGATCGCCGACATCACGCTGCCCAGCGCAATCAGCTTGAAGAGGCCCTTGGCGAAATTCGCCGCCGCCTGCTTGCCGAAGATCCGCTTCAATCCGGAGGCCGGCGATATCTTGTTGAAACTCGGCTTGAGCGACTCACCCGACCACACCAGCCGGTGCTGCAGCATGTTGCCGGTGATCGCTGCGATCACCAGCATCAACAGCGGCACGCCGAGTGCTGCGATCAGCATGTATTCGAGACGCTGTCCCAGCGCCAACAGGCCGGGCCCGTCGACATGGATCATCCAGGAATTGGCGATCAGGTTGCGCAGCGGCATCTGAATGCTGCCGATCGATCCGGAAAACGACGACAGCACCAGGGTCGCGCCGGCGATCATGAACCAGGTGTTGACCTCCTGGCTTTTGGCGACGTCGCCACGTTCAAGCGCCTCATCGAGACGTTTCTGGGTGGGGTCTTCTGTTTTGTCTGACGAATCGCTCTCGTCGGCCATCGATCAGGCTTTCAGGTCAAGGACTTGCAGGTCAAGGACTTGCAGGTCAAGGACTTGCAGTTCAAGGCTTGCAGTTCAAGGCGGCGTCAAATCGTGCATGACGCCGGTGAAGTAGTTGAGGAACGCTCCCATCATGGCCACGAGAACGAGCGAGAAGATCAGGAAGCCGGCCAGAATCGACAGCGGCACGCCGACGAAATAGACCTGCATCTGCGGCATCAGCCGCGCCAGCACGCCAAGCCCGACATTAAACACCAGGCCGAACACCAGGAATGGCGCCGACAATTGCATGCCAAGCTTGAAGGCGGCGGCGAAAGCGCGGGTCGCAAGGGCTGCGATATCGCCGCTCGGCGTCAGGTCGCTGGGCGAGAAAATGTTGTAGCTGTCGTTGAGCGCGGCGATGACGAGGTAATGGGTGTCGGTGGCGAACAACAGCGTTATGCCGAGCATGGTGAGGAAGTTGCCGATCAGCACGCCCTGCTGGCCCTGGGTCGGGTCAACCGAGGTGACGAAGCCGAGCCCCATTTGCTGGGCGATCACCGCGCCGCCGACCTGCAAGGCCGAGAGCGTCACCCGCGCTGTGGCGCCGAGCACGACGCCGACGATGATTTCGTGAATCAGCATCACCAGCAACGGGTTGATCGATTGGACGTCGATCTGATAGGCCGCGCGGTGCAGCGGCAGAAGGATCAGCGTCAGCAACAACGCGATCCCAAGCTTGATGCGGACCGGAATGTTCGACTCACCGAGCCCCGGCAACAGCATCACCATGCTGCCGACACGGGCAAACACCAGCATGAAGGTGGCCGCAAGCACGGGCAGCAGTGAGACGTCGATGCGCATGATCCACGCATAGTGCCTCAACCACCTATGATTCGCGACGATATCCGCATCATATGACTGTGTAGCGCGTCCGCCATGAACGGCAGCGCCAAGAGCAGCGTGACGAAGATCGCCAGTATCTTGGGCACGAATACCAGGGTCTGCTCCTGAATCTGCGTCAGTGCCTGGAACAGCGACACCACGACGCCGACCACAAGGCCCACGAGCATCAGCGGCGACGACACGATGACGATAGTCCAGATAGCATCGCGCGCCACATCGAGGGTTTCAGCACCGGTCATTTTCTTTGTCTCTCTCATTACATTTACATTTTTCATTCCGGGGCGATGCGAAGCATCGAACCCGGAATCTCGAGATTCCCCGATGCGCAATTGCGCATCTGAGGTCTGGTCCTTCGGACCATCCAGAATGACAGCCTGGATTCAGATCGCCATCTTCATGATGTCTTCGTAGGCCGAGATGACCTTGTCGCGCACCGACACCAGCGTCGAGACCGCAACATCGGTTTCGGCCACCGCCGTCACCACGTCCATGACATTGGCCTTGCCCGACGCCATCGCGATGGTTTGCGCGTCGGACTTGCGTCCGGTTTCCAGCACACTGCCGACCGCATCCTTGAGCAACGCGCCAAAGGATTGGCCGCCGGCGTCGGACGGCTTGGCGCCGCCGCCGGTCTCCATCATGCGCGCGAGACTCGCATAGGCGTTTGCAGCGATCGTGGGTGAAGCCATGGCTTAAGGTTCCCGTTTCAGGATTTGAGGATATCGAGCGTGCGCTGGATCATGCTGCGCGTGGCGTGGATGATGTTGAGGTTGGCCTCATAGGACCGCTGCGCATCGCGCATGTCGGTCATTTCGACCAGCGAATTGACGTTGGGATATTTGACATCGCCATTGGCGTCGGCCGCCGGATTGCTCGGCTCATGCTTGACGCGAAACGCGGTCGTGTCGGGAACCACGCGGCCGAGCGCGACGACCTTCGCATCCAACGAGCGATCCAGCGTCGAGGAGAACGTCGGCACCTTGCGCCGGTACGGATCGCCGCCGGCGGTCGATGCCGTGGAATCCGCGTTGGCGATATTTTCCGAGATCACGCGCATTCTTCCTGCCTGCGCGCGCAGGCCCGAGGTCGCGATTCCCATCGACCTGGCGAAATCTCCCGCATCGTCTGCCATACTGTGCTCTCCTCAGGTCTTGTTCGGGTTCAGGCCTTGCCGATCGCCGTCTTGATGAGATGCAGGCTGCGGCTGTAAAGTGAGGAGACCGCGGCGTAGTCCATCTGGTTGGCGGAGGCCTTCATCATCTCGTCTTCGAGATTGACGGCGTTGCCGGCAGGGCGGGTCTCGAAAGCCGCCTTGCGGTTCTCGAAGGAATCAGGCGCGCCTGACGGGGCAATGTTGTTGCCGGCGCTGGTCCGCATCATCGGCAGCGAGCCCATTGCTCCCCCGACATTGGCGCCGGCCGAGTTGAACTTCGGCTCGACCAGATCGCGCGGCTTGAAATTCGGCGTGTCGGAGTTGGAGACGTTCTCGGCGAGGACACGCTGGCGCTCCTGGTGCCACTGCATCTTGGTTCGCAGCGCCGACAGGACCGGAAGGTCGTTGATGGACATTGCTCCCGCTCTCCGTTGCCTTCGGGCACGACGCCCTTGGGTAGGCAGAATTTGCCGCCTGCATGGTTAACAGCGGGTTAAGATCGGTTTTGGTTGGCGGAATCGACCGTTCACGGCGGCTTGTTCCGCACCAGATCCGAGCGCATTTTCGCCACGAAAGCCTCGTTAACCAGCCCGATTGCTGGAGCTGGAGGACGCGAGAAGTCGTTTTGGCCCAGCCGATTCATGGGTTATTAAGACACTGGGGCGGCAGTTCTTGCCCTGGGAAATTAAGAGATTGGGCAAATCTCTGACTTATCGCCGTTTGCCGGGGACCAAGCATGCAGGCACTGACATTCATCATAGCGTTCGTGGCCGTTCTGGCGCTGATCTTCGCTTTGGCGTGGGGCGTGCGCCGATTCGCCGGGAACCGGTTAGGCGCCAATACCAATCGCGGGCGAATGCCGCGCCTTGCGGTAATTGACGCCGCCGCGGTGGATGGCCGCCGGCGGCTGGTGCTGGTACGGCGCGACAATGTCGAACACCTCCTGATGATCGGCGGCCCCACCGACATTGTGGTGGAACCCAATATCCTCCGCGCCATGCCCGGGCGCGATCAGATGGCCTCACGGCCCGCCGTCGGTGGCACCGAAGCGCCGCCGCGAATCGCGCCACTGCCCGATGCCGCCAACTGGAGCGACGATGCATCGAGCGGCTTCGATCACAATGAGCCGCAGATGCCGGAACCGCCGCCACGGCCATCCCGCCCCGCCTTCGCCGACGAGTTGCGCCGCCCGGCGCCCCAGCAGCCGCCGGAACGGCGCAGCGATCCTTTCGCCGGCCTCTCGGCCGAGTCGATGAGCTCGCGCCCGGAGCCGCGCGCCGAAATGCGCAGCGATCCCCCGGTTTTGCCTTCCAGGCCGCAGCGCTCCGAGCCGATGATGCCGCGTCCGACGCGTCCGGCCGAAGCCCCGAAGCCGCCGCCGATTCGCGCGGAGCGCCCCGCGGCGCCGCCGCCGCCACCCGTTCCCCCGCCGGCACCCGCACCGTCGCTGTCGTCCGCCGATCAAAACCTCGCCGAGATGGCGCAACGGCTGGAAGCAGCGCTGCGCCGGCCGGCCGAGCCGAGTGAACCGCGCGTCGGTGCGCCGCCGGTCGCGCCTGAGCCGCCGAGCCGGCCCGCCGCCGCCCGCGTCGAATCGCCGATCGCGCCGCCGGTTGCCGCCGCGGCGCCGAAGAGCGGGTTTGAGAATCTGGAAGACGAGATGGCCTCACTGCTGGGCCGTCCGAAGTCTCCTTCGTGAGATCGGCGACCTTCCCGCGTAGAGTTTTATTTTTTGTCACACTGATAATCGCCGCCGGATCGCTCGCCGAACCGGCGTTGGCGCAGGATATCAGTATCAATCTCGGCCAGGGCAATGGCGGCGTCACCGAGCGTTCGATCCAGCTGATCGCGCTGCTCACGGTGCTGTCGATCGCGCCGTCGATCCTGGTCATGATGACCTCGTTCACCCGGATCGTCGTGGTGCTGTCGCTGCTGCGCACCGCGCTCGGCACCGCGACCGCGCCGCCGAACTCGGTGATGGTCGCGCTGGCGATGTTCCTCACCGCCTTCGTGATGGGTCCGGTGCTGCAGAAATCGTATGACGACGGCATCAAGCCGCTGGTCGCCAACCAGATCGGTGTCGAGGAAGCGCTGCAGCGCGCGTCGGTACCGCTGCACGGCTTCATGATGAAGAATGTCCGCGAGAAGGATCTCAAGCTGTTCCTGGACCTGTCCAACGAGCCTCCGCCCGCGACACCGGATGCAATGTCGCTGCGGATCCTGATCCCGGCGTTCATGATCTCCGAGTTGAAGCGCGCCTTTGAGATCGGCTTCCTGCTATTCCTGCCGTTCCTGATCATCGATCTCGTGGTCGCGTCGGTCCTGATGTCGATGGGCATGATGATGCTGCCGCCGGCGGTGGTATCGCTGCCGTTCAAGCTGATCTTCTTCGTGCTGGTCGATGGCTGGTCGCTGGTGGCGGGAAGCCTGGTGCAGAGTTACGGCGGCGGCTGAACATCGGCGACACGATCGTCCGCCCCCGAGCGGCTCCGCCGGTTTGAGCGTGCGAGGCGTTCCCGTTTCAATCGTCGGACAACCGACATGACTCCGCGCCCTCACCGCGCGATGCGCCCGAGTTTTTAATTCGTTCCGCCCCTCAAGAGAGGGCGCAGTGCGATCCCAAGAGGGACGCAGGCGACCCTCAGAGAGGGCGCAGGGAAGACCGGGTGCACGCTGCACCCGCGGTCTCGCGTGCAAATGAACAAAAGAAAGCGCACACGAGCATACAGGTTCAGCGGAGGCAGTCCGGCCTTCCCTGCGCAATGGTTTTACGGCTTATTTCGTGCTCTCCCCGGCGACCGGCTTTCTTGCCACCGTTGCCCCCAAGAAACTTGCAAGAAGCTTGCTTCTCAAGAACGTGACGCCAGCATCGGGGCGTCAGGACCACACGACTTCGCCGTCCACTGCAGCGCTGTTCGTCAAAAGCACTGCGGCGTCCACCGCATCCCGCGCCCAACGTTCGTGACGATGGCCAACGCCCCTCTCCCGGGCACGAGACAGCCAAGAATAAGCCGGTGATTTGGGTCGAGATGGAAGCAGAATATTTTTTGCCGGAGGTATGGACAGGCACTTCGGTGATTTGGCAAATCAGTCACCTTGCGCGCCAGACTGGATCCGCAGGCCGCACAGCGCTCAAATAATCGCTGTCGGCGTCACGGCGGGCATCGCTGGGTTTGGCCGGACGTGCCACCCCTGTCGCGAAATGACAAAGCAGAAAACGAAACCAAACAAACTTGGAGTAATTTGCTTTTGGCGCTATCTTCGGATCATGACTTGCTCGGTTCTTCTGGACCTCGACGGCACCTTGATCGATTCGTACCCCGGCATTTTGGCAAGCAGCCTTGCAGCACTGCGCGCCCTTGGACATGAACCGGATGAAACCCTCGATATAAGACGCACCATCGGGCCCCCGCTTGAAGATCTGATGCAAATCTTGCTGCAGTCATACGGAGACGACAGAATAGGTGAAGCCGTCGCCGCCTATCGTCAACATTACGGTGAAAGCGGGTTTCTCGGAAGCGTGCCTTATCCGGGAATTGGCCAATCGCTTGAAGAGATGAAGCGGACCGGATTGCGGCTCTATCTTGCGACCTCAAAAAGGGAGACTTTCGCGAGCCGCATTCTGGACCACCTGAAGTTTGCCCGATACTTCGATGGCATCCATGGATCCGTGCCGAGTGGCGAGCTGGATCACAAGCCTGAACTGCTTGCCCATATTCTGTCCAAACATGGCCTGTCGCCGTCTCACAGCCTGATGGTCGGGGACCGCCGACATGATATTTCCGGCGCCCATGCGGTCGGAATGCGCTGTCTTGGCGTGCTCTGGGGTTATGGTAGCCGAGACGAACTTGAAACTGCCGGCGCAGACCGGCTGGTGGATTCCCCTGCCGATCTCGCCGGCACGGTCCTGTCGATGCTCTAACTCAATCGACGCGACGATGCCGCCGCTCTCGCCGTCCCGGCGGCCGCGTGTTGCGTCCCGCGTAATACGGATTGACGACGCACTGTGCGGCACGGCCCGAGGCCGAGGCCTGACACTGCGGCAGCGAGGTGTAGGCGCATTCAAAGTAATAGCCGTTCCGGCCCTGGTAGACCTGCAGGCAAACCGGATAGGCCGGGTCATAGGTCTGGGCCCCGGCAGGCGCCGCTATCAAAACGGGCGCGAGCATCAAAATTGCCAACGTCGGAATGCGCATCTAAGCCTCCTTCAGAATTTACGGCCAACGTCGCCGCCCTGTACGAAAAATAACGCAGAGTGGCAGCAATTGAAAATAGGCTTCCTTCCGGTGAACGCGACCAAATTCGTTGAAATGTCGAACGCTGAAGTTCCGTGGTATGTCAGTCTTATCGTGTCATGGCTGCCGCTTATACTAATGTTGCTACTAATGTTGCTGATTGGACGGTACATTGGGCAGCCACTCCGGCGCGGTCTATTCACCAAGGACGGCCGTTCGATAGCCGACGTATTTGCTGAATTGACCGACGAAATGAAACGTCAGAAGGAACGTTCGCATTCGAACGAGGGCGTGAATCCATAAAGCGAGAGACGTTGACGAACGTCCGCTTTGGCGCCCGTAACAGATTTCAAGTCGAACATCGCGCCACGTCCGAAACGTACCTCCGGTCTCAGCTTGGTTTTGGCAGGATGGCCATCGCGGCGGCCCATCCTGCGAGCTAGACCGCAAGCGGCTCCATGCCGCTTTTCCTGATTGCCTCGGAAGCGCGCGCGGAGGTGAGAAATTCGATCAGCCGCCTGGAACCTTCGATCTCTCCCGAGCCAGCCACGATAGCTGCTGAAAACGTCTGAACAAACTGGATCTCTGGCGCGATGTTGCCTGCGAAGGCGATGCCCGCAGCGTACATGATTTCACTGGTCGGCAAGACTGCAAGATCAGCGTCTCCTGCCGCGACCATCGCGGCGGCGTCCGTACCGCGGGGCCTGATTTTGACGTTGATCTTTTCGGCAATGCCGAGCCGTGGAAAAAGATCGGTCGTAAGCCAGATACCGCTGGTGCTTCCCGGCACCGCGATGGTTCTGGCATTGAGCAGAACTTGTTTGAAGGCCTCGACAGTGCTCACGTCGGGCTTCGCAGCTCCGGCCCGCACCGCAACGCCGACTGGGACTTGCGCAAGATCGACATCCGTTCCCGCAACGATTCTGTTCGCGGCGATCAGCTCACCGAGACCCTCTCTGGACAGGATCACCACGTCGGACGGCACGCCGCGAGCGAGCTGCGCAGCAATCGTCTGCGGTCCCGTTCCTTGCGACGCACCAGATCCGGTCGTGACCTCGAAGCCGCTCGCCCGCTCAAATTCCGGCAACAACTCCTCGTACGCGCCGCTGAATCCGCCGGATATCAGAACTTTCATGTGTGCCACGAGCTATTCCACTTTTCCGGACCGAATTTCCAGCAGTTCAGATCAATGTGCAGCTCAGATCATTTCACATCATACTGCTTGCCGAGGTGATCGCCGATCTGCACCAGCATCGCGACGCATTCGGGATAGCCGGGCTTTGCCGCGGTCGCAGCATCCGCGCTGGCGCGGAACTCCCAGGAATCGTCGCTGCGCAGAACGGAAATCACGAGGCCAGCCGGACAGTCGGCGTGAACCTTCAGTTCAGCCTGCGCCATCGCAATCAATTCGGCTTCGGTCCTGGCGGGTTTGCTCATGACGACGGTTCTCCTGCAGGGTTCGCCGCCGCAGGTTGCCGCTTCAGCACGCATCTGTCGAGGGGATCGGCGTAATCCGCGCTGCGACGCTACTTCGCCGCGTCCGCTTTCGTCATTCCGATGATCCGCGGCAGCGAGCCGGTCGGGAACGGATCGGCCTTTTGGACATCCGGTGGCAGAATCGCCCTCGCCGTGGCGTCGGGGAACCGGGTCTTCATCTCGCGCAGGAACCCGTCGAGCGTGTCGACGCTGGCCGCCATCTTCGCGATCGTGGCGAATTCGGCGCTCGACGTCGAGGTCGGCTTGCTGGCGGTCTCGAACGCGGCGCGGTCGGCGTCGCCGCTCATCAACGGCGCGTATTTTTCGCGGAACCGGGCCAGGCCGATGCCGTCTTCCGCCAGCGCGTACCCGACCACGGCTCGGATCACGTCGCTCTTCTCCACCGGGTTCAGCGGTTTGAAATCGCGCCAGCGGTCGGCGTAATACAGTTCGATCTGTTCCGACGCCTCACGCCAGCGCCGCGACGCCCAATAGATGTCGGAGCGCAACCGGATGGCTTCGCGTCCCGTGATATTCGAGATGATGTCGAGCGCGAGATCGTGCCTGCCGACATCGCTTTGCGCGCGCGCCTCCAACAGCAGGCGCTGGGTGCGCAGTTCGCCCGAGAGGTCGGCGATCCGCGTGGTATGAAGGGCTGCGATGGCGCGATCCGGCTTGCGGCCCGTCAGATAGACCATCGCCAGCCGCGCCGCCACCTGCGCCCGCGCGGCACCTTCGAGCCGATGATCGACCTGGTATTGCAACAATTCGCTGGCCTGATCGAGCAGATCGACCGCGACCAGCCGGTCCGCCAAGCGTCGGATCATCTCGTCGCCGCGGCGGCCGATCGGGGTCAATTCGCGGAATTCGTAGAACATGCCGAGCGCATCGACCGGCGGAAGATCGTCGCCCTTCGCTCCCAGGAATATTTGCGCGAACAAATCCTGCGCGTCCACCTGTCCCTGCCGCGACAGCTCCGAGTTGGGATCGAGCTGGATCGCGGTTTTGGCCGCCGCCAGCGATTCACCGTAGTGTCCGGTATCGGAATAGATCCGCGACATCATTTCCAGCGCGCGCACGTCGAGCGCGTCGCCGCGCCACATCACTTCAAGCGTTTCAAGCTCGCGCAACGCATCCGGCTGGCTGATCTCGTTGCGTTTCTGCTTGAGGGCGATCTCGTACAATTTGCCTTCGGCCGCTGCCTGCCGATCGGAAGAATCGACGGCGATCTTGTATTGGGTCAGGGCATCCTTCTCGTGCCCGAGCGCTTCGGCGAGCCGGCCGCGCATCACCGCAACCGTGGGCTTCAGCTCCGGCGAAAGGCCGATGACGTCGAGATCGCTGCTGCGCTTGTCCGCGCCGGAGTAATCCTTGACCTCGATCGCGCAGCGCATCGCTTCGGTGATCACGATCCGCTGCAGATCGAACGGCAGCGAGTTGATGGTGAATTCGACATTCTTGAACTTCTCGCGCGCGTCCGCCCATTTGCCCTGCCGGGCAAAGGCCAGCGCCTTCCACAACTGCGAATCGTAGTTGTTTCCGACCACGGGATTGGCGAGATCCTTGAGCCCTCGTTCGGGGCGACCCATCAGGATGTTCGCGACCGAACGCATGATCAGGGCGTTTGGATCCTCAGTGCCCGGCTTGGAGTCGGCCAGCACGACATCGAGCACCGCCTTGGCTTCCGGATAAAGCGCACGCGCCAGAAAGAAGTGGGCGAGGTCCATCCGCACCGGCGTGCGTTGATCGGCTTCGAGCGCGGCGGCGGATTCGATCAACTCGTTGAGGCTTTTGTTGAAGGTGCCTTGCAGGTTTTTGTTCCAGTCGTCGACATCGAAAATAGCCTTCGCCACCGTCGATGCCCGCTCGGAACGGGCGTTGGCCGATGACAGCGTCAACCCCCCGGGCCTGCCGATGGTGATCTTGTCAGCGGCGATCTCGGCGCTGACGTCGTCGGAATTGGGACGGATGGCGACGCCATGGATCGACTCCAGCAGCGACATCTCGACAAAGTCCTGCCGCTTGATGAAACCGCGCACCGGCGGCGGCGCGGTGACCACCAGCAAGGTGTCGCCCGCATCCGGATCGATCAGCCGGTGCAACCGCCCGGGTTTCGACAGCGCCACCGTGACATTGGCAAGCTTCGGGTCGGTCATGTTTCTTGATACCGCCAGCGGCTGCGTCGGCGTCTGCATGGTATCGGCAAAAGTGAGGGTCCAGTTGCCGGCGCCGTCGCCAACCAGCGACGGCATCTGAGGACGGTTGAGCCTGATGCGGATCGCCTGTCCCTTCTGCAACGGCAGCAGCTTGACGTCGGCGATGATCGCGCCGCCGTTGCGCTTGAACGGCGCAAGATCGATCGGCTTGGTGGTATCGAGCACCAGCCACACCGTCTCGGCACGGCGAAACAGCGCCGCCGGCGTCACCGCATCAAAGGCAAACGTCACGTGCAGACCTTCGCTGTCACGAATGGCGCTCACCGACGCGGCGTGATCGTCTGGTAAGATTTCAGGCGCCGGTGCCGCGGCGGGCGGCGCTTTCGGCATCTCCAGCGGCGCTGTTGCGCTCGCTGGCGGCGCCATTGCGATCACCGGCGGCGCTGTTGCGGCCGGTTGCACAGCGCTTTGCGTCTCCGGTGCGGGACCGGACGGCGGCGCCATCTCGACTTTGGCTTCGGCCTTTGTCTCGGACTTTATTTCGGGCTTGACCTCGACGCTGGCCTCTTTGACCGGCATCGCCGGCACCATCTCACTGGATTGCCCTGGTGGCGGCGCGTGGTCGGCGGGCTTCTCCGGCGCGAGCTTTTCCGGTGCAGCCGGTGCGGCCTTCGGTGCGGCTTCCGCGGGAGCGGCGGCCCGGGGTGCAGCGGCCATCACCGGCGTCGCGGCCTTACCAGCTTCCGCAGCCTTGATAGCTTCCGCCAACGGCAACTGCGCCGACAGCTTGTCGGGAGCCTGGAATGCGACGTCGATCACGTAGTTCTTTTCCTCGCGGAACGAATGCACATCGACATCGCCGATCAGATTGATTTCGATGGCCGAGGATTCGCCGGCGACCTTCTGATTGATCGATGCGATGTTCGCGGGCGCCGCGATCTTGGCGTCGGCCAGGTCGAAATTGAGCACGGCGTTGAAGAACAGCGTGAGCTTCTGGTCGTTCAGCACCGACGAAACGTTGACGCCGTCGGGCATTTCAAACACGAACCGCACGAAGGTCGGCTGCACCGAGGCGCGAACGCGGATCGGCGGACGTTTCTTGGCGTCCGCTGTCGCGCGCGCCAACCGCAACGCGCGCTCCGCGGCGCGCGCCCGATCTGACAGTTCGCGGATCACTTCGGGTGGAAGGCTCGGCGGCGCGCCGGCCCATGAGTCCGGCAACAGGTCGACGAAGATCCGCTCGCCCGCCGACATCGTGTTGACGGTGACCCGGCGTGCCAGCGACAGCCGGATCGCGGTGCCGTCGGGATCGCGCCGCGCCGACGAGACATAGGCCGGCACCGCATCCGCGATGGCATCGACCGGAATGTCGACCGGACGCTTGAACCGGATCACGAGAATATTGCCAGCCGTGGTCACTTCGGAATCGACGTCATCGGCGAGCTTGAGCACCAGCCGGGCAAAACCGCCGGACGCTGCGAAGGTCGCCTCGCCTTTGACGGGATCGCTGTCGCAATAGCCGGGGACCGTCGATCCGATCAGGACCAGAACGATCGCAAGCCCTTCAAGACCAAGCCCTGCAAGACAACGCCGAGCGATCCGCGCCGATGCGCGGATTCGCGACCAAAATCCAGCGGCAGCGGCTCGCGCCATTTCCTGGGGGTCTCTCGGTTCACCGATTCGATCGGCCGCGGAACGCCCTCGCCCGCGCTTTTGAATCTAGAATTGCCGGTTTAAGGTTTTGTTAAATATCCCGGCTAATTGATTTTTTGCGGCAGCATCTTGCCTTCGATCTTGGGAAGCTCGGCGGCGGAGGCGGACTGGTCGGAGCTGGCGCGGCGGGCCATTTCAGTGGTCAGCCGCTCGGCCGCTTCGGGCTGCATCAAGCCCAGGATATCGGACATTTTCCGCGGCGCGATCTGCGATGCGATCTGGTACAGCACGGACATCTCCAGTCGGTCGAACACCTTGGCGGCGTCCTTTGGCTTCATGCTCTCATACATCGTGATGATGCCCTTGAAGCGCGCGGCATCGGATTCGGTCTTCTGCTCGGTCGCGGTGGCAATCCTGGATTCGACACCCTTCAATTCCTCGACGCGCGATTCGGCCTTCTTTTCGGCGGCCTTGAGCAGGCTCTCGCGAATGTCGATCTCGCGGGCACGCGCCTCGAGCTCCTGCCGTCGCGATTGCAACCGCTCGAGGATCGCGCGCTCGGAGGCCGATACCGGCGCCTGTCCCTCGGGCGGAAGCGTGACCAGCCCGTCGGGGGGCTTGGGCGGTTCGGCCGCGGGCGCTTCCGGCTTCGGCGGCTCTTCCTTCTTGCCCTCTTCCTTCTTTTCCACCGATCCGGTGATGTCGCCGGGATCGGCTCGGCCGGTTGGAAAGTTGAAGGTGTCCTGCGCCCAGGATTTCCTGGTCGACTGCGGATTGTAATCGAACACATAGCCGCCATCGATGACGAGGCCGGCGATCTTCAAAACGGCAAAGCCGAAGATCGCGACCATGACGACCGGAATAACGCGAATGTCACGAAGGGATTTCATGCGGCGAGGCCATCAGACCTTCTGCGTTCGGAAAACGCCTGGGCGGCCTGGGCAATAGCCTTGGCACTCGATACCGCCGGCACCGCGGGTGCCGGTTCAGACGACGGTCGCGCGGCGCTGGCAATCTTGGACAGCCTGCGAACGACGTTGTCGCCCTCGGCGAGTTGCCGCTTCAACTGCTCCGTCAGCTGGCCCGCGGCGGTCAATTGATTGCCGAGATTCTCGTTGACGTCGCGTACCGTGAGCTTGAGCCCGCCGATCGCGCGCTCGGCGATCTCGGTTGCCGTGATCAGCTCGCCGATCGTGGCCTTGAGCGAATTCTCATCCGCCTTCAGCCGCTTCAGCCGCGCGTTCAGCAGCATGCAATAACCGATCGTCGTCATCAGCAGCAACGCCACCAGACTCTCGATCGCAAATCCTAATGAGTGACTCATTGGGCCTCCAATGCCTTGTTTTGCTCATCGGCCTTCTCGAACATCGCGAAGGTGGTGTTCGGCTTGCGCAGTTGCTTGGTGACGCGAATGGCGACGCGGTCGCCGACCCGGCCCATCCGCCCTTCGGTCAGGATGACGCTGCCGCAGCGCACCTTCACCAGCGCATCGGCGCGCATTTCCAGCGGCAGGGTATCGCCGACTTTCAGCATCATCAGCTGCTTGAGCGGAATGTCGGCTTCATAGAGCACGGCATCGACCGAAATCTCGGCCTGCGCGACTTCGGTGGCAAAATGGCCTTCCCAGATCGGATCGCGCCCGAACTTCTCACCCATGAACATTTGCAGCAGCACGGGACGGATCGGCTCGATGGTCGCGTAAGGCAGCAGCAATTCGATATTGCCGCCGCGATCTTCCATGTCGATATGCAGCCGCACCAGGATGGCCGCGTTGGCGGGCCGGCTGATGGCGGCGAAGCGCGGATTGGTCTCCAGACGGTCGATGGTGAAGGTCACCGGCGACAACGGCCGGAACGCCTGCTCGGCGTCGGCCAGCACGACTTCAACCAGCCGCTTCACGAGATTGGTTTCGATCGTGGTGTAGGGGCGCCCCTCGATGCGCAGCGAGGTCTGGCCGCGGCGGCCGCCCAGCAGCACGTCGATCATCGAATAGATCAGGCTCGAATCGACCGTCGCCAGGCCGAAGTTTTCCCATTCCTCGGCCTTGAACACGCTCAGCACGGCCGGCAGCGGTATCGAATTCATGTAGTCGCCGAACCGCACCGAGGTGATGCGATCGAGCGAGACTTCGACGTTGTCGGAGGTGAAATTGCGCAGGCTCGTCGTCATCAACCGCACCAGGCGGTCGAACACGATTTCGAGCATCGGCAGACGCTCGTAGGAGACCATCGCCGAGTCGATGATGGCGCGGATGCCGGAATTGTCGTCGACATTGACGTCGCCGACATTGAAACCGAGCAGATTGTCGATTTCCTCCTGCGACAGAACCCGCTCGCCGCCGTTCTTGCCGCCGCCGAACTCGCGGCCGCCGTCTTCGACCATGGCCGCCCATTGCAGCGCCATCGTGCCGGAGAGTTCATTGGCGGCAGCGGCTGCCGCCGCCTCCGTGGGGTCCTCCGAATCCAGCGATGCTTCCCATTGGGCTGCAATGGCATCCTGGTCGACTTGATCGTTGCCTGCCATGACTTAAATCCGTCTCGTCATTGAACGACGACTTCCTTGAACAGCACGGCGCTGACTTCGTTTGGCGCAAGCGCCAGGTTGACCCGCCGGGTCAATTCTTCCTTCATGCGATAGAGGCCCGCGGACCCATTGAGGTCGGCCGGCCGCAGCTCGCGCAAGTAAGTCTGGAAGATATCGGTGACGCGCGGCAGCGTCGGCTTGATCGCCTCGACCTGCTTCTCTTCCTTGACCTCGAGCGTGACCTTGACCTTGAGATATTGCACGCGTTCGCCGGGCTGGCCCGACAGATTGACCATCATGTCCGGCACTTCGATGAAGGATGGCGGCTTCGGCGGCGGCGCTTCGGCGTGCACCTCCTCGCCGTGATGGCGGAAGAAAAAGAACCAGCCGGCCCCACCGCCAAGGATGGCGAGTACGCCGACGCCGGCAATGATCAGCTTGAGCTTGCCTTTCGGCGCCGGTGCGGCATCCGCCCCACCTTCATCTGCTTTTTCGCTGTCCGCCATGGCCCCGCCCGGTGTCGCCGTGAATTTCGATGCCGCCGGACAGGCTTTAATACGCGATACAATGCCGCCAGCGCACATGCGCTCTCGATGCGGACGCTAAGGTAATAATGGTTAACGGAATCTTTCGTTTGGCCCGCAGGTAGGAAAAAGTTGCCGGGCAAACATGGTCAACAGGACCTTTCTGCCGCCCTGCCGATCCCTCCGAAAAACATCTAAGCCATTGCAAGATATGCATTTTACAAACTGGCACGGCTTTCGCTTTACAGGCTGTACGGACCGCGGCTTGGGAGAGCCTTCGGTTCGCAGCATCCGCCGACCGGCCTGGGAGGGCCACAAGCGGATCATCTGAGGGGAGAACCATCGATGGAGAATACGCTTCTCATCGGACTTTCGCGGCAAACGGTGCTTGAGCGGCAGCTCGACGTCGTCGCCAACAACATTGCGAACGTCAACACCGCGGGCTTCAAGGCCGATACCTCGCTGTTCGAGGAATATCTGATGCCTGGCGCGCATGAAGACAATTTCATCGGCCGCGACCGCCGCGTCAGCTACGTCCAGGACCGCGGCACGTTCCGCGATTTCACCCAAGGCGCCTCCGAACAGACCGGCAATCCGCTCGACATGGCGGTTAGCGGCAACGGCTTCCTCGTGGTGCAGACCCCGGGCGGCGAACGCTACACCCGCGACGGCGGCATGCAGATCAACAACCAGGGCCAGCTCGTGACCGCGACCGGCAATCCGGTGCTCGGCAATGCCGGTCCGATCGTGTTTCAGCCGACCGATCACGACATCAACGTTTCGCCCGACGGCACCATCACCGTGGTGGAAGGCAACGGCCGCACCGACGCGCTGCGCGGCAAGCTGCGGCTGGTCAGCTTCGCCGATGCGCAGAAGCTGCTGAAAGAGGGCTCGAACCTCTATTCGGCCGGCGAAGGCGGCGCCGCCCAGGCCGACACCAAGTCCCAGGTGCAGCAGGGCTACATCGAAAAATCCAACGTCAGTTCGGTGGCGGAGATGAGCCGCATGATCGAGGTGACGCGCGCCTATACGCAAATCTCGACCCTGCTGCAGCAGGAAAGCGACCTGCACAAATCCGCGATCGAAAAACTCGCCGACGTCCCGGCATAAGGCCATTTTCGGAGAACACCTATGCAAGCGCTTCATACCGCAGCGACCGGAATGGCGGCCCAGGAACTCAGCGTCCAGGTCATCGCCAACAACATCGCGAACCTGCAGACCACCGGCTACAAGAAACAGACCGCCGCGTTCCAGGATCTGATCTACGAACACATCCGCCGCGTTGGCGCCCAGTCTTCGGATCAGGGCACCATCCTGCCGGTCGGCATCGATATCGGCGGCGGCGTGAAGACCGTCGGCACGCCGCGGTCGATGACCCAGGGAACGCTGTCGCAGACCGGCAATGACCTCGATGTCGCCGTCACCGGCGAGGGCTTCTTCAAGATCCAGATGCCGGACGGCACCTATCAATACACCCGCGACGGCACCTTCCAGATGGACAACCAGGGCCGCATCGTCAACGCCCAGGGCAATCTGGTGCAGCCGGCGATCACGATCCCGCAAAACTCCTCGGGCCTGACCGTCAACGCCCAGGGCCAGGTCTCGGTGACCCTGCCCGGCACCACCACCTCGACCATCATCGGCCAGATCGGCCTGACCCGCTTCATCAACAAGGCCGGCCTGCTGCCGGTCGGCAACAATTTATTCCAGGATACGCCTTCATCGGGCCCGCCGCAGGACGGTCTCGCCAGCGCCGAAGGTTACGGCAGCATGACTCAGGGAAGCCTCGAGCAGTCGAATGTCGACGTCGTCTCCGAGATGTCCAACATGATCGCCGCGCAGCGCGCCTACGAGATGAACTCCAAGGTGATCAGCGCTGCCGACCAGATGCTGCAAACCACCTCCGCGCTGTTCCGCTAAGGAAACCGATCATGATCGTCCGCTCCGTCCTGCTCGCAACCGTCCTGCTCGCTGCCACGGCCGTGGCAGCGTTCGCAGAGAACGGCGACGACGTGATCGCCGCTCCCGTGCTGCGCGCCAATGTCACCGTTTCCGACGACGTGGTGCGGATCGGCGATGTCATCGACAACGCCGGCACCGCGGCGCAAATCGCGATCTACCGCGCGCCTGACCTTGGCACCACCGGCTCGCTGCCGACCGCGCAATTGCTCAACGCCTTGCAGGCGCATCAGGTGATCGGCGTCAATACCAGGGACATCAAGGCGGTCTCGGTCACGCGACTCTCGCGCGCCATCGATGCCAAGGACGTCCAGTCCCAGGTCGCTCGTGCGCTGGAACACCACGGCGGCCTCGGCGAGGCCGCCAATATCGCACTCACCTTCGACCGCGACGTGCAGGATATCCAGCTCGACTCCTCCTATTCCGGCGCCATGCAGCCGATGGCGGTCCGGTTCGAGCCGCGCAGCGGCCGCTTCGACGTCAGCTTCGAGATCGGCAACGACAACAACGTCCGGCCGACCAAGCTGCGCTTTACCGGTACCGCGATCGAGACCGTCGATGCCGCCGTGCTGACCCGCGACGTCCAGCGCAATGACATCCTCAAATCCTCCGACCTGGCCACCGAGCGGCGCCCGAAGGCCGAAGTCGGCGGCGATGCCGCCGCGCGCAAATTCGCGGTTGGCATGCAGATGCGCAAGCAACTGCGTGCGGGACAAGCCTTGCGGGCCGCCGATATCGCCAAGCCCGATCTGGTGCAGCGCGACGACAACGTCACCCTGATCTATGAGGCCGCCGGCCTCTACCTCACCATCCGCGGCAAGGCGGCGGAGAATGGCACCGAGGGCGACACCGTCAACGTGCTCAATCTGCAATCCAAGCGCACCGTGTCCGGCGTCGTCATCGGCCGCGGCCAGGTCGCGATCTCGGTCGCAACCCCGCGCCTTCCCGCAACACTCGATACTTCTTCCACCGTCGGATCGGCCGAACCCGCGCAGGTTTCAGTCGCCGCCAGCACCAGTTCGCCAGTAGCTCCAAAAGCCGAGTAATGTTGATGTCCAGTTTCAGTAACAATCGTTCCAGCATGAACTGGTCGTGTATCGACCGGCCCAAATTCAGGCGTCTTGCGCTTGTGGGCACCATGCTGAGCGTGGCTGGTCTCGCCGGCGGTTGTTCGTCGATCGATCGTCTGTCGCAAATCGGCGAGACCCCGAAGCTGTCGTCGATCGAAAATCCGACGACCCAGCCGGGCTACAAGCCGGTGCAGATGCCGATGCCGAAGCCGGAAGCGGTGTCCTACAACGCCAACTCGTTGTGGCGCAACGGCTCGCGGTCGTTCTTCAAGGACCAGCGCGCCCACCAGATCGGCGACCTCCTGACCGTCACCGTCAACATCACCGACCAGGCCAATTTCGCCAACGAGACCCAGCGCAGCCGCAAAGACACCGAAGACTCCGGCATCACCAATTTCCTCGGCGCCAGCCTTCTGACCGGAAGCGCCGCCAAGGTGCTGCCTGGACGTCTGCTGACCGCCGACTCCACGGCCTCCAGCGACGGCAAGGGGTCAGTGCAGCGGCAGGAAAGCCTGACCACCAACATCGCCGCCGTCGTCACCCAATTGCTGCCGAACGGCAACATGGTGGTCGAAGGCAAGCAGGAGATCCGGGTCAATTTCGAAATGCGCGAACTGATCGTCGCCGGCATCGTCCGCCCGGAGGACATCCAGAGCGACAACACCATCGATTCCAGCAAGATCGCGCAGGCCCGCATCGCCTATGGCGGCCACGGCCAGATCTCCGACGTGCAACAGCCGCGCTACGGCCAACAGGTCATGGACATCCTGCTACCATTCTGACCCTCCATTCAAAGAGCTCCCACATCTCATCGCGAACCTAGGCGCTGTGAGATGTTCTACGCGGCCTCCGTCAGCTCCCCTGACGGAGGCCGCGGTCGTTTTGCGCTCACCGCGGCGGTGTGACGATGGTTCAGACCGCTGCCGGGACTGAATCCGGAACTTAAAGCCGCTTCGGAGGTTCGGTCCGGTGCGTAACGCAACATTTTTTCGAAAAGGACATCTCATGAAGAAGTTTTCTCTGGTTCTAGCCGCTCTGGCGACCCTTTCCGTTGCCGGTGCCGCCAGCGCGGAAGACAAGCCGATGATGAAGGAAGGGATGCACGACGGCATGCATCACCGTATGCACCACTCGATGGGGATGGGGATGGGGATGGAGCGGCATCATCACCATCATCACTCGATGCGGCACATGATGAAAAAAGAAGGCATGTAACACCAATGGCCCCTTAACCGGGGCCATTTCCATATCCGGCACCGCCGCGGAGAAGGTGCGTTGCCCCCCGCACCGCTTGCCGATGCCGGACAACGCGGCTAATCCTCTCGACAAGACTGCGCAGAAACCTGTTGGAGTCGAGAGTTCGGGGAAACTTCGATGCCGCTGATACGTGGCAAGATCATCGGACATGACAGCGAACGACTGGCGTTCACGTTTCTCATGGTCCATGGGGATGAACCCGTCGAGTGCCGGATCAGCGACGCGGCCATGGACGAGTTGATCGGCATCAAGGGCACCGAGAACAGCGCGCGGCAGGCGTTGTTCCTGGCCCACCGCGATGCCATCGAAAAGATCGCCTCCGACCTGTACGACGAGAAGCCGACGGTAAAGGGTGCGATCCTGCGGATTTTCGCCAAGCACATTCATCGCGGCGGATAACAATGCGATGAGCGACGATCGGGCTCTTCACGCGCGGGCGTAGTAACTCGAACGCAGGAGATTGGCTCGCTGATTGCCGGCGGTCATGATCGACAGCGATGCATCGATCGAATAGCTCAATCCGTCGGGTGCAAACATGATCCCTGGTTGCGCGCCAAAATCCTGTGAAGCAAGCTTTTCAAGCAGGATACTGCCGAAACCTTTGCGGGCTGGAACGACGACCGGCGGCCCGTCGCGCTCCTGCCAGTGAAACTTGAATCTGGCATCCCGGGCTTCCCCCTCGATCGACCAATGAATATCGACCCGCCCCTTGGCCGGCTGCGACAGAGCGCCGTATTTGGCCGCATTGGTAGCGAGTTCGTGCAGCAGCAGCGCAAAGGTCTGCGTCGCCCTGGAGTTCAGCATCACGTCCGGACCAGCCGTTACGACGCGGTCGGAAAATCCGTCGAACTCGAGCCTGATGATATCGGCCACGAGAGCGCCCTGGAATCCCTTGCTCATCAACGCCGACTGACTCCCGGCGAGCGCCTGCAGGCGCCGCGTCAGTGTGTCGCGCTCCTCGGCCAGAGGCTTGGCTCCGATCAGGGTGCGGGCCACGATGGATTGGATCACCGCCAGCAGGTTTCCGCCCCGGTGGGCGAGTTCGTCCATCAGGAACCGCTGGTGCTCCTCAACATTCTTCTGCTCGGTAATGTCGTAAGCACAATTGATCGCGCCTGTGACTTCTCCGCGCTCATTCCTGAGCGAGCGGATGTTGACGACGGCGTTGACCCGCGAACCGTCCGGCCGCTCGACGGTTACTTCCGCGTCATTGACCTCCGACATTTGTCCGGAGACGACCCAGGCCATCGGGCACTGGTCGTGCGGCATCACACTCCCGTCCGGCCGGAACATCCTCATCGAGCCACAGAACCGCTCACTGTCGTCCCCGCGGGCCGGAGTGCGACCCCACAATTCCGTGGCACGCCGGTTGAAATCCTGAATGACGCCCCGGGCATCACAGGCATAGACGGCTGACGGACCGAGTTCGAACAGCGTGCGAAAGCGTTCTTCGCTGGCGCGTAACGCCGCTTCGGACCGCTTTCGCTCGGTGATGTCGCGGACATTGCACTGAACGACCTGCGTGCCGTTCTCATCGTAGCGATTGGCCACGATCTCAACTTCCCGCTTATCGCCCGACTTGGATTCCAGCGGTAAATCTTCGTATCGGACCTGGCCGCTATCCTGCAGCTCCCGAAACGCGGCCTGGCTCGCCTTCTCGTCCTTGAGCAGGCCGATTTCCCAAAGCTCCTTGCCCAGCAACTCTTCTTGCCGATAGCCGAGCAGCCGGGACATGAAGGGATTGGCGTCGGTGATTTTTCGGCTGACGGAGTCCAGAATGAGAACGCCGTCATGGGCAGCCTCGAAAAGCCGGCGGTAGCGAATTTCCGATCGGCGAATGGCGACCCGAAAAGCGAGGTCGTCGGCACTGTCCTGGGTGACTGGGATATCCATCTAGCGCGACGTTCCAGTATGGCAAATATCATGCGGGAGCGAACAGGGCATAAGATCCGGACGAGATCGAGCGTTCGGTCCTTGAACGCTCGATCGCATCGCCGGATGTTTTGGTGCGGAGACGAGACTTGAAGCGAAAACGCTCGATTACCTGGTCATTCCGTCCTTCTTCATGCCGTCCTTCGACGTGGTATCCTTGGCCATGCCATCCTTCTTCATGCCAGCCTTGTTCGTGGAATCTTTGGTCATGCCGTCCTTGCTCATGCCCGTGGTTTCCATACCGTCCTTCTTCATGCCGTTCTTGGACATGTCGTTCTTGGACATGTCGTTGGTCTTCATGTTGTCCTGAGCGGCGGGACCGGTGGTCTGGGCTGATGCGCCAGCTGCCGTGAAGGCGGAAAGCGCCGCAACGCACGCGGTAACGAGGATCGTTTTTCTCATCGTAGGTTCCTTTGCGAAAAAACAGTCTACGGTGAAGTAATGTCAGAATGTATCGTTCCGCATTATATGTTCGTATCTCGACATATATTTCGAAACCAAGTCCGGCAGGTCACCACACGAACATCCACCGCTGCTCCACAACGTCCTCGGGCGTAGGCGGCGGCTTACGATGATAGTGCGTCGCTGAGGATAGGAAGGCTCCGCGGCCTCTTCTCCGGAAGCATCCTCGGCTCCCGCCGCGCCCTGGACATTAGCTCGGCTATGAAACTGGACAATTCCAGGCGTACGAGCGTGGCTTGCTCCGCATTGAGCTCATATTTACTGGTATAGGCCCTCATGACCCTGTCGATCGCGGGCATCGAGCTATCCTTTCGCTCCGGCGCTTGGGTGGGCTGGGACGAGCAATCGCTTCATGGCTGCCTATGAACGCAACTGCGCAGCGTTGTTGAGCGCGTGTTGCCGGGCTTCGCCCGGCCGAAGCTGCCCGGCTTCGCTTAGTCGCGCGAGGGCCCGCTCTTCCAGATGCGCGGCTGAAAGAAAGATCATCTTCTCCTTATTTCTCATCCATTATGCCTCTTCGCCGGGGCGTTTCATTTGGAAGGCCTGCCGCGTTTCGCAAAGATCAGACCGTAGACATCGGCCGCATTTCTTAACTTTCCCGCGGCCTTCAACGCTTCAATTCGTTCCGGACCCGGCGCCATGTTCCGAGCGGTGGCCAAGGCTTCGTCGGCATCCGCTTCGAAATCGTGTGGCCGCTGAGGCTTTTGCTTGATGTCCATAATCCACCTATGTCGGCGCGTGGAGATCGCCGGCGAGCCAACCGACGGCTTCGGATTTCATCGGGTCGGTCTGAACTTGCGCTTCATGGATGTGGCCGCATTTGACACATCGCAACGTCCAGTGCTCGAATCCAGAACGTCCCGCGGTCGCACGTTGGACGACAACAGGAGCCTGGCATTGAGGACAGCGGGGGCGCGCTACTGCGCGCGGCGTCAAAATCGATTGCGGGGATTCCGACATGCTACCTCCTGCGGTTCAGGCGGGAGCACAACACTCTCAGTCGCCGATAAAAGCCGAAGGCCGGGCAGCGATACCGCCAGCAGACTCCCTTTATGTCCGAGAGTCGACATAAATTTTTGCGTGAAACTTCGCTTTGTTGCGGTTCCACGCTGGAACTAAGTTCGGCGGCGGACGGAACCGCTAATGTTCCAACAGAGTTTGATAGCACTCGCAGGCCAGCCGCTCCAACGCGCCCCGGTCGAGGATCTGAATAACACCCCGCGAGTAGGTGATGGCCCCAAGCCTTTGTATGTTGCTGGCAACCTCGGTCACCGATGTGCGCCGTACCCCGAGCATCTCCGCCAGAAATTCCTGCGTAAGCTCGACCGTATCGCTTTCCGCGCGGTCGGCCGACTGCAGCAGCCATCGACAGAATCGCGACTCGACGGGATGCAATGCATTGCACGCGGCGGTGACGCGGGCCTGAACCAGCAATACTTCGTTGTATCGGATGCAAAGATCCCGCACGGCGTCGCTGCTGTCGATCGCCTTGCGAAACTGGGAGGCAGCGATCTCCGTCACCGCCATCGGCAGTTGAACGACGACCCGCACCGAGGATTTGTAGAGGCCCAGTCCTGCCATGGCCCCGACAACGCCCTCTCGCCCGACCGTCGCAGTCTCGATCGCCTTCCCGTCGCCCATCACGACAAGCAAGGAAAGCATCCCGCGAAGTGGAAAGTACACGCGGTCAAACTCCTCGCCCGTCTCAAGCAGTACCACCCCCTGGTCCAGTTCTCTTGTCGAAAGATGCGGGGCGAGCAGGTCGAACTGGTCACGAGGCAGAGCGGACAGCAATTTGTTGTTGAGGGGAACGCCGGGATATGGTGACAGCATTGCGGTTTCCTGCCCGATCGGTCGGGCCGTAATCCGCAGAGGTGAATGAGGCGCTCCGAGAGGACGCTGCCACGGGTACTGCATGTAACCCACGTGAGCGGCTGATGTTAGTACGCCATACTGTCCCAACGGTCCGGAACTGCCCAAAACCCTGGATTGTTGAACAATATCAGACCCGCCAGGACCGGGTTTATTTTGTCCGCAACCGTACATGCCGCTGCCGGGCCTTTCGATGGCCCTTGGTCAGCTTCCGGACATATCTTTCCTGAATGAGGGAACGCCGGGGGACCAGGTCGCTTGTCCTGGTGGCCAAGGTTTACCTGCAAGGCCTGCGTGAGTGTCTCAATTGTCTGCGAAGCGAGCCGTTGCGCTGGTTGTCGAGGACAATTTTTTTAATCCGAATGACGTTGCCGATTTTCGCGATCGATTGTGGCTACGAAAATCCGGCGAGAAAGGTTTGAGCGCCCGTGGCGGAAAACGAGAACGGCCACATTGTTGAGACCGCGCGAGAAGCGCGTGGAGCCGAACCGGGTCCGACCGTGCGCAACGTTCTGGTCTGGAGCGTGGCCCTGGTCGTCGTGGCTTTCGTGATCGTCTACCTCCTGTTTTTCCGGTCCTGACTGAACGCGCAAGCTATCGTTCGCGCACGAAACGTCGGTGGCGGCTTCTGCGACTATGAGCGGTTACGCTTCCGATCAATTCGCCGATCAATTCGCGCAATGGAGGAACATACCATGATTTCTGTCGCACTTGAGCGAACGCTTGCCGTCTACGGTCAAATGGTCAGCCGCCAAACCGGCAAAACGGCAAAGGAAGGTCTGTCAGCATACCTGACCGAGCAATTCAATGGCGGCGAACAAGACCAGCAACGATTGACCGTGCTCGGCTTGACGTACCTCCGAGGCGTGGACCGCGGCTTCAGAGCGGCTGCCCGGTAGCGCCGATCGAAGCGGCGGATCCTAGAGCATGCTTCAACTAAGTTGAATCATGCTCGTCGGTCATCTTATTGTTTGAGCATGATCTTTTCGGAAAACCGGTTTCCACTTTTCCGGATCATGCTCTGGTCAGCGAAACAATCAAGGCCATGCCACAGCGAATTCTGGCCGTTATAATCAGGACACGCTGCATTTGAAATCAGGATGGAACGATTTCAGCGCAGGGGCATTGTCCCGGTGTCTTTCCCCCGAAGACAGCCCAAAGAGACGGTCTCAGCTTACCCAGCTGGGGCCGTTCTCTTTGGCGTTTACGTCCCGCCTCGGCAAATCCGGAAAGAAAAACACGGCCCATCAACTGCGGCGCCTCCATCATCTCACCAGACACATGCCGCGGTCGCATTGGAGTCATGTTGTCGCGCTAGCCTTGCGACAACGGGAGACAAGTGATGAAGATTTTGCCTATCGATTTCCAGCCTGCGCTGGTCTCAACGATGAAATCCGCACTGGAAGCGGCGACGGCTCATATCGACAACTCGTCGGGCAAACCCGCCACTCCCGCGACCAAGGCGAAAATGGCGTCTCGCATCCTCAAAAATGCCGCCGAGGGTGTAACCGACGCCGACAAATTGCGGTTTGTCGCCATCGAAGAAGGTCTCTGCCCGGCGGATTGAAGTCGCTGGGCTTCAAAAATTCGTCGGGCCGAGATCGTACCAGCCCCGGCCTCCGCGAACATAAACCTTGGCAGCAGCGGCGCATATCTTTTCACGGTTCGCGTCAAACGCGTTCAGCAAACCGGACTCATCCAACCGGACGTCGGGTTGGATTTGCGTCAGCGCATCCTGGCTTATAAAAAATGCCGCCTCGATCGCGCTGTCGTGACCCCAAAACCGCACCACACGCCGCGTGGCATCATACGACCGGCTGTGGTTTGGAAAATCAATCATTTGGGCGCGCTCTTTTTTGCCGATCAACGGCAACTCTGATCGGGACCAAAACGCCCCGCGGCGGCAGCAGACGCGCGGCGGCGGCAACAATCTCCTGCCACACGTGCTCGAGAACATCGGCCTGCGCGGCCAGCTTGCGTGCGATGCGGCGACTGACACTCAAGACATTCATGGCCTAACCTCGCTAACTTCACCTGATCAATTGTTAGCTAGGCATTATTCCGGCAATTGCGAGTGCATACCGGCCAGGAACGGCGTTATCCGGGAACGGAGCTGCTCTCAGATACTTGTTCCCCGAGATTGCAGACCCACAGGTCCCATCCATGAGCACAAACCAAAGCCAGCTGGCGACGGCGGCGCTGGAAACACTGCACGGCGCGCGCGCCCTGCCTGCCGCGGAGGCCGCGGCCAAGCTTCGTGACTTCGTGGATTCGATAGGAACGATCCTGCCCCCGACCGCCCGGCTTGCGGATGCATCAGGCGCCCTGAAGACACTGGTCAACCAACTGGAAGCGACGGGCGCCGCGACCGACGACGCTTGGGAATACGCGATCGAAACGATGCTCAGTTTTGCCAACGAGTCCGCCTGATGGTCGACGCCTGACCACCCCGATCGGCCATCTTCGCTACATATTCGCAAACGTTCGCATCGCCGCCACCACATTGCTGCTCAGATAGGGCTTCGCAATAAACAGGGCGTTGGGCGGCAAGCTGACAGGCCTGGCTCGGCCGGTGGTGACGATGATGTGCACCGGCGGCCAGCGGTCGTTGACAAAGGCGGCGAGCTTCAGTCCGTCCATGGAACCGGGCATGTTGATGTCGGTAAAAACCAGATGAATGTCTTGCCGGGCCTCCAGGACGCGAATGGCGTGATCGGCATCGGATACCGGCACGACTT
Organism: Bradyrhizobium sp.; assembly: GCA_039935075.1. Classification (GTDB taxonomy): domain Bacteria; phylum Pseudomonadota; class Alphaproteobacteria; order Rhizobiales; family Xanthobacteraceae; genus Bradyrhizobium. Next base: position 39,696 of record JBDTKZ010000089.1, read on the forward strand.
GATAGCCGGCATCCTCCAATTCTTCCCTGAGCATGTCTCGAATGAGAAATTCGTCTTCGACGATCAGGACAGTTGGCATGGCGACCCCACGTGGGGCTATCACAGGCCACGACTGCGAACGAACAAGCATTCTATTATCCAATCGTTCCGTCCCCGTAAACTATTCCGCATATTCAAAGAGAGTTTGGCGTGATTGCGGGAATGATCTCGAGGGAACCTCTTCCAACAGCATGGCAGAAATCGGTCTCGGCGCTTCTTTGACCTCATCCTGTTTAGCAGTGTGGTCCTCAACAGATGTTCGATCCACTGACCACGCTACATTACCCCTCGTGGGAGGACTGTATAAAATTGACCACTGGGAGCGACTGAATTCAGTCACGACTGCGAGGACCTTAACCGGGGCCAGACCGTTGAGGTGGGCCCGGTCGCGAATGGCGGGTCGCAAAAGATCGTGCAGATATCTGCCCCCCATTCATCGCGATCCGTCCGCGATCACAATACCTTATATCGGTTAAAGACGAACACCTGACCGACGTCACCCGGGCGACGGGTTTTTGCAACAAATATGCTCAATCCTTGTTGGAGGCCAAAAAATGCGCGCCCACCAGATCATGACCCACAAGGTCCTTACTGTCACGCCAGATACGGCCATCGTCGATGCGGCAAACGTCATGCTGCAGAATCACGTCAGCGGACTTCCCGTGATCAATGAAGCGGGAAACCTGGTGGGTGTCGTGTCGCAGAGCGATTTTATTCGCCGTGCGGAAATCGGCACCCAGCGCAACCGCGGTCGATGGCTGAAGTTCCTCATCGGACCCGGCGGGATCGCATCTGACTTCGTACATGAACGAGGCCGCAAGGTCGGAGAGATCATGTCGCCGGATCCGATCACGGTGACGGAGGATACGCCGCTCGACAAGATCGTGCTTCTGATGGAGCGGCATGGTATCAAGCGTCTGCCGGTGATACGAGGCGATCAGCTGGTCGGTATTGTGACGAGAACCAATCTGCTCCAGGCCGTCGCAGGGCTGGCGCGCAGCGTTCCAGACCCGACAGCAGACGACGACCACATTCGCAACCATATCATGACATCGATCGAAAAAACCGATTGGGCGCCATTCGGACTGGGAGTCGTTGTCAGTCAGGGCGTCGTTCATCTCAACGGCATTATAACAAACGAGAAATGCAGGGAGGCTGTCATCGTCGCCGCGGAGAACGTCTCTGGCGTGAAACAGGTTCACGATCACCTGTGTTGGGTCGATGCCGCGTCCGGAATGTATCTCAACTCACAGGAAGACGAGAAGTTGCTACGGGCCAGCTAACGCATCGCATCCCTCGACCGGTCCGCCTGCGTTTTCGCGGACTGATTCCAGATCGTCATAAAAGGACACATCCATGAGCAAGCCTCACTATCATGCCGTCATCTGGATTGATCATCGTGAAGCCCGCGTGTTTCATTTCAATTCGACGGATGTTGAACGATTGGTCCTGCATCCTGACAATCCGACCAAGCACATTCACCACAAGGCAAACTCGATCGGCAGCGGGCACGCCGCACCGGATCACGACTATCTTCAGGCCGTAGCCGAATCGGTTGCAGACGCCGGCGCCGTGCTTATTACCGGACCTGCGAATGCGAAAACCGAATTGGCTGAGCACATTCGCCTGCATGATCCCGCGCTTGCCAAAGTCATTGCCGGGATCGAGACGGTCGACCATCCGAGCGATCCGCAACTCGTGGCCTTTGCAAAGACTTGCCTTAAGGCGACAGATCGGATGCAATCCTAGAGAACGGACGTTCGCGGCCGTGACCAAATCCAGCCCGCCATTGGAGCACACCGCCCGCGTCGTGGCCGAAGCTGGAGTTCGGCCTTATCCCTCGCAATGGGAAAGGCATCTCGTGCTCGGCAACGGCTGGAAGGTTTTCGCCCGGCCGGTTCGCCCCGACGACGAGCCGCTGATCCTTCATCTGCTGCAGCATGTCAGCAAGGAAGATCTGCGGCTTCGCTTCTTCGATTCGATCAAGCAATTCAGCCACCCGTTCCTGGTCCGGCTGACCCAACTCGATTACGCGCGTGCGATGGCGTTCGCGGCGTTCGATGAAGCCAGTGGCGATATCCTGGGCGTTGTCCGGGTTCACTCCGATCCGGCCGGTGAGATTGGCGAGTATGCGATCCTGCTGAGATCGGATCTGAAAGGCCGAGGGTTGGGTTGGGCTCTCATGCAAATGATCATCGAATACGGGAAATCCGAAGGCTTGACGCAAATAATCGGCCAGATTCTCCACGAGAATTCGGTGATGTTGAAGATGTGCCGTGAATTGGGCTTCGAGGTCAAAACCAACCCGGAGGATCGCGGTCTCTGCGACGTCACCCTCGTTCTCGACCGACCGCTCTCAGATCGAACGGCGCCGTGACTATCGCGACAGGCCGCGCAGGGCAAATGCCCGGGTATGACGAGCGATCTGCTCATCTTCCTGCGAGGCGAAGACTCTTGCCCGGCACAGCGGCGTGTAACGATCGTTGCGCTCGTCCTCAAGGACGACACCGGCCCAGTCGAGCCCGCCGCAAATCGCGCCGCGGACCTCTCCGTCGTTTTCTCCGATACCGCCGGTAAAGACAATGAGCTCCGCCCCGCCGAGCACGGCGATCATCGCGGCTATCTGCTTGCGGACGGAATAGCAGAACATGTCGATAGCCAATCGGGCATCGACGCTGGTTGACGCGGCTTCGTGCAGGCGCCGCATATCGCTGCTGATGCCTGAAATTCCGAGCAACCCCGAACGACGGTCGACCACGTCTTCGAGCTTGACCGGGTCCATCTTCTTTTCTCGCATCAGGTAAATCAGCACACCGGGGTCGAGTTCGCCACTTCGCGTGCCCATGACAAGGCCGCCCGACGGGGTCAGTCCCATGCTGGTGTCGATCGATTTCCCGTTCCTGACCGCCGTGACGCTGGCGCCATTGCCGAGATGAGCGATGATCAGCCGGCCCGGCCGATCGTCGCCAAGCTGATGCAGGATGGACTCGCAGGAAAGGCCGTGAAAGCCGTAGCGCTGAATGCCCTCGGCTTGCAATTCCCTGGGTATCGGAAGCACACGGGCAACATCCGGCAAATCATTATGAAATGTCGTGTCGAAACATGCGATCTGCGGCAACGCCGGAAAGTGCTCCCGCGCAAAACGGATCACCGATAAGGCGGCTGGCGTATGCAGCGGCGCAAAGGCCGATGCGGCGTCCAATTGATGCATGACCTGTTCATCGATCAGGCAATGCTGCCGCAGCTTCGGCCCGCCATGCACGACACGATGACCGATAGCGACGGGAGCCGGCGCGCTGCTATCGTCAAGGAATTTTCCGATGCGGGTAATCGCGTCCTTCTGGTCGCCGATGGGAGCCGTCTCGGCCAGCCGCACATTGTTGCGCAAATCCTCCGCATGAAACCGGCTACCCTCCCCGCTGATCGCTTCTGCCTCGCCGGTCAGCAGCAAGTCCGCGTTCGTCAGGCCGACACGGTACAGGCCGAACTTGAGCGAGGACGAGCCGCTGTTCAACGCCAGCACAACCAACTCGGAGGCGACATGTGTTGGAGCAGACATCCCGCTCAGCCCGCCCAGCGCCAATCGCGAATCTCCGGCAGGTCGTCGCCATGCTCGCTGATGTAGAGCTTGTGGCGTTCCATGTCGGTCCAGTAACGCGCCGTCGCCTTCTCAACCTGATCATTCAGCCGCGGAATGCGCCGGATGGCATCGAGCGCCAGTTGGAAACGATCAAGATTGTTCAATACGACCATGTCGAACGGCGTCGTCGTGGTGCCCTCGTCGCGGTAACCGCGGACGTGGATATTGTCATGGTTATGCCGCCGATAGGTCAGCTTGTGAATCACCGAGGGATAACCGTGGAAGGCGAAGATCACCGGTCTGTCGGTCGTGAACAGCTCGTCGAAATCCCGGTCCTCCAGGCCATGGGGATGCTCCGATTGCGGCTGCAGTACCATCAGATCGACCACGTTGACGACGCGGAGGCGGATATCCGGGACATATTGCCGTAACAGCGATACGGCGGCCATCGTTTCCAGGGTCGGCACATCGCCGGCGCAGGCCATCACGACGTCGGGGTTATCAGCGCCATTGCTGGCCCATTGCCAGATCCCGGCGCCCGCGGTGCAATGGCGCGTGGCTGAATCGATATCGAGCCACTGCCATTCCGGCTGTTTGCCGGCGATGATGAGGTTGATGTAGTTGCGACTGCGCAAGCAGTGATCGGCGACCGAAAGCAGGCAATTGGCATCGGGCGGCAGATAGATGCGCACAACGTCCGCCTTCTTGTTGGCGACATGATCGATGAAACCAGGATCCTGATGCGAGAAGCCGTTGTGGTCCTGTCGCCAGACATGTGACGTCAGCAGGTAATTCAGTGAGGCGATCGGCTTGCGCCAGGAAATCGCCTTGCTGACCTTCAGCCATTTGGCATGCTGGTTGAACATGGAGTCGATGATGTGAATAAATGCCTCGTAGCAGGAGAACAGACCGTGGCGCCCGGTCAGCAGATAGCCCTCGAGCCAGCCCTCGCACATGTGCTCGCTGAGCATTTCCATGACGCGGCCGTTGACGCTGAGATCGACATCGACCGCCTCGACCTCGGCCATCCATTCCTTGCCGGAAACCTCATAGACCGCCTCCAGCCTGTTGGAGGCGGTTTCGTCGGGACCGAACAGCCGAAAGTTCTGCTTGCCGAGATTGAATTTCATGACATCGCGCAGAAATGTTCCGAGCACCCGCGTCGCTTCCGCGCGAACCTCGCCGGGCCGGGACACCGCAACGGCGTAATCGTGGAAGTGCGGCATCGACAGCGGCTGCAGCAATTCGCCGCCATTGGCGTGTGGATTGGAGCCCATACGACGACGTCCCGTGGGTGCCAGCGCGGCCAGTTCCTCGCGAAATTTGCCGTGCTCGTCGAATAATTCCTGCGGCCGGTAGCTCTTCATCCAGCCTTCAAGCTGCGTGACATGCTCGGGATTCTTGAAGTCCGCGATCGGAACCTGATGCGCGCGCCAAGTCCCCTCGACCGGCAGGCCGTCGACAAATTTTGGTCCGGTCCAGCCCTTGGGCGTTTGAAACACGATCATTGGCCATCGCGGTCGTGCTACTCGGTCGGTTGCGCCAGCGGACCTCGCGGCGCTCTGGATCTGCCGGATCTGCGCCAGGATGTTGTCCAGCGTCGCGGCAAGGCTTTGATGCACCAGCGCGGGATCGTCACCCTCAACGAAATGGGGATCGTAGCCGTAGCCGCGCAACAGCTCGGTCAGCTCCTGCCGGCTGATCCGGGCCAACACCGTCGGATTGGCGATCTTGAATCCATTCAGATGAAGAATCGGAAGCACGGCGCCATCACGCGCGGGATTAAGGAACTTGTTGGAATGCCAACTGGTGGCTAGCGCACCGGTTTCGGCTTCTCCGTCGCCAATGATGCAACTGACGATCAGATCCGGGTTGTCGAAGGCGGCGCCATAGGCATGGGCGAGCGAATAGCCGAGTTCGCCGCCTTCATGGATCGACCCCGGCGTTTCCGGCGCGACATGGCTGGGAATGCCGTAAGGCCAGGAAAACTGGCGGAACAGCCGCCGCAGTCCGTTCCGGCTCCGCTCGATCGCCGGATAATGTTCCGTGTAGGAGCCTTCAAGATAGCTATGCGCCACAATCCCCGGACCGCCGTGACCGGGTCCGATGACATAGATCATGTTCAGATCGTTGTCCTTGATCAGCCGGTTGAGATGGACATAGAGGAAATTCAGTCCCGTCGTCGTGCCCCAGTGACCGAGCAAACGGGGTTTGATGTGCTCGAGCTTCAGCGGTGTTTCGAGCAGCGGGTTATCCTGCAGATAGATCTGCCCGACCGAAAGATAGTTCGCCGCGCACCAATAGGCGTGCATCTTCTTGAGAAGTTCGGGCGATAATGGATTGGACATCGACGACTCCAAACATTGTTCGCAAAGTTTCAGCTAGCGAACGCGAGAGCGCTGGTAAGCGCGGGCGCAGATCTCGCCCGTGCGGCGGCAAAGGCAGGCGCGCGGACGCACGCTCCTCGCCTGTGTCAGAAATCGAAGAACTGCCTGCGCAGTCCGTCTTCGGCCTGGTGCTAGAGCGCGCCGGCTGTCCAGGTGATCAGCTCGGTTGCGATGCTCTTGAATGCATCATCGAATGCCGCCGCAGCGGAGGTCGGATCAAGCTTGTCAAACTTTCTACTTTGCAAGAACGCGCGTGAAGCAACGACGTGCCCATCCTTGGCAAGAATTCTGGCTGAAAGACTAATCTCGGCGGCAGGATCAGGATTCGACTTGATTTGAAAATCTCTGACATCAATCAGAAGCTGGGCATCCGCCTCCAGACCGTCGATCGACCGCAACGGGGCGTGGTCGATGTCGTAATTCTCGAAACCCTGAATCAGCTTGGCTTGAAGCATTTTTGGAATACTGTCGCTCCACTGCGCATCTGCGAAACCGGGCGGTTCTCCGCTGGGCGAGAACAGCATCCGCTGGGTCTGCAGCATCACGACGGCGGTCGGCTCGGGAATCGTGATCTGGCCCTTGATGGTCTTTTTCGGCAAAGCAAAATCCTGCGGCGCGATCAGATCATAGGAGACCTTTTGTGCCGGTCCCGCGCCGCCACCGGTCATGCGTTCGAGACCAGCAACGATGTTGTCGAGACCACCGGTATTTTTGGCCAAACCTGCCGAAAAGATCTTCAGATTGGCGATCGTGTCCTTTAGGGGCTCGGCATTTTCGGCCAGCACGGAATCGACCCGGCCCAGCGCGTTGCGCGCCGCCTGCGTCATGCTCAGCCCGGCGGCTGGATCGGCAATGAGCGTTTGTGCCCCGGTCGATGGTCCAGCATCCTTGCCGCCTTCGAGCGCAATAACCGGAACGCCAGTCAAACCCTGAAAATCGAGGCCAACCCTGGTATCGGCGCGCACCGGAGTGCCCGTCGCAACAGCAATCGTCACATTGACCCGCCGCGGATTATCGGCAGCGAGACCCAGATCAGTGACTTCCCCGACCTGTATGCCGTTGAACAGCACCGCCGCACCAACCAACAGCCCGGAGACTGAACCGTCGAACTGAACGTGATGGAGCGTTCGCGCACCCGTTCCCGCACTGTTATGAAGCCAATACACGAAGCCGAATGCGGCACCAATCGCCGCCAATACAAAGGCGCCGACAATGATGAAGGGAGCACGGGTTTCCATCTGTCCTCAATTCGCTTCTGGTTGCATCATCAAGGAACGCTTGCCATGAAAATAGGCCCGGACCCACGGATGCTCCGAACCGAGCAACTCGACCATCGAACCAATGGCAACGATCTTGCCGTCGGCCAGCGCCGCGACGCGATCGCAAACCGTGTTCAGGCTGGCGAGATCGTGCGTGACCATAAACACCGTCAACCCGAGCGTCTCATGCAGCGTCTTGATGAGATCGTCGAATTCGCCCGCGGCAATCGGATCCAGCCCGGACGTCGGCTCGTCGAGAAAGACGATGTCCGGATCGAGGGCCAGCGCCCGTGCCAGCGCGACCCGCTTGGTCATTCCGCCCGAGAGTTCGGCAGGAAACTTGTCACCGTCCGCCGGCGTCAACCCGACCATCTCCAGTTTGGCGGTGGCGATCTCGGTCATCAGCGCTTCGGAAAGCACCAGATTTTCGCGCAGCGGAAACTGAATGTTTTGCAGCGCCGTCAATGATGAAAACAGGGCGCCCTGCTGGAACAGGATCCCCCATTTGACCGCAGCATGATGTGCATCGCGACCATGGGCGCCCTCGATATCGATACCCATGACCTCGATGTGGCCACTGCGTTTGGGAATGAGGCCGATGATCGTCCGCATCAGCACGGATTTGCCGCCGCCGGAGGCGCCGACCAGACCAAGGATTTCGCCCTTGCGGACGTCCAGCGACAAATGATCGAGCACAGCTTGTCGGCCGAAGCCGACCACGAGATCACAGACATGAATGGCAAACTGCGCTGGAATACCGTTCACAGTCACATTCCGATCGATGCGAAGAAAACGGCGAAAATACCATCGAGCACAATGACCAGAAAGATCGATTTGACGACCGAGATCGTGGTCTGCTTTCCCAGTGATTCAGCACTTCCCTTGACTCTCAATCCTTCACTGCTGGCGACGATG
>JBDTKZ010000090.1:0-61723 GCA_039935075.1 Bradyrhizobium sp.
TCACACCATCTATGTGAGGGACGACCGCCCGCCTTCCAAGCAAGCCGCGCGAAGCGCGCCACCCATAGCGCCGTAGCGAGCGCGGCTTGCTTGGAAGGCGGACCGCGGCCCGTTACCCCATCTACTCCGTGCGATACAGCATCAACAAAAACGGAGGCATCGCTGCCTCCGTTTTTTCATTCGCTATTCGTTATTCGCCGCTTATCCCAGCCGTCCCGCCGCGTGCGCCAGCAGGGTGTAGACCATGCCGGTCTCGGAGGTGAGGTGGCTGCGCAGGGCCTGCGGGCCCCGATCCTCGCGGGCGACTTCATCGAGCAGGCGCTCGAACTCGGTGATGTAGCGGTCGACCGTCTGCTTGAAATTGCGGTCGGCGCGATATTTGCGGGCGACTTCGTCGAAGGCTTTCTGGCCGGCCGGGGTGTACAGCCGCTTGGTGAAGGCCTTGCTCTCGCCGCGCTGATAGCGATCCCACATCTCTGCGGCGAGGTTGCGATCCATCAGGCGACCGATGTCGAGCGACAGCGATTCCAGCGGATTGCCGCCGGCTGCCGGCGCTTGCGGCGGACGGCCACGCGGAACATCCGGGGTGCCGGTGCCGGTATCGGCGCGGTTCAACAGACCGGAGAGCCATCCATCATTGCCGGCATCGGCGGGGCTGACCGGCGGCGCTTCGGTGCGGCGCGAGGAGGGCATACCGAGGTCCGGCGGCGGCAGGCTCGATGCGCTGCTGGTTTCGCGCGGGCGCGGCGGCGGCGCGGCGCGCGCAGGCGCCTCATTGCGTCCACCGACGGTTGCCAGCACAGGCTCTTCCTCGCGTTGCACGCTGGAGCGGCCGCTGCTGCTGCCGACCACGTCGAGCCCACGGCCGTGACGCGCCACGATCCGGTTCAACTCGGCCAGCGCTTCGATCTGGTCGACGATCACCTTGCGCATCTGCGAGGTGCTCTCGGCGGCTTCCTGCGGCATTTCCAGCACGCCACGGCGCAGTTCGTTGCGGGTGGCTTCCAGCTCATGCTGCATTTCCGCGGCCATCTCCTTCATGCTGCCGACCATGTGCGCGAACTTGTCGGCGGACTGCTTGAACATCGCGTCCGCTTCCTGGGTGCCCTGGTGATAGAGCTGGCTCATGGTGTCGGAGGTCAGGCGGCGTTCTTCCTCGGCTGCCTGGCGGACCGCCGCGAACTGATGGCCGATCGCAGCCGAACCTGCACCGGCGGTTTCCGCCACCACGCGGGCGATGTCGCGGGCGCGCTCCTCGGCGGCGGCCAGCGATTCATCCAGCAGGCTGGTGAAGCGCGACAGCCGCTGATCGAGATCGGTGGTTCGCAGGTCGATGGTGGTGACCAGCGATTCCAGGGTCGCCTTGCGTTCGGCCACGGACGCCGTGGTGCTGCGGTTGCTCTGCTCGACCACTGCCGCGGCCTCGACCAGGGTCTTGCCGTGGCTCTCGAACTCGCTGGATAGCGTGCCGAGATTGTCGAGCGCCTGCGACGTCTTGCCATTGAAGACATTCAACTGGTCTTCCAGCGCCTGGGTCGCGACGCCGTTGCGCGCGGTGACGTCGTTCATGGCAGAGACGAAATCCGCCACCCGGGTCACCAGCGCACGTTCCAGCGAGTTGAGGTTGTCGTGAGCGCCGGTCAGCACTTCCTGCAGCAGGATGTTGCCTTCGCGGAGCCGCTCGAACAAAGCGACCGTATCGGTGCGCAGGATCTTGCTGGTCTCCTGCATTTCGGTGACGGCTGCGATCGAGACCTGACGCGACTGATCGATCGCGGAGCGCGACGACTGTTCGAGATCCTTCAGCGATTTGTTGATCGCACCGGTCGCCAGTTCTCCGGCGGAGGTGATGGTGCGTGCGACATCCGACCCGTTGGTGGTCATCGATTGCGAGAACGCCTGGCCCCGGGTCTCGATCGATTTCAGCGCGTCCGACGTCACGCGGTCGATATCGACGGTGAGCTGATGGGTCCTGGTGCCGATCGCCTCGACCAGCGTTCCACGCTTGCCGTCGATCATCTGCGACAGCCGATCGGTCTGCTGCTGGACGTAGGTGACGATTTCGTCGGTCTTGCCGGTCATGGTGGAACCGAACGCGCCGCTGGCGGCGAGCACCGAGCGTTCGACGTCGGCCGACGTCGACTTGATCTTCGAGGAGACTTCGTTGGAGGCGGCAACCAGCGCGCTCTGGGCATTGAGCGCCGTGGTCTGGATGTGGTCGGTGGTGTTGGCGGCGACCGCACCGAGCGAGCGCTCGATATCGACCGAGATCGCCTTGATCTGGCTGGCGGCGTCGGCTGACGTTGCGGTCAGCGATCCCTGCGCCTCGCGGGCGCTGTTCAGGATCGAGGCGGCGGTATCGGCGCCGACCGCGGTCAACGAACGTTCGACATCGGCGGCCAGCGATTTGACGTGGCTGGCGGCGTCCGACGAGGCGCTGACCAGCGTGCTTTGCGCATCGCGCGCGCCGGCCGTGATCTGTTCGGCGGTCGCGGTGCCGGCCATCGACAGCGAGCGCTGGACGTCGGCGGCCAGCGCCTTGACCTGGCTTGCCGCGTCCGAGGCAGCGGTAACGAGGACGCTCTGGGCTTCCCGCGCGCCTGATGTGATCTGTTCGGCGGTGGCGGTTCCGGCGCTCGACAGCGCGCGCTGCACGTCGGCGGACAGCGATTTCACCTGGTTGGCGACTTCGGTGGAAGCCGTCATCAGCGTGCCCTGGGCATCGCGTGCGCCGGCCACGATCGACTCGGCGGTAGCGGAGCCCGCCATCGACAGCGAGCGCTGCACATCGGAGGCCAGCGACTTGACCTGGCTCGCCGCATCCGCGGACGCCGTGACAAGGGTGGTCTGGGCTTCCCGCGCGCCCGACAGGATCGAGGCGGCGGTGGCATTGCCGGCGGCCGAGAGCGTGCGCTCGACGTCGGCAGCCAGCGACTTGATCTGGGTGGAAGCCTCAGACGACGAGGCGATCAGCGACGACTGGGCTTCGCGTGCGCTGGTCAGGATCGAGTTCGCAGCCCCGGTGCCGACCGCGGTGAGGGTGCTTTCGACTTCCGCCGAGGTCAGCTTCAACTGGGTGCCGACGTCGGCCGAAACCGTGAGCATCGATTGCTGGGCGGCGCGTGCACCGGTCTGGATGGTCTCGCTGGTGTTGACCACGAGGTTGGTGATCGAGCGCTCCGCGTCCTCGACGTGGGAGCGGATGCCGGCCGATAGTTCTTCGGCGCGGGCCATCAGGCCGTCGCTGGCCTGGCGTCCGCTGCTTTCGATCCGGCCGGCCACGGCTTCGATGCGCGAGCCGAGCAGGTCTTCGAACTGGGAGACCCGCATGTCGATATCGGTGGCGACGGCGCCGACCCGGCTTTCGATGCCCTGGTGGATTTCCTGGAACCGGGCCGAAATGGTGTCGGTCAAATGAGCGCTGCGACCGTCAATGGTTTCGGTGACATCGGAGATGCGCTGATCGACCGCGGCGACCGCTTGCGCGGTGCCGGCCGCAAGCGAGATGGTGAGATTGGTCAGCCGGGAGTCCACCGACTGGATCGCTTGCGCGGTGCCGTCGGTCAGCGACGAGGTCAGCTGGGTCAGGCGGGAGTCGATCGCATGGATCGCCTGCGCGGTACCGTCGGTCAGCGATTCCGACAGCGTGGCCAAACGGCCGTCGATGGTCTCGGTGACTGATTTCGCCCTTGTATCGAACGTGTTCTCGAGCAGGCCAAGCCGACCGTCGAGGGTTTCGGTCACTGATTTCGCCCTTGTATCGAAGGTCTCCTCAAGCGATTTCAGATGGCCGCCGACCGAGTTGTCGAAAGTCTTGATCTTGGTGTCGAGCGAGCTGTCGAGATCGGCCACGCGGTTGCCGAGCGTGGTCTCGAACTGCATCAGGCGCTGATCCAGCGACGCGGTGATCTCGCCGCCGTTCGAGGTCAGGCGGGTGTCGAAGGTGTCGACATAGGTCTTCAGGCTTTCGGCGATATCCTGGGTGCGCTGGCCCATCCGCTCGACGATCTCGCCGCCGAAGGTTTTGACGGTGCGATCGAATTCCGAGATGTGGCGGGTGATCAGCGCGCCGAGCGTGCCGGAGTCGCGGGCGAATTTCTCCGCGAGGTCGCCGCCCTGGTTCTTCACCAGTTCGTCGAACGCGCTCATCTGCAGCGAGAGCGAATCGTGGGCGTTTTCGGTGTGGCTGACCACCTTCGCCACCAGCGAGTTGACGGTGACGTCGAGCGCTTCGCTGGCCTTGTCGCCGCTGGTCAGGATCTGGCTCGCGAGGCGATTGCCGGCATCGTCGATCTTGCTGACGAGATCGCCGCTGCGCAGTTCGAGTTCCAGCAGGAGCGAGTCGCTGGAGTTCTTCAGGGAGTCGTGAACCTGTTCGGTACGGTCGGAAATGCCGTCGACGATGGTCGAGGAGCGCTGTTCGAATTCGCTGGTGATGCGGTCGATGCGCTCGTTCAGCATCTCATGGACGCGGTCGGCGAGATCGACGAACTCGTCATGCACGTGACCGGTCTTGAAATTGAGGCTGGTGGTGAGGCGTTCGCTGGCGTCGAGCACCGCGCGGGTGGTCTCGGCGCTGGCTTCCTCGAGGCGGTCGAGCAGGTCGCCGCCGCGCTCGCCGAGGGCGAGGATCATGTTGTCGCCGGCATGGCTCAGCGCGCTGGTGATGTGGGCGCCGCGCTCTTCGAGCGCACCGGTGATGCTCTTGGCGACTTCATCGACGCGCGACGCGATGGCGTCCGAGATCAGCGCGATGTCGTGACGCAGGTCGATCTGCACGCCGGAAATGGCGCTGCGAACCTGTTCGGCCTGGCCGACCAGATTGTCGCGCTGATGGGCGATGTCCTGCAGCAGCGCGCGGATGCGCACTTCGTTGTCGCTATAGGCGCGCTCAAGGGCGGCGACTTCGTTGGCAACCAGGGTTTCGAGTTCGCCGGCGCGTGCGATCGCGCGCTCGACGCCGTCACCCATCGCCGCGACTTCACGGCGGATCGCCTGGCCGACGGTGACCATGGAGTCGCTGGCAGCGCCCTCGGGCTCCGAAAAACGAATGGCGACCTGCGCCATCGACTGCGCGATCAGGCGCAACTCCTGGCCGCGCCAGGAAAGCGTGGCGAGGAAATAAAGCAGCAGCACCGGTGCGACGAACAACGCCACCAGCCCGCCCAGCGCCAGCGTGCCGCCGCCGGCCTGGCCCATCGCGGCCTGCAGCGAGGGCAGGAAGCTGAAGGTCAGCAAAGCGGCGCCGATCACCCAGACCACGGTGAACAGCGAAGCGAGCGTAAAGGCGCTGCGGGCAGGGCGGCCCTTCTGGATGGCTTGCAGAATCTGCCCGATGGTTTCGCGGTCGTCGTTGGCGGCGCGTCGGGTCGAAGTCGGGCGCGGCTGCTCGATCTGGTCGAAGATCGGACGATCGGTGTTCGAGCGGGTGTCGAAGGGCGGGTCGTTGTAAACCGGCGGCGACGAACTGGTCGACATCATGTCGTCGCGACCGTCGTCGCGATCGCGGCCGCTGTCGTGGCTCGACACGTCGCTGATGTTGAGGGCTTCCTGAATGGCAGAAAGCGCGACTTCGGTAGGGTCTTTGACCTTCTTGGGATTGTTCGCCATGTTCAGTCTGAGCCCTCGTTTTACTTTTTACTGTCCGGCTGATCTTGCGCGTCCCTTCGCAAGCGACAGACCGGTCTAGTCCCCCAGCGGTGTGCAAGCGTGACCATGGGTCGGCTTGTCCGCTACATCCGCAAACATCCTATTGGCTGAGCGATGCGAATGAAATGGCTGCGATTAATACAATCTTAATCATCGTTAACAGCGCAGCGGCGTAAGGCCTTCAGAGACCTGAAAATTCCCGCAGACCGACGTCAATCCTGGCAACTTTTCGCCAAAAAAGCGGCGAACTTGCGGCAAGTACGCGAAACGTTCCGTTAACCATTTCCGTGATTGGCTGGCGAAAACTGCGTTGCCGGAACCGGCGGGCAGAGTAGTCGAGGTTACTGCCATGCCGCTTCACCTTGAACGGATTGAATGGATGCCATCGCCGCCGCTCGCTCCCGATGACGGTCCGATCGACAACGCCCATCTCGACCGGATGACGCTGGGGGATATCGCGCTCGAGCGCGAAGTGCTGGCGATGTTTTCGGCCCAGGCCGTCGGCCTGATCGCCCGGTTGACCGCGCTGGCTTCCGAGGGCCGATCTTCGGAAGGCAGATCTTCGGAAGGTCTGGCGCTGGCGCATACGCTGAAGGGCTCGGCCCGGGCGATCGGCGCCTTTCGCGTCGCCGACACCGCCGAAGCTCTGGAGGCCGCCGTCCGCAATGGCTGCGATCCATCTGAGGCGATGGCGGGCTTGAAGGACGCCATTGCCGAGGCACGGGCGGCCATCGACGCGCGCCTGCGCCGCTCCTGATCCTGTCCGCGCCGGATTTCCCGGTTGTCGATTTCCCAGGCTATCGAACGCCGAAAAGACCGTGTTTGCCGCGGGCACCCCGCACTAGCGCGGAGCGGATCGACCCGTTATAGGACACTGGAACGAGGCCCTTGGGACCCTCTTACATCTGCATCCCGCTAGCACGAGCGATCATGGCCAAGATTACCTTTATCGACCACACCGGCGAATCCCGAATTATCGACGTCGAGAACGGCGCCACCGTGATGGAAGCGGCGATCCGCAATGCCGTTCCCGGGATCGAGGCGGAATGCGGCGGCGCCTGTGCCTGCGCGACCTGCCACGTCTATGTCGACGAGGCATGGCGCGAAAAGGTCGGCGCACCGACGCCGATGGAGGAAGACATGCTGGATTTCGGTTTCGACGTGCGGCCGAATTCGCGGTTGTCCTGCCAGATCAAGGTGAGCGATGCGCTCGATGGTCTCGTGGTGTCCACGCCGGAGCGGCAGGCTTAATTACAGCGCCATTATAGCATCGGCTGCGCGACGTTGACCCCGCGTCGCAGCCAGGGCTGAAAGGCCCTGACGATCTCCGCCGTCAGCGGCGTCGGCTTGTGGGTGATCTCGTCGATCAGCACCGATGTCGACTGCGCCGACGCGACGCACTTATCCCCGGAAAATACCACCTGGTCGAACGTCACGGATGTGCGGCCGAATTTCGTCAACCCCAGTCCCATCTCGATGGCGCCGGGCCAGCGCAGCTCGGCACGGAAATGCATGTCGAGCCGCACCATCATCCAGGCCAATCCCTGCGGCATCAGCCCGTAGCCGCGGTCTTTCATCAGGGTGACGCGGCCGGTCTCGAAATAGGTGGCATACACCGCGTTGTTGACGTGCTGGTTGGGGTCGAGGTCGGCAAAGCGCACATTGTCCGTGACCCGAAACGGAAAATCCGCCAGCAGCGGGGTGGAATCGAGACGGGCGGGTGCATTCACGGGACGATCTCCGGGCGTTCCCTGTTCTTGAACCTGAGTTCGGCAACTCCGGCAAGGGGTTGCGGGCATAGCGGGAAGCCATTTATGACTTTCCTCACGCGGCCGTCTTGGCTAGACAGGCCCTGTCCCGAGGATCTTTCAACGGCCGGTTCAACCGAAAAGAAGCTGACATGAGCGAAGCGATCAAAACCGATGTGCTGATTATTGGTGCAGGCCCGTGCGGACTGTTCGCCGTTTTCGAACTGGGCCTGCTCGACATGAAGGTGCATCTCGTCGACATCCTCGACAAGATCGGCGGCCAGTGCGCCGAGCTTTATCCGGAAAAGCCGATCTACGACATTCCCGGCATTCCCTACGTCACCGGCCAGGGCCTGACCGAAGCGCTGATGGAACAGATCAAGCCGTTCAATCCGACCTTCCATCTCAACGAGATGGTGGAGAAGATCGAGAAGATCGGCGATCCCGGCTTTCGCGTCACCACCGACGCCGGCCAGGTGTTCGAATGCAAAGTGGTCGTGGTCTCCGCCGGCGGCGGCTCATTTCAGCCGAAGCGCCCGCCGGTGCCGGGCATCGAAGCCTATGAAGGCAGTTCGGTGTTTTACTCCGTGCGCAAGATGGAACAGTTCCGCGACAAGAACCTGCTGATCGTCGGCGGCGGCGATTCGGCGCTGGACTGGACGCTCAATCTGCACCCGATCGCCAAGCGCGTCACGCTGTTGCACCGGCGCGACGATTTCCGTGCCGCTCCCCATAGCGTTGAGCAGATGCGCGCGCTGGTGACCTCCGGCAAGATGGATCTTAAAATCGGCCAGGTGACGGGTCTTGAAGGCGACAGCGGCAAGCTCAGCGGCGCCCACGTCAAGGGCAACGACAACGCGATGACGAAGGTTGATTGCGATACCATTCTGCCGTTCTTCGGCTTGACCATGAAGCTTGGTCCGGTCGCGAACTGGGGCATCGCGCTTGTAAACAATCTGGTGCCGGTCGAGACCGCGAGCTTCGAGACCAACGTATCAGGCATTTTTGCGATCGGCGATATCAACACCTATCCGGGCAAGCTGAAGCTCATTCTTTCCGGTTTCCACGAAGGCGCGTTGATGGCCCAGAAGGCGCATCGTTACGTCTATCCGGACAAGCGGCTGGTGTTCCAGTACACGACGTCGTCGTCGAGCCTGCAGAAGAAACTCGGGGTCAATTGATTTCACGGCCAAGCGGTTCGCACACGCGCGCGTGCAATCGCGATCGTCGGCACAATGGTTGTCACAGAAGCTGCTTAAGTAAATTACGACGCATTTTGGACGGCGATCGGCGGTTTTCGGGAATTACTGGCCGCGTTGCGACACTGGTACCGTCCGCGAAATGGCCTTAGTCTGCGGTCATTATTTTGTGAATTGATCAGGTGAATGATGATGCGGATTGCTTTGTCCAGACTGCAAAGAGCATTGCCGATCGTGGCCGGCGCCGTACTGGCGCTCGCGGTGATGCTGCCCGTGAAGGCCGCGGAGCCCTCGGCGGCGGGGCTGTGGCAGAAGATCGAGAACGGCAAGCCGGTGGTGTGGTTTCTGATCGTCGATCACGACGGCATCAATTTCGAAGGCGTGATCGCCAGGGAGTTTCCGCTGCCCGGTGAAGCCGCCAACGACATTTGCGTGAAATGCACCGATGATCGCAAGAACGCGCCGGTGCTCGGCATTTCCTTCATTCGGAACATGAAGCGCAATGGCTTGAAGTACGAGGACGGCAACGTGCTCGATCCGCGCGACGGCAAGATCTATCATGCCAAGATGACCGTCAGCGCCGACGGCCAGGAGCTGACGATGCGCGGCTATCTCGGTATTTCCCTGTTCGGCAAGGACGAGATCTGGTACCGGCTGCCGGACACCGCGATGGCACAGCTCGATCCGGCGATCGTGGCGAAATATCTGCCGACGCAGGCGGCGGCGACAGCCCCGGTCGCGAAACCGCCGATCACGGGCACCAAGAAGGGCGTCGCGCCCGCGCACTGATCGCTACGTGCCGACGCAAGATACTGACGCGAGGCATTGACGCCGATCGATCCGCGCGGTTGGCGCGCGCGTTTTCTGTCAAACGTTTGCAGCCGGTCAGTTCGGTGAAGCTTGCAGCGGAGCTGATGGCTCCGATGTCACCTCGGGCACGCCGGCATCGAGCCGAAGTATCGACGTCGCCGCCGGCAACGCCGCATCCGCCATCGCGGCGTGGCCTTCGGCCGTGGGGTGGATGGCGCCGCCGTAAACCGCCGACAGAATCCCCCATGTTGCGTCATGGATATCCGACGGTTGCATCGAGGACGGCAACCCCTGCGGATAGGTCATCGCCGCGAAGTAGCTGTCATTGGCGTCGCGAATCCAGCGGGCGCGCGGCAGATAGGCGCGATATTCCCCGGCGCTACGGCCGCAGACCATCGGCTGGGCGGCCGCGGCGACGATATCGGAATTGAAGCTGTCGCCCTTGTCGGAGAAGCAGGTCCGGTCGAATTCGGGATCGGTCTCGGCGCGAGCGCAGAAGCCGTGATTGGCGAACGCGGCCTGATGGGCGTCGACGAATGTCATGCGGTCGCCGGCGGGATCGCGGCACAGGATGCCGGATTGACACAGCGCCAGCGCCTTCAGTTGCGGCAGGAATTCGCTCTGGATGAAGCCGGCCACGCTGGCGAGACGCCGCGGATCGGCGTTGAACGAGGGATGAATATCGAAGCCGGCGCGGCCGCCCGGGCAGGGCACGCCGCCCGACAGCGCCGGATTGGCGTAAGACACGTAGATCACGTGCGAGAGGTCGCCGACCAGCGGCTTGAGCGCATCGCGCAGCTTGGCGAAGCCCCGCGGCAAATCCCGCGTCAACTCGTTGCGCGAATCCTCGACCGATCCGATCAGGCCAATGCGCTTGAACAATTCGCGCTCGGTCGGCGCTTCGACAATGGTGTCGGCGACCAGCCCGGAAAAATTGATGTCGTTGGCGCCGACCGACAGCAGCACCAGATCGAGCTTGCGGTCGGGTTGGCGGCGCTTCGCAGCAGTGAGGGCCTCGCGCAGTTCCGGCAGTTGCGCGTTGACCGTGCCGGAACAGGTATTGGCGGATTTGTTCGGCGGGCATTCGCGGGCGCGCTGGGCGCCGAACAGGCCATCGGCGATGGTGGCGCCGGTGCAGGCCAGCGGCAAATAGGTCACCGCGATATGCGGATAGCGCACCGCGAGCGCCAGCGCGGTCCGGGTCTGGTAGCTGTAGAGCGAGCGGTGGCAGGCGGCGTTGAACCAGAGCGCGCTCTGGCGTTGCCAGACCTGCAGAGAGTCCGGCGCTTCACAGGCACGGCCGCCTTTATAGCCGGCGCGGCTCGGGCGGTAATATTGGCTGCTGGCCGATCCGAGATACGAGCGGAAGCAGAACCCTTCATCCGCCAGCGCGACCGCGCGGTCCGGATTACCTTCGCCGGAGGCGACGCTGTCGCCGAGGCCGGCGATGAAGATGTCGCGCACCGCGATAGCCGTGGCCATCCGCTGAGGTGCGTCGGCGCTGGAAACATCCACGGTGGCGTTGGTGGTGCGGCCGTAGCGAACCCGCAAATTGACCGGCTCGGCGCAATCCAGTGTCGATTGCCGCGGGGCATCGCCATCCTCGAACGACCAGGCGCACGTTGCGCCGACCGGAACCTGTCCGGTGAGCCGCACCGTGATCGGATGATCCACGGGCGTCAGGTAGCTTTCCTTGACGTTATCGCGTGTGCAGGGTTCGTTGACGTGGCCGCTGAGATCGATACAGAGGCGGTTCACGGTGTTGCGTGCCCAGCCACGGCCGTCGCTTTGCGCTTCCAGCACGTCTTCGGACGCCAGGATGTTGCCGGCCCGCGCACCATCGGTCTGCAACTGGAAATCGCGCTCTTCGCGGAACAGCCGGAATCGGTTGCGGACTTCCCAGGAAATCTGCATCGAGCCGTCCGCCGCGCTTGGCGCTGCCGCCGCGGCGCCCTGCGGGGCCGCCGGAGTTTGCGCCGTTGCAGGCGCGACATTGCACATGAACAGCGCACACAGGATTGTCAAAATTAGCTGAATTCGGATCATGGCGCGTTTGACGTCAAAGGTAGGGCGGAAATAAGAGCGATCGACGTTTTGAAAACGCGAAGCCGGGTTCCGGGCCGGCCATCATCAATCCTAATTGTCGTCGAATTGCAATCCGGCCGACCTGAAACATATCCGCCGCAGCCGCTTGATCAGGCGTCCCCTCGCAATCCGCTTTTCCTTCACATAGGCGTCATCGACGATGCCGTGCATGCCGCTGGACAGGAATACCGCGATGAAGCGCGCGATCGTCGATCGACCCCGCTCCCGCATCGCTACCCGCACTCAACAGCCATGTGAGATGGTCGATGATGATGTTGTCGCTGCGCCCTTCACGGGTCGGCGCGCAGGCTTTATGGAACAGCATGTCGTGAAGCGCGATGGAATCGAGATGGAACGTCACGCCGGCCTCGGCCCAGGCTTTGAGCTTTCCCGCCCAGTCCCGCTCGGCTTTGGCCGCCATAGTTCGCGGCGCAACTGTTTTGGTGGTCGATCACTGATTTGGCTTACGCCGCGGGTTGGGCCCGGTCGCGCACCGTTCCTGCTTTGGCGAGTTCGGCGAGCGCGTTATCCGCGCAAACGACGCGGTTTCTTCCGCAATGCTTTGCAACATACAGCGCCTCATCGGCTTGCCGCAGCAACGAATCCGAGTTGAGACCTTCGTCAGGAATCTGCGTTGCGATGCCGATACTGAGCGTCACGCATGGGCCGGCGGCGTGAGCGCCATGAACCAGTCGAAGGTTCTCCACAACCTCCCGCAGTCGCTCGGCGACGCCACGTGCTCCGTCCTGATCCGTTTCCGGCAATATAACGGCGAACTCTTCTCCGCCATACCGCGCGGGCAGATCGGCCGGGCGCCGGCCGTTGCCGCCGAGGACAGCCGCAATAGCGCGCAGGCACTCGTCACCTTTTTGATGGCCATGCAGGTCGTTGTAGAGTTTGAAATGATCCACATCGGCAAGCAGGAGGGATACCGGCTTTCTGGTTCTCTCGGCTCGGGACCATTCCATGGCTAACGTCTGGTCAAAAGAACGCCGATTGGCCACCCCGGTCAGACCGTCCACCGATGCGAGAGTCTTCAAGGCATTTTCAGCCCGCTTTTGGTCGGTCATATCGCGCAAGGTTTCGACCACTGCAATCAGTTTGCCGTCCTCGTCATGAATCGGCCCAGCATCGATCGCGAGGTACAATTGGTTGCCGAGCTTTGGCATGACACACCAGTTTTCGGCGCTGAAACCCAGACCGTCACGAGAAACCGAGTGCTCTGAATATAACTCGCATAATTTATCGGGCTGGCTCAAGGCCACCAGGTCGGCCAAGCAATGACGTTTCTTGCCGTAGAACGCCCGCCAATGCCGGCTGGTCCCGATAACTTCCGAGGCTGCAACACCGGTCAGGCGTTCGCAGGCGCGGTTCCAGATCACGACATGTCTCATCGGATTTAGAACAAAGGTCGGCACGACCAAATGCTCCATCAACCGCACAGCGTACGCTTGCCCGAGTCCTAAGCTCGAATGGGGAGCCATCCTGAAGCGTTCCCAATGTTCCCTTGTGTCGATTGTTTAGCGTATCAACTTGAAATGGAGAGCAAGTTACGATTTCAAGTTAGGGAAGTCCTAACAAAGCGGGCGCTCCGGCTGGGACTCCAGCCTGGACTTGGCCGAGCGGACGAGGCCGTCCAAAGCGGACATGCGGCCGACAGCACGGGGGCCGCACCCCGAGCGCAACTGCCTTTGTGCACTGCGATCGACTTCTCCCAGTGGAGTTTGGACGCCGGATAAAACCGGACGCTCACGGCCGCGACGTCAGGCTTGCTTCTTGAGGCGCTTCACGGGCAGGGGAGTCACGGTCGCGCTGGTGGCCAGGTGATCCTCGCTCGGCTTGCGGCGTTCCTGCCAGGGCTTAACGACATTGAGCCAGAGTTCGCGGGTGCCCATGATGGAAATCGCAATTCCGAACGGAATCAGGAAATACAGCACCCGGAACACCAGCAGCGTGGCGAGTAATTCTTCGCGGCCGAATTCGGGCAATGCCACCAGCATCGCGGCGTCGAACACGCCGAGGCTGCCCGGGGCATGACTGGCGAAACCAAGCAGCGTCGCCAGAATGAACACCACCGCCAGCGAAACGAAATCGATGTGCGGTTGGGTCGGGATCAGGAGATACATCGCCAGCGCGCAGAAACCGAGATCGACCACACCGATCAGCATCTGCAGCAGGGTCAGCCGCGCCGAGGGCAGCACCACCTTCCAGCCGTTCTGCCCGAGTTCGCGGCGTTCCTTGCCCATCATCAGCCATACGAAATAGGCCGCGATGCCGGCGAGACAGCCCAGCGCGATCAGCCGGTTGATCGAGGCCGGCAGCAAATCCATCGCGCCGGCGGCGGTGGGGTGCCACGCCAGGCCCAGCCCGAGCACGAACAGATTGCCAAGCCAGAAGGTCAGTCCGGACAGAAAGCAGATCTTGGCGACGTCGATCGCGTTGAGACCGTAATCGTTATAGATCCGGAAGCGGATCGCCCCGCCGGTGAATACGGTGGCGCCGATATTGTGGCCGATCGTGTAGCTGGTGAAGCTCGACATCGCTGCAATGCGGTAGGGCACGTGTTTCGCGCCGATGGTCCGCAGCGCGAAGAAATCATAGAAGGTCAGCGTACAAAACGCCCCCACCACGCACAGCGCGGCAAGCGCGATGTGGTGCGGCGAGATATCCGTCAACGCGGTCAGGATCACGCCGGTATCGACGCCCTTGAGGGTGCGGACCAGGGTGGTGATTGCAAGGACGATAATGAGAAGACTAGCGGCGATACCGAGCCGCTTCCAGCCGATCCGTTCCTTGAAGCCACGCCCGAGCGTGGTCAGCAGTCGATGCATTCATCCTCCCGGCGGGGCGGCAAGTCTTTAAGTCGCAAAGTCTTTAGTCGCAGGCTCGAAGCCATTGATGCGAAAGGGCGACCGACGGCTCCGTAGATAACGATACATAAGGCAAAAACGCCCCGGTGTGCAGTCCTTGACAACGCCGGCATTAGCCCCCGAGCGGCGAGGTTGTCACACGCCCTACATATGTCCTGACAGCCCGGATTCGAGTCTTGAAATCTCTCAACCGGGCACCCACCGAGCGGCGTTCCATCACGCGACAAATCCCTGTTCCATCGTCACGTTTTCGGCCGCGCCAGGAACATAGCAGCGGCGAGCCGGTTAGCTCCGTACCACCATCGAACATAACCGCGCCGGGAGTGAACGCTTTCGCGCGCGTGTGTTCCATCAACAAGGGACCAGCGCAATGGGACTTTTTACCAAAGACATTAAGACCATGAATGATCTGTTCGTGCATCAGATGCAGGACATATATTATGCCGAGAAGCAGCTGGTGAAAGCGCTGCCGAAAATGGCCGAGAAAGCCACCGACAAGCAGCTCAAACAGGGTTTTCTGACCCATCTCGAGGAAACCAAAACGCACGTCCAGCGGCTCGAACAGGTGTTCCAGATGCAGGGCATCGACGCCAGGGCGGTGAATTGCCCGGCGATCGACGGCATCATCAAGGAAGCCGACGAGGTCGCTGGCGAAGTGGATGACAAATCGGTGCTGGATGCGGCGCTGATCAACGCGGCGCAGGCCGCGGAACATTATGAGATCGCGCGTTACGGCAGTTTGATCGCCTGGGCCAAGCAGCTCGGCCGCAACGATTGCGCCAGCATCTTGCAGAAGACGCTGGAGGAGGAAAAGAACACCGACAGGAAGCTGACTACGCTGGCGGAAGGCAGCATCAACCTTCGCGCCGCGAGCTGATCGACGAACAGATGAGACAAAACGCCGCGTTGGCATTGCAACGCGGCGTTTTGCGTCGCGATGGGCGGACGTGGATAGCCGGACGTGCAGGGGCCTTGATCGACAAATCCGGCTGCGTTGACGACATTTAATGTTGGCGCGGCCAAAGACGTGTACAAGGCGGGCTCACAGGCGGAATTGGAAAGTTGATGGAGGAGGCTGGCCGGGCTGACGCGAGCTGTGTGATTTTCGCGGCAGAGCAGCTTTCGCTTCCAATCGCGGCAACCGCCCGACGGATCAACTGGCGCTACGCCTTCACGGTCGGAACCCACCATTTGCTGGCGCTGCTGGCATTCAGCCCCTGGTTCTTCAGCTGGACCGGTGTCGCGCTCGCGGTGATCGGTGTCTACGTATTCGGCGCCGCGGGTATCAATCTTTGCTACCATCGCCTGTTGAGCCACCGTAGTTTCAGCTGCCCGCTATGGCTTGAGCACTGCTTTGCGATCATCGCTGTCTGCTGCGTCGAGGATACGCCGGCGCGTTGGGTGGCGACCCATCGGTTGCACCATCACCGCGCCGACGATCGGGCCGATCCGCACAGTCCGCTGGTCAGTTTGTTCTGGTCCTATGTCGGCTGGCTGTTCATTGAAAATGCCGATCTGGATCGGGGCATCGCCTACGACCGCTATGCGCGCGACATCATCCGCGACAAATTCTATCGATGGATCGAGCGCTTCGTGGTCTGGGTTACGCTGGCCCAGTCGGGCGTGTATTTCGCGGCGGGGTTTTTCGCCGGATTGTTGATGGGCGAGACGATCGGCGGCGCGCTGCAATTCGGCGCCAGCCTGTGGCTGTGGGGCGTCGTCGTCAGGGTGGTTCTGGTTTGGCATGTCACTTGGTGTGGAAATTCGTTCCCGCATCTGTTTGGCTACCGCAACTACGAAACCAACGACAACAGCCGCAACAACGCCTGGGTCGCCATCCTCACGAGCGGCGAGGGCTGGCACAACAATCACCATGCCGAGCCCGGTTCTGCCTCCAACCAGCGGCATTGGTGGGAGATCGATCTGACCTATTTACTGCTGCGATTGCTGGTCTTGTTCGGCCTCGCCTGGGATGTCCAATTGCCGAACCGCGTGGTTTCGCCGCCGGTGTGACGCCGGCCGCGCGCGGCGCGCGCAACGGCTACAGACACTTATACTTCGATATCGAAATTTGGACATCCATGCTTCGATCGTGGCCGAAGCGTTCGGTCGAACGAAGGCTTAGCTCAGGTGTTGCTTCCCGGAACTGGAGGTGATCCCATGCAGCACCCGTCCCTGAAACTCTCGCCGCATAAACTCTCGTCCGCTGCGGTTTTGACCGCGCCCGTCCCGTCGCCCGCCGGGCAGAAATCGGCGCCTTCGAAATGGGCGATATCGCTGACGCTGGCCGCCATGAGCCTCGGCTATGGCGTGGTGCAGCTCGACGTCACCATCGTCAATACCGCCCTCAACAGCATCGGCGCGTCGCTGGGCGGCGGGGTCGCGGAACTGCAATGGGTGGTCAGCGCCTATACGATCGCCTTCGCGGCATTCATTCTCACCGCCGGCGCGCTCGGCGACCGCATCGGCGCCAAGCGGATCTTCATCGCGGGCTTCGCGATCTTCACCGCCGCTTCGGTCGCCTGCGCGTTATCGCCCAACGCGGTCAGCTTGATCGCGGCGAGGGCGGTTCAGGGGTTGGGGGCGGCGATTCTGGTTCCCAATTCGCTGGCGCTGCTGAGCCACGCCTATCCTGACGACAAGGCGCGCGGCCGCGCCGTCGGCATCTGGGCCGCCGGCGCCAGCCTTGCGCTCACGGCGGGTCCGCTGGTCGGCGGCGGCTTGATTGCACTGGTGGGCTGGCGATCGATCTTCCTCGTCAACCTTCCGATCGGCCTTGCAGGCCTGTGGCTGAGCTGGCGCTATGCGAGCGAAACCACGCGATCGCAGCAACGCGAACTCGATTTGCCGGGCCAGCTCGCCGCGATGGCGGCACTCGGTGCTTTGGCCGGTGCGATCATTGAAGGCGGATCGCTCGGCTGGAGCAATCCATACGTGATTACCGGATTTGTCGCATCGGCGGTTTTAGCGGTCTTGTTCGTGCTGCAGGAGCGGCGTGCGCCGCAACCGATGCTGCCGCTGTCGCTGTTCCGGCACCGGATGTTTGCCTTGACGTCGCTGGTCGGCCTGTTGGTCAATGTCGCGTTCTACGGACTGATTTTCATCCTCAGCCTGTATTTCCAGCGCGTCAATCAATGGTCGCCGTTTGCGACCGGGCTGGCATTCGTTCCGATGATGGGCGCGGTATTGCCGGTCAATCTGCTGGCGCCGCGCGTGGCGGAGCGTATCGGCGCGCCCGCGACCATCGCCCTCGGCGCGGCATTGTCGGCATTCGGATGCCTGGCGCTCATCGGAATCGGGCAAGGCACCAGTTATCTCGCGATCTGCGCGCAGCTCGTCATCATCGGTGGCGGCCTCGGCCTGCTGGTGCCGCCGCTGACTTCGACATTGCTGGGAAGCGTCGAGAAATCGCGCTCGGGGATCGCAGCCGGTGTGCTCAATGCAACCCGGCAAACCGGCAGCGTGCTGGGCGTCGCGCTGTTCGGTTCGTTGGCAGGTGGGGCCAACGCCCTGCTGCCGGGCGCGCATGCGTCGCTGCTGATTTCGGCAGGGCTGCTGCTCGCGGGCGGTGCCGTGATCTGGTGGGGCGCCTCGCGTGCGCAATCGCAGTGATCGATCGAGCGTCAGTCCTTGCGCAGCGCAAAATGCGCGCCGCAAAATGCCATCGCCGCGCCGAGGCACAGCGCGGCGAGGCCTGCGAGCACGCCCGAAATGGTCGGCAAAGGGCTCGGCGCCGAGGCGGCCTGACCGGCGCCGATCAGCACCAAGACGCCGACCCCGATCAGGAACTGTCGCATCCGTTGCGGGATCTGTCCCGATGCGGCGCTGTGCATCAGCGTCGCGGTGAAATAGCCGCCGCAGAAGCCGACGGAGGCAATCAGCCACCATGCGATGGCAGCACCCGCGGGCATGAATTCATGGGTGTCGGAGCGCCACAGGCCGCCGAGATCCAGTCCGAAATGCGCGCCAAGCATGTGCACGGCAAGCGCCAGCAGCACGCCGGTGATCATGGCGCCGGCGAGGATCAGTCGACGCGGAAAATAAGTCGTCTCGGCCATGCTCCGCTTGTAAGGTAAAGCTGGCCGGCCACGCAAGCTGACGCGGCGCGTTTCCGCATTCTTTTGAGCATGCATCTTGAGGCGATTATTTCGGGGAAACTCCGCACATGACGATCGGTCCTTTGTCGCTGACGGTGGCGTCGCCATGATCATCGATCCGCCGAACGAGGCCACTGCCATCGCTTACGCCTACAGGGCCTCGCTGATTGGTGCCGCGCACCGATTTGAGCTGACCGACGAAGGGCTGTCGTGGCACATTGCCGGGAAATCCGGCGTGTGGCCCTATGCTGCGATTGCCGGAGTGCGTTTGTCCTATCGTCCGGTGTCGATGCAATCGCGCCGGTTTCGCGCCGACATCGACGGCGGAGATCGCGGCCGCATCGCGCTGTTGTCGACGAGCTGGCAGACCTCGGTGCTGATGTCGCCGCAGGACCAGGAATATCGCGCTTTCATCGTGGCGTTGCACCGGCGGATGGCGCAGGCCGGCAGCAACGCCGTGCTGAGCGGCGGCCTCAAACCGGGCCTCTATGTCGCAGCGCTTGGGTTGCTGGCATTGGTCGCGGTCGCGATGACGGGATTGCTGGTCCGCGCCGTCGTGACCGGTGAACTCGCCGGCATCCTGTTTCTGATCGGTTTCGCCGCGCTGTTCGGCTGGCAGGTCGGCGGCTTTGTCTGGCGCAACCGACCGCGGAACTACACGTTCGATCACCTGCCCGAGAGGTTGCTGCCTTAAGTCATGGCGTCACTGCGGCCTCGCAATCAAGCGCAATGAAAATTGACTTCGCCAAGCCGGAAACCTGCGGCATCAAGGCATCGCTTTGAACGCGAGGCGACCCGTGAAAGATCCCGCAAGGCTGCCGTCGGAGGCGGAGATTGCCGACATCAATACCAGGCATCTGATCCGCACGCTGCTCAAGCCTGCGGATCTGCTGTTCGTGTTCGGCACCCGCACGGATGTCTCGCTTCGTGTCGACGAAGCGCATCGGCTGTGGCGCGAAGGGATGTTTCGCTGGTCGATCGTCAGCGGCGGCGTGACCCCGGGTTGCGGCGTTTCGGAATGCGAGATCATCAGGGACGCGATGATCGCACGCGGCATCCCGGCCGAAAAAATCCTCGGGGAGGATCGTGCGATGAATACCGGCGAGAACGTGATCTTCTCGCTGCCAATCATCGACGCAGCGCTGGGGTTGAACAATATCCGCAGCGTGATCTGTCTGGGCAATAGCTGGACCGCGCGGCGCTATCCGATGACGCTGCATCGGCACTGGCCGGAGGTCGAGAAGATGCTGGTCACCATCGACAGCTTCAAGACGCCGCGGACGCTCTGGCATACCGACCCCGAATTCAGCCGCCGCATGCTCAGCGAATGGGACAAGATCGAGCCCTACAAGGCGAAGGGGTTCATCGCGGAGTGGCCCGTCACCTGACCAGATTTGATCGCGTCGTCAGTGCCGTACCACCAGCACCGAGCATTTGGCGTAGCGCACGACATGGCCGGCATTGGAGCCGAGGAAATAGGTCCGCATCGCCGGCCGGTGCGACGTCATCACGATCAACTCGGCCTTGATCGCCGCGGCTTCTTCCAGGATCTCGTGATAGATGCCGCCCTGCCGTACCACGCTGGAAATGTGCGCGGCATCGATGCCGGATTCGCGCGCGACGATCGCGAGCGCCTCTTCGGAGGCTTGCCGTTGCTGGGTGTCGAAATCGGCCGGCACGTATTCCGCCAGCATCACCGGCGTCATCGGCAGCACGTTGAGCAGCCGCACCGCGCCGTTCCAAGTTTGCGACAGCGTCGCCGCGGTCGCAATCGCAGGCTTCGCCAGATCGGTATCGGCGAGATCGATCGGCACGAGAATGGAATTGAACATCTGCGCCTCCCCTGTCATTTCAAACCTAACATAGCGCCAAAGTTTCGCGCGGCTATCTCAATCCGCCAACGCTGTCTTGGGTCGCAGGCTTTTCTTCATCAGGCCTTCTTCAATCAGCCTGCTTGAGCAATTTGGGGCTGACGAACAGCACGAGACGTCCGCGGCGGAATGCCACATCGGCCCAATCGTCGATCGAAAAATCGAAGATCGCAAGACCCGAGGTCGGCAGATTGTCCGATAACGCCCGGCGTCCGGCGGTGTCGCCGCCGCCATCGGTCAGCGCCAGCGCCAGTTCATGCATGCCGGGATTGTGACCGATCACCATCAGTTGCTTCGGGTCGGACACCGAAGCGTCGCGGATGGTCTGCAGCATTTGCGCAGGATCGGCGCCGTAGAGTTCCGGCAGCAGTTCCAGTTGCGGCGCGGGCACCTGGGCTTTCATTGCGGCCCAGGCCGCCTCCCAAGTCTGGTGCGCCCGGACGGCGGTTGAGACCAGCACGGAATCCGGAAAAGGCGGATGGCCGGCGATGAAGCTGCCGATCTCGGCGGCATCCTTGCAGCCACGGTCGTCGAGCCGGCGGTCCTGGTCCCGGCCGCTTGGCGCGTCGTTCTCGGTCTTGGCGTGACGCAACAGCATCAAACGGCGCATGGCGCAATCTCGATTCGTTCAAACTCTTGTTGGAGTAAAAGGTCTTGCCCGATTAATGTACAGACCGGATTAATGTCCAGACTCGGCCTCAGGGCAAGGTGACAAGCGCCCGATCGGTCCGTAAGAAAACCATATGAGCGAGACCCCTCCCAGCGCCAACACCCAGCCTGAGCCGGCAGCGATCCATGACCGCCAGCGGCTGACGTTCGACCTCGACGCCGACATCTGCGTGGTCGGCGCCGGGCTCGCCGGCCTCACCATAGCCCTGGAGGCGACGCGTCTGGGCGCCAGCGTCGCCGTGCTCGAGGGTCGTCACGTCGGCTGGAACGCTTCGGGCCATCAGCTCGGCACCGTGATGCCGGGTTACGGCTTGCCGATCGGCGAGTTGATCGAACGTGTCGGGCTCGAAGACGCCCGTGAACTCTGGTCCTTGTCGCGGCAGGGCGCCGATTTCGTGCGGGCCAATGCCACCGAAGAGTTGATGCCCGGGATCGGCCTCAGCGAGGGCGCGCTGGAGGTTTCCAACGTCGATGTCGGCGATCAGCTGATCAGCCGGCTGCAGATGCTGGGCGAAGACTTCGAGACCGAGGTGGAGGGGTGGCAGGTCGATCGCGTGCGCGCCGAACTCAAGACCGGGCGCTATTTCCACGGCATGTATTACCCCAGGGCGTTTCAGATCGATGGCCGCCACTACGTTCACGGACTGGCGGCGCTGGCGCGGCGGGCAGGGGCGCGGATATTCGAGGATACGCCCGTCGTCAGCATCGATTCCTCCGGCATTCGCAAGCGCATCGTGACGCCATCGGCGCGGTTGCGCGCCTCGCATATCGTGCTTGCCGGCAACATCCATCTCGGGGCGCCGCTGCGGCGCTTGTCTGAAACGCTGCTGCCGGTCTGGCGCTATGCCGGCGTGACCGCGCCGCTTGGCGAGCGCCTGGCCGAGGCGATCACCTTCCAGGGGTCGGTGACCGACAGCGACGGCGTCGATCATTTCCGGATCGTCGACGGCGACCGCTTGATGTGGGCTTCGCCGGAGACCACCTGGGCGGCGCGGCCGCAGCGGTTCGCCGGCACGATCGCGCGCCGGATCCGGACGATTTTTCCGCAGCTCGGCAAGGTCGAGATATCAGATGTCTTTGGCGGTGCCGTCGGGCAGACCGTGCATGGCATGCCGCAGATCGGCCAGCTGCGAAAAGGGCTATGGGTTGCGAGCGGCTTCGGGCGCCAGGGGTTGAACACCTCGGCGATGGCCGGGCAGTTGATCGCGCGCAGCATCCTCTGGGGCGACGAGCGCTGGCGGCTGTTCTCGCCGTTCGAATTGGTCTGGGCGGGCGGCTCGACCGGCAGGGTTGCCGGGCAGATCGTCGGCATGTGGGGGCGGGGAAGCTCGGCCGCGGCCGGCGTGCTCGCCCGCTACCGCGAAAAAGCCAGGGCCCAGGAGCGAATTCGCGAGGCGCGACGGTTAGAGGCCAATCGCCAGGGCGGAACTCGCTCACCAGGCCGTCCGCCAAGACCCCGTCAGCCGCCGGGCCAGCCGCGTCCCGAGCGTCCGCCGCCTCCGGTCACGGCGGACCCGGGGGAAGGCGCAAACGGGCTCTCCTGATCCCGCCTCCAGGGCGGGGCAGGGCATCTCGCAAGAAAGTGAGAAAAATCCGGCCCAACCGGTGTAACTTCTGTGCCCAGCCGCCGTATCTCCCAGCGAGCACGTCCGATTTCGCTTCAGCCACGGAGACCATCATGATCGACCGCCGTATCCTGCTCGCATCCGTTGCCGGCCTGTTCGGCCTTGCGGCCTTCCGTTGGCTGCGGGTTACCCCGGCACAGGCCGCCGAGAAATTCGAGGTCGAAAAGACCGACGCGGAATGGCGCGCGCAGTTGACGCCGCAGCAATATGAAATCCTGCGCAAGGAGGGCACCGAGCGCCCGAATTCCAGCCCGCTGCTGAAGGAGCATCGCAAGGGAATCTTTGCCTGCGCCGGCTGCGATCTGCCGCTGTTCTCCTCGGAGACCAAATTCGAAAGCGGCACCGGCTGGCCGAGTTTCTATCAGCCGCTGGAAAACGCTGTCGGCAAGCACGATGACCGCGCCTTCGGCATGCTGCGTAGTGAAATTCACTGCCGCCGTTGCGGCGGTCATCTCGGCCACGTGTTCGACGACGGGCCGAAGCCGACCGGTCTTCGCTACTGCATGGACGGCCTCGCGTTGCAGTTTCATCCGGCCGCGCCGTCGGCGACCTAAATCCGCCTTTGTTTGATTGACGCGTTTTCTTCACGCGAACCGGCTGCCACGGAGCCTGTCATCGGGCGCGCATTTGCGCGACCCGTTGGCTTGAAAACGCTATTTAAACCCGGCAATTGTTGCCCGCCCGGCAATTGTGCCCCGGTCCTCGGACCGGGGCATTGTTATTTAAGTAGCTGATATTGCGTGTTTTTCATTTTGGCATAGCGCTTGCGATGTCTCCTCCGATGACGGTCACGGCATGGCACTGCCGGCGTGGCCGCCCGGATCGAATTTGGAGACGATGTTATGGGTATCTTCGATGCGCTTAATACCGCTGTGGGCGGCCTGCAGTCTCAATCCTTCGCGCTGCAGAACATCTCCGGCAACATCGCGAACGCCTCGACCGTAGGCTACAAGGGCATCAACACCAACTTCGAGGATCTCGTTGCCCAATCGTCGACCCCGACCTCGCAGGTCGCGGGCGGCGTCACCGCCCTTTCCCAGCAGACGATCACGAAGGGAGGCACCGTCTCCTCATCGACCATTGCAACCAATATGGCGATCAATGGCGACGGCTTCTTCTCGGTGCAGAAGCCCACCAGCATCGTCGACAACCAACCGGTATTCAACGGCGTCACCGACTATACGAGGGCCGGCGATTTTCAAGTCAACGCCAACGGCAACCTGGTCAACAGCGCCGGATATTATTTGATGGGCGTTTCGGTCGACCCGAAGACCGGCAACGCGCTCGGCAGCGTTCCGACGATCCTCCAGTTTCAGAACAACTTCGTCCCGGCGCAGGCGACTAGCGCCGTTCAGTACGCCGCCAATCTGCCGACCACGCCCGCGACCACGGCGAGCACCACCGCGGCTCCCAAATCCATTACCGCCGCCGGCGGTCTCAACGCCGCCGACTTCGCGACCAATCCCCTGATCATCGGCTCGCCGGCCCCGCCCACCAGCACCACCATCACCGGCACGGCCGTCAACAATCAGATGGCAACGCCGGTCCCGATTACGGCCAATACATTATTGTCCGGCACGGCCCCAAGCGACTCGCTGGCCGCGGGGTTCGCTGCTGGCGACAGCATCACGGTTGACGGCACGACCATCAGTTTCGTCGCATCCGGGGCTACCGGAAGCCAGCTTAACCTCACCGACAATATTGGGGCGCTGCTCAACAAGATTCAGAATCTTACCGGTTCTACGGCCACCGTCTCGGCAACCGGTCAAATCAGCATCGGTACCGGCACCACACAGAATCTGAATATCACCGGCGGTACGGCCCACGCCACGGCCGCCCTCACGGGGCTCGGCTTCGCCACACAGCCGATCACGCAGGCGATGGGGACCGGCACCAATATCGGCCAGGGTGTCGTTACCGCCAACGACCTGACAACGTTCACCAGCGAGTCCATCAGCGGCGGCGCGGTAACGGGTTATAATTCGGCGGGAACGCCGATTAACGTGCAATTGCGCTGGGCCAAGACCGACAGCGCCTCGCTCGGTGCAGGGCATCAAGACAGCTGGAACCTGTTCTATGAGTCCAACCCCAGTGCCAGCGGCCTGACGGCCCAGTGGACCAACGTCGGCACGGCGTTCACCTTCAACTCCAGTGGAGCCCTGATCAGTCCGAGCGGTTCGGGCATCACGATTCCCAATGTGACCGTCAACAATCAGGCGCTGGGCAATGTGGCGCTGAACTTCAGCTCCGGT
The DNA here is from genome assembly GCA_039935075.1 of Bradyrhizobium sp. Classification (GTDB taxonomy): domain Bacteria; phylum Pseudomonadota; class Alphaproteobacteria; order Rhizobiales; family Xanthobacteraceae; genus Bradyrhizobium. The sequence goes on from JBDTKZ010000090.1 coordinate 24,876, forward strand.
GCCCTGACGCAATTTGCCAGCACCACCGGCGCGGCGACCGTCAACCAGATCCAGCAGAATGGTTACGCGGCGGGCCAGCTTCAGTCGGTCGCCATCAACAACAACGGTCTGGTAGTCGGCACGTTCTCGAACGGGCAGAATCTCGATCTCGCCTCCGTTACGCTGTCGCATTTCAACGGCACCAACTACCTGCAGGCCCTCAGCGGCGAAGCCTATGCTGTGACCGACCAGTCCGGGCCGGCCATCGCCGGCGCGTCAGGCTCGATCGCAGGTTCGTCGCTCGAGGGCTCCAACACCGACATCGCCGACCAATTCACCAAGCTGATCGTGACCCAGCAGGCCTATTCGGCAAATACCAAGGTGATCACGACGGCCAACGACATGATTCAGAGTTTGCTGAGCGTACTGCGCTGATCGGCTCGGATGAGGTCAACGTAACAGAGTGGGCAATAGATCATGGGTTTGAGTTCTGCCCTTGCAACCGCGATGTCTGGTCTGCGCGCCAATCAGGCCGCGCTTTCGATCGTGTCGGGCAATATCGCCAACGCGCAAACGCCCGGCTATGTCACCCAGGGCATCAACCAGATCGAAGTCGCCAGCGGTGACGCTGGCGCCAGCGTTCAGGTCACCGGCGTCAATCGCCAGCTCGATCTTTTTGTTCAGAGCCAGTTGCGCACGGAGACCTCCGGTGGCGCCTATGCCGACCAGACATCCAATATCCTGGGACAACTGCAAAACGTCTACGGCACCCCCGGGGGGGCCGGTACGCTGGAAACGACCTACAGCAATTTTACCACGGCGTTGCAGGCGCTATCGACCAGTCAGGGCAGCCAATCCGCGCAGACCACGGCGGTGGCGGCAGCCCAATCGCTGGCGCAGACGCTGAACTCGACGACGCAGGGCATCCAGGCGCTGCGATCGAACGTCCAACAGGATATCGGCACGTCGGTGAACAAGGCCAACACCGACATGAGCGGAATTGCGGCCATCAACTCGCAGCTGCAGGGGTTAAGCTCGACTGACCCCGCGGCCGCTACGCTGATGAATCAGCGCGACAACGCGATCAACGATCTGTCGAAATTGATGGATATTCATGTCGTCGTCGATTCGTCCAACCAGGCCAACGTCTTCACAAATTCAGGCACCCAACTTGTCGGCGGCCCACTCGCGTCCAAGATGAATTTCTCTTCGCCGGGGTCGCTGACGGCGAATTCGCTGTACAGCACGAACGCCAGCCAAAACGGCGTCGGATCGCTCACCATCCAGCTTCCGAACGGCGCCACCTACGACATGGTCGCGAATAATGCGATCACTTCGGGCCAGATCGCGGCCGACCTGAAATTGCGCGACCAGACTCTGGTGCAGGCGCAGACCCAAGTCGATCAGCTCGCGGCCTCGATGTCGAGTGCGCTGTCCGATCAAACGACGGCCGGCACCGCCGTTACCGGACCGCCGGCAGGCTTCAGCGTCAATGCGTCGAACATGTCGCCGGGCAACACCATCAACCTGACCGTTACGAACACCGGGAATAACACCCAGCAGAAGATCTCCATCGTCAACGTCACCGATCCGACCGCGCTGCCGCTGCAGAACCTGCAGAACGCCAGTCCGAAGCTGGTCGGCGTCGATCTGTCAGGCGGCATAACGCCGACCGTATTGGCGCAACTGAACGCAGCGCTCGGCCCCGGGGTCGTGCTCTCGGGATCGGGCACAACGCTGAACATGGTCGGATCGGCCACGGCGAGCGTCAACGCCGTTTCAACGACGACAACGGCGACAGCGCTGGCTAATGGCAGCAAGCAACTGGCGGTGTTTACCGACGGCAACGCGCCCTACAGCGGCGCGATCACCGGCACCGGGTCGCAAATGACCGGCTATGCCGGGCGCATCACAGTCAATCCGGCCGTGCTAAGTAATCCATCCAGTCTCAGCGTCTACAACACGTCGCCGACAACGGCGTCCGGCGATACCGCGCGCTCGGACTTTCTCTACACGCAGTTGACGACGGGGTCGTTCAGCTATTCGCCGACGACGGGACTGGGCACGACGGCGTCGCCGTTCTCCGGCACCATCACCAATTATATGCAGCAGTTCCTGAGCCAGCAGAGCAACGCGGCCTCCACGGCGACGCAATTGCAGCAAGGCCAGGACGTCGTCGTCTCAACGCTGCAGCAGAAATTCAATTCGGTAGCCGGCGTCAGCATCGACACTGAAATGTCGAACCTGATCGCGCTGCAGAATTCCTATGCCGCCAATGCGCATGTGATGTCGGTCGTGCAAAGCATGATGAACACACTACTTCAAATCCAACTCTAGGACAGTCCGGATGTCGATCAACAGCGTAAGCAGTAGTTCGCCGCTCGCTCTGGCGATACTGAACCTCAACAACCAGATGACGACCCTGTCGACGCAGCTCGCCAGCGGAGAGAAATCGACCAGTTATGCCGGCATGGGCGTCAATGAGGGCTTTGCCATCGCCGCTCGATCGCAGCTTGCCGGCATCTCGGCCTACACCGACACCATGACCAACGTCAACACCATGATCTCGGCGGCCAACAACGCGCTGCAGTCGTTGTCGAGCATCGGCGGGCAGGTGCAGAACTCCGCGGGCGAGACGGCGGCGACGCTCGACAGCACCGGACAAACCATCGCCCAGCAGAATGCGTCGGCCGAACTGGCGTCGATGGTCGGGATTCTCAACACCCCCGCGGGTGATCGCTATCTGTTTTCCGGTACCGCGATCGGTACGCCAGCGACCGTGCCGGTCGATCAGATGCTCAATGGCACCACGACCCAGGCCGGACTGAAAACGCTCATCGCTGAACGCGCGCAGGCCGATGGCACTACCGGCACCGGGCGTCTGGTGATCTCGAATCCGATCGCGACCCCGACAGTGGTGTCCGTCGCGGAAGACGCCGCCGGTTCACCGTTCGGCCTGAAATTGAGTACCGTATCGTCGTCGCTGACCGGCGCGACCGTGACAGGGCCTTCCGGCTCGCCGGCGGCGGTCTCGATCGCGCTTGGCGCCACCAATCCCAACCCCGGCGATAAGGTGAGCTTCACCTTCAATCTGCCCGACGGCACCACCGCCTCGGTTGCGTTGACGGCGACGACCACCACGCCGGCGCCGACCGGAAGCTTTACCATCGGCACGACTCCCACCGCGACCGCAGGCAATCTGAACACGGCGTTGAACAGCGCGATCGGCACGCTGGCCGGCACCACGCTGGTGGGGGCATCCGCGGTCGCCGCGGGTGACAATTTCTTCAACACCGCGAGCGTGGCCACCGGAAGCGTGGTCAGCAATCAGGCGACGCCGCCTGCGGCGATCACCGGCGCGACGGCGCTGTCGGGAACCGCGGGCACGGATTCGCTGAACCCGGGCTTTGCGGCCGGCAATACCATTACCGTCAACGGTACGCCGATCACCTTCGTCGCTTCCGGTGCCACCGGCAACGAGGTCAATGTCACCGACAGCGTACAGACGCTGCTATCGAAGATCGACTCGATCACGGGCACCTCGACGCCATCGACCATCGACGGCGGCGCGATCGAAATTCACACCGATGACGCGGCGAGCCTGTCGATCGCGAGTACGCCCTCGACCGCGTTGGCGGCGCTCGGCTTCAGCGGCACCACCGTGACGGCGCCGCAGCCGCCGCTGCGGGTCAGTGGATCGCCATTGAGTTCGGCAACGTCGCTGGCTAACGGGTCCGCCAACACCGTGTCCTGGTACACCGGCAATTCGGGGCCGGGATCGGCGCGGGCATCGTCGACCGCCCGGGTCGATTCGTCGATCACGGTTCAGTACGGGGCGCAGGCCAATGAAGCGGCGATCCGGTCGCAGCTGCAATCGATCGCGGTATTCGCCGCCTTCAGCACGTCGCCGACCGGCACGAACTCGGCCGCGCAAATCGCAGCGCTCAGCCAGCGCATCGCGACAAACCTGACGCCGCAACCGGGCCAGCAGACCATCCAGGAAATTCAATCGAACTTTGCCGCCGCGCAAACCGTCATGAAGGACGCCACGGCGCGGCAAGCCCAGACTCAGACCCTGCTGCAAAACATGGTCGACAGCACCGAGACCGTTTCGACGCAAACGGTGGCCAGCGAGATTCTGGCGCTGCAGACCAGTCTGCAGGCGTCGTACCAGACCACGTCGATGCTCGCGCAACTGACCCTGACCAAATATCTCCCGGTCGGCTAGTTCGGCGGGCACGGCAACGACTGAGTTCAACGGAGGCCTTCCATGGAGACCAAGCGCGCTGAAAGCGCCGATCTTGTTCGCTATCCCAGCGCCGACCGCATCGGATTTGCCCGGCTCACGACGATGGCGTTCGACGGTGTCGATCTTCGTCCGTTGCGGGACCAGATCCTGTCGAAAATATCCGATGGAACGGTGGATGCGGGTGAGGCGCTCGATCTCAGCCTGATCGCGCAGCTGTTGGGCGACAAGGCGATGGGACTGGCGGTACAGGAAGAAGTGCTGGCGTTTCATCAATTGTTTCGCTCGCCGTGTTCGCTCGAGAAGCCAAGGCTGCGGGTGCTCGCGCTCGCGGCGGCGATGGACATGGGCGGCAACACGCCAATCGAATTTTTGCTGGAGCATTCGGGAATCGAGCTGCTGACGCTGTATGTGGTCGATGGCGTGGAACTGCCGGTGCCGTTGCCGGACCATGACGTCGCCATCGTGATCGCGTCCGATTCGGAAGAATGCCGCGATGCGCTGCGCAAGATCGAACGATCCTCGCCGCGCTGGCCGCGTCCGCTGCTCAATCCGCCGCAGCGCGTCGGCAATCTCGATCGCGACAAGCTGCATCGCCTGCTATCCGGAATCAAAGGCCTCGATATTCCCGCGACCGAAGCGGTGACCCGCGTGCAACTCTCCGGTCTGGTTCTGCCGCAAGGCGCGGCCGCCGATAGCGCCGCAGACCTGCGATTTCCCATCATCATCCGGCCGCGCGGCTCGCATGCCGGCGTCGGCCTTGCCAAGATCGACGATTGCCCCACGCTCGGCAGCTATCTGCTGGAACGGCCGGAGCAGGAATTCTTCGTCTCGCGTTTCGTCGATTACGCCAACGCCGATGGCCTGTTCCGCAAATACCGCATCGTCCTTGTCGACGGCCGGGCCTACGCCTGCCATATGGCGGTCGCCGATCGCTGGGATATCTGGTACCTCAACGCCGGCATGGCCTTCAGCGACAGCAAGCGCATGGAGGAGGCCAACTTCATGCAAACGTTCGACAGCGCCTTCGCCGTCCGCCACCAGGCCGCGCTGGCCGCGCTGGCCGATCGGGTCGGCCTGGATTATTTCACGGTCGATTGTGCCGAGAACAAAAACGGCGAATTGCTGATCTTCGAGGCTGACAACACCGCCGTGGTCCACGACATGGATTCGCCTGAGGTGTTTTCGTACAAGGGCCCGCAGATGCGCAAGATCTTCGACGCCTTTGCCGGCATGTTGTCCCGCCGCGCGGCCGGCGGCCGCGAGCGCGCGGCATAGCGGCCCGTGCCCAGCGAAAAATGCTAACTTTCGGAGTGAAGATTGATTCGAGCGCCGCTCAATGATGGCTCTCGCATGATCTTCGGATTTGCCAGTTCCCCGGAAAGACCGTCTGTTGTCGGCAAGATCGAAAAATACCTCCGGCCGGATGCCGAACCTGTCGCGGTTGCAGCGGCAGGCTTATTCTTCCTTTCAGGATGGCGATCTGAACCGGGCGGAAAAGCTCTGCGCTGGAATTTTGGAGCATCGGCCCGGCGATTTCGATGCGCTGCACCTGTTGGGCATGCTCAATTTCCAGCGCCAGCGCATGGTCGAAGCGCTGCATTTCCTGTCGGCGGCACTAAAGGCCAATTCGGATTCGTCGGATGCGATGTCGAATCTCGGCCTCGCGCTGCATGCCACCGGCCGCTTTGACGAAGCGATCTCGAGCTTGCGCAACGCGTTGCGACTGGCGCCGGATCATCCGGAGATTCTCTATAATCTGGCCAATTCCTGCCTCGAACTGGGGCGTCTCGACGAGGCGTTGTCGAGCTACGAGGGCGCGCTGGCGCATGCGCCCGGTCATGTCGGCGCGCTGGTCAATCGTGGCAACACGCTGCTGCGCTTGAACGAACCAAGGAGGGCGATCGCGAGTTACGACGCAGCGCTCGCGGCGATGCCGGGTCACTCGCAGATCCTGACCAATCGCGGTCATGCGCTGCGCCGGCTGGACCGACCGTTCGAAGCGCTCGCCGACTTCAAGGCGGCGCTCGCCGCGGCGCCCGAATTTGCCGAGGCGCATTTCGAGACCGCGATGACGCATCTCACGCTGGGCAATTTCGACACCGGCTGGCAGGAATATGAGTGGCGCTGGAAGACGGCGGCGTTTGCCCGGCACCGGCGGCCATTTCGCGCGCCGCCCTGGCTCGGAAACGAACCTGTCGCCGGCAAGAGCATCTTGCTCCATGCGGAGCAGGGTTTTGGCGACACCATCCAGTTCGTCCGCTACGCGCCATGGCTCGCGCGCCAGGGTGCAAAGGTGATCTGCGAGGTGCAGCCGGAGTTACAGCCGCTGCTGTCGCAATTGCCCGATGTCACCGTGATTGCATCAGGCGGAATGCGGCCGGCATTCGACCTGCATGTGCCGTTGCTCAGTCTTCCCCTGGCGTTCAAGACGCAAGCCGGGACGATTCCGGACGCGGTGCCATATCTCGTAGCACCGGCCGGGCGGGTCGCTGATTGGCGCGATCGTTTGCCGCCGGGCCGTCCACGCGCCGGCTTTGTCTGGTCCGGCTCTTCGACGCACAACAACGACGCCAACCGCTCGATCGCGCTGGCGCGGCTGTTTCAGTTGTTCGAAAATCCGCCGCTGCAATGTCTCAGTTTGCAGACCGAGCTGCGCGATGCGGATCGCGACACGCTGCGCGGCCTGCCAAAGCTGGTTCATCTTGGCGATGACATTCGCGATTTTGCCGACACGGCGGCGATCATCTCGTTGCTCGACGTGGTCGTCGCAGTCGATACCGCGGCGGCGCATCTGGCCGGCGCGCTCGGCAAGCCGGTCGTGATCCTGCTGCCGTTTGCGGCGGATTTCCGCTGGATGAGGGATCGCGACGACACGCCGTGGTATCCGACCGCGAAGCTGATGCGGCAGCCGGCCTTTGGCGACTGGGATAGCGTCATGATTCGGCTGCACGACGAATTGCGGCACGTGAAAGGGGCCGTAAACGCGTAATTGGGTGGGCGTTAACCGGCGTTAGGATTTCGTTAACCACGTCTATTTACTGTTTGGTGAGGATTGCGGGCCCTTTCCGCCGCTTTCGGAGCCATTCATGACCGAGCGAATTCACCTTGTGGTGGCAACGCCCTGCTTCGGCGGGCAGGTCTCCAGCATCTACGCCAGCTCGATCTTCAAGCTGCAGAGCGCGATGCGTTCGAAATCCAACGCCGAGTTCAAGGTGCTGTTGCGGGACGGCGATGCGCTGATCACGCGCGCGCGCGCCAATCTGATGACCCAGTTCCTCGACGATCCCACCGCCACGCACTTCCTGTTCATCGACGCGGATATCGGCTTTCAGCCCAATCAGGTGTTTCGGCTGATCGAATCCGGCACCGACGTGGTGGCCGCGCTCTATCCGATCAAACGCGTCAACTGGGACAAGGCGAAACGGGCGATCGAGACCGGCAAGCCGAACGTGCCGGCAGCGTCGCTCGATTATGTCCTGGAGATCAACGATCCTGATCGCGTCGAAGTCGTGAATGGCTTTACCCGCGTGCGGTATGCCGGCACGGGCTTCCTGATGATCCGGCGTCATGTCTTCGAAAAGATGTGCACCGCTTATCCGACGCTGCAGTTCTTTCGCGAGCATTCGCTCGATGCGCTGGCCGGCAGCCCGAACCGGTTTGCGCTGTTCGAATGCATGATCGATCCGAAGACCGGAACCTATCTCAGCGAGGATTTTGCGTTCTGCAAGCGCTGGACGGATCTGGGGGGCGAGATCTGGGCCGATCTCGAGAGCCGCCTCGATCATGTCGGACCGTCGGTATTCCAGGGCGATATCTCCGCGCAGTTTGCCGCGCCCGTGCTCGCGACCGATGCGGCGTGAGATGCCAGTCGTCGCCGAACGCATGGGCGTCGCCCGGCTCGCCAGGATGCAGGTCGGCGGCACCGATCTGCATCCGTTGTGGCAAGCGCTGATTACCAAACTGATCGACGGCACGGTGGAAGCGGGCGAGGGGCTCGATCTCAGTCTGATCGTGCAATTGCTGGGCGACAAGCAGGCCGGCCTTGCGATCCAGGACAGCATCCTTGCCTCGCATCAATTGTTTCGCTCGTCTTGCTCGCAGGCCGCACCACGGCTACGCGTTCTGGCGCTCGCGGCGGCGACCGATATGGGCAGCAACACACCGATCGAGTTTCTGCTGGAAAATTCCGGCATCGAATTGATGACGCTCTATGTCATTCCAGGCGTCGAACTGCCGCCGGTGCTGCCCGATCATGACGTCGCCATCGTGATCGCATCCGACTCGGAGGAGTGCCGTGATGCGCTTCGCAGGATCGATCAACTCGCCGCGCGCTGGCCGCGGCCTCTGTTGAATCTGCCGCGTCACATTTGCAATCTCGATCGCGACAAGCTGCATCGCGTGCTCGGCGGTGTCGATGGCCTGGAAATTCCGGCGACCATCGGCGTCGCACGCGCGCAATTGCTCGATGTGTCGGATTCTACACTTGCGCTTTCGAATATCGCGATCAGTCTCGCCTTTCCCGTGATCGTCAGGCCGCGCGGATCGCATGCCGGCGCGGGTCTTGCGAAAATCGATGATCGCGCCGCGCTGCTTCGTTATCTCGATACGCGACAGGAAGAAGAGTTCTTCGTCTCGCGCTTTGTCGATTACGCCGGTGACGACGGCCAGTTTCGCAAGTACCGAATCGTCTTCATCGATGGCCGTCCCTATGCGTGCCATCTCGCGATCGCCGACCGCTGGGACATCTGGTATCTCAATGCGGGGATGTCGCTCAGCGCAGCCAAGCGTCTCGAGGAAGAGATGTTCATGCGCACCTTCGATGCGGGGTTCGCGCACAGGCATCAAGCGGCGCTTGCCGCCATCGCCGGCCGGATCGGTCTCGATTATTTTACGATGGATTGTGCGCAAACCAACGACGGATCGTTGTTGATTTTCGAAGCCGACAACACCGCCATCGTGCACGATATGGATCCGCCCGATATCTTCCCGTACAAATTGCCCCAGATGCGCAGGGTATTCGACGCGTTCGCGGCCATGCTCGACCGCCGCGCGAGAGAACAGCAGGAGCGTGCGGCATGACCATCGTACAGCGCAGTCAATCGCTGCGGTCCGAATCGAGTGCGACACTCGATCCGGACAATTGGGATGACATCCGCGCGCAAGGTCACCGCATGCTCGATGACATGCTCGACTATGCCGCCAGGATCCGCGAGCGCCCGGTGTGGTCACCGATCCCGGATGAGGTTCGCGCGCGGTTTCGCAGCGAGCTTCCGCGTCAGCCCACCGATCTTGGCGACGTCTATCGCGAATTCACCGATTGTGTGGTGCCCTATGCGACCGGCAACGTGCATCCCGGCTTCATGGGATGTGTGCATGGCGGCGGCACCGCGGTCGGCATGCTGGCGGAGATGCTGGCGGCCGGACTCAATGCCAATCTCGGCGGCCGCGATCACATGCCGATCGAGGTCGAGCATCAGGTCGTCGAATGGACGCGCTCGATGTTTGGTTTCCCGGTCGAGGCGAGCGGGATTTTCGTCACGGGTACGTCAATGGCCAATCTGATGGCGGTGCTGGTGGCGCGAACTTCCGCGCTCGGGCAACCTGTCCGGCAGCACGGGATCGGCAATGACGGAGCGTTGCTGACCGCTTATACGTCGAAGGCCGCGCATGGCTGCATCACCAAGGCGATGGATATCGCAGGCTTCGGCAGCAACGCGTTGCGCACCATCGCGGTCGATGAGTGTCATCGCATCGATGTCGCGGCGTTGCGCGCGCAGATATCCGCGGATCGCGAGGCGGGCCTCAATCCATTTCTCGTCGTCGGCTCCGCCGGCACGGTGGATATCGGCGCCATCGATGATCTCGCGGCGCTGAGCGCGCTGTGCCGGCAAGAGAAGCTCTGGTTTCATGTCGACGGCGCCTATGGCGCACTCGGTATTCTTTCGCCGGAGATCAGGCCGCGGCTCGCTGGAATTGAAAACGCCGATTCGATCGCGCTTGATTTCCACAAATGGGGGCAGGTGCCTTACGACGCGGGCTTCCTGATGGTTCGCGACGGCCGGCAGCATCGCGATACGTTTTCCGCGCCGGCGGCATATCTGCGCCGCGAAACCAGGGGACTCGCCGCGGGCTCACCGTGGCCCTGCGATCTCGGGCCCGATCTGTCGCGCGGTTTCCGCGCGCTCAAGACCTGGTTCACATTGAAGGCCTATGGCACCGAGAAGCTTGGCGCGGTCATCACCCGCACCTGCGCGCTCGCCGGATATCTGGAAGCCCGCATCGTCGCCGAACCGCGACTGGAACTGTTGGCGCCGGTTCAGCTCAATATCGTCTGCTTCCGCTATCGCGGCGCTGATACTAACAGGCTGAATGGCGAGATCGTCGCCGATATCCAGGAGTCAGGGATCGCGGCGCCGTCGACCACGGTTCTGGAGGGCGATCTGGCGATACGCGCCGCGATCGTCAATCATCGCACCGATATCTGCGATATCGATGCGTTGCTCTCGGCGGTGCTGGAGTTTGGTGCGCAGCGCTCGGGCGATGGCGTCGTGATTGACGTGGAGCCGTCACCGCCGCTGGCAATGTAGGCGATTGTGCGTCAGGCGGCGTCGGCTTTGGCGCGAACGGCCGCGTTGAGGTCCAAAAGCTTCTTCTCGTAGGCGACCAGTTTCCTGGCTTCCTTCAGCGCGCGGTACAGATCGCCGCTGAGGATGTTGTTGTTAATGCCCTCGATGATCGCCCACGTGCTCGGCGCGGCGGTGACGATATCGCGCAGCAGGCTGAAATAGGTGCCGTGATTGACCTCGGGATTCGGCGAAATATACATCAGCTGCACGGCCAGATAGACCAGCTTGGCCGGGGTATCCGCGGTTTCGGGCGTCAGGATGTCCTTTTCACGCAGAATCGGAATGTTTTCGCCGTCGATCAACAGCCGCGCTCGCTGATCGGTATTGGTAACCACGCAGTTGCCGATGATGATCCGCTCATTCGGCTTGAGTTCGACCTTTAGGGCCATGCCTGTTCTCCGTTCCCGGTTGATATGCGCGTCGCCGCCACAATGAGCTTGGACAAACGCCGGCTTTCGTGCGTGAGCGAGGCGGAAATTTGCTCTTTTAGCCGATCCAGCGGCAATCCTTTCCCATCATAGTTAACACTTCGTAAACAGCCCGCGCGACGCGAAAAAGCGCAGCAATATCAGCGTCGTTGTTAAACCGCGCGGCGGTGATCGTGCGTCGCGGCGATGCCGAGGCACGGCGCGCACGCCGGTTTAGCGGTGCCTCTTCAGATTTTGTTAGCGGCTTACTTCCAACGTGCATCGACTTCTGACCAAGAAGGTCGGGATCACGCACGCACTCCAGTTTCACACCAGAAAGGTATGAAAAATGTCAGGTATCGTTCTCTCCGCATCGGTTCGCCAGAACCTGCTCTCCCTCCAGTCCACCGCTTCCCTCCTTGCCACCACCCAGAATGCTCTCGCGACCGGCAACAAGGTCAACTCGGCGCTGGATAATCCGACCAGCTTCTTCACCGCCCAGGGCCTCAACAACCGCGCCAGCGACATCGGCAACCTGCTGGATCAAATCGGCAATGGCGTGCAGGTTCTGCAGGCCGCCAACACCGGCATCACCTCGTTGCAGAGCCTCGTCTCCAACGCGCAGTCGATTGCGAACCAGGTGCTTCAGGCTCCCACCGGCTATTCGACGAAGTCCTCGGTCTCTTCCGCCGCCATTACCGGCGCGACGGCGCAGAACCTGTTGGGACCGGGATCCAACAACACTGCTACCGGCACTGCCGTTTTGAACGACAACACCACGGCAGTTGCGATCACGGCTGCGACCCAATTGGTCGGCACCGCGGGCGCAGCCTCCAACGACCTTGCCACCCCCCCCGCGAACGGTTCGACCGTGACCGTCAATGGCAAGACCATCACCTTCAGCACGGCATCGACCGCGACGTCAACGGATAGCAGCGGCAACGTCACGATCGGTATCGGCACCGGCAGCACCGCTACTGTGCAGACTTTCCTGAGCGCGGTCGACAGCATCACCGGAGCTTCGACTGCTTCGGTGGTCACCGCCGGCAAGCTGGTGCTGAGCACGGGTACGACGAGCAGCCTCACCATCGGCGGTACGGCCGGAACCCTGACGGATCTCGGCCTGACGGCTGTGGCTGCTGCATCGCCGACGGCTATCACCCCGCCGGCACTGAGCGGCAAAACCCTGTCGATCACTGCCACCGTCACCGGGGGGACCGCGACCAACATCACCTTCGGCACCGGTGCTGGTCAGGTTGCGTCGCTCAACGACCTCAATACCAAGTTGGCGGCGAATGACCTGCAGGCCAGCATCGACTCCACTGGTGTCATCAACATCACCACCACCAACAACGCAGCCTCGTCGACAGTCGGTACGCTCACCGGCACGGCAGTCGGAACGCTGGGAGCAGGCGTTATATTTGCGAGCGGCGCCGCCGGTGCGGCTCCGGTCGTCGATCCGAACTCGCAGGCGACCCGCAACAGCCTGGTGGCTCAGTACAACCAGGTGATCCAGAACATCACCACGACGGCGCAGGATTCCTCGTTCAACGGCATCAACCTGTTGAACGGCGATACCCTCAACCTGACGTTCGACGAAACCGGCGCTTCGAAGCTCTCGATCTCCGGCGTTACCTTTGGCGCCACTGGCCTCGGTCTGTCGAGCCTGACCGCGGGCACCAACTTCCTGGATAACAACTCCGCCAACAGCGTGTTGACGACGTTGACCCAGGCTTCGACCGTGCTGCGCACGGAAGCATCCTCGCTCGGTTCGAACCTGTCGGTCGTGCAGATCCGTCAGGACTTCAACAAGAACCTGATCAACGTGCTGCAGACCGGTGCGTCGAACCTGACGCTGGCCGACACCAACGAGGAAGCGGCGAACAGCCAAGCGCTGTCCACCCGCCAGTCGATCGCAGTCTCCGCGCTGGCGCTCGCCAACTCGTCGCAGCAGAGCGTGCTCCAGCTGCTTCGCTGATCTGATCTTTCGGAAAACAAGTCGAGGCGGCGGGGGAAACCCCGCCGCCTTTCGTTTGACGGCCGACGCCACACGTCTTCCCGTAAGCCCTTCCGTTTGAATCGGAACTGGGGCTATTCCCTTGTTTTGACAAGATTTATCATGTGAGCCGGGAGCCGACCCGGGGTCGCTTTTGCGCCCGAAAACCGGGTGGTAAAGCGTTAATCACGAAACTTAAGCCGCCATTAACCATAATTTAAAGGAGTCCCGATAAAACGCGGATACGTAAATCAGGAAGGTGACACATGTCCGGTATCGTTCTCTCGGCTTCGGTTCGGCAGAACCTGCTCTCGTTGCAGTCCACGGCCTCCTTGCTCGCGAACACGCAAAACGCGCTCGCGACCGGCAACAAGGTCAATACCGCGCTTGACAACCCGACCGAATTTTTCACCGCACAGGGCCTGAACAACCGCGCCAGCGACATCAGCAACCTGCTCGACGGCATCGGCAACGGCGTGCAGGTGCTGCAGGCCGCCAACACCGGCATCACCTCGCTGCAGAACCTGATCGCCAACGCGCAGTCGATTGCCAACCAGGTGCTGCAAGCCCCCACCGGCTATACGACGAAATCCAACGTGACGTCGGCCGCCATTCCTGGCGCCAACGCGAACAATCTGCTGGGCCCGGGAGTTAACGCCACCGCCGCCGGATCGCTGATAAAAAATAATCTGACCACCCCGGTAGCGATTACCAATAATACATTATTGGTCGGCGGGGCCAACAGCGACAGCCTTGGCACACCGCCCACCAACGGGTCGGTCCTGAAGATCAACAACAACACCATCACCTTCAGCAATAGCCAGACCACGACGACAACGGACGGCAACGGCAACGTCACGATCGGTATCGGCGCCGGCAGCCAGGAGACGATCCAGTCTGTTCTGAGCGCGATCGACGGCATCACCGGAACCACTACTCCTTCGAGCGTCAGCGCTGGCACCCTCCAGGTGAGCACAGGTACGACATCCAACCTGACGATCGCCGCCGGAACCGGCAACGCGCTTGCGGCGTTCGGTCTGACGGCCGGGACGACCAATGTGACCCCTCCGCTGCTGAGCGGCGAAACGCTTTCGATTGCTGCGACCGGCAATGGCACGGCGACCAATATCGTGTTCGGCACCGGCACCGGTCAGATCTCGACGCTCAACCAGCTCAATGCGGCGTTGGCGACGAACAACCTGCAGGCCAGCGTGGACACCACAGGTCACATTAACATCTCGACCACCAACAACGCGGCCTCCGCGACCATCGGCAACAACTCGCCGGCCCCAGTCATCACCGGTACGGCAACGGGTGCAGGCGGTGCTTTCAACAACCTGACCCCGGGGGCACCCGTCGCTGACCCGAACTCGCAGGCGACCCGCGCCGCCCTGGTGGCGCAGTACAATCAGGTTCTGGTGAACATCAACACCACGTCGCAGGATTCCTCGTTCAACGGCATCAACCTCCTGAACGGCGATACCCTCAATTTGACGTTCGATGAAACCGGCGCGTCGAAGCTGGCGATCCAGGGTTACACCTTGAACGACGCCGGCCTTTCTCTTTCGAACCTGAACGTCGGCACTGACTACCTGGATAGTAACTCCGCCAATACGGTATTGACGCAGTTGACCCACGCCAGCACCTTGCTGCGCACGGCCGCCTCCTCGCTCGGCTCGAACCTGTCGATCGTGCAGATCCGCCAGGACTTCAACAAGAACCTGATCAACGTGCTCCAGACCGGTGCGTCGAACCTGACCGTTGCTGATACCAACGAGGAAGCGGCGAACAGCCAGGCGCTGTCCACCCGCCAGTCGATCGCGGTCTCCGCGCTGGCGCTGGCCAATCAGTCGCAGCAGAGCGTGCTGCAACTGCTCCGCTGATCTGATCTTCCCGGCAATAATTAGAAACGGCGGAGATAAACTCCGCCGTTCTGCTTGTGCTTACGTCGCGCTATTCCTGTCGCGACTCCGTATTTTTGCGGGGATGACGCGGCGTGAACAATCAGAGCGCTTCGATACGCCGAAGTTTCGTCGCATTTGGAAATCGTCGCTAACCTAATTTTAAAAGCACCGCCGTATAAAACATAGGCAGCTCCGAAGCCGGTAGCTTGTATCAGTTCCCGTTGAGGTCATGAATGTCCAACGCTGCCAACGCTTACGCTCGCACCGCACAACAATCCTCCTCTCCCCGTGACATCGAAGCGCAGACCCTGCTGATGGCAGCAAGAAAGCTGGTTGAGGTTCAGATCGATTGCAACAGCGCCGATCGACGCTTTCATGCCGCGTTGCTGTTCAATCGCCGACTCTGGACCATCTTCATGAGCGCCGCCGAAAGCAACGAAAATCCGCAACCGCCCGAGATTCGTCAAAACATCATCAACATCGCGATGTTCGTGATGCAGCGGACCGTGGAATTGCAATCCAATCCGACTCCGGAAAAAATACAGTCGTTGATCAACATCAACTCGAACATTGCCGCGGGCCTGGCGGGCAGGGGCTAGCGCTTCGATCGCGCGGGCCATCGTTGCGCCAGCCGGAGCCGCGGATTATCCGACCTCGACGACCGTCTTTGCCAGCCAATCTCCGAAGCTTCAGGCCTTGCGGTCGGTCACCAGCGGGCGCGAGGGCTGACTTCTGGCCAGATCGAGCGTGTGGAAATAGGCGCGCCGGCGCAGCGTCGCTTCGTCGGGAAATTGGTCCACCACCTGTCCATCCTTGCTATCGATGACCTGATAGACGATCGCGCCCGCGGCGCGATCGAGGAAGGCCTGGTGGGATATGAAATCGCTCGCAGGCTGGGAATCGTTGCGCACGCCGGCGCTGGCGTCAGCCACGGTGACGCTTTGGCTGGCCGGCAACTGGGTTGCGACGGCGTTATTCGTTGCGTCGCTCACTGGCTGAGCAACGGGTATGACAGCCGGCGCCCCCACCGGCTTGATGCTGAAATCCGTGCTCATGGCAGCCTCCTGGCTTCCCTCGAGTCAAATCCCAACCCCTCCAGTAGTCAATTATGACGGGCACGTCTCAACGTTACGTTAGAAAACGCGCTGAAGTTTGCGCTGCCGGCGGCGCGCATATTTGATGAAAATTGTTCGTATCGAAAACGCCGGCGCCGGTAAAAAACGCCACGAAATATTCAGAGCGAACGGCTGATCGCCAGCGGCGTGTTGTGACGCGGTCCCGGTGCCGCGCGCTGTCCGGAGGCGGTGTAGGTACTGGGAATATTGCGGCGCTGCATCTCGGTGTTGACGCCGCGCACGATGCTTTCCGACACCGCGTGCGCGGTGGCCAGCACCGTCAGGTTGATCTGCAGCATGGCGCGAAACACGTCGTGATGGCGATGCAGCGTGGTCAATAGCTCCGGCGCGGTCTGGTGCAGATATTTCTGGCTGGCCTTCAGATGCGTGATCGCGCCGACATAGCGGCGCGACAGCTCGGTCTTGTTCGGCTCGAATGCCATCGCTTCGCGAACCTTGCCGGCGCGCACCAGCTCGGTCTCGCGTTCGATGACACCGAGTAGCGCGCTCATCACATCCATCAGGTTCTCGGCGAGCTTGCGGGCGGCGGCCGGCGTGGTCGCCAGCGGGATTGGTGCTGCGGCCGGTTGCCGTTGAGGATGCTGCTGCATGTCTGGTTCCCCGTCTCGTGTTCTGGATCTAGCTGGCGCTTTTGGCTTGCTGCAAAATCAGCGTGCGATAGACTTCGTTGGAAATGCCGACGCCACCGGCCTTGGCGAAGGATTTCGAATATTGCTCGGTCAGCATCGAGCGCCACACTCCGGTGCCCTCGGTGTTGCCGAACGGGCCTTCGCCCTTGAGGCCGTTGGTCATCTGCGAGAACATCTGGTTGAGGAACATCGCCTCGAAATCGGTCGCGGTGCCCTTGGCCTTGGTCTGCGCCTGCGGCGACACTTTCTTCAAGGCATTGATCATGTCGTAGTCCGGGTGGCCGTTATAGGACGGCACCCGGGTCTTGACGGCGGCTTTGGCGGTGACGCCGCTGTAGATGCTGTTCGCCGCGGCCTGCATCACATCACCTCGATGTCGGCTTCGATCGCGCCGGCGGCCTTGATGGCCTGCAGGATGCCGATCAGGTCACGCGGGCCGATGCCGAGCCCGTTGAGGCCGTCGACCAGTTGCTGCAGCGACACGCCGTCTTTCACCAGCGCGAATTTCTTGCCGTCTTCGGTGACGCCAACGCGGCTGTTCGGGGTCACCACGGTGCGTCCGCGCGACAGCGGATTGGGCTGGCTGACCTGCGGGCTTTCGGAGATCGTGACGGTGAGATTGCCCTGGGCGACCGCGACGGTGGCGACCCGGACATCGCGGCCCATCACGATGATGCCGGAGCGTTCGTCGATGACGATCTTGGCCGCCATATCCGGCTCGACCTGCAACTGTTCGATCTCGGTCAGGAAGGCGACGACGTTGCCCTTGAACTCCGCGGGGATGGTCAGTTGCACCGTCGACGGATCGATCGGTTCGGCGCTCTTGGCGCCGAGATAATCGTTGACCGCGGCGGCGATCCGCTTGGCGGTGGTGAAATCGGCGTTGCGCAGCGCCAGCCGCACATTGGGCAGGCGGTTGAGCGCGAACTCGATCTCGCGTTCGATGATCGCCCCGTTGACGATGCGGCCGACCGTCGGCACGCCGCGGACAATCTTGGCGGCTTCGCCTTCGGCCTGGAACCCGTTGATGGCAACCGAACCCTGCGCCACCGAATAGACGTTGCCGTCGGCACCGAGCAGGGGGGTAACGAGCAGGGTACCGCCCTGCAGGTTCTTGGCGTCGCCCAGCGAGGACACCGTAACGTCCATCCGGGTGCCCTGAGTTCCGAACGCCGGCAGATTGCCGGTCACCATGACCGCGGCGACGTTGCCGGTGCGGATCGTGGCGCCGCGGATATTGACGCCCATGCGCTCGAGCATCGCTTGCAGCGATTGCTTGGTGAAGGGGATGTTGTTGAGGGTATCGCCGGTGCCGTTGAGGCCGACGACGAGGCCGTAACCGACCAGCTGGTTCTGCCGCACGCCTTCGATGTTGGCGAGGTCCTTGATCCGGGACGTCGCGGCGGCCGGCGATGCGGGCAACGCGATCACGAGCGCCAGCACCGCGGCGCAGGCCACCTGAAACACGCTTGCCGAAAATACACTTGGCATCCTCTGCTCCCGCTGAGGTCTTTGGCTCGGACCCGCGCGCCACTCCCATGACTGCGATCCGGCATTAACTATGCGAGGGCTGTGCCACGCCGCGTCTTCAAGACAATATGTTGATTTTGTTAGATAAAGTTCAACGAGGCAGGCGGGGCGGCGGGCCACGGCAGCGGCGAAACTGCCCGTCGGCGGCAGATTTTGCCGAGTCATTTACGCCCCGTTAACCATAACGGGGCGAAGCTTGCGTCACACAGCGAGATACCATCATGCGCATCTACGGACCCAACGGCACCACACTGGGGTCTCCGGCCGCCAACACCAGGCGAACCAGCTCATCCAGCTTTGCGCTGCCGGAGGAGACCGCGTCGTCGTCCGAGACCCGCGCCATGAGCGCGCCGAAGGCGTCGGCCAATATCGATGCGCTGTTGGCGATGCAGGGGGTCGAAGATCCGACGGAACGCCGCAAGCGCTCGGTGCAACGCGGCCGCGGCGCGCTCGACGTGCTCGACGACCTCAAGATCGGTCTGCTCTCTGGCAATTTCAACGCATCCACGGTGAGCCGGCTGCGGGACGCTGCCGCCAATCTCAAATCTTCATCCGGCGACCCCGGCCTCGACGCGGTGTTGTCCGAGATCGAATTGCGGGTCGAGGTCGAACTCGCCAAAGCAGGCCAGTTCTAGGTCCGCTGTCTCAGGCGCAGCGGGTTTCGGGCGACGGCTTTTTCAGGCCGCCTGGGGCCGATGCTGGACGTCGTAACGGCGTTGCGAGGCCAGCACTTCCTTCAAATGGCTCTCGGCCCAATCGCGCAGCGGATCGACCGCGGCGGCGAGTGTCACACCGAGCGGCGTGATGGAATATTCCACCGTCACCGGCACCGTTGCGATCGCGCGCCGGCGGATCAGGCCGTCGCGTTCGAGACTCTTGAGCACCTGCGACAGCATTTTCTGCGAGATGCCTTCGATCGACCGGCGCAGCTGGTTGAAGCGCACCGGCTGCTCCCGCAGCAGCAACAGGATCAGCACCGCCCATTTGTCGCCGACGCGATCCAGGATATGGCGGGTCGGGCAATCCGCCGAATAGGCATTGGGGGCTCTCATGCGGTTACTCCGGCGTAATCAGGTGACTTCAAAGTGCTCTCTTAACACCTACAGTCTTTTTGATATCTAGTAACTATTATATACCATAGAACCGAAAGCGAGTGACCATGAAGATCGCAGTCATCGGCGCGTCCGGAAATGTCGGCGCGCGCATCGTTGCCGAGTTGGCCCACCGCGGCCACAGCATCACCGCCATCGTCCGGTCCCCGGAGAAAATCGCGCCGCAGCCCCATGTCACCGCGAAGCCCGGCGACGTCGCGGATCAGGGTTCCCTGACGCAGCTGCTGGCCGGCCATGATGCGGCCATCAGTTCGGTGCGGTTCCTCGACACCGACCCGGTCAAGCTGATCGCCGCCGCCGGCAATTCGAAGGTCGGCCGCTATCTCGTCGTCGGAGGCGCCGGCAGTCTTGAAGTGGCGCCGGGCGTGCGGCTGATGACGACGCCGGGTTTTCCCGTGGCATACAAGGCGGAGGCCGAGCGGGGCGCGGCCTTTCTCGACCTGCTGGCGCAGGAAAAACAACTGAACTGGACGTTTTTGTCACCATCGGCGCTGTTCACAGCCGGCCAGCGAACCGGCAAGTTCCGGCTTGGGAACGACCAGCTTTTGACCGCGGCGGACGGCAAAAGCTGGATTTCCTATGAGGATTTCGCGGTGGCGCTGGCCGACGAAATCGAGCGTCCGGCCCATATCCGGCAGCGGTTCACGGTTGGCTATTAACCGAACAGGGGCCATCGAGGCGGGACCGCTGGGCCTGTTTGCGTGGGGTCGCGGTTAAGGTCTGGCTAAGGCCGTTGGGGACGGCCCTTGTTTCGGCGGGGCCGATATTGTCTGTCACAAGGCGCCGCTATATAAGGCCGGCGCGGACCAACACTTTTTGGACCGCCTCGCACGATAGATGGGCTGGCCTTGGAAAAGTTGAAAAACTATCGACCCTCCGAAAAAGAGCCTTTCATGAACGACCGCCAGCGCGATTATTTCCGCGCCAAGCTGCTGGCGTGGAAGGACGAGATCCTGCGGGAATCGCGGGTCACCCTGCAGACGCTGCAGGAAGAGAACGTCAATCATCCTGACCTTGCCGATCGCGCATCGTCCGAAACCGATCGCGCGATCGAACTGCGCGCCCGCGACCGTCAGCGCAAGCTGATCTCCAAGATCGACGCGGCACTGCAGCGCATCGACGACAACACCTACGGCTATTGCGAGGAGACCGGCGAGCCGATCTCACTGAAGCGGCTCGAAGCCCGCCCGATCGCGACGCTGTCGGTGGAAGCGCAGGAGCGCCACGAGAAGCGCGAGAAGGTCTACCGCGACGAATAGGGCGCAGGGCGCGACCCGTCGCTCGCGCGGCAAGCGTCTGCCACGTGCGCTTCCCGGACCTCAGGCGATGTCCGACGTAAGTCCTCAAAGCATCGAAGCGGGGCCGGCAGCTGATTGGTCTTCAGCCGCCGGCGATGCCATGCCTGCGATCGGCGATCGCAGGTAACAAATCGCAAATCAAATAGCGAAAAGAAGCGCCGGCTATTTCGGCGGCTCGCGCTTGGGCGGCGGGCCATGTGGCTTGGGCGGCGCAGGCGGTTTCGGCGGCGGCGGCCGTCGAACGGCCGCGGCAGCCGGGCGCGGCGGCGCTGGTTTCACGACGGCGGCTTTAGGCGGCGGTGCGGGTTTCACCGCAGCCGCCTTGGGCGCCGGCGCTGTTGCGGTCCGCGGCTTGACCTCATTGGTCATCGGCTTGGCCGTGGACTTGGCGGCGGACTTGGGCGGTGTGGCGCTGTTCGGCGTGCGGCTGACATTGGCAACCGGCGGTTTCTTCTCCAGCGCCGCCGGGCTCGTGGCAGCGGGGCTTGTGACGGCTGGGCTTATGACGGCTGGGCTTGCTTTGACCTCTCGCGCCGGCACGACCCCCTTGCCGGTGAATTCGCCGGGCTTCGAGGTTGCCGCGATCGCCGGGCGTCCGTGATTGACCGAAGCCAGAAGCGATTTGTCCGTGCTTGCGGTCTTTTCGTGCTGGACCTGTCCGGCCGTAGCCGGCACATGCTGCTCATGCGCGACGGCTTCCTCTTCACGCGTAGGCCGCGCCGTTATTCCGCCGGCGCCGCCGTTGAAACTCGTCCGGGGCGCGTTGGCGTTGACGATGACGGTCTTGTTGTAGACGTTGGTGATCGCGACACCGCCGAAATTGTTGACGGTTCGATTGTAGGCGAACACCCCGTTGTTCCAGTAACCGCCTTCGTAGCCGACACCGCCATATCCGAAGCCGTAATTCACACCGCCGTAAAAGCCGATATGCGATCCCCAATAGCCTGCATTCCAGACATAGACTCCGTCCCGCCAGCCCCAATAGCCCGGCGTCCAGAGCAAACCGACCGAGGGCGGCTCAACCCAGGTGCCCGGCACCCAATAATAGCCATCCGGGCCATACGCCCAGAAGCCGGGCGCCCAGATGTAACCAGCTGCTGGAATCGCCGGCTGCTCGTAAACCGGTAACTCGGGAGGGATCAACGTGATCGTGAGGATTTGCGCGTGCGAGATGGACGGCAAGGTCGTGACAACCAGCGCAACCAAAAGCCAGATAGCGAAACGGAAACGTTTCATATCGAATCCCCCACAGCCATGAAAACGAGACCACCGTCATCAGTGAATGGCGCGACATTGTGGCGCGATCAACTCATTTTCAGCCCGCAGCGCTTTCGCGGCGTGATTTCCTGGGCGCTGTAAGGTTGGTGTAAGCTTTGAGTGCGCCGTCGCCGCACGACCGGCCAGCCGGGCGCACTTGTCCAGCATCCGAGGGGATGGTCAGGTGCCGGACGTTGAAGCTGCGTAAGGAAATATCGTTGATGGACAAGACGCTTGCCGCCGCCCAGATCATCGCCACCGCCCGCCGCAATCGTTCACGGTTGGCGTCGCTGCCATCGGAACTCGCGCCGCAGACCGAGGCGGACGGCTACCGCATTCAACGCGCCGTGCATGATTTGCTGCTGCCGCAGGTCGGCGCCATGGTCGGGTACAAGATCGGCTGCACCAGCGCGGTGATGCAGCAATATCTCAATATCCCGCATCCCTGCGGCGGTGGCGTATTCGCCAAAGGCGTTCACGAGAGCGGCGTCTCGTTGCCGGTGAATGATTTCGTTCGTGTCGGCGTCGAATGCGAGATCGCGGTCCGGCTCGGGCGGGATCTGCCGGCATCGCAGGCGCCGTTCACCGCCGACAGCGTCGCGCTGGCCGTCGAGGCCTATCATCCCGCGATCGAGATCGTCGACGAGCGCTATGTCGACTGGCAGAGTCTGGGCGCACCGACCCTGGTGGCCGACGATTTCTATGCCGCCGGCTGCGTGCTCGGAAAGCCGATGGCGCGATCTGCGGTGCCTGATCTGCTCAAGGTGGTTGGCCGCGCCCTCATCAACGATATCGAAGTCAGCCGCGGCACCGGCGCCGACGTGCTCGGGCATCCGCACAATCCGCTGGCGTGGCTTGCCAATCATCTTGCGGCAGACGGCAGGGGCCTGCGCGCGGGTCAGATCGTGCTGACCGGCAGCCTGGTGAAAACCATCTGGCTCAACCCAGGCGATCGCGTGATGATGGAGTTGTCGGGACTGGGCTCGGTGCGCGCGGCGTTTGTCTGAGGAGCCGCAGACGGCCGCAAGGCCTACCGGCCGCCGGAGGGCGGGGCGCTGGTGTTTTCCTGCGGCGCGCTGCATCAGGTGACACCCGTCACCAAGGGGCGACGCCACGCGTTTCTCGCGTTCCTGTATGGTGAGGATGACGCGAAAAAGCGCGAAGCCAACAACGCAAAGCTACACGCCGGCGAACCGCAATATGTCGCGGGACGGGACCGGTTGTTTCCCGAAGAAGCGCCGGCTCTGGTTCCAGCCGACGACACCGTCGCGGTGGCGTAGCTTCGCGGCTTCACCCGCCGTCGGAGGAGGAATCCTCAGGCAGGTCGAACGCGCCCAAGCGGAAATCATCTTCGGTCTCGGCCGATGACGGCCGGTAGAGCGTAAACGACGCGTTCGGGAATTGCCGCCAGACCGCAAGCTCCTGTTCGGTAATCGTCAGCCAGCCAAACTTGAACATGTAGCGGCCTGGCCCGGTGACGCGTCCCACCTGTGACCAGTTGACCTTGTTGACGGTCACGTCTTTCCCCCGATCTGCCGGAGCGCGCCCGCGCTCCCCTTCATTTTGTTTTTGACGGCCTGCCGCGCTTGGCAAACCGGATGCCCCGTTTGTCGACGGCCATCCGCAATTCGTCGGCTTTCTCCAGCGCGGCACTGCGCGCCGGGCCGTTCGGCAACTTGATGGCTTCGGCGAGAGCCTCGTCGGGCTGTATGGCCGAATGATGAACATCAGAATAACTTCCGGGCGGCGTGACATGATCTGACCGGGTGCCTTGCGCATGCGTTGAGACAGTACAGGGCTGCGGCCAGTCGCCGGCCTGTCCGATAATGGACTCCGCGACGCGCAGCTTTATTCGATGCCGGCAGGCATGCGGATGCCGTGTGAGGCGCCGAGAAACTTTCGAAGCGATGGATCGACGCTGCGCCCGCTATGGGACGGATAGGTTCCCGCTTGACTAACGCATAACTCGATGGTTATACGTAAATCCATAGCCAACGGGTTATCGATTTCACATGCCGAACACTCACGATGTGCTGTTCAGAACGCTCGCCGATCCGACCCGGCGGGCGATCTTCGAACGGTTGTGCCGCGAAGGCGAGCAGACCGTTGGCGCACTGACGGCGCGGTCCGGAGTTTCGCAACCGGCCGTTTCAAAGCACCTTGGGGTTCTGAAACAGGCGCGGCTGGTGCGCGATCGCCATGAAGGCCGCCAGACCCACTATAGCGCGCAGCTCGGCGCCCTGGCTCCGCTGATGGACTGGACCAGCCAGATGACCGGGTTCTGGCAAAGCCGATTCGACGATCTCGAAAATCTGCTCAAGAGGATGGACCAATGAACGAATCCGCGACCGAAACGCTTTCCGTCATTGTCGAACGGGACATCCCTTTTCCGCCGGAAAAGATCTGGCGCGCGCTGACGCAACCACATCTGATCCAGGAGTGGCTGATGAAGAGCGACTTCAAGCCGGTCGCGGACCATCGTTTCAATTTTCGTGGGGACTGGGGCGCGGTCGACTGTCGCGTCCTGACCATCGAGCCGAACAAAACGCTGTCTTACACCTGGGATGCGATGGGTCTCGAGAGCGTCGTCACCTGGACGCTCACCTCGACGGGCACCGGGACCCATTTGCGGATGGAGCAGGCGGGCTTCCGGCCGGATCAGCAGCAGGCCTTCCACGGCGCGCGTTTCGGTTGGCAGAAGTTCTTTGCGAACCTGGAGCAGGTCCTCGCGCGGGCAGATTGAAAATTTGCCGGCGGCCATGTCCTCCGACGGCTTATCGATCGGCCTGACAAGTCATTCAGGCCGACGCGCTAAAGCAGTAGGCTTATTCCAGCGCCAGTCCTCGGCACCAGAATTCCAGGCATAGAGATCCCAATGAACCCATCGGAAAATATCGACCGGCTGATCGCTAAACTCGGTGATTGGCGTGGCAAGACTCTCGCCAGCATCCGCAAGAGCATCCTCGAGGCTGACCGGGAGATATCAGAGGAATGGAAGTGGATGGGAAGCCCGGTGTGGTCTCGCGACGGGATCATCGTGGTCGGCAACGCGCATAAGGAGAAGGTGAAGCTCACCTTTGCCCACGGGGCGAAGATCGCCGATCCCGACAAGCTCTTCAATGCGGGCCTTGAAGGCAGCAGATGGCGAGCGATCGATCTTTTCGAGGGGGACAAGATCGATGCGCGTGCCCTGAAAAGTCTCATCCGTGCCGCTATCGATTACAATCAGGCCAAGAAGAAACCGTCGGCGGGGACTCGCGCGAAAGTCCAAAAAAGCAAAAAGGCATGACGTCCGAATAAATCCGCGTCAGCGGAACTTCGCAGCGCCGGCTCTGTTGTCAACCGATCCCCAGGCTTGGCGGGATCGGCGGCCAGCCACAGTCAGCAGCAACAAATGATCAAATCTTTCACGGCGCTGGCGCTTATCGCGCTTCTGGCAGCATCGGTAATTGCGTTGCCCGGCTTTGCCCCGCAGGTGAAAGCGAACGAAGCAATTCCCCACACCAAGGCAGATCGATTGGCCCTCCGCGGTGCCGCAGGAGCCTGTTCCGGTCAGGTCTGGCCCAATTTCGACGCATCTTGCTTGCGTAACAGCGCTTCGAGCGTCATGGTCCCCGAAGCGCGTTTAGTGACCGCGCGTCGCTGAACAATCGTGGTAACACCTAATAAGACACCCCTTGGCTTTCATCGGCTGCCGAAACCTCGGAAGCCGCAGGCCCAGCTCGGCTTCCATTTCCGAAGGCTCCGTCATGATGGTTATGGACCGCCCGGCAATTGTGCTCGTCGTCGAGGACGACATGATGTTACGCATGCGGGCGGTCGATATGGTGGAAGACGCCGGCTATACCTCGGTCGAAGCCGTGGATGCGGACGAGGCCTTTTCCATTCTCCAGTCAAGATCCGATATCGCGCTGCTGTTTACCGACATCCAGATGCCGGGCAGCATGGACGGACTCCAACTGGCCCATGCCGTCCACGAACGTTGGCCGCACCTCAAGATTATCCTCGTGTCCGGACAATTGGAGTTGTCGGGCATCCAGATCCCGCGCGACAGCCGGTTCTTCGGCAAACCGCTGGTATCCGGCCAAATGATCGCAGAAATGCAGAACATGATCGGGCCTGCCTGACATTGGCCGGCAACGGTCAGCGGCCGGCGCTCCCAGGCGCGGCGACCACGACCTCGTGCGCGAAAGATATGCGCGGAACCGGACAGAAGGTGATAAGCCTTGCCCATGCTCAACGTCGACCATAGCCGGGAAGCTGTCGATCTGCTGTCCGGTCCGAGTTCCACTCAGGAGCTGTTGACGGCGGAGAACGTCAGTCTGCGGCTGTTGCTGACCCAGGCGAAGCTCAGTGCCGAGACCCTGCTTGCGCAAGCCGGCATCGACGCCAAGGAGCGCGAAGCCGCCGACAAGCTGCAAAAGCTGATCCTGGAAGAGCTGCATCACCGTATCAAGAACACGCTGGCGACGGTGAGTGCCATCGCCTCCCAGAGCCTGCGCAATGCTTCGAGCATGCAGCACGCGCAGCAGGCGATCGAAGGCCGGCTGCTGGCGCTCGGCCGGGCTCATGATCTGTTGTTGCAGGCACGATGGACCAGCGCGAACCTGCGAAATATCGTCCGCGGCGCCGTCGAGCCGTTTGATAATCCGGACGTGGCGAAATTCTCCGTCGAGGGGCCTGATGTCCAGATCGCATCGGGCGCCGTCATCGCCATCGCCATGACCCTCAATGAACTCTGCACCAACACCACCAAGTTTGGCGCGCTGTCGATACCGGGTGGCCGGGTTGCCATTAGCTGGGTCGTGGATGAGGCTACGCGGCTGCAGTTTACGTGGAAAGAGCACGGCGGTCCGACAGTCCATGCTCCCACCAGACAGAGTTTTGGTACGCGACTGATCGAAACTCTCGGCAGGCAGCTAAAGGGCAACGTCAAGTTGACCTATGAACCGAGCGGTTTTGTCTACGCGCTCGATGTTCCCCTGGCTTCGCTCGAATTATCGACGGTTGAGTAACGGCGAAGGCTGTCTCTCGCGTCTTTCCGGCTGTCTGCCAAGAACTGAGACGGGGTCACGACGACCTCAACTAATGCATAGCTATTCGGTGGCAAAGGGCGCACACTATTCCTATGCGGGTCCTCATGTCGCGCCGGACAGACTTCCTTGTTCAGGCTTTAGACCCCGCGACGGGCATAAATTCAGAGCTGGGTGCAGGTGGTGCCGACCCGCCGAAGGGCGCGTCCTGAGCACGGCATCTCTTGGACAAGGCATCTCTTGGACAAGGCAGGCATCACTGCCTTTTCGACAAAATCGGATGTTGAGACCGGCGCCTGCGACGGCCAGCCTGCGGTGCTTTTTCGGGATAGCTGAATTTGATTGGGTGTCGTGATGCTGACGCTGTCCGCACTGCTTCTTGAGAATGGGCTGCCCGATCTTCCGGTGCTGCTGATCGAGCCGCACCGCAACCCTGGGGGAGTTTGGCGCATCAAATTCAGCTACGAAACGGGCGAACCGCTCTCCATGAGTGCGGTCCAGGCCTCGACGATGGCTTCCTCTCTTCACGAAATCGGCGAAACCGAACTGGCGGACGAGGTCGATGGCGCGATCAAAAGTGCGGTGCGCTACGAGTCAATGTGAAATCTGCATCCAATCACGGCATCATCATCATCGAACCTGAGGAGACCGGCATGAGCAAAGAGCAAAAAGGTAATCGCGAGTCCAAGAAACCCAAGAAAGAGAAGATCAAGACAATTGCCGCCGCGCCAAGCCAAAAGGCCGCGGGATGGCAGCCGTCCTTCGGCTCCGGCAAGAAGAAATAGTGGCGTAACGGCTGACGTCAGCAAGCTGTCGGACGAACGCATTCGAGCACGCCTGTACCGGCGGCGCTTTCCTGCGGAGTCGGTGCCATCGGTATTGGAGCTGACCGGTCATTCATTCGTAGAAGCGCCTGTTCGATGGCGGACCGGTGGCGGGCAATATCGCCCGCGAAGGAAACCAGATGAAAATAACACTCGCTGTATTGCTGTTGTTCGCCGTCACGCAAAGCGCTCTCGCCGCGGGATCAGATTGCCGCGCCATCAAGAGCACGAGCCAGCGACTGGCTTGTTACGACGCCGCGTCAACTGCAAAAATCCAAAAGCCGGCGTTCGTCGCAGTCGATGTTCCGAACGGCGCCTACAAAGACCCGTTTGTCGAGGAAGACGCCCGAACCACCGCCAAGCTCAAGAATATCTGTCGCGGTTGTTGAAATACGGAACAGCGCCGTTGCTCCGCGCCTTCTAGAGTCCGCTTACCTGGTCGCTGGCTTAAGAACCGCCGCTATCGCCGGCAAGCACAGTGAGCGATGCCTGTCGGCATCGATGAAGGTCAGGATTTCCGCAATCGCGGGATCCGCCCCCGCCAGATGCCTGACTTCGTTCAAGCACTCGGCAAAGAGGCCGGGGCCATGAAACAGCTTTTGATAAAACGACCGCACAATGGCAAGGCGTCCGAGCGTGAACTTGCTGCGTTCCATGCCGGTGATGTTGAGGCCGGCGAGATGGGCGGACTGGCCGGTCGCCAGGGCAAACGGAATCACGTCGTCGCGCACGCAGCTGACGGCGCCGACCATTGTCTTTTGCCCGATCCGGACGAATTGATGAGCGGCTGAAAGATCCCCCATCGCAACAAAATCGCCGACCTCGCAGTGGCCGCCCAGCGTGGCCGAGGTTCCAAAGACCACGTTGTCGCCGACCTGACAGTCATGACCTATATGGCTGCCATTCATGAAGTACCCGCGTTCGCCGACGCGCGTAATGCCGCCGCCGGCGACGGTTCCGGCGTTCATGGTGGACTGCTCCCTGATGGTACAGCCTTCACCGATCTCAAGCCTGGTAAGTTCCCCGCGATAGCCCAGCGATTGCGGCGGTGTTCCCAATGAGACGAAGGGATGGATCGTGCAGCCATCGCCGATCGTGGTCTGGGCGCTGACGTGCACACCTGCGATGAGCTTGCAGTTGGCGCCGATGACGACATGCGGACCGACGATACAGTAAGGACCGATCGACGTGCCCTCGCCAACCACGGCGCCGTCTTCAACCCGCGCGGTCGGATGGATCGTCATTTGATTTCTCCAAGCCGGGACTGTTAAGCGCCCTGCGGGTGATTGCAAGCCCGGATGCACCGCTGGATGTTTGCCGGACCGGCTGAGGTCGTCGGGTCTCCGTTGCCTTATCGCGAGGGGACCGTTTGCAACTCGGACAAGATCGGCAGTTCGAGTAAAAACCGTGCGCCGCTGGGCTCGTTGCGGCTGGTCGCGATGCGACCCTGAAGTTGCCGCACGAGGCCGGTGATGACTTTGAATCCGAGGCTGGTTCGCGGCATGTCGATGTCAAATCCCTGCGGCAGCCCGACGCCATGGTCGGAAATTTCGACGTGAAGGCAACCGTCGATTTCGTGAGCGGAGACGTCGATCACACCTGCGCCATTTGGATACGCATACTTGACCGCGTTGGTAATCAGTTCATTGACCAGAAGGCCGAGGGGAATGGCGTGGTCGGCCGAAACCGGCATCGGATCGGCTTGGCAATTCAGAACGTGCCCCTCCGTATTATTGCCCAACTGCTTGCAAAGCTGATTGATGAAATCCGCGAGGTCGATGAAACCAATCCGCGAACCGCGCCACAGCTGATCATGGACCTGCGCGATGGCCGCGACGCGAGAGCCCGCATCTTCCAGCGCATTTCGGATGTCCACCGAATCTGTGCCACGTGCCTGAACGTGAAGCAGGCCGACCACCGAAGCGAGGCTGTTCTTGACGCGATGGCTCATTTCCCGCGAGAGCAGGTCCTGATATTCGACCGCCGCGGCGAGTTTCGCATCGGCTTGCTGACGTTCGATGGCGATGCCCAACAGCCCGGCAAATCCGGTCAGAAAATCGGCGTCCGCGTGGTCAAACTGGCCGGGATCCGGGCTATCCACCTCCAAAATGCCGAACGGTCCATTTCCCGCGCCACCCACCTCGATCAGGACGTTGATAACGCGCCGTACGCCGTGATCTCCGAGAAGTTCGGGGGTTTCAAATCTGGGCTCCTGCTGGAGGTCATTCGAAATGATGCCCTGGCCGATATGATAGGCGTATCCGGCGGGGGATTCGCGATTGGCGCCGTGCGCGATGTTGTCGATCGCCCCAAAATCCCAGCCGAAACCGGCCCGCATGAGGAGCCGATTTTCTTCCGGGATGTACTCAAGCACCTTGGCAAAAGGGCTTTCCAGGCCTTCCGCACAAAGTTCGGTCGCGCGCTGCAGAATTTGCTGGAGATCTCGTGTCTGCAGGGCGGAGCGACCAAACTCGCCGAGCAGGGATTGCTGCCGCAGCCGGTAGGGGAGTTCGTCCCGATCGGCTGGGAGAGCTATAAAATCGGGCAATGTCCCGCTTGCTTCGAATGGCTCGAACATGGCAGATCCTGCGATAACATGGTCGCGTCCAATCCCGATCGCTCGTTTTGCCAAGCTTGGACTACTTCCTGCAGCGAGTCTGAGCAAAATTGCTCACTAAATTCACTGCGTTGCCGGTGGCCTGTATGAGCAAAATTGCTCAGACTCCGCCTTCGACATCTGTCAATTTGAACGCGTCGGACTGCGTGACGGGGTCATGCCATTTGCCTGTAGGGAAGCCTTGCGCGCTCCAGGCGATACCCCCACATTTTTCCCCGAAATGGACGTTTAACCCACTGCCGATCCGGCTTTCGTTCTGATATTTGTCGTCAGAATCGCCTAAAATCGGCAGGTTGCCGCGGACCCAATTGACAGCATGACAGCCAAGACAAATCAGCGCGCGTTCGACCCCAAGGCATTTCTGGCCAAGGTGGGGGAGGGAAAGACGATTGTTGAGTACGCCAAGGATCAGGTCGTATTCGCTCAGGGAGACGCGGCCGACACGATCTATTACATCCAGCAGGGCCGGCTGAAGGTCGTGGTCCTCTCCGAACAAGGCAAGGAAGCGGTTGTCGGAATGCTGGAGCCTGGCCAGTTCTTTGGCGAGGGATGCATGAACGGCCACGCGCTGCGCATCGCGACCACAACGGCTTTGGAAGCCTGCCTTCTTACGGCGATCGCCAAGCCCGCGATGCTCGCAGCGCTTCAAAGCGAGCCGATATTCTCCGAGATGTTCATGGCCTATCTGTTGACCAGAAACAGCCGAATTGAAGAAGATCTGATCGATCAGCTCTTCAACTCGAGCGAGAAGCGATTGGCACGTCTGCTGCTTTTGCTGGCGAATTTCGGCAAGGAGGGCAGCCCGCAACCGATCAGCCCGAACATCAGCCAGGAAACCCTGGCCGAGATGATCGGAACCACCCGGTCTCGCGTCAGCTTCTTCATGAACAAGTTCCGCAAGCTCGGCTTCATCAGCTACAACGGCAAAATCGAAGTCCATAATTCGCTGCTGAACGCGGTGCTGTACGACAAGCCCGAAATAAAGCGGGATTCGTAGAAGAGCACTGGACTGTTCAACATCGCCGCGCATCCACGGCGGAACAATTTTTAATTGGAAAGCTTGGATCATGGCAGCCGGAAACGCAGCGTTTTCCGAATGCAAACCCCTGCGGTCCCATTGCCCCCAATGCGCCGCGGGGTGCTCAAGCGGCCCCGGTTGCCCCCTCGGCTGGGGCCGTTGCTTGACCCCGCCGGGATGGGGAGCGTTCCGATCAACAAGGCCGATGTGATGAAGAACAACTCAACGCACGAGTTCGAGCGCCTGTTGGGCAGGGCCGCGCTTGCGCTGTGGCCCGACATGCCCCGGGGCGTGCAGGAGAACCTGTTCGAGACGGCCGTGGCCGGCGACGATATCGTTCGCAACCATCTGGCGTCTTACCTGCACGACCACCATCCAAGGACGGCGCACCCGGCACGGCCAGCTTAAGGCCCGTGAATATGGGATCCTGGGTGCACTGCACAGACGCTCGCGGATCTCCAGGGATGGTCGCCGCGTGCAGGGGACGCCCGTCAAAGCCAGCTCGATAATCCGAACCAACCTTCCGGGATGGTTGATCCGCTCGAACTTCGGAAGCTGAAAGAATCCTCCGATGTGGTCTGTTTTGACCAGACGTTCGAGATGTTCCGGTAGACTGTCCGCCTGAACAAGCGCGCGATCTCGACTGCCGCTTTTGCGAACCCCCGATCGTTTCAATACGACGTAGCCGCGAGCCAGATCGTGGCACCTGATCCGTTTACCAGTTTGGAGAGCAGATGCCGCTTCATGATCGTAACGACATCAGGCGTTCGCCGGACGCGGATATTTTCGGCACCGAGGCTGCCGATGTCGCGGTTCCGAAATATCGGATGCCCGAACGTGGAATGCGGCCCGACGTCGCCCACGCGCTGGTGCGGGATGAACTCTTTCTGGAC
The DNA here is from genome assembly GCA_039935075.1 of Bradyrhizobium sp. Taxonomy (GTDB): domain Bacteria; phylum Pseudomonadota; class Alphaproteobacteria; order Rhizobiales; family Xanthobacteraceae; genus Bradyrhizobium. The sequence goes on from JBDTKZ010000090.1 coordinate 57,384, forward strand.
GGCAACGCGCGGCAGAATTTGGCGACCTTCTGCCAGACTTGGCTCGATCCCGAAGTCCATCAGCTGATGGATCTATCGATCGACAAGAACATGATCGACAAGGACGAATACCCCGCCACGGCGGAGTTGGAGAATCGCTGCGTTCATATTCTGGCCGATCTCTGGAATTCGCCCAAAGCGGCCGACACGATCGGTTGCTCGACGACAGGTTCGAGCGAGGCCAGCATGCTTGGCGGTCTGGCGTTGAAGTGGAAATGGCGCGAGCGCATGCGCGCTGTTGGAGCAATGACTGACAAGCCGAATATCGTTACCGGGCCGGTTCAGGTCTGCTGGCATAAATTCGCCCGGTATTTCGATGTCGAACTGCGCGAGATTCCGCTGGAGCGCGGACGGCTAGGCATGACGCCAGACGAAGTAATGAAGCGGGTTGATCGGAACACCATCGCGGTAATGCCGACCTTCGGGGTTACCTTCACTTGCCAATACGAGCCGGTTGCCGAGGTGGCGGCCGCGCTCGATACGCTGGCGCGCGACAAACATCTCGATATCCCGATGCACGTTGACGCTGCATCCGGAGGCTTCACGGCTCCGTTCATGGAACCCGATCTGATCTGGGACTTTCGCATCCCGCGGGTCCGGTCGATCAACGCTTCGGGCCATAAATATGGATTGGCCCCCCTCGGCGTGGGCTGGGTGGTGTGGCGTGACCGCACGGACCTGCCCGAAGAATTGATCTTCAATGTGAACTATTTGGGCGGCAACATGCCGACTTTCGCGCTGAACTTCTCGCGTCCCGGCGGCCAGATCATTTCCCAGTATTACCTGTTCCTTCGGCTGGGGCGCGAGGGCTACCAACGCATCCTGAAGAACAGCTACGACAATGCCAGGCTGATCGGGCAGGAGATCTGCAAGCTCGGACCGTTCGAGCTTGCGTTCGATGGCGACAGCCGCAAGGGCATCCCCGCGATCTCCTGGATGATCAAGGATGGCGCGCAACCCGGCTACTCGCTTTTTGAACTCTCCGATCGCCTGCGGGTGCGAGGCTGGCAAGTCGCAGCCTACAGTATGCTGCCCAACATCACGGATGTCGTGGTGATGCGGGTCCTGATCCGGCACGGCTTCACCCGGGATATGGCCGACATGCTGTTACAAGACATCGAGCGATCAATCGACTATTTGAAAAAGCATCCGCCGGGAACGCCGCAGGTCGCGGCCGAAGGCACCACGTTTACGCATCATGGTCTGCCAAAGGCCCCCTTGCTCGCGCCGCCGCAAAATGACCGGCGGCCGGATGTTGCTGCGCTTGCGCCCTTGGCGCCGCTGGAGAAAGTCCGATGAAACCGATCAATGATCGCAAGGCCTATCTGAGCGCAACGTCGATCGGGCTTCTGACGGCTGCCGCCGTTGTAACCAGTCTGCGTGGCTTGCCGCTGTTGGCCAAGGAAGAAATGACGATGTTCGCCTATCTGGTGTTCACCGTCGTTTTTTATCTCGTTCCCGCATCCCTTGTGTCGGCCGAATTGGGCGGTGCATTTGCCGACAAAAAGGGCGGTATCTATGCATGGGTAGGAGAAGCGTTCGGCATACGCTGGGGATTCCTGGCAATCTGGCTGCAGTGGATCCAGAACGTCGTTTGGTATCCGGTCGCGCTGACCTTCGGTGCAGCGGCGCTGGCCTATACGATCGGTCGCCCTGAATTGGCGAAGAACGGAATCTTTGTCGGAGCATTCTGTATCATTGTGTACTGGCTGGCGACCTTCGTCGTACTTCAAGGCGTGGAAGTCTTCGCCAGGATCGCCAATTGGACCTTCATTCTCGGAACGATCGTGCCTGGCATTGTTCTATTGATAATGCTCGCATACTGGATCTGCGCAGGTCATCCGATTGCGTGGCAACATCTGACCGATCCCGCAGTGGCAGATTCCGGTCAGGCGCGCTATTGGCCGTCAATCCATGGCTTTGGAACGGTGGCGTTTCTGGCCGGAATTGTCTTGCTGTTTGCCGGCGTTGAAGTGCAGGCGGTGCACGTCACTGAAATGAAACAGCCCAGCCGCGAATATCCGTTCGCGATCGGCCTGGGGGCGATTATCTCTCTTGTCATCTTTACATTGGGCGCCATCCCGATCGCGGCGATCCTGCCTTACGAGAAGATATCCCTGCAATCAGCCGTCTTCGACACCTACAATGCCGTCATCGCCGATGTCTGGCATGTCGGTTGGCTCGTGCCCGTGCTGTCATTCCTGGTCGGGATCGGCGCAATCAGTGGCGTCTTTGCCTGGCTTGGAAGTCCGTGCCAGGGGTTGCTCGCCACCGCTGACGACGGTGAGCTACCTCCTGTATTGCAGCATACCAACAAACACGGCATGCCAACCACCATTCTTCTAGTGCAAGGCGCCGTGGTGACGATGATGTCCTTGCTCTATTTTGTCATAGAGGACGTCTCGGTCGTCTTCTTCCTGATCTCCGCCATGACAATCGCGCTTTACCTGATTGCCTACATGTTCATGTACGCCGCAGCCATCAAGCTTCGCTACAGCAGGCCGACATTGGTCCGGCCGTTCAACGTCCCCGGCGGCTTGACCGGGATGTGGCTGACCGCCGGAATTGGCCTTGTTGGTGTGGTGTTCAGCTTTCTGGTGGCGTTCTTTCCGCCGGATCAGCTGCCGATGGGATCGCCCGGGCTATATGTCGCCCTTGTGGTCATCGGCACGGTATTCTTCTGCGGGATACCGCTCGTCATCCATGGCATGCGCCGGGTCCAGTGGATAAGGGCGCAGCCAAAACTCTTGCCGGCGGAGTAGGACGTTGACTGAAACGCCTGCCCACAAGAAATACGTGGTGGCTCTCTGCCATATGAGAGACGGAGCCCTTCAATCATACGATTCCGATCATCTCTTTGCCGCCGATAACGCGGAGGCGATACGCAAGGCCACGGAGTGGCGGGTGACGGCCGCTGCGACGATCGACGAAAGGACATGGTTGCAGGTGCTGCTGGATGGCACGGCAATTCATTCGGAAGAGCTCGGCTTGTCCTGATTCCGCGATTCGCTGCGGTGGGAACCGATGTTGATATCGGAACTTGTCACCACGAGCTCACCAACAGCCGGAGTAAGGCCCATGAAACGTCGCGATGGTCGCGCCGGCCGAGACTTACGCGCCACTATCGGAAGCGTCGCTCTCGGTTTCATCGATACCGCACAACCGATCTCTGACCGGCAAGGAGATTGAGCGCCGCCCCACTACTGGGCGCGACAATCCACGGTGAAACGCTGGAACTTAGTCCCAGCAGGCCGTGGACGGTTGCCCACGGTACGGCGCTCGAAGGCCTCTTCGATGCCGTCTCGCCAAGGCTGGCGGAGACAAAAAACTTGAAAATCGATATGTCCGACGTGCGGGAGATGGACACGCTCGGGGCGTGGCTGTTCGAAAAAATGTCCCGCAAAGCGCTGGATTCCGGTCACAGCGCTGCAGTTGTAGGCGCGGCTAGCCGTTATGCGGGTTTGATCGACGACGTCAGGCAGGTCAACCGCCGCAAGCCTGTGAGCATAACGGCGTCAAATCCGCTGCTCGCACGATTGGAAGTGATCGGCCGCTCGACGTTCAGCGTCACGGAGGACGTCTCGGTTTTTCTGCAGATGCTGGGAGCGCTGGCGGTGGCCATGTTCGGGATCGTGCGGCGTCCGCGTTCGCTCCGGGTAAAATCGCTTGTCTATCATTTGCACCAGGTTGGGTGGCAAGCGATTCCAATCATCGCGCTGGTCACGTTCCTGATCGGTGCCATCATTGCTCAGCAAGGTATCTTTCATTTTCGCAAATTCGGCGCGGAGTCTTATGTCGTCGATCTTGTCGGTATCCTGGTTCTGCGCGAGATCGGGGTTCTGATCGTCGCCATCATGGTCGCGGGCCGGTCTGGAAGCGCCTACACCGCCGAACTCGGCTCGATGAAGATGCGCGAGGAAATCGACGCTCTGTCGACCATGGGCCTTGATCCGGTCGAGGTATTGATCCTGCCCCGCATCATTGCGTTGGTCTGCGCACTCCCAATCCTGGCTTTCATAGGCTCGATGGCGGCTCTCTACGGTGGCGGTCTAGTGGCCTGGTTCTACGGTGGCATGAGCCCTGCGACCTTCATCGCGCGACTTCATGAAGCCGTGTCGGTGACACATTTCGAGGTCGGCCTCATCAAGGCGCCATTCATGGCGCTGATGATCGGCATCGTCGCCAGCAGTGAAGGATTGAGAGTCAAGGGAAGTGCTGAATCACTGGGAAAGCAGACCACGATCTCGGTCGTCAAATCGATCTTTCTGGTCATTGTGCTCGATGGTATTTTCGCCGTTTTC
>JBDTKZ010000091.1:0-9125 GCA_039935075.1 Bradyrhizobium sp.
ATGACGAACTCGACCGCACCATCATCAACGAACGTGTCGAGGAATTCCGCGATCAGGTGAAGCGCCGGCTATCCGGCGAGCTCACCGAGGACGAATTCAAGATGCTGCGGCTGCAGAACGGCGTTTATCTGCAATTGCACGCCTATATGTTTCGCGTGGCGATTCCCTACGGAACGCTGTCGTCGAAACAATTGCGGGCGCTGGCGCATGTCGCACGGCGCTACGATCGCGGCTACGGTCACTTCACCACGCGGCAGAACATCCAGTTCAACTGGATCAAGCTCGCCGAATTGCCGAATGCGCTGGCCGATCTGGCCGAGGTCGGCATTCACGCCATGCAGACCTCGGGCAACAACACCCGCAACGTCACCTCGGACCAGTGGGCCGGGGTGGCGCCCGGCGAAATCGAGGATCCCCGCATCTGGTCGGAATTGCTGCGGCAATACACCACGCTGCATCCGGAATTCTCGTTCCTGCCGCGCAAGTTCAAGTTCGCGATTACCGCCTCCGAGCACGATCGCGCGGCGATCAAGGTGCACGACATCGGCCTGCGCCTGCACCGGAATGCGGAAGGCGAGACTGGCTTTGAAGTGCTGGTTGGCGGCGGGCTCGGCCGTACGCCGTTCATCGCCAAGACCATCAAGCCGTTCGTGCCCGGCCGCGATCTCCTGAGCTATGTCGAGGCGATCCTGCGGGTCTACAATCAGTACGGCCGCCGCGACAACATCTACAAGGCGCGCATCAAGATCCTGGTGCACGAACTCGGCATCGAGAAATTCGCGCGCGAAGTCGAGGAAGAATGGCAGCAGATGGGCGACAGCGCGCTGACGCTGGATGACGCCGTCGTCGAGGAAATCCGTTCGCGCTTCAGCTATCCGGTGTACGAGAAGCTGCCGCACATGTCGGAGGAACTGAAGAAGGCCGCGCATGACCCGCTGTTCGAGCGGTGGCGCAAGAACTCGGTGTTTCCGCACAAGGCGCCGGGCTATGCCATCGTCACGCTGTCGCTGAAGCCGGTCGGCGGACCGCCCGGCGACGCCACCGCCGAGCAGATGGATGCGATCGCCGATCTCGCCGACCAGTATTCATTCGGAGAAATCCGCGTCGGCCATGAGCAGAATCTGGCGCTGCCGCATGTTGCGCGGCGCGATTTGCCGGCGTTGTGGAAGGCGCTGGACAAGATCGGCGTCGCCACCCCGAACGTCAATCTGGTCTCCGACATCATCGCCTGCCCGGGGCTCGATTATTGCTCGCTGGCCAATGCGCGCTCGATTCCGATCGCGCAGGAACTGACGCAGCGCTTTGCCAATCACGACACCGCCAACCTGATCGGGCGGCTGCACATCAACATCTCCGGCTGCATCAACGCCTGCGGCCATCATCACGTCGGTCATATCGGCATTCTCGGCGTCGAGAAGAACGGCGAGGAATTCTATCAGATCACGATCGGCGGCCGCGCCGATGAGAATGCCGAGGTCGGCACTCTGATCGGGCCTGCCGTCAAATATGGCGATGTCGCCGACGTGATCGAGGACATCGTCGAAGCCTATCTGGCGCTGCGCGCCCGTCCCGACGAATTGTTCGTCGATGCGGTGAAGCGGCTCGGCGTCGAACCATTCAGGGAGCGGGTTTATGCTACTCGTTAAAAGCGGAAAAATCAGCACGGATATCTTTGTCCATGTGGCTGACGATGCCGAACTGCCGGATGACGGCGCGATCCTGATTTCCGCGGCGCGGTTTCTCGGGGATCCCGAGACGCTGTCGCGCCGGGCCGGAAAAACCGGTGTGATCTGGCCGAACAACCGCGATCTCGACGATCTCGTGCCCTATCTCGACCGGCTCGCAATGGTCGCTTTGGTGTTCCCGAGTTTCCGCGACGGCCGCGCCTACAGCCAGGCGCGGTTGCTGCGGGAGCGCCACGGCTTTCATGGCGAACTGCGCGCGACCGGGCAGGTGCTGCGCGACCAGTTCGTGTTCATGCTTCGCGCCGGGTTCGATGCGTTCGAGGTTAAAAAGGAAAGCGACGCGGAAGCGTTCACCAACACCTCGAAGCGCTATTCGGTGTTCTACCAGCCGACCGGCGATGGCCGCGTCACCGCGCTGCATCAGCGGATGCAGTTACGGCATTCGGAGAGTGCCAGCCAGTGAACGCGCTCGTGCATGAACCACTGGTGGCTCAGACGCCGCTGGATTTGCCGTCGGCGGAGGAATTCGACCGCGCGCTGCGTGACGCGTCGCCGGCCGAGATCGTCGCCGCGGCGCTGCGGCTGGTGGGGCGCGAGCGTCTCGCCGTGGTCTCGTCCTTCGGCACGGAATCGGCGGCGCTGCTCAAGGTGACGGCCGACGTCGATCCGGCCATTCCGGTGATCTTTCTCGATACCGGATGGCTGTTCGAGGAGACGCTGGCCTATCGCGATATCCTGACCGCGCGGCTCGGCCTGCGCGACGTGCGTTCGATCAAGCCGCTCGAACAGACCTTGTCGCGCGAGGATCCCGATCGTGAATTGTGGTTCAGCGATCCCGATGCCTGCTGCCGGGTCCGTAAGGTCGAGCCGCTGAATCGGGCGTTGGCGCCGTTCGATGCCTGGATCAATGGCCGCAAGCGGTTTCAGGGCGGCGCCCGCGCCTCTCTGCCGGTGGCCGAAGCCGATGGCGCCAGGTTGAAATTCAACCCGCTCGCCAATGTCTCGCGCGAGCAGATCGCCGATATCTATGCGAGCGCTGGCTTGCCGCCGCATCCGCTCAAGGCGTCGGGTTTCCAGTCGGTCGGCTGCATGCCGTGCACCAGCCGCAGTTCGTCGGACGAAGACGCCCGCGCCGGCCGTTGGCGCGGCCGGCCGAAGACCGAATGCGGCATCCATACGGTCAAGGCTTGAGCTCGACGTGTCATCTCTGGATTCCGGGTTCGAGGCGGAGCCTTGCCCCGGAATGACACCCTAAATCATCAATTGTCCTCCGCGTTCACCTTTCAGCCACGGTTGGTATGCAACAACTGCGGCCTGTTCGGGGGAATTCCATGACGCGGGCGATCATCGCCATTATCGGATTGTTGGCGCTGGGCGGTTGCGCGGCGGACAATGTCGTGACCGAGCAGCCGGCCATGTATGTCAACATGGCCGATCCCGGCGCCAAGCTCGATCCGCAGGCCGCGGCCTCGATGATTTCGCAATACCGGCAAAACAACGGTCTTGGCGCGCTCACCGTCGATCCCGATTTGATGCGGCTGGCGGAATCGCAGTCGCAGGCGATGGCCGCCAAAAACAAGCTCGATCACGACGTCAAGGCGCCGCTGGCCAAGCGGCTGAATGCCGGCGGATATCCCGCGACGCTCGCGGTCGAAAATGTGTCGGCCGGCTACCACACCTTGGCCGAAGCTTTTTCGGGCTGGCGTGACTCGCCGCCGCACCGGGAAAATATGCTCAAAAACGGTGTCACAAAATTGGGCATTGCGGCGAGTTATGCTCCAAATACCAAATACAAGGTATTCTGGACGCTCATTCTTGCATCAACTGACACGCGATGACCGCAGCGTGATCCGCCGGGGCGGCCTGGCGATTGACGCCGCCGCGATCTGTCGCCACGGTGCATCGGTTTTTGGTATTTAATCGGTGGGCATGACGGACACTTCCGACCCAATCCCGGCAACGACGCCTGCCAAGGCGATGCCGGTACTTGTTCTGCAAGGCGGCGGCGCGCTGGGCTCCTATCAGGCCGGCGCCTATCAGGCGCTGTGCCGTCACGATTTCGAGCCCGAATGGGTGGCCGGCATTTCGATCGGCGCCATCAACGCGGCGATCGTTGCCGGCAATGATCCGGAAAAACGCGTCGCGCGGCTCAAGGAATTCTGGGAGCAATGCGCCTCGCCGGTGCCCTGGAATCCGATCATTGGCGGCGATCACGGCCGCACGGTTTTCAATGAGGCCAGCGCGGCCCTGATCGCGACCTTCGGCGTCCCCGGCTTTTTTACCCCGCGCATTCCGCCGGCGCCGCTGTGGCCGCCGGGCAGCGCGCAATCGCTGAGCTATTACGACACCGCGCCGCTGCGCAAGACGCTGGAACATCTGGTCGATTTTGACCGTATCAACGATCTCAAGACCCGCTTGAGCGTCGGTGCGGTGGGCGTGACCTCGGGTAATTTCTGCTATTTCGACAATGTCGAGTTCAAGAAGCTCGGCAAGAAAATCGGCCCCGAGCACATCATGGCATCCGGCGCGCTGCCGCCAGGCTTCCCGTCGATCGAAATCGAGGGCGAGCATTATTGGGACGGCGGCATCGCCTCCAACACGCCGCTTGATTACGTGCTGGATGAGGAAACCAGGCGGGACCTGCTGATCTTCCAGGTTGACCTGTTCAGCGCGCGCGGTCTGTTGCCGACCTCGCTGCTGGAGGCGGCCGAGCGTGAAAAAGACATCCGCTATTCCAGCCGCACCCGGATGAATACCGACAAGAACAAGCAGCTCCACGATGCCCGCAAGGCGGTGCGCGATCTCATCAGCAAATTGCCCGAGAACCTGAAAAGCGATCCATCGGTGGCAATCCTGCGCGAAGCCGCCAAGGAAAATACCGTCACGGTGGTGCATCTGATCTACCGCGGCAAGAATTACGAATCGTCCTCCAAGGACTACGATTTCTCGCATGTTGGAATGATCGAACATTGGAGCGCCGGCGTGCGCGATGTTCATTTGTCGATGCGTCATGAAGAATGGCTGGAACGGCCGCAATCCGGGGAAACCATGGTGACTTACGATCTCACCGGGGATGGTACTGAAAACCTCGATGGCAAACAGGAGTGAAGAAATGGGTACGTTGACAGGCAAGACCGCGGTAGTGACCGGCTCGACCAGCGGCATCGGTTTGGCGTATGCGCGCGCCTTTGCAGGCGCCGGCGCCAATATCGTGATCAACGGCATGGGCGCGCCGGCCGACATCGAAAAGGAACGCTCGGCAATCGAGACCGACTTCAAGGTCAAGGCGGTGCATTCGCCGGCCGACATGACCAAGCCCGCCGAGATCGCCGAGATGGTCGCGCTCGGCGAAAAGACCTTTGGTTCGGTCGACATCCTGGTCAACAATGCCGGCATCCAGTTTGTGTCGCCGATCGAGGAATTCCCGGTCGAGAAGTGGGACGCGATCATCGCGATCAATCTGTCGTCGGCGTTCCACGGCATCCGCGCCGCCATCCCCGGCATGAAGAAGCGTGGCTGGGGCCGCATCATCAACACCGCATCGGCGCATTCGCTGGTGGCCTCGCCGTTCAAGTCGGCCTATGTCTCGGCCAAGCACGGCATCGCCGGCCTGACCAAGACCGCGGCGCTGGAGCTCGCGACCTTCAAGATCACCTGCAACTGCATCAGCCCCGGCTATGTCTGGACGCCGCTGGTCGAGCACCAGATTCCGGAGACCATGAAGGCGCGCAACATGACCAAGGAGCAGGTCATCAAGGATGTGCTGCTCAACGCGCAGCCGACCAAGGAGTTCGTCACCTCCCAGCAGGTCGCGGCGCTGGCGCTGTTCCTGTGCGGCGATGACGCCGCGCAAATCACCGGCGCCAACCTGTCGATCGACGGCGGTTGGACCGCGGAGTAATCCGCGTCGTTTCCAGCCGTCCGAACGTCATTCGCTTTTCGTCATGGCCGGGCAAAAGCGCGAAGCGCGTCTTCGCGCTTTTTGCCTCGGCATGACGTGCTCGTTGGATAGCTCGATTTTTTCGGCTTTTTGAGCCAGGATATCGGGATGAGAGCAACGTTACTCGCGCTTCCCGAATGCCAGCACATGCAGGCCGAGCCGCTGCCGCACGATCCAGAACAGCAGCACGGTTTCGAACACCAGCGAGATCGAGGTCGCGGCCGCGGCACCGTGGCCGCCAAACCGCGGCACCAGCGCGATGCAGAGCACGACGTTCATGACGAATGCCAGCGCATAGGCCAGCGCGCAGATATGCTGGTGTCCCAGCATGTTGAGCAACCGCTCGACTGGGCCGATCGCGGAGCGCACCACGAGCCCGATCGCGGCGATGAACATGATGTCGTAGCCGGTGACGAATTGCGATCCGAACAGCCACAACAGCGGCTTGCCCGCGGCGAGCAGCAGCACGGTCGCCGCCAGCGATGGCCAGAACGTCCATTTGATCGCGTGCGCGACATAGGCGGATAACCTCGGCTTGTCGCCGAGCGCGTGATATTCGGCGAAGCGATGCGCCGTGGTCGCCGACATCGCGTAATGGATGAACGACACCAGCGCCAGCGTCTTCACCACTGCGAAATAGACGCCGACTTCTTCCGAGGACCGAAATTGTTGCAGCACCAATACGTCGGTATAGGACAGCAGCAGATAAAAGCTTTCGACCAGCAGGATCGGCAGTGAGATCGCAAGCCAGCCGCGGAAATCATAGGCCCTCGGGCCCGGCTCGATGTGGCCGGCGAGCCGTCGGTTGAGCACGATCATCTGCCCGATCATCGCGATCCAGACAGCCGCTGCGCTGGCCAGCATCGCCACCGTCGCGCCGAGATGGAGGCCGAGCGCGAAGGCGCCCGCGGTCAGCCCGATGATCAGCGTTTGCCGGATGACAAATTGCGGCATCAGGCCGAGCCGCATCCAGTCATGCGAGCGCGCGATGCCGTCCTGGGTATTGGCGACCACGAAGGCCGGCAAAGTCAGGCAGCCGATATAAAGCGGTGTGATTTCGCCGGCGCCGATCCATGGCGATAGCGATTTGACGACGCCTGCCAGCAATGCCGAGACGGCGGCGGATACGATGAACGTCATCCAGCGGCTGCCGGAAAGGAAGCCACGCAGCAGCGCGTGCTCGCCGCTTGTGCGGTATTCCGGAATGATCTTCTGCGCCGAGGCGGAGATGCCGAAATCCATCATGCTGCCGAGCAGCAGCACCCAGGTCCAGACATAAACGTAGATGCCGTAATCCGAACCTCCCATCCAGCGCGCCAGCTGGATCTGCGACAGGTAAGCGAGGCCGGCGCTGAACACCCGGATGATGAAGATAGTCCCGGCAAGCCGCTTGGTCACCGAGGCTTCGTTGGAACCGCCGAGAAGGCCACCAAGTATTCCGCGCAGCCGCGCGATCGTGCCGGCGGGGGAAGCGGTTGCGGATTGGGTCTCCATCACGGCCACGGTGGAAATTCCAAAAGAAAATTCCAAAGAGAAGTCGCACGAATGCGGCGATCCCCCGACGTAGCAACGATTCGTTAAGATTTGGTTGGGTGCGCAATAGCGGGCGCACATGTATCAGTATAGCCAAGTGTCATTCCGGGGCGCGCGAAGCGCGAACCCGGAATCTCGAGATTCCGGGTCCACGCGAAGACGCGTGTCCCGGAATGACGCCAGGCACCTCAATTCAAATTGGTGTTGAACTCGTAGGACCGCCCGCCACCAACCAGCGTTAATTTAAGCGCGGCGCCTTCGGGGTTGGTGCCCGGCGGCACGCCGTCGAGTTCGAAGGAAAAGCGCTTCACGCCGGGCGGGCTATGTTCGAGCAAATTAGGAACCGGCAGCGACCAGTCCGGTGTCGGTCCTTCGACAAACAGATTGAGCTCTCCGGCCTCAGGCGGCGCTGCGACATCGACCAGCACCGTCGATTTGCCTTCGCGCTTGACGTCGCGGATGGTCAGCGGATTGGGGTCGCCGATATTGGCGGGCTTCGGCACGGTGTCGAGCGCGGCCGACAGCGCGCTGTCCTCGGTGCTCGCCACGCTGGTGAACGGCAATTCGGCATCGGCTTCCACGGGAATGCAGAGCTTGGCGCACACCGCGTAGTTGACGGTGGCGCGAAGCGTGACGGGCTTGTCCGCATTCTTCGCGACGATGCGCAGCGGCAGCACCACCTGGTCGTGATAGCCCAGTGAATGCCCGCCGGCGCCGTCGTCGAACTTGGTCGGGGCCGGCCACAAAATGGTGACGGCTTCGATATTTTCCGATTTGGAGAAGTCAAACCGCGGCGGCACGCCGGAATCGCCTGGAGTCCGCCAGTAGGTTTTCCATCCCGGCTGCAGCTGGAACGCAATGCCGCCGAGCAGCACCGCGCCGCTGCGCGATCCCGCCAGCAGGCGGACCGCGGAATGTCCGTCCTTTTGCCACGGCGACGCGTCCTGGGCGCGAACCTCGACCGCGAAAGATGACACAAACAGGGTGGTGGCGAAGCCGAGCGCGGCGCGCATGGGAACTGTGGTGATCATGACCCGTCTTTACCGCCAAGTGGGGTCGCAAACCATTGAATTGCTTGTGATGTATGTCTAAAGGCGGATTTGAGCTTGATTGACAGAACCGCCACCCGATATCAGGATGTGAGTGAACGAGAGAGTCCGTAGCGGATGGACCCTGAAGGCAAAAAACCGAAGACCATTCGCCGTAAAGCCGCCGGCGGCGGCGATAATTCGGCCGGTCGCGGCTATCTCGACGGGCAGATCCTGATCGCGATGCCCGTGATGGACGATCCGCGTTTCGAGCGCTCGGTGATCTATCTCTGCGCGCACTCCTCCGAGGGCGCGATGGGCATCATCGTCAATCGTCCGGCCGGCAGCATCGATTTTCCGGGGTTGCTGGTGCAGCTCGACATCATCAAGAAAGCCGACCAGATCAAGCTGCCGGAAAACGCCGAGAGCATGAAGGTGCTGAAGGGCGGACCGGTCGAGACCGGCCGTGGTTTCGTGCTGCATTCCAGCGACTTCTTCATCGAGGACGCCACCTTGCGGATCGACGACGGCATTTGCCTGACCGCGACCGTGGATATTCTCAAAGCGATCGCCCGGGGCGCCGGACCGAAGCATGCGATCCTGGCCTTGGGCTATGCCGGCTGGGCGGCGGGACAGCTCGAGAATGAGATCCAGCATAATGGCTGGCTGCATTGCTCGGCCGATCCGGATCTGATCTTCGGCGGCGACGTCGAGGAAAAATATTTGCGGGCGCTGGCCAAGATCGGCATCAATCCGGGCATGCTGTCCACGGATGCCGGGCACGCATGACGAAGTTTAGCACCGACGCCTGACACAATTTCCGCGTCGTCCCGGCCTGGCGCGCAATTGCGCGTAAGGCGCCGGGACCATAATCCCTGGCGCTTGTGGTTGTGCACAAGTCGTCCAACGGCATCCTTAAGACGAAGGGACACGGCGTAT
>JBDTKZ010000092.1:0-22651 GCA_039935075.1 Bradyrhizobium sp.
TCTTCACGTAAAGTGTTCCTCGTGGAGCAGTGAGACAAAATCGGCGCGCAGCAGACCCGCGGCGCGCCGATGATTGTCACTTCGCCGTGCCTTATTCGGACGGCAGCGCGAACACGGTCAACGTTCCACCAAGCGAGGTGTACGACGCCAGACCCGCATAACCACCGACCGCGCCAAGGCCCGCCGTATCGACGGTCTTGTCCTTGGGCGGCAGCTTGCCCTGGTCAACCGCACCATGCCACGCCGCGGCGTTTTCCGGCTGCAGCAGCCCGGCCGCAAGGCCGATACCCGCCCAACCGCCGACGCCGGAGAGCACGCCAATATATTGCTTGCCACCGTGCTCATAGGTCATGACGTTGCCGATGATGCCGGACGGGGTCTTGAACTTGTAAAGTTCCTTGCCCGTCTTGGCATCGACCGCCTTCAGGTAACCTTCCAGCGTGCCGTAGAACACGACATCGCCGGCCGTTGCCAGGGCGCCGCCCCAGGCAGAGAACTGCTCCTTGTTGGACCAGACGATCTTGCCGGTCTTGCCATCCCAGGCAATGAAGTTGCCCATGTTGGTATCGCCCTTCGGCGGATACATCGCGACCGCGGCGCCGACATAAGCCTGCCCGGCGGTGTAGGCCACCTTGTAGGGCTCATAGTCCATGCAGACGTGGTTGGTCGGGACATAGAACAACTGCGTCTCCGGGCTATAGGCCGCCGGTTGCTCGTCCTTGGTGCCGAGCGCCGCCGGGCAGATGCCCTTCGAGTTGGTGTCTTCACCCTGATGCTGGGTCGAGTAGGCATCGACCACCAGCGGGCGGCCATAGGTCTTGGACGATTTGTCCATGTCGACCTTGGTGGCCCAGTTCACCACCGGATCGAACTTTTCTGCGACCAGCAATTCGCCGGTGGCCCGATCGAGCGTGTAGCCGAAGCCGTTACGGTCGAAATGCGTCAGCACGTTGCGCATTTTGCCGCCGATGGTCTGATCGGTCAGGATCATCTCGTTGACGCCGTCGAAGTCCCATTCGTCGTGCGGCGTCATCTGGTAGATCCACTTGACCTTGCCGGTGTCGAGATCACGCGCCCAGATCGACATCGACCAGCGGTTGTCACCGGGACGCTGTACCGGGTTCCAGGTCGAGGGATTGCCCGAGCCGTAATAGACCAGATTCAACTTGGGATCGTAGGAATACCAACCCCATGTCGCGCCGCCGCCGATCTTCCATTGATCGCCCTGCCAGGTCGAGGTCGACGAGTCAGGTCCAACCGGTTTGCCGAGCGAGGTCGTCTTGTCGGGGTCAATCAGGGTGTCGGCATCCGGTCCTTCCGAAAAGCCGCGCCAGGCCAGCTTGCCGTCCTTGATGTTGTAGGCGCTGACCCAGCCGCGAACGCCGAATTCGCCGCCGGAAACGCCGATCAGAACCTTGTCCTTGTAGACGAACGGCGCATCGGTACCGGATTGGCCCTTGCCGGCTTCACCGTCCATCACCGACCAGACCTTGGCGCCAGTCTTGGCGTCGAGGGCGATCAGCGTCGTATCCGCCTGATGCAGGAAGATCTTGCCGTCGGCATAGGCGACGCCCCGGTTGACGGTGTCGCAGCACATGATCGGGATCACGTTCGGATCCTGCCGCGGTTCGTACTTCCAGAGGATCTTGCCTTCGTTGTTCAGATCGAGCGCATAGACCGTATTGGGGAACGGTGTATGCACGTACATCGTGTCGCCGATCACCAGCGGGCCGCCTTCGTGGCCGCGCAGCACCCCGGTCGAGAACGTCCAGGCCACCTGCAGTTTCTTGACGTTGGATGAGTTGATCTGCTTGAGCTTCGAAAAACGCGTGTTCGCGTCATCGCCCTGCTGCATGACCCATTGCTTGGGATCCTTGGCCAGTTGGTCCAGCGCCTCATCGGCACGAGCCGCCGATGTGTGCATGGCCTGCATGGCAATGAAGCTAAGACCGGTAGCGAGTAGCACTTTGCGCATTGTGAATCCTCCCAGTTGTTAGCGAAGGGTTTCCGTAAAAACGGTCCACTTTTCAGTTTTCTTCACAGGTATCCTACCCGGTTTGGAATAGGAAACTTGCCCGAGAGGGAAACGCGTTTGCGCGAAAGCGAAACATAATGATTTTTTTAATGGACCCCCGATTAATGGGTTCCTTGACTTTCGTTGGCCGCCCGCCTCTATGCTGCGCAGCATCATTGGTCGAGGTTCCTCTTGACGGCGCCGAAACTAAGTCGGAGGATTATCAAAGTGATGTCAGCAGGCGTGCTGTTCGAAGCCCCATGACCGCCTTAAATTGAGGTAAAAGTCGCTGATCGCGACTCGATGCCTTCAGCGGCAAGCGGTCATGTTTTTGATCTCGAATCGGTGGCTGGATAATGTCCGACACGGTCCGCTCACTTAGTACCTCCGGATTTACGGCGAGGAAGCAGATCCAGGTTTGGTCAGATACACTGACCGATCTTTGCGGCCATTTCGACATCGATCCGCTGGAGGCTTCGTCATTCGAGGGCCGGATCAATTACACGACGGTTTCGAAACTGAAGCTCTGCCAGATCGAGGCGAGCCAGCATCGGTTGGCGCACACGGCCGCCCGCGCCCAACTGGGCGGCCATCCGTTCGTCAAAATACTGTTTCAGACCTACGGCATTTCGCATTTCGAGCAGAGCGGCCGCCGCATCGAGCTGATGCCCGGCGACTGTCTCGCTTACGATGTATCCTGCCCGCACACGATCGTCAGCCCGACACTGACCCGACACGAAGTCGTCATCGTACCGAAGGCATTGCTGCAGGAACGCGGCTTCCGCTCGGCGAAGATGTCGGCCTGCAAGCTCTCGGCGCGCACCGGCACCGGCCGAATCGCCTACAACTTCGTCCATGCCGCGTTCGACGAAGCGACCAAGCTATCGCCGAACAACGCGATCGGGGTAGCCGATTCGCTGATCGACCTCCTGCTGTTGCCGCTGCGCGAGGCCGACGCGATGTTCGATCGTGTCGGGCCCGAGGCGATGTATGTCCGGGCGCAGTTCTTCATCCGCGAACATCTGCGCGACCCGGATCTCTCCATCGACCAGATCTCGGCGGCACTGGGCTGCACCAAGCGCTATCTGCACATGCTGTTCAGCGACCGGGGAACCACCATCAGCGACTATATCCGGCAGGCAAGGCTGCAGAACTGCCGTCAGGAACTGGAGGCCCAGGCCGGAAAATCCGTCACAGACGTGGCATTTTCATGGGGCTTTTCGAGTTCGTCACACTTCAGCCGTGTGTTCCGGGAGTATTTCGGCGTTGTTCCGTCTGCGATTCACAAAGCGCAGCACGGCGGCCTCTCCCCGGACGTTCCGTGCGAATGAAACCTCCGCGTCGGCACGACGAGCGGATATTCGCCTTGCATCCCTGCTGAACGTCTTGAGGCTGAACGTCTTGAAGCTGAATGTCTTGAAGCTGAATGTCTTGAAGCTGAATGCCTTGAAGCTGAATGCCTTGAAATTGTCGGCAGGACGTCTGCCACGGCTCGACACGAGAATTGCCGATCGAGCCGGGCAGATCGTTCCGATGCGGTCTATTTGCGCGCTGCGCAGGCGTACATGTTGATTTCCATGCCCACCGGCACTTCGACAATTTTAGGAGTCTTCCAGGTCATTTCATTCTCCCAAGTAATTTGGCGCGAACTCCACGCCGGCGTTGAACCTAAGAGCAGGCCCGACCTCACGCAAGTGCGCTGGATGAAGACCGAACGCCGATATTTCGCTCTTGGACAAAGCCACTTCTCTCTTGGACAAGGCGCTCACGCGATGGGCGATATGGATCGGACCAATCCACACGAAAATACAAATGCCCCTTTTATCTTCTCCAACGTGAAAGCCCGAGCCAACACAGCAGCGCCGCGCCAAACATCCAAATCGCGATGATGGCGATCGCTGCGACCTTGCCGCCGTGCGGGCGCTGCATCACTTCGTTGGCTTTGGCGCGATGTTCGGCCATGGCCTGTTCCGGGATCAACGAAACGACAAGCCAGATGCCGAGCGGTACCAGGATCAAATCATCCAAATAGCCGATAACCGGAATGAAATCCGGAATCAGGTCGATGGGTGAGAACGCATAGGCTGCGACAACCGTCGCGAGAACTTTCACATACCACGGCGTACTGGGATTTCGGGCAGCCAGATAGATCGCGTAGGCGTCTCGTTTCACTGTACGCGCCCAGATCTTGATGCGATCGAACATGGAGCAGCCTTGACGACGGCCTCGCACCGACGAAAGCCGCGGAGCAACCAATGGTCCCGGCGCTTCGAGAATGACGGCCTGACGGCGTTACGTGAGCGAGCGGGCTATTTGAGCGAGCACTTGGTTTCGGGACGATCAAGACCGAGCGTATCCAGCGTCGATACCTGATGAAGGAAGCCCTCCTGAGGCGACACGGATACGGTGTTTCTGCCGTCGAACAGCAGGATCGGCTGCCGCAACTGCAAGTTCCAGTCGCGAAGCGTCAGCTTTTGACCCTTGAAGGCTGCGACCGAGAATTCCGGGCTTTTCAGATAGGCGAGCATCTTGGCAGGATCGTTTGAAGCGGTTCGCGCCGCGGCTTCGCCGACCATGCGAACCGCGGTCCAAACCTGCATGTCGTGCGCCGTCATCGACCGCTGGAACGCCTTTGTGAAGCGGTTCTGTAGTTGCACGGCGCCCCATTGATCGAACGCCGCGTCCCACGTGGTGGGCACCAGTCCGGCGGAGCCGGCGACCGGACGAGGGTCCCAGGTCCGGTACGGCAGATAGCCGGCAAAAACCTCGCTTTCGTCCGCCGCGACCAGTACGTCATGGTCGGGTGCGCCCTGGGTCGCCACCGGCATCTGCTGCTGGATCTCGGCGACACCGCTGTCGGTCCGTCGCGCGCCGCCGTTGTCCTTGAAGACGCGCTCCTCGACGATCTTGGCGCCAAAACGCTTGGCCGCATGGCGCAACGCGTCGGCAAATAGCGTATCGTTGTCGTGCGACCCGGTAATCAGCATCCATTTGCGCCACTTCTTCCAGACCAAATATTGCGCCAGCGCGTCGGCGAGCATGGAACGCGTGGGTGCGACATGAATGACATTGGCGCGACAGTCCTGTTCGCGCAGACGTTCGTCCAACGCCAACGCGTTGATCAAGGTCTCGCCGCGCGCCTTGCCGGCATCCGCCACCTTCAAAAGCCGGTCCGCATCGAGACTCGTGACGATAAAGGACACCCCCTGGTCAGCCAGCGCATTCATCGCCGCGGCCGGGTCGTCATTCTCGCCGACGAGCTTCTCGATCAGCGTGTATCGCTGATTGAGGAAGCGGCCGGTCGCATTGTCGTCTTCGGTCGCCAGTTGGGCGCCGGCAAGCCCATCATTGGCGGCCGGCACGTCGATCAGCGATATCCGGATTCGCGAAGGCGGCTGGTGAAGATAACCGATCTTGATTTCCGCCGGCTGATCGGACCGACCGGTTCCGCTCAAAGCGATGAGTACGAAGACGCCAATCAGGAGCCGGAGCAAAGCGAGCCTCCAATGCGATGTTCGGACGCTCACCACGCCGGTCCGATTGCGCCGCAACATCGCTCGCCGATCATTGCGTCCCGTTTGAGCTTTCAGGCTACTCCATCTATCGTCCGAAGCAAGCAACGCTGGAGTCGGCCAGCGGAATTCGATCGAATCAAGCTGCACGTTGGAGAACCCCCTATGTTGGATTTGCGCTCGACTACAATCACGGGTCTCTCTCTGTTCGCGCTTCTCGTCCCGTTCGATCCCGCCTTTGCCTTCCTTGCCTATGTTTCAAATGAAAAGGGCAATTCGATCTCGGTGATCGACACCGACAAAATGGAAACCGTTGCCACCATCAAGACGGGGCAGCGCCCGCGCGGAATCGAAGTCACCCGTGACGGTAAATTCGTCTTCGTCGCCCTTGGCGACGACGACAAGATACAGGTCTTCGATACCAAGACCCGCGACGACGCCGGCGAGTTGCCGTCCGGTCCGGACCCCGAACAATTCATCCTCGATCCAGCCGGAAAGCTGCTCTACGTCGCCAACGAAAACGATTCGATGGTGACCATCATCGACATGGCGAAACGGACGGCCGTTGGACAGGTCTCGGTCGGCACGGAACCCGAAGGCATGGCGGTCAGTCCGGATTCCAAGATGCTGATATGTACGTCCGAAACGACGAGCATGGTTCATTTCATCGATACCGCAAGCCGCGAAGTCGTCGACAATTTGCTGGTCGGTTCCCGGCCGCGTTTCTCCGAGTACAAGTCCGACGGATCGGAACTATGGGTCACGTCGGAAATCGGCGGCAATCTTGCGATCATCGACCCGGCAACGCGAAAACTCAAGCAAACCGTCACATTCGAAATCCCGGGTCTGCGATCCGAGTCGATCCAGCCGGTCGGCATCAATATCACCAAAGACGGCAAACTCGGCTTCATCGATCTGGGGCCGGCCAATCGGGTGGCCGTGGTCGATGGCATCACCCACGCTGTCTTGAAATATCTGCTGGTCGGGCAGCGCGTTTGGCACGGCGCCTTCACGCCCGATGAAAAATACCTGCTCGTCGCCAATGGCGTCTCGAACGACGTCTCGGTGATCGACGTCGCGGCTCAGAAGGTCATCAAATCCATTCAGGTTGGCGAATTGCCCTGGGGTATAGCCTTCGGGCCGAATTGAGCGGCCGCGGCGCGCGTGCTGGCGAGGCCCGAATCAAATCCTTCGTTTCTCATGGCCGGGATATTCGCAGGTCCATTTCGTCGCCGTCCATTGGGGATGGTTCCCGATCCACTCGGCGATGTAGGGCTGCGCAGCCATCATGCATTGACGGAGCGAGCCTTCCCAGGCGAACTGAAGATATTTTTCCTCGCAATTGGCCGGGTTGGCGATGGCGCAGACGGTCACGACGATTTCGATCATTCCCAGTGCCCTCTATCCAGAAACGAAACTCGAAAATGTTACGCCGAATTCGTCCGCCCGTCTCGGATTTCGGGATGAATTTCACTTTTCGTCGCGGCCCATGGTTCCATATCGCCGGACAGCAAACAAACCGTGGGATGGATTCTGACGCATCGCCAGCGTCATAGGCATCGGCAAATCCCGGGAGTACGGCGTCCTGACTGGTCGGTGGCTGCCAAAATTTTATCGCATTGCAACCTTTGTCCTGGTGCCCATGATTGTCTATCGCCGGGATCTGTGACCTCTGGTACTCATCGCGTCGTTGCAACGCCGGAGCCGGAAAATCATGACCCTCGAAACCGTTTCGCTGAACAGGTCGCATGAAGGCGTGCAGGGTGTTTACCGGCACGCCAGCCGCGAAACGAAGACGACCATGACCTTCTCGGTTTTTGTGCCGCCGCATCAAGCCGGCGCCAGGCTGCCGATCGTCTGGTATCTGTCGGGCCTGACCTGCACCCACGCCAACGTCACGGAGAAGGGTGAATTTCGCCGGGCCTGCGCCGAGCTGGGCCTGGTGTTTGTTGCGCCGGACACCAGCCCGCGCGGCGAAGGCGTCCCGGGTGATGCCGCCGGCGCCTATGATTTCGGACTCGGCGCGGGCTTTTATGTCGATGCCACGCAGCCGCCATTCGCCGACAATTACCGCATGTGGAGCTATGTGACGGAAGAGCTTCCCGAGTTGATCGCCGGACATTTTCCGGTCGATGCCAAGCGGCAATCGATCCTCGGGCACTCGATGGGCGGCCATGGCGCACTCACGATTGCCTTGCGGCATCCCAAGCGCTATCGCGCCGCCAGCGCCTTTTCGCCGATCGTCGCCCCATCACAGGTGCCATGGGGGATCAAGGCGCTGGGCGGCTATCTCGGTGAAGCGCGCGCGGCCTGGCGCAGCCACGACGCTGTCGCATTGATCGAGGATGGCGCGCGCTTTTCCGATTTCCTGGTTGATTATGGCGACGCC
The DNA here is from genome assembly GCA_039935075.1 of Bradyrhizobium sp. Lineage (GTDB taxonomy): Bacteria > Pseudomonadota > Alphaproteobacteria > Rhizobiales > Xanthobacteraceae > Bradyrhizobium. The sequence continues at coordinate 7,916 of JBDTKZ010000092.1, forward strand.
GATCAGTTCCTGACCGAACAGCTTCGTCCCGAGTTACTGCAGCACGCCTGCACGCAGGCCGGCATCCCGCTGATCCTGCGTCGCCAGGCCGGCTATGACCACAGCTATTACTTCGTATCGACCTTCATGGAAGACCACATCCGCTGGCACGCGGCGCGATTGACCGGATGATTTAACCCGGCGGTCGCCGCCGTTCAATTCGTGCTATTTTGCAGGTGCGTCATCGACCGATGGTTACGGTTTAACCGCCGTCGCGGGTGACGGAGAGAACCGCAATGTTTTGGGAGCAACGCAACATGGCCAGGTCGCTTATTCTGATGGCTTTCATTTTTGCATTCATTCCAGCGAGTGCGTCGGCAAAGGACACCCAGTTCTGGAACCTGACCGCCAATACGATTACGTCATTGCAGCTTTCACCGCCCGGCAAGAACGAGTGGGGCCGCAACCAGGCCGACAATGATCGCGATCGCACCGTCGATCACGACGAGCGCCTGAAAATTACCGGCACGGAAGCTGGTACTTATGACGTCAGATTTGTCGACAAGAGCGGACGGACCTGTGTCGTTCCCAACGTTCAGGTCAAGACGGGTGCGATCTTCTCGATCGAGGAGAAGGAGTTGAAGGGCTGCGCCAAATAGACGCGATCAATCCCGCGGCGTTGAGCGCAGCCGCTCAAAAATTGACGCCGAACAGCAGACGTCCCTGCTGGCGTTCAAAATTGACCAAATCGAGTGAACCGGCGACGGCGGTGGCGTGGCCGGCAACCTGTGAACTCCACGCCAGCGCCATCCATGCGCGTTCGGAGAGTTTGAAGTAGACGGTCGGACCTGCGAAGAAGCCCTGGCCGGCCAGGCTATCGAGCCCAAACCCGTCATATTGGCGCAAATAGCGGGCCTCGCCGCCGACGAAAATCCCTGAACCGACCTGCGCCATGATGCCAAAGGCAGCGCCTGCCGTGGATTCTTGCGACCAGGTTCCGGTCAATTTCGCGCGCATGGCGTCGGGTTGATAAAGCAGGTTGAAGGCCGCGACGACACGGTCGGGAACGATCTCCCAATCGGCAGCGGCGACAAAGTCGACGCCATATTGGCTGACCGGTTCGCCGGTGATGTCGTCGGCTCGCCCCCAATGCGGCTCGGCGCCGATCGCAAGGCCGAACGGTGCGGATGTGCGATCAAGCAGTCGGTAGCGGATGTCGGCGGAAAGCCCGCCAAACGCCGTATACCGTTGATCGGTAAACCCGCTTACGCCTGCGATGTCGTAGGAATTAGCCACTGCGGTAAATTCAGTCCGAAGGTTTGACATCGGCACAAATTCCATCGACATCGTGCCGGAACCCGCATCGTAAGTTCCGGTGCGTTTCGAAAATCGCCCGGTTAACGATCCTTCCAGCTCTCTTTCTCCGACTTCGCCGACATCGCTGCCGATGGTGAAGCCGAACAGATGCTCGGTCTCGATGGTTTCAGCGCGCGCACGGGCCGAAATGAACGCAACAGCAAGCGACAGCCAGGATATCGCCATGCGGCTGCGCTTCACCGCCGAACCAGACCGCCTGGATGCCTTCAGCGCCGCCATGAAAACATCCCGCCCCCGCATGGGCTCTGCCGCACTGCATTCAAAATCGGCCCGCGGATTTCCGCGGCATGAAGGATCGGAAGAACCCACCGCCGTTGATATTACTATCCTCCGCTGACATTGCCATCTCGCGTTCCATGTGCCGTGGGAGATTTAGCCATCAATGGGCCTGTACTTTTGGCGAGTGGACAGTATCGGCTATTTCTCGCATGAATGGTGAAGTGAGAACGATGTTCCTGCTCAGAATTCTCGTAGCATTGTGGCTTGTGGCTGGGACGGCGCCAACGCGGGCCGCCGCCGAGACCTTGCGCATTGGCTTGCAAACCACCGGCACGTTTGCCTGGCAACTGGACGTGATCCGCCGTCATGGCCTTGCCGAAAAGGCCGGGCTGGATCTGAAAATCAGCCAATTCGCCTCGCCGGATGCGGGCAAGCTCGCGCTTAACAGTGGCTCGGTCGATCTCGCCGTCGTCGATTGGCTTTGGGTCGCACGGGCGCGGGCGCTGGGCGCCAAACTGTTGTTCTATCCCTACTCCAGCGCCGTCGGCGCCATCATGGTGAAGAGCGGTTCACCGCTGCGCGGGATCGAGGACCTCAGGGGCCACGTTCTCGCCATTGCGGGCGGCCCGCTCGACAAGAGCTGGCTGATCGTGCAGGCGGCCGCGACCCGCCTGGGCATCAACCTCAAGCGCGACGCGACCCTTGCGTACGGCGCGCCGCCACTGATCTCCCAAAAGCTGCAGCAGGGCGAAGCGGAAGCGAGCCTTAACTTCTGGAATTTCTGCGCCAGCCTGGAAATGCAGGGCTACCGCCGGATCTTCGAGGTGCGCGATGCCGAAGCAGCACTCGGGCTGACCGAACCGGTCGCACTGATCGGCTATGTATTTTCCGAGCAATTCGCGGCCGACCACCGAGCCGCGATCGACCGCTTCATCGCGGTCGCGCAACAGGCTGACGACATCATGCTGCGATCCGATCAGGAGTGGGATGCGCTGCGTCCACTGATGAATGCCGACGATGACAAGACATTTGCGGCCTATCGCGATCGGACCAGGGAGGGAATGCCGCGGCGATCGATCACCGCGGAAGAAGCCGACGCCCGCGCGCTCTTCAAGGCGCTTGCGAGCACCGGCGGCGCCGAACTGGTAGGCCCGTCGCAAGAGCTCGATCCAGACCTTTACTATCGGCCGGCCTTGGGCGGAGATTAAGAAGTGTTACCGAGAGTTCTTTCGCTGGCCATCCTGATTGCGGTTTGGGCCGTCGCCGCCGCGCTGGCTCAGTCACGGCTGCTCCCCGGCCCGGTCGCGGTTGCGGCTGCGACGCTCGCCGAGATCCGTTCAGGCGAACTGCCGTTCCAGATGGCCTGCACGCTCGCACGCGTGATCGGTTCGTTCACGATCGCGATGGTGCTTGGCACGATCGCCGGTTATGCGATGGGCCGATCCAGGACCGCGGACAGGTTTGCCGATTCATGGCTGGTCGTGCTGATCAACATGCCGGCGCTGGTGGTGATCATTTTCGCCTATATCTGGATCGGCCTCAACGAGACCGCGGCGATTCTGGCCGTGGCCGTGAATAAACTGCCAAATGTCGTTGTCATGATGCGTGAAGGCGCTCGCGCGCTCGATCCGGAGATCGACGAGATGGCGAAGGCCTTTCAATTCACCGCATTGAAGAGAATCCGTCACGTCGTGATCCCGCAGCTGGCGCCGTATCTGGCGGCCAGCTCGCGCTCCGGTCTGTCCATCGTCTGGAAGATCGTATTGGTGGTCGAGTTGATCGGGCGTCCAAACGGCGTAGGGTTCGTGCTGGGTTCGGCATTCTCGCTGTTCGACATGGCCCGGATACTGAGCTATGCGATCTGCTTCATCGTGCTTATGCTTGTGATCGAAAGCCTTTTGGTGCAACCGCTTGAACGACGCGCAAACCGCTGGAGACGCCGCCCCGCTTGAGCTTCGCATCGATGCGAAGAGCTACCTGTCGGCCGATGGCACGCAGGTCGAGGTCGTGCGAAATTTGGAACTTCGGCTCGAGGCCGGATCGTTTGGCGCGTTGATCGGTCCTTCCGGTTGCGGCAAGACGACGATTTTGCGGATCGCGGCCGGCCTGGATGCCGATTTCCGGGGACAGCTCCGTAGCCCCGGAGCCGGGCGGCTCGGGATGGTATTTCAGGAACCCCGGTTGTTGCCCTGGCGCACGGTCGAGGACAACATCCGCCTGGCGCTTCCCGCTCCTCAGGCCGACATCGATCTCACGGATCTGTTCGAGACCCTCGGCCTCGGCGCGCATCTGGCGCGATACCCCGGTGAATTGTCGCTGGGACTTGCCCGCCGCGCGGCCATCGCTCGGGCATTTGCGATCCGGCCGGATTTCCTGCTGCTGGATGAACCCTTTGTGTCGCTCGATGAAGCGGTCGCCGCCCGGCTGCGCAGCGAACTGATGGCGCTTACGACACGAACCAGGGTGACGACATTGCTGGTGACGCATCATCTGGAGGAAGCCGTCGAATTGGCGGATCGCCTGTTCTTTCTATCCGACCGGCCGGCACATATCATTTTCGAGAAGTCGTTACCGCCGCCGCGGGGAACCCGCAGCAAAGAAGTCATCGCATCGATCGCCGCGGAAATGCGGGCGTTGGTAGCACGGGCGACAATCGGCACCAGGCAAGGCTGATACTGAAAATCAAACCAACCGGCTCTCGATTGCAAAGCGCACGAGTTCGGAAGATGAACGCAAGCCAAGCTTCTGACGAATAATGGACGAAGTATTGGCAATCGTTTTGTACGACGAACGGACCAGCCATGCGATCTCGGAAAGACTTTTGCCGACGCTGAGTAGCCGCAATATCTCGATTTCGCGTGATGTTAGTTTAGACAGCGGGCTCTGGGCCACGGCAGGACCGGCGAACGCAACGCCGCGCGCGATCGCCGCTGGCAAATAGACCCCGCCGTTTCCGACCTCCCTGATGGCCTCGACGAGGTCGCAGGGGTCGCCGGACTTCGAGACATAGCCTTTGGCGCCGATTTCGATCGCACGCGCGGCGAATACCGGATCGTCATTCATGCTGAACATGATAATGCGCGCCGACGCGGCCTGCGTCAGAATGCGTCGCGCCAGTTCGAACCCCGAGACGGTCGGCAGATTGATATCGAATACGCAAACATCGGGCTGTTCGGCGATAAATGCACGCTCGCCGCTCTCCGCGTCGCAGGCTTCCAGTATCACGATGTCATTGTCGCCCGCGAACAGCGCCCGGCAACCCGAGGCCACGATAGGATGATCGTCGACGATCAGAACCCGCATCGATGCCGGTGCCAAATCCCGCGTTAACTCTTGTTGCGTCGCATCAGACCGAACCGAAGACTTCCGCGCCATGGGCGATCCAAAGATGATGCCGAGGGTTATGCATCCCGGGCAGAATTGCTGTACGGTTCAATTAGATAGCCGCGTTTTCTACCTGTCAACGCTCTCTTGACGCAGGAGCGGCGCGGTCTGGCACTGGACGAATGTGATGTGGCAAAAATTATCGTTGCGCGCCCGGCTCAATACGCTGCTGGCGCTCGTTCTGATGCTCGGTCTTGCCATCAATATCACGCGGCTGGTGCTGGAGGCCGGACCTCGGGTCCAGGCTGAAGACCAAAGCGTCGTAAGGCTGGCGCGCGAATTTGTTGAAACGCTGGTCGCAGGCCTCAATGAAACGCCGGATCCCGATGCGAGGCTCGATCAGATTGTTCACGACCTCAACCGGCTGCGGCATGTCAGTATTACGCGGCAGCGCGATATGGCGGCGGCCAAGCCTCCCCAGGCCGGTGACGCCGACGACGATGGCGAGCCCTCTTCGGTGCCTGCGTGGTTTGTCGCACTCGTTCATCCGGAAAAGACCTCGGTAGATGTTCCGATTTCGATCCGTGGCAAAGCGGGATCGCTCGTCATCACATCGCATCCGACCGACGAAATGAATGAAATTTGGGACGGGATCGTCACCCAGCTCCAGGTCGGCTCCGCCATCGCGATCGCGCTGTTCCTGTTGACGATGATGGTGGTAAGCCGCGCGCTGGCGCCGCTTCAGTCACTCTCGAGAGCGATGACGAGCATCGAGGCCGGCGCCTATGACACGCGCGTCAAACCGGCAGGTTCACCCGAACTGGCGGCGATCTGTACCCAGCTGAACCATCTTGCGGCGACCTTGGGCGACGTCGTCGAGGCGAAGCGGCGGTTGGCCGAAACCGCCGTGTCGCTACAGGATGCCGAGCGCAAGGAGATTGCCAGGGAACTGCACGACGAGTTTGGGCCTTATCTGTTCGCGCTGCGGGCGCACGCCAGCGCGCTGATGCGGATCGCTGACGCCCGCGCGCCGAGCGAGGAAGTCTTGCGGAAGCATGGCGGCGCTATCCTCGAACAGATCAACGCCTTGCAGCAGTTCAATCGGCGGGTTCTCGAAAGGCTCCGGCCGGTTGGACTCGCGGAACTTGGCCTCGGCGAAGCAATCAATGCGCTCTTGCGCCTGTGGAGCGAGTCTCATCCCGGCGTGGCCATCGAGACGACGATTTCGCAATCCCTCGGTGAGACCAGCGAGACGGCGCAGCTGACCATCTACCGCGTCATCCAGGAAGCCCTGACCAACGTGTTCCGGCACGCCCGCGCGACACAGGTCGAGATCACCGTGAAGCCGGTGCCATCTCGCGAGGCCGGAAGCACGCCCGCGGACACCAATGCGGTCGCGGTCAGCGTCCGCGACAACGGCTCCGGCCTTCCGATTGATCACAAGCAAGGGCTCGGCATGATCGGGATGCGCGAGCGGGTGCTGGCATTGGGTGGCGCCATGACCGTGGCATCGACAAGCCAGGGGGTCACTGTGGAAGCCCTGGTTCCGAGCGGGATGGAGCAACTCCACACCGTTGAGCAGATTTGAGACGTCATTCCGCGCAATCCGCTCCACAGGGACCGGGAGATCCTGTAATATTCCCGAGTTGGCAGGGTGAGGAACCCGTCGTTGCCCGCGGAGTTTCGGCCAATGCCTACAAATATTTAAGGTCAACCGGGAAAGGTGGCACCATGATATCGCGACGTACCTTTGTTGTTTCGCTGGCCGTCGGGACACTGCTTGCGACGGGGTTTCCTGCCTCGGCGAAATCCCGTCACATCAACCTGATCCGCATGCTCGATACCGACAACGACGGCACCGTCGATCTCGCTGAAGCGAAGGCAGCGGCTTCGGCGATGTTTGACAGACTGGAGCACGATAAGGACGGCACACTGGACAAACATGAACTGGCGCGGAGGCTGTCGACCAAGGAGCTGGCGGCGGCCGATCCCGACCACGACGGCACGCTCACAAAGGACGAATATCTTGCCGTGGTCGAACAACGCTTCAGCGCCGCCGATCCGGATCGTGATGGAACGCTGGATGCGAAGGAGTTGAATAGCAAAGCGGGCAAGGCCCTTTTGCGACTCCTGAGGTAGGGATGAGCCGCCTTCGGCGCTTCGGGAATTTTTCCCGAATATTTCGGGAAAAAAGCAGCCGCCAAGCCCCGACATTTTGTGGCTAGGCGGTTTCGGTCTGCGTACTGATAATGTCTCGTACCCAACCGGCGAAAAAAGAACAGCCGGCGGGTATGGGAGTGAGACAGATGAGTGCCCGGTACCTGTTGGTCGCGTCGCTACCGATGTGCCTGTTTTCCGGAAGCGAGCAGGCTTATGCCCAGGCTGCGCCTGGCGCCACCGAGGCTCTGCCTCCCATCACGGTAACCGAGACAAGGCTCGGCGCCAAACGTGGCCGCGACCAGCACGCGACCCGCAGGGTCCGCGCCATACCCACCGTTCTGGTCTATCCGACAACGCCGCTGTCCGGCGGTGACATCGAGGCCGACAAGACGGTTGCCGCTGTCACGGTCGTCGATACCAACCAGATCAAACAGACCGGATCGCTGAACATCAGCGACGCATTGGTGAAATATGTACCGGGGATCATTGTCAACGAAGTGGCCGGAAATCCCTTCCAGCCCAACGTGCAATTTCGTGGCTTCGTCGCTTCGCCGGTATCCGGCACGCCGCAGGGACTGGCGGTCTATCAGAACGGTGTGCGTATCAACGAGGCGTTCGGCGACACCGTTAACTGGGATCTGATTCCGACCGCCGCTATCCAATCGGTTTCCGTGGTCACCAACAATCCTGCCTTCGGCCTGAATGCGCTGGGTGGGGCCATCGACGTGCAGATGAAGGATGGCTTCAAATACCATGGCGCCGAAATCGACACGATGGGCGGCTCGTTCGGTCGCATCCAGAGTTCGTTGCAGTGGGGCAAACAGATCGACGATTTCGCGGTCTATGGCGCGCTCGAAGGGTTGCACGACGGCGGGTTCCGCAATTTTTCAGCCTCGAATGTCCGGCGCTTCTATGGCGACATCGGCGTGCGGAACGATACGTCCGAATTTCATGTCAATATGGGTGTGGCCGACAATGATTTCGGGGCCGCCGCGACGGTGCCCGCCGAGCTGCTGCAGCAATATTGGGGGGCGACCTACACCACGCCGCAGACTTCCACCAACAAGGTCGGCTACGTCAATCTGACCGGCAAGGTCGAGGTCTCGCCGACCTGGACCCTCGACGGCATCGCGCATCTGCGGATTTTCAACCAGAATACCCAGGACGGCAATCCGACTGGCGCTCAGCCTTGCGATGCCGACGCCACGACGCTTTGCTTCGGTGACGGCAGCACGCCGGCCAATGGCCTCAACGGAATGCAACTCGCCAATCCCTTCGACCCCAGCGCCGTGCTCGGCGAGACCGATCGAACAACGACCCAGTCGACGACGACGGGCTTCTCGTTACAGGCGACCAATACCGACCAGTTGTTCGGGCACAACAACCACTTTGTGGTCGGAACCAGCTTCGATTACAGCGTCACCCATTTCAACGCCAGCGCCGAGCTGGGCACCATCGGCCCCGATTACGCCCTCAGCGGCTCCGGGGTTTTCCTTGGTCAATCCGGCTCTCCGTCTTCGGACGGCCCGGTCTCGCTCCGCACTACCAATCAATATACCGGGCTCTACGCCCTCGATACCTTTGACGTCACCAACAGGTTCTCGATCACCGCTGGAGGTCGCTTCAATGTGGCCAATATCAACCTGCAAGACCAGATCGGGACCGCGTTGAATGGCAGTGATACCTACACCCGCTTTAATCCGATCATCGGCGGCACCTACAAGATCACGTCCGGAGTAACGGCCTATGCCGGCTATTCCGAAGCCAATCGCGCCCCGACGCCGCTGGAACTGGGATGCGCCGATCCGGCCGCCCCCTGCATCATCGCCTCATTCCTGGTTTCCGATCCGCCGTTGAAGCAGGTGGTGTCGCACACAGTGGAAGCCGGCTTGCGCGGTAACGAAAATCTCAGCATCGGTACGCTGAACTGGAAACTGGGCGCGTTCCGCGCCGACAACACCGACGACATTCTCAGCATTCCCAGTCAGATCCCGGGGTTCGGGTATTTCCAGAATGTCGGTTCGACCCGCCGCCAGGGCATCGAGGTCGAAGTCAGCCTCAAGTCAGACAAGCTGCAGATGAACGCCAGCTACACGTTCATCGACGCGCGCTTTCTCAATGCGTTGGTGCTTGGCTCTCCGAACAGCCCATTTGCCGACGCCAACGGCAATATCCAGGTCATGCCCGGCAACCAGATCCCGGCGGTGCCGCGCAACCGGCTGAAGGCCGGCATCGACTATGCGGTTACCGATGCGTTCAAGGTTGGAGGCGATGCGCTGTTCGTCACCAGCCAGTATTTCGCCGGCGATGAATCCAACCAGTTCATGAAGCTGCCGTCCTACGCCGTGTTCAACCTGCACGCCTCCTATCAGGTCACCAAACAGGTTCAGCTCTACGCCCGGGCCGACAACGTCTTCGACAATCGCTACGCGACCTATGGAACGTTCTTCGATACCACTGCGCTGCCGAATTTCGCCAATGGCGGCGCGGCATTCTCCGACCCGCGTTCGCTCAGTCCGGCTCGGCCCCGCGCGATCTATGCCGGCATGAAGGTCACGTTCTGAAGCAGCAAGTGACGCTGGCTTCAGGCCGGCGGTCCGCCGCCGCGGCGAGCCAGGAAGCCGCGGGCCGGATCGTAGGCCAGGATCGCACCGAACAGAAACACGATGGTGCAGCCGACCACGACCGCCAGCGAAACCCAGGCAACCTGTTCATAAAGCGCGAAGCGAATGAGTTCGGTAGCGTGCGTGAAGGGATTGAGCTCGCAGATATAATACAATAGCGGGCTTGATTCCTTGACCCGCCACAGCGGGTAAAGCGCGGAAGATGCGAAAAACATCGGAAAGATCACAAAGTTCATCACCCCGGCAAAATTCTCCAGTTGCTTGATCAGCGACGAGATCAGCATTCCCAGCGCTCCCAGCATGAAGCCGCTGAGCAGCAACGCCGGCAGCAGCGCCAGATAGCCCAGATGAGGCGGTTCGATTTCCCAGAACCACGCGATCACCAGGAAAGCATAGGCTTGCAGCACCGAGACCAGCGTGCCCGCCAGAAGTTTCGATGTCAGCAGCCACCAGCGTGGGAACGGGCTCACCAGCAACGTGCGCATGCCACCGGTTTCCCGGTCATAGACCATTGTCAGCGACGATTGCATGCCGTTGAAAAGCTGGATCATCGCAATCAATCCGGGGGCGATGTAGACCTCGTAAAGGACATAGGTCTCATAGGGCGGAATGATCGAGACGCCGAGCACCTGGCGGAAGCCCGCGGCAAAAATGAAAAGCCAGACCAGCGGACGCACCAGTGCGGAGATGAAGCGTTCGCGTTGATGGATGAAGCGCAAGGCTTCTCGCCAGACGATTCCCCTGAGACAGATGAAATACTGCGCCAGCGTGAAGCGGTGCGGCTCCGTCACCCGGTCTGCCACCTCGACGGTCGCCGTCATCTGGCTGCTTCCAGTTCACCTTGATCGGCAACCCCGGTCAGCCGGTTGAAGGCGTCACGCAGATCGGCGCCACCGGTTCGGCCGACGACATCGCCTACGGTACCATGAGCAAGCACGCTGCCTTTATGGAGCACCACCACGTCGTCGCCCGCCCCCGCCTCGTCAATGAGATGCGTCGCCCAGAGCACGCCGATGCCACTGTCCATCGAGAGCCGGCGAACATGATCGAGAATATCGGCGCGCGCCTTGATGTCGAGGCCGACGGTCGGCTCGTCGAGCAGAAGCAGCCGGGGCTGGTGCAGCAACGCGCGTGCGATCTCAATCCGTCGCATCTGCCCGATCGAAAGATTCCCGACCCGATCAGCGCTGCGATCGGCCATGGTTACGCGGTCCAGCACCTGGGCGATGAGTTCGTTCGCACGCTTGCTGGCGATACCGTGCAGCGCAGCGTGATACATCAGGTTCTGGTGGACCGAAATATCGATGTCGAGCGCACGGGATTGAAAGACCACGCCGAGCTTGCTCAAGGCCGCACCGGGTTCGTTCGCAACATCGTGACCGAAAATTCGGATCTGACCGGATCGAATGGCATAAAGACGCGTGATCAGCGAAAATAATGTCGACTTTCCGGCGCCGTTCAATCCCAGCAGCACCGTAAAAGACGACGGACGAACAGTGAGAGCGACATCGTTCAGCGCGACCCGCGCGCCATAACGATGGCTGACGCGATCGACTTCAAGTGCCGGATTCTGAGTGAGATCGAATGGTTTCATGACCATTCCCAAAAACCGCATCGCCGTCCGCGGATATTGGCCGTTTAGCCCACTGTGTTCCCCGCGGCAAGGTCTGTAACAAATGTACGTCGTGCTTTGAACCACTACGAAAAGCTAGCTTCGTGGCCAGGCGCCTTGTCGCACCCGAGCTTGACCCCCATTGTTGATCCTGACAAATTATTCAAGCACTGTTGCGTTAATTCGTCCGAACACAGAACAAGGATGGACCGGGTGAGGAATCTTCGAGTTTACTTTTTCGCTGCCTGGACCTTATCCGGTCTGGCGTTGTCAGGTTCGATCGGTGCCGCAAACGCGCAGGACGCAGCACTTGGCGAAAAGGTGTTTCTCAAGTGCAAGGCCTGCCACCAGATCGGCGAAGGCGCCAAAAACGCGGTCGGGCCGGTGCTGAACGGCGTGGTCGGCCGCAAGGCCGGCTCCTATGCGGACTATTCCTACAGCGACGCCAACAAGAATTCAGGCATCACCTGGGATGAAGCGACCTTGAAGGAATATCTCAAGAATCCCCGCGGCAAGGTTCCCGGCACCAAGATGATCTTCCCTGGTTTGACCAAGGATGACGACATCAGCAATGTCATCGCCTACCTCAAGCAGTTTGGGGCGGACGGCAAGAAGTCGTGATCGGCATTCCCTGACCGGCGAGCGCAAGACTTCGCTGCGTTGGGGTGCCGGGCGACGAAAGGCGCTGACGATGGCTCGCATGGCCACCCTGTTCCGATCAAGCGTTGTTGTGGCGACCCTGATCGTCGTTGCGGCTGCGCGTGCAAAGGCGGAGGATCTCAACGATTACCCGACCTCGGCACGCGCCGACTATGTCTTCGGGTGCATGAAGGCCAACGGCGAAACGCAGGAACTTTTGCAGAAATGCTCCTGCTCGATCGACGTGATTGCCTCGGTCATTCCGTATGATCGCTATGTGACCGCGGAAACCATTCTCTCGATGTCCCAGGTCACCGGACCCGTCGGTTCTGAATTTCGATCGACCGAACCAGCCAGGCTGGCGCTGCAGGAGTTTCGGCGAGCACAGGCGGAAGCAGAGATTCGCTGTTTCTGACCGGAAGACCGCGGTGCCTTGTCCAAGAGCGAAATCGCCTTGCCCGAGAGAGAAGTGTCGAACGTCGTTATAGCATCGACTTTTCGACCGGCCATTCGCTCTTGAAAATATGCTTGTCCGTATCGACGGCTTCGACGCGGAAATCGGCAGCCCCGTTGGGCTTGTAGTTGAAACGGATATTCGGATCTTCCGAGATCGCGATGCCGCCATCCATCGTCACCATCAGCTCATCGCCCTGCCAGATCTTGAGGTTCTCGATAAAGAACGGCGGGATGTAAAGCCGGGTCAGCTGGTCCATCTGCAGACCGGAATTCTGCGGGTGACGCAGCATGATCTGAGCCTCCGGCATCGTGCTGGCCTCGGAGCGGAAGGTGCGGAATTTCATCTGCCCGAGCATCGATTTGGTGGCGTCTGCATTCGACGCCGCCGGCGCCGAGCAGCCCCCCGATGCCTTCACGAAAGTCTTGACGCCATAGAGCTTGCCGTCGCTGAGTTCGGCGACGAGCCGGACATAGGAATAGGTGTTGACCCGGATCCGCGCTGAAATCGACGTCACGCCGGAACGTGGCCCGATCGTGAACGTGCCGGCGACAGGCGCGGGGTTTTCGTCAATGACGAGCGTCAACGATTGCAGGGTGCGCTTGTCGTCGGGAGCGAAATTGACGCGCATGCCGATCGGCACGACGGCGGCGTCCTCCGCACGGCGCGGCGCATCGAGAACCACAAGGCCGGAACCATCGAGAATCGGACGATCCTTGAAGATATCGCCCTTGATGCTGTTCCAGGTTTCTTCCGACGGCTGGTCCTGGCTGGCGGTGGCTTGAGCATTCGCCCGCGACGATCCAGCTAAATTCAGCGGCCCCGCCAACCACAGCGCCGCCATCAAGGCCGGCGCGATCACCCTGGAAAAAATCGACATGGTCGAATTCCGTTTCCACGCTGAAGCAGCGATCAAGTTACCCGAAAGCGCCTGAGGCGGCAAGGCGCGGTCATTCCCATTCGAGTTCGCCGAACGCCGCAATGACGTTGCGCGAACCATACTCATCAAACAGCTTCCATTGCGATTGCTGGCTTCGTCCGGCCACTTTTGCCGCCTTGGTGAGAGGTATCCCCTGGGCAATCAGGTCGCGCACTTCCCTGGCGAGGCTTTCGAAATAATGCTGCTCGTCGGCAACGGCGCCACGCCAATCGGCCACGACAGGACCATGTCCGGGAACGACGCGCGCGGCCGGAATGCGCAACATTTCCGGCAGGTCGGCGAGAAAGCCACGAATGCTGCCATCAATGACCGGAATGTGCTCGACGAACAGCAAATCGCCCGCAAACAGCGTGGAACTGGCGTCGTCGAACACCGTCAGGTCATTGTCGGTATGTCCGGGCGGCCATGCCTTCAGCGTCAGCACGCGATGGCCGAGATCGATCTTCATTTCGCCGTCGACCAGCAGCGTGGGCGGTACAATCTTCACTTCGTCGATCAGGGAATCGCCCAGCACGCTGCGAAATGCCCTGAGGTAATAATCGCCCCGTGCCGTCAGCGCGCGCGGCAGATTCTTGTGTCCGACAAAAATAGTTCGCTCTTGTGCAAGGGAAGTTCCTTCTTGTGCAAACGCCGCGTTGCCGAAAATGTGATCGGGATGAACATGGGTATTAATGACATAGCGAACAGGCTTTGACGTCACGGAGCGGATAGCGCCAAGAAGGCGCGCCCCTTCGCGCGTGCTGCCGCCGGTATCGATCACCGCCACCGCGTCATCGCCGACAATGAAGCCGACATTGGCCGCATCGCCCTGGTTGGCTTCATTCATCATGTCGATATTGCCGATGTGAACGTAGACACCTGGCGCAATCTCGGAGATCGGCAGCGGCGTCGGCGGGTTTTGCTGTTGTGCACCGCAATCGCGGGCAAACAGAACACAACTAAGAATTGCAGCGAGGGCGCTGCCCACGAAGCGTAGCGCCTTCGCGGCATGCCTGCAGAAATAGCCCTGTCGAACAATTGGGCGAGCTGAAGAACTTCGGTGAGCCGCCGTTTTGTTATCCATTTTGATGCGGCCTTTCGTGTGACGGCTCGCGCATGGAGCCGCGTATCGTCTTTCGTCGCGATCGAATTTGGTCAGCATCATTGTCCCGCGCTGTATTATCAAGCTCCGGGTTCCGGCCCGCATTGCAGCGCGAGAGATGGCCTACTCGTTCCAAATCATAACTTGCTTACGACAGGAGAGTTACCTAGTCTTTTTTTGCTTCTGCTTTCTTGATCAGCGGAACGTTGACCGTGTTCGCGCTGCCGTCCGAATAAGGCACGGCGAAGTGACAATCATCGGCGCGCCGCGGGTCTGCTGCGCGCCGATTTTGTCTCACTGCTCCACGAGGAACACTTTACGTGAAGA